>JBOFFC010000159.1:0-197647 GCA_051648405.1 Lacipirellulaceae bacterium
GGTTGGTCGAAGCGCCACGGGGGGTGTTCATCCAGCAGCCGGTCGCGGCGCCGGCGACGGTGAACAGCAGCCATTGGTCGCTGTGCACCAGCGACAAGTCGTGGAACAGCGCCGAGGGGAGGTAGACGGCGAGCGCGCCGAGGGCCAGCAGCCCCAAGCGGCGGCAGTCGCTGCCGGCTTGTTCGTCGTGCGCGAGCCGCCACCCGACGCGGCCGATCCCCGCGAGCACCGCCAGGTAGGCCCCGAGTCCGACGACACCGGTCTCGGTGAGCAGCGACAGGAACGTGTTGTGGTGGTGCAGCGGGCGGATCGACTCGAGTTCGAACGACTGCCGGCGATCGGTCAGGTAGGGGAGCTTCTGGTCGTAGAACCTCCCGAAGCCGACCCCCCACAGGGGGTGGTCGCAGAACATCTGGTACGACACGTAGGCGAACGACGCGCGCTGCTGGACCGAGTGGGCCGACACGTCGCCGCGGTCCTCGCGCGACAGCGACACGAGCGCGTCCTTGCCGACCGCCAGGAACAGCCCACCGCCGACGATCGCGGCAGCGAACGCCGTCTTGCGCCACGGCCTTGGGAGCTGCAGCGTCATCACCGCGACGATCGCCATCGCGAGGCCGATCCACGTCGATCGGGTGTACGTTAGCAGCACGCCTAGCGCCATGACCCCCGCGGCCCCTAACCAGAACAGCTTCATCCGCTGCCCTGCGCGGGGGATCAGCAGCCACGCCGCGGCGGCGCAGACGCCGAGGTGAACCCCCAGGCTGACGGAGTTCAGCGCCGGGCCCCGCGCGCGACCGAAGTGCAGGCCGAGCGTCGGGTCGGCGATGTACTTGGGGAAGACGAGCGACCAAACGCGCGCGGTCTCGAGTAGCGCCGTGGCTCCGAGGTAGACCCCCAAGCAGGCGAGCCCGACCATCAACCGACGGGCGAGCGCGTCGTCGATCCGCTCGTGCCGCAGCAGTCCGTAAAGGATCGCCGGGGCCCAGAAGCTGACGATGAGCCGAAACAACGGCGACGTCGGCAGGTGGACGTCGTCCCCCGGCTTGCTGACCAAGCAGCTCACCGTGAGCCAAACGAGGACCGTCGCGAGCCCCCAATCGACGGCCGTCGGGCGAGTGCCAAGCGTGTTGCCCCACCACCAGCGGCGAGCGCACTCCGCCATGACACCTAGCAGCAGCAGACGATCGAAGGTCAGCGGCACGGGGCCGGCGGCGGCGTGCCAGACGTCGTAGCCAAAGACGTACCCCACGACGACGACCGCCAGGGACATGGCGACGACCGACGCGTGCTTGATCCAGACGCTGCCGATAAGCAGCAGCGCAGCGGCCAGCAGCAGCGCGGGGATCAACATGGCGGCGTGGATAGGCGAGGAGTTTCGCGGTCGCGACTAGCGCCGGGGCGCGTCGCCGGCCGCGGCCGCCAAGCGGCTGTACCAGTCGTTGGGCGATTCGGCGTCGGCTGCGAGCGTTGTGCCCGCGGGATGAGTCGGCGTCGGGCTAGGCGGCGCGACGGCAGCGGGTTTCGGCGGGGGCGCTGCTTCGGACGCGCCATCGGGCTTGGCGGCGGGAGCGATCGGCTGTGCGGCGGCAGTCTCGGCGCCCAAGGGTTGGTCGGTCATCCGACGCCCGCCGGGGCCGACCACCGGCGTCCCGCCGGGGACGTCCGTGGCGCGCTTGCCGCGGCGCGGCGGTGCGCCGTGGAGGACGAACACCAGGGCGCCCCCCAGCACCAGCCCCGCCATCCCGCCGGCCATCGTCACGGTCATCCGACCGGGACCGACCGGGCGGACGCCCGCTTCGACCGCGTCGATTCGGGCGAGCAAGCTGGCCGAAACGACGCCCGCTTGGTGGCTCCGCGCGTCGGCGAGGTGCTTAAGCGACCCCTCGAGGACGCGCGTCTGGCTCTCGACGTTGGCCGACAGCTCGGCGTAGCGCGTGCGCTTCGACGCCAGCCCCGCGGTGCGGCCCTGGATCTGTGCGAGCTCACCGTCGAGGGACCCCTCGCGGGTCTTGCCGACTTCCAGCTCGAGCTCGACCCCGGCGATCGCCGTCGGCAGCTCGTTTGCGAGCTCGACCTTGATCTGCTGGGTCGACTCCCGCGCCGCGAGGACGTACGGGTGGTCAGTCGTCCGCGCGCCGCCGGTGCGAGCGACCGTGAGCTGCGCATCGACGAGGCCGTTCTTGAGCCGGCGTAGGGCCGGCTGACTGGTCAGCAGCGCGTCCGGGGTGGCGACGAGCCGTGTCGGGTCGTTGACCGCGGCCCGCAGTTCAATGAGCAGGGCCTCGTTTCGGCGTCGGTTCTCGATCGACTGGCGGCGCTCTGATTCGATCGCCAGCGATCGCTGGCCCAGCTCGCTCTGGCCGCCGCTGGGGCTCGTCAGGTGCCGCAGCTCGATCAGGTCGGCGCCGACGGTCTGTTCGAACTCCGACAGCTGAAGCACGTTCTTCTCGAGTCCCTCGCGGGCGAGTGCGACCGAACGCTCGACCTCGGAGACCATGCTCGTGGCGCGCTGGCCGCGGAGCTCGCGCATCCGTTTCTCGAGCTGGGTGGTCAACGACTCGACGAGCTTCACGGCGCGGTCGCGGCTCGTGTCGAGCACGCCGATGTAGAACACCTCCGTCTTGCCGAACTCGGCGCCCCCGGGGGGCGTCAGCCGCAACTGATCGCGGAAATCGACGACGTTCTGTTCGCTGGGCCAAGTCCCCAGCGTCCACGAGGGGGGGCCGACTTCGCTGAGGACTGCCGAGACGACGCTGTGGCTCTTGGCGAGCTCGAGGAGCGTCTCCTGGACGGTCTTCATTTCCGACAGGTCGGTGAACTTGCCGAGGCGTTGCGCGCTGTAACCGGCGGCGTCGCTGCGGATCAGCAGGCCTTGTTCGGCCTTCCAGTTGCGCGGGAAGACAAACGTGCTGAGCGCCGCGAGGACCGCGCCGACCGCGGCCGGGGCGAGCACGAGCTTGCGATGGCGCACGACGAGGGCAACGAAGTCCTGCGGAGTCAGCGTCACGGGGGCGTTGGACATGGTTGGGGTTCGGCCGGACGTGGGCGGGGCGCAGCAGGGCTACGCCAACGATTGCGCAAGCCTAGGGCCCGATTCGCGGCCGCGCCGCCACATCCGGACCCGCGGCGGAAAAGCGCCATCGGCTCGCGAGGAACTACGTGCCCCCGGCCGCGTTCGGCGGTTGATGGCCCGGCCGGCGCACCCGCGTCCCGTCGATTCGTTCGGCCGGCGCATCCGGCGCATCCGTGACATTCGGCCTGCCGCTTGCCGAACGCGATTCCTGGGCAAGAATTGCCGAGCAAACCGAGTCCCCGCTCTGCGCGCTGCGCGGCGGGGCGAGGCCTCTTGCGTTCGCTCCCTCGATGCCGCAGCGATGAACCGGTGGCGACAAACTGCGCTCGGGCTCTACCAGCTCGCGACCTGGTCGCGACGGGCTCGGCTCGTCGCCGCGCTGTCGGAGCACGGTCGGGCGCCCGTTTGCTCGCTGTTCTATCACCGGGTCGCCGAAGCGAATCACAACCCCTGGACGATCTCGACGCGCGAGTTTGTCGAGCAACTCGATTGGCTCGCCCGTCGGTTCGACTTCGTGTCGATGGCCGAGGGGCAGCGCCGCGTCGCCGAATGCGACAGCCACCGCCCGAGCGTCGTCATCACGTTCGACGACGGTTACGCCGACAACTGCGAGCAGGCGATCCCGCTGCTGGTGGAGCGCGGAATCCCGACGACCTACTTCGTCTCGACCGACTTCATCGCGAACCAAAAGCCATTCCCGCACGACGTCGAGCGCGGCTGCCCGCTGCGCCCCAACACGATCGACCAGCTCAAGTCGATGGCCGACGCCGGTGTCGAGTTGGGGGCCCACACCCGCACGCACAGGAAGCTGGGGGGCGTGACCGACGCGACGATCCTCGACGGCGAGATCGGCGGCTCGGTTGACGACCTGCGGAGCTGGACCGGCCACCCGGTGCGGTACTTCGCGTTCCCCAACGGGCAGCCCTCGGACCTGTGCGCCGAAGGGGTCGCCGCGGCGCGCCGTGCGGGGCTCCTCGGCGTCTGCTCCGCCTACGGCAATTTCAACCTGCCCCCTTCGAACGAGCACAAGCAGGACCCGTACCACGTGCGTCGGATCCACGGCGACCCGATCTGGGCCCGCTTCACCAACTGGATGACGATCGACACCCGCTTCCTCGCGGGGGACGACCGCGTCGATGACGATCAACTGATGCGGCTTGCGCGCCCGACCCCCCAGCCCGCTCCGGCGGAGGGGGTCGCCCATTAGCGCCGCGACCTTACCAGCCAAGCGCGAGTGCGAAGAGCGCGCGACGGGCTTCGAGCCCGGCGACGCGATCGACGCGCTCCCCGCCACGCCTCCGCGCTCGCGGGGCAAGGTGGCGCTGCGCCCCGAGACGCTCGCTTCGAGCATCGTCCTGCTGCTGCTGACGAACGTGGTCCAGCGGAGCCTCGGCTTCGGCCGGGCCGTGCTGTTCTGTCGCTGGCTCGAACCCGAAGAGCTGGGCCACTGGGAGATGGCGTACAGCTTCCTGTTGCTCGCGGCGCCGCTCGCCGTACTCGGGCTCCCCGGCTCGTTCGGCCGGTACCTCGATCGCTACCGCCAGCAGGGACGGCTGCGACTGTTCCTGCGACGCACGACCGTGTGGACCGTTGGCCTGGCGGCGACCGTCATCACGCTGATGGCGCTGAACCGCGAGTTCATGGCCGGGCTGGTGTTCGGCGACGCGTCGCGCGCGGGGCTGGTCGGCGGGGTGCTCGTCTGCCTGGCGTGCGTCGTCGGCCACCACTTCCTCGAGGCGGTGTTCGCCAGCCTGCGGATGTTCCGTGTCGTCTCGCTGATGCACTTCGTGCAGAGCGTGTCGTTCGCGTGCATCTCACTGGCGTTGCTCGCCTACTGGCGGATGGCCGTGTCGAGCGTCGTGATCGGATACGCGGCTGCCTGCTTGCTGTCGATCACCGGCGTCGTCGTGTGGTCGGTCTGGCGCGTCGAACGGACCCCCGACGAGGGGACGCGGATCGGGCACGGTGAGTTCTGGCCGCCGCTGATGCGATTCGCCGTTTGGGTGTGGGTCACGAACCTGCTGACGAACGTCTTCGCGATCGTCGATCGCTACATGATCGTCCACTGCGCGAACTTCACCCCCGCCGAGGCGCTGGTGCAGGTCGGCAACTACCACACCAGCAACATCGTGCCGATGCTGCTGGTGTCGGTCGCGAACCTGCTGGTCGGTGCGATGACGCCGCACCTCAGCCACGACTGGGAGGCGGGCCGCCGCGACTCGGTCTCGGGCCGCCTCAACTTGGGGCTCAAGCTCACGACGCTGGTGATGCTCGTGGCGGGGATCGGCGTGCTGTTGTTTTGCCCGCTGCTGTTCAAGTACGCCCTCGAGGACAAGTACGCCGACGGCCTCGCGGTCCTCCCTTGGACGCTGGCTTCGTGCGTCTGGTTCTCGTTGCTCCTGGTCGCGCAAACGTGGCTCTGGTGCGCGGAGAAGTCGCACCTCGCCGCGGCGCCGCTGGCGATCGGGCTGGCGCTCAACGTCGCGCTGAACCTTGCCCTGCTGCCGTCGTGCGGGCTGTGGGGCGCCATCGTGGCGACCGCCCTCTCGACCCTTACCGCGCTGCTGATGCAGTTGCTAGTGAACCATCGCTGCGGGATGAGCTTTCATCGTGGGACGCTGCTCGCGCTCGGCGCGCCGTTCCTACTGACGCTCGGGCCTGCCGCCGCCGCCGTGGGGACGCTGGGGCTTGTGGCGCTCGCGGTCACTCGCGGCTGGATCTTCACCCCCGCCGAGCGGGCCGAGATCGGCGCCGCCCTGTGGCGCCGGCTCGCCGGCTTGCACTCGCGGCTCGGGCGCGTCACCTGAAGGACGCCGGGGTTCCGGCTGCGCCGAACGATGTCCAGTCCGTCTTCAACGATCGCGCCGCCCCGCGTCGAGGCCGAGCCGAACGCCACCCCCGCGCGGGTGCTGTTCGTGCAGACAAGCATGCCCGTGGGGGGCGCCGAGACGCTGCTCGTGAACCTTGTGCGCCGGCTCGACAAGCGCCGGTTCGCGCCGGAGGTCGTCTGCCTGAAGGCGCCCGGGCCGCTCGGCGAACGTCTCGCTAAGGAAGGCTACCCGGTCCACCACGGGCTGCTGCGCGGCAAGTACGACCTCCGTGTGCTGCCGCGCCTGGTAAAGCTCTGCAAGGAGCGCAAGTACGCCGCGGTGGTGACCGTTGGCGCCGGCGACAAGATGTTCTGGGGGCGTCTCGCGGCGAAGGCCGCCGGGACACCCGTGATCGCCGCGGCGCTCCACAGCACGGGGTGGCCCGACGGTGTGGGGCGACTCAACCGCTGGTTGACGCCGATCACCGGCGCCTTCATTGCGGTGGCCGAACCCCACGGGCGGTTCCTCGTCGAGTTTGAGCGCTTCCCCGAGGCCCGCGTCCGCGTGATCCCCAACGGGGTCGATGTCGAGCGCTTCGCGCCGCGCCCGCATTCGCTGCGCGTCCGTGAGGAGCTTTGCGTCAGCGCGGCGACGCCCCTCGTCGGCATCCTCGCCGCGCTGCGTCCCGAGAAGAACCACGAGCTGTTCCTGGGGATGGCCAAGCGTGTGCTCGCGAAAGTCCCCGACGCCGCGTTCGTCGTCATTGGCGACGGCCCGCGCCGCGCGGACCTAGAGAGCCTCGCCGCCGAGCTGGGGATCGCCGCGGCGGTCCGCTTCCTCGGCAATCGCGACGACATCCCCGACGTCCTGGCCGCGCTCGACGTGCTGACGCTCACGTCGCACAACGAGGCGAACCCCGTGTCGATCCTCGAGGGGATGGCCTGCGGCAAGCCGGTTGTGGCGACCGACGTCGGCAGCGTCGCCCAGAGCGTCCTCGAAGGCCGCACGGGGCGGCTGGTGGCGGCCGGGGACGAGGGGGCTTTCGCCGACCGTGTCACCGGGCTGTTACTCGACCCGGTGGCGGCTCGCCGGCTTGGCGAAGCGGGCCGCCGGCACGTGGTCGAGAATTCGTCGCTCGACGTGATGGTCCGCGGCTACGAGCGCCTGCTGGCCGAGCTGTTTCGCGAGAAAACAGGCGTGCCCTGGCCCGGCGCCGCGGGCTGAGCGCCGGCCGCGGGTCGCCCGGTCGATTCGGGTCGCCCCGTCAGTCATACTGCGGGGCTACCCCAGCCGCCCGCCCCGTCCCCGACGCCGCCCTTGCTCGCGATGCTCATCGAGCTGTGCCTGACCGGGCTCGCCCGCTTTATGAGCGGCGCGAGCGTCCGCTGGGTCGATTGCCAGCCCGACACGTGCCAGCGCGTCTACTTCGCCAACCACACGAGCCACATCGACCTGGTGCTCGTTTGGTCGGCACTGCCGCGGGACGTCCGTAAGCTGACGCGTCCGGTGGCCGCCAAGGATTATTGGAGCAAGGGCTGGCTGCGCCCGCAGATCGCCAAGGCGTACAACGCGATGCTCATCGACCGGCGGAGCGTGAAGGTCCACCAGAGCCCCATCGACATCATGCTCGACGAGATGGGGGAGAACCACTCGGTGATCCTGTTCCCCGAGGGGGGGCGGAGCGACGGCGAGAGCGTCGGCGAGTTCAAGAGCGGCCTCTACTACCTTAGCAAGAAGCGCCCGGACCTTGAGCTCGTGCCGGTCTACCTGCACAACATGGGCCGCGTGCTGCCGCGCGAAGAGTACCTCCCCGTGCCGCTGCTGGCCTCGGTGACGTTCGGCCCGCCGATGTGGCTCGAGGCCGACGAGTCGAAGGCCGACTTCCTGGCGCGGGCGCGGCAGGCCGTGTTGCGGCTCGCCCCGCGCGAAGAAGACTGATCGACAGGCGCTCGCTGTTCCCCGGCCGCACCCCCCGCAACGCCCGATCCATGGCTCAAGAGAACTGGGCGCTCGCCGCGACCGTGGTCGTGCTGTTGGGGCTCGCGTCGCTCGTCGGTTGGGCGCTCGCGCGGCAACCGCAGTTGGGGCTCAACCCGGCGGCGATCGACGCCTTCAACAGCCGCGTCCGCAGTTGGTGGGTCATCTGCGCGCTGCTCGCCGTGGCGTTCCTCAGCAAGACGCTCACCGTCACGTTCTTCGGGCTGCTGAGCTTCTGGGCGTTGCGCGAGTTCATCACGCTGACCCCCACGCGGCTGTCGGACCACCGGGCGCTGTTCTGGGTGTTCTTCTTCTTCACGCCGTTGCAGTACGTCCTGGTGGGACAGAACGCCTACGGCCTGTTCAGCATCCTGATCCCCGTGTACGCGTTCCTGTTCGTCCCGATCCGGATCGCGATCGCGGGGGACCCCAAGCGGTTCCTCGAACGGGCGTCGAAGATCCAGGCCGGGCTCCTCGTCTGCGTCTACTGCCTGAGCTACGCCCCCGCGCTGCTGTACCTCGACGGGCCCGGCCTGACGCACTCCGACAACGCCCGGCTGCTGTTCCTGCTCGTCACGCTGTCGATGCTCAGCGAGGCGGTGCAGTACGCTTGGAGCCGGCTCTACGGGAGGCACGTGATCGCCCCCGAGATCAACCAAAGCCGCACCTGGGAGGGCTTCCTGGGGTCGGCGGCGACGATCTCGCTGGTCGGCGCCGCGTTGCACCAGATCGGCGCCACGCCGTTCGCCGAGCTGTGGCACGCCGCGCTCGTGTCGCTGCTGATCGCCGTGATGGGCTTCGCCGGGGCGATGACCCTTTCGGCGGTCAAACGCGACCGCCGCGTGCAGGACTACGGCACGCTGGTCGAAGGGCACGGCGGGGTGCTCGACCGGATCGACGCCCTCTGCTTCGCGGCCCCGGTCTTCTACCACGTCGCGCAGAAGCTGCTCGAGGCGTAGCGCCACGAGCGTCGTGAGTCGCCAACGCCGCGAGTCGCGACATCACGTCGCACTTGCGCTACCGCCACATCCGCGTTTCACCCAGCGACGCGTCGTAAACGCTGGCCCGCGACGGCGTCGGCGCCGACGGGGGCCCGGCTGCGAGCGGCGTGATCGCAGCCCCTGAAGACCGAGCCGAAAGCGAAGCCATCGCGCCGCCGGAGAGCCCCGCCGAGTAGACCGACGGCTTACCGACCGGCGCGAGCGGACGCTCGACGCCCGCGGCGCGCAGCGGCTGCGGCGTCGCCGAGGCGACTTGCGTCCCCTGCGGCGCCAGGCGCGGCCGGCCCGCCTTGACCCAGTCGAGCCACGCCTGTTGCAGCGCGTAAAGGTTCTCGTGCTGGTAGTGCGTCGCCACGGCGCGGCGCCAGTTCTCGTCGGCCATGCCGTCTTCGAGGAACTCGAGGAACGCGGCCCTTCCACGTCGTTCAATCAGGAACTGCGTCAGCGAGTGCCCCTGGGCGTAGAGCGGCAGCACCTCGGGGGGGTACTCCTTCATCGCGAACATCTCGCTGAAGGGGATCCCTTTGTTGGTCTTGAGGAACTGGATCAACAGCCGCTCTTGCTTGCCGATCTCGCTGGCGTGCTCGACGGTCGTGCAGGCGCCCTCGTCGGCCCAGCGGGGCAGGGGCTGGCGGAAGTACGTCGCGAAGACCGTGTGCGTGATCTCGTGCGGCAGGACCGAGTCGAGCACCCGCGCGCGCGTCCCTTGGACATTCATGTCCCAGCCGAAGACCTCGCCCCGGTCGAAGACGAATGTCGTCGCCCCGCCGGCGCCGAGGTTCGGGGCGACCTTCGCCTCGATCGGGCAAGGCTGCCCCCAGTTGGGCATCGGCGAGCCGATCCACTCGACGGCGAGCCGCTCGCGCCACGCCTCGGCCGCCTCGCCGATCTCGCGTGCAAGCTCCGGCGACGGCGCCCTCACGAGGAAGTTCTGCGTCCGGTACGCCTGCGGTTTGGCGAACGGGAACGCCTCGACCGGCGCTGTGGGGAGGGCCCACGCCACGATCGCCAAACACAGCCCCCAAACGGGGGGCTGCCAGCGGCCCGCGGCGCGGGCCGATTCGCGAGCGTCCATGCTCGTTCCTCGGGGGTCTACAGGTGACGACGGTCGTCGGTGTCGCTCGCGCGGGGGGCCGACTGCGGCGTCCTGCCCGGCCTCGTGTCCCTCGCGGCGGCGGAAACGTACCACGTCTCGCTGCGCGGCCACCACGCCGAAATCGAGGGGGCGCCACCGTGGACGCCCCCCGGCGCGGCGCCTCGCCCGCACGGCGAAACGCCTAAACAATGCTGTCCCGCGATGGTTCTCGCGTGCTAGCTGGCCGGTTATCGTGGTGCGCCCGCCTCCTTGATTTCCCAGCGGAACGATTCGGTCCCTGGGGAGGCGTGATTCCCGAGGCGAACACCATGAGAAGCCGCCGCCGTTTGGCCCCCCCCCGCCAGCGCTCGCTTAGGATTGAGACCCTCGAAGGCCGCGCGATGCTAGCGGCGACGATCAACGTCCTCGCCGCGGGCCTCACCGGGACCGAGGACGTGGCCCTCGAAGTGAACGGCGTCCAAGTCCGGCGCTGGGACAACGTTCAAGGGGACTTTGGCGCGCGCGTCTTCCAAACGCTGAGCTACACCCACCCGACCGACCTGACCGCCGACCAGGTGGGGGTGCGGTTCCTCGGCGGCTCGACCAGCGCGGCGGACCTGCGCGTCGATGGCGTTGCGATCAACGGCGTGAACTTCGAGTCCGAGTCGAACCGCACTTGGAGCAGCGGCACGTGGAGCGTCGCCGCCGGCGCGTCGCTGCCGCGTCACGCGCAGAGCGAGGTCCTGCACTCCGCCAACGGGGCGTTCTTCTACTCGGCGACGGCGGGCTCGACCGTCGAAGTCCGCGCCGCGGGGGCGACCGGGTCGGAGACGATGCAGTTGTTCGTCGGCAACACGCTGGCGCGCACCTGGACCAACGTCGGCGGGAGCTACGCCAACCGGACGTTCGAGTCGTTCGCGTACAGCAGTCCGACGAAGATCGACCCGACGCAGGTCCGCGTGGCGTTCACCAACGACGGGACAACCGCCGCGGGCGCCGACCGCAATCTGCGCGTCGATGGCGTGGTCATCGACGGGCGCCGCTTCGAGTCGGAGGCCTCGAGCACCTTCAGCACGGGGACGTTCTTCGGCAGTGGCATCGTCCCCTCGTTCCCGTCGGACGAGCGGCTGCAGGGGAACGGCTACTTCGAGTACTCGGCGTTCGGGCAGACGGGGGGACCCGCCTCGGGCTCGCGCGCCATCGTGTGGGCCGCTGGCGCCACCGGCGGCGAAACGATGGAGCTGCGCGTCGCCACGGCGCCGGCCACTTCGTGGACCTCGATCGGAGGGAACTACAACCTGCGGCAGTTCGTTCCGCGGTCCTACGTTCACGGTCAGACGATCGCGCTCGCGAACCTCCGCGTCGCCTTCACGAACGACGGCACGACCGCCGGGGGGGCCGACCGCAACCTGCGCGTCGATGCCGTGGTGCTCGACGGCGTGCGCTACGAGGCCGAAGCGCAGTCCACGTACTCGACCGGAACGTGGCGCCCGAACTTCGGCGTGCAGCCGGGCTTCACGCAAAGCGAGCAACTGCAAGCGAATGGGTTCTTTCAGTTCGGCGCCGACCCCAGCCAGACCGGCACGCTCGCGCTCGGCGCCACGCAGTACTCGGTCAACGAGGGCGCGGGGTTCGTCGACGTCGAGTTCGTCCGCACCGGGGGGACGCTGGGCGCCGTGTCGATCGACTACACGACGGTCAACGGCACGGCGATCGCCGGCCAGGACTTCGTCGCCAGCAGCGGCGTCGTTGTGTTCCGCGAGGGAGAATCACGCAAGACGGTCCGCGTTGCGGTGACCAACGACTCGGCGAGCGAGGGGAACGAGGCGTTCAACGTCGCCGCCGACCGCGTGATCGGCGGGGCTTTCCTCGGCGCGCCGCGGACCTCGACCGTGACGATCGTCGATGACGAACAGCCGAGCGTCGGCACGGGGATCGGGCTCAGGGGGAAGTACTTCGCCGGTCGGACGCTCACCGACCTGCTGCTCGCGCGGACCGACGCCACGGTCAACTTCAACTGGGCCACGGGGTCCCCCTCGCCGCGCGTGCCGGCTGACAATTTCAGCGTCCGCTGGACCGGCCAGGTGCAGCCGCTGTTCAGCGAGACGTACACCTTCGAGGCCACGACCGACGACGGCGTGCGGGTGTGGGTCAACGGCCAGCAGATCATCAACGATTGGGTGGATCGCGCCCCCACCGCATCGACCGCCACGATCGCGCTGCAAGCGGGGGTGAAGTACGAGATCCGAGTCGAGTACTACGAGAACGGCGGGGGGGCCCTCGCACAACTGCGTTGGTCGAGCCCCAGCCAAACGAAGGAGGTCATCCCGACTTCGCAGCTCTACAGCGAGGCCGTGGTCTCGGAGGAAGGCCAGTTCACCGCCCGCACGGTGCTGAGCGGCCTCGACCAACCGACGGCGATCGACTTCGCGCAGGTCAGCGGCTCGACGCTGATGTACATCGCGCAGAAGGACGGCCGCGTCCGCCTGGCGGTGAACGGCGTGCTGCAGAGCGGCGACTTCCTCGACTACCGCACGCCGGTCAACAACGTCCGCGATCGCGGCCTGCTGGGCCTCGCCGTCCACCCGAACTTCGCGCAGAACCCGTACGTCTACGTCCTCTACACGTACGACCCTCCGGAGACGCAGGGCCAGGCCGGCCTCGCGGCGCCCGACAACTTCGGCAATCGCGGCTCGCGCCTGACGCGCGTCACGGCCGACGCATCGAATGGTTACCGGACGATTGTCGCCGGGAGCGAAGTCGTGCTGATGGGGACCAACAGCACCTGGGAGAACATCAGCCGACCGGACCGCGACAGCACGGAAGACCTCTCGCTCGCGCCGTCGGGGTTGCAACCCAACGGGACGTTCATCCGCGACATCCTGATCACCGACAGCCAGTCGCACACGATCGGCGCGCTCGACTTCGGACCGGACGGCACGCTGTACGTCACCAACGGCGACGGCACGAGCTACGGCCGCGTCGATCCGCGCACCGTCCGCACGCAGCAGCTCGACAACCTATCAGGCAAGGTCCTGCGGATCGACCCGATCACCGGCCGCGGCCTAAGCGACAACCCGTTCTTCAACGGCGACCTCGACGCCGACCGCTCGAAGGTCTTCAACTACGGCGTCCGCAACTCGTTCCGCATGGCGGTCGATCCCGAGACGGGCCACCCGGTGGTCGGCGACGTCGGCTGGACCGCCTGGGAGGAGCTGAACTCGGGGCGTGGGCAGAACTTCGGCTGGCCCTTCTACGAAGGGGGCGCCGGGAACGGCAGCCAAGGGGGGAGTGGCGTCAACCGGCGGACCGGCGGCTACCAAGACCTCCCCGAAGCGCAGGCGTTTTATAGCGCGGGGGGCGCCGCAGCGACCCCCGCCTGGAGCCGATCCCACGCGGCCGGCGGGGTCGCGATCGTGATGGGAGACTTCTACACCGGCACGCGCTACCCGGTCGAGTACCAAGGGGCGGCGTTCTTCACCGACTACGGCGACCCCACGATCCGCGCGGTGCAGCTCGACGCGAACGGCCAGCTCCAGCAGTCGCTGGTCGTCAGCGGATCGGTAGGCACAGTGGTCGAGATGTCGATGGGCCCCGACGGCTACATGTACTACGTCGATATAGCCGGGAGCATCGGCCGCTTCGAGTACACCGCGCCGCAGGCCGCGCTGGCGTCGAGCGACGAAGGGGACGTGTTCGTCCCGACGCTCGACTTCGAGCCGTTCGTCGGACCGCGCCCCGACCTGTGGCTCGACTCGTTTGCGGGACTCGTGCGGCGTGCGCCGGCGCTCGTCGCAGTCTTCGAGCCCCAACCGGCGTTCGCCTTGCTGGTCGATGCCCCGTCGGAGGACGTCGCGGAGACGGTCCATCCCGCAGCGGCGGTTCAGTCGTTTCCCGTCGCCGCGTCGAGCGTCGGGGTGTCGCAACACCGACCGGTGCTTCGACCCGCGCCACGCGCGGCCCTCACCCCGACCGAGGGCGCGACTGCCGACGAGGCGCTGCTGCTGCTTGTCGCCGCGGGAGTTTCCCCGTCGGTCGGTCTGGCCGCCGTCGGCTTAGCCGAACCAGCCGACTCGGTCGAGCTCAACGCGGAAGACGCTTCGCTCGACGAGGCGTTCGCCACACTCGGATCGCGGTAAGAACGTTCGATGCCGTCAGGGGCTCGACAAGCCCGAACCGGCGCCGGTTAGCGAGCTCGCAGTCGGAATCGTCCCCAGCGCACCCCGCGACGCGGGGAACGGGGTCGAGCCACGACCATCTCCGATCGTGCTACCGACCACGCCGACTCCGATCGACGGGGCGCCGGTCGGGATCGCGCTCATCCCCAGTGACGCCCCCCCTGTCAAAGGGCCGGCCGCCGGCCGGCCAAACGCGGCGTCGAGTCCCCCTGAAGTCGGGTCGAGCGTCAGACCATTCGCGAGCGCGTTCTGGGGCGCCGCGGCGCTCTGCTGGCTACGCGCGGCCGCGGTCGGGGCGCCGGGCGACCGGTTCGCCGTCGTCGCGTTGAAGAGGCTGTGGTTCGGACGCGACGCGGCGAAGGTCGATACCTGCCCGGCGAAGGGGGCGAGCGGCCCGCCGATCGTGATCCGCGACGCGGCGAGCTCTCCCGCTGTCGGACGCCGCACGGCGGGTCGATGCGGCGCGACCTTCGCCGCCGCGGCGCCGTTACGCAAATGGGGCTTGGCAGCCAGCGTCGGCTTCGGCGCGGGCGTCTTGGAGAGTGGCGCTTCAGCGCCCGCGAGACGGGCGCCGCACAGGCCGGCGGCAAACAGCGTGACGGAAACGACCAGTGACTTGGCGAGGGACATCGGGGGGCTCCGTGCGCGCGGCCGCGTCGCAGCGGTTCCTGCCGAGGGGGTGGAACGGGGGCGACAAACCGCGAGGGTCAGGCGGGGATCGGGCCGACTCCGGACTTCCCGGGCACCCGATCGAGGTGGCGGCAGGTGGTCCCTGGGGGAGGGACGCTGGGGTGGGTCTCGTCGCCGGTCGCGCCGCCCGACGCATACCGATTCTGCTCGCGGACATACGCCGTAGAGCGTGGCTGATTCTACTCAGTTGGGCGCAGTCGCTTCAAGCGTATTCGTTGGGGGTTTGCCGCATGAGTTGGCGACTACGCACGCTCGTCGGCAAACCGAAATCGCCCGAGGCGCTCGAGCACGGCCGAGACGGCTTGCGTTCCCTTCACGCCGTGGCCCGCCGCTTGCGCGGCCTTGAACAGCGCCTCAGCGGCGCGCGTGACGGGCATCGGTAGCGACAGCACGTCGGACGCCCCGCCGACGATCCGAAGGTCCTTCAACAGCAGGTCGATCATGAATCCCGGGGCGTGGTCCCCCGCGGCGATCTTTGGCCCGAGGTTGGCGAGCTGCCACGACCCGGCCGCCCCCGACGAAACGACCTCGACGACTTGCCGCAGGTCGAGCCCCGACCGCTTCGCGAGGGCGAGCGCCTCGCAGGCGCCGACGAGCGCCGCGGCGGCGGCGACTTGGTTGCACGCCTTGCAGGCTTGCCCGCTGCCGCAGGGCCCCAGGTGGACGATCGACTTGCCCATCAGCCGCAGCGCGGGCTCGGCGTGTCGGAGCGCGTCGGCCTCGCCCCCGACCATGATCGTCAGCGTGCCGGCCCGGGCGCCGACGTCGCCGCCGGTCACCGGGGCGTCGAGCAGCGTGGCGCCGAGCGTCGCGAGGCGCGCCGCGAAGCCGCGGGTCGCGTCGGGGGAGATCGTCGAGTGATCGACGACCACCAGCCCGCGCAGCGACTTGGGCGCGGCGCTCGCGACCCCCGCGGGACCGAAGAGCACTTGCTCGACGTCGGGCGTGTCGGTGACGCACACGCAGACAAGGTCGCAGCCGCCGTCAACCGCCTCGGCCGGGCTCGCCACCACGGTCGCCCCTTCGTCGGCGAGCGGCCGCGTCTTGCCGGGCGAGCGGTTCCAGACCGTCACGCGTAGCCCGCCGCGGACCAGGTTGCGGGCCATCGCCCCCCCCATGATCCCCAGGCCGAGGAACGCGACGCGGAGCGGTGTTGGCACGATCGACTCGGAGAGTAGAGACGGGCGGCGGAAGAGGACCCGCTTAGGGTCGCAGAGGCCCGCCCCCTTCGCCAGCGCTCCCGTTCACTCGTTGACGACGAACGTGCCGCCGACCTCGTACAGGAACCCCAACTGCCGCAAGCGCGTCAGCGCAACGACGACCTGCGCGCCGGGGAGCCCGCCGGGGGTCAGGTCGATCACCATCCGCTCGCACGACACGGGGACGAACGCGAAGAACGACAGCCCCTCAATCGACACGTCGCGGAGCGTCAACTTCAGCATCGGCGGGATCACTCGCCCGTCACGATCGAGCGGCGCGCCCAGCGCGGGGAGCGAAACGGGGTATCGAGGGGCGGTGCGGCGCTCGTTGTGCAGGTGGCTCACGGCGGCAATCAACGACACGACACGGCGCAGCGCGCTCAGGTCCTGTGTGGGGAGCCCCCGCGAGGGGATCGCCAGGGGGTCGGTCGCCCGCTCGGCGTGGGCTGCGGGGTCAAACCTCGGTCCACCCGTCGGGCCACTCAGACAGGTCGCGCCGCATCGTAGGCAGCGCCACGTCTCGGTCGGCTCCCCGGCGCGCGGCGCCGGAAGGTCCATCTCCTCGCAACAGCCCGGGCAGCGCGCGATGCGCTCGATCACCACGTTCGGGGTGAGCCGCACGCTGGCGGATTCTTTGCGGGGGTTGCTGGCGAGCAGGATCGAGTCCAGCACCTCGGGCGGGATCTCCGAGGCGGTTGCGCCCGTACCTCGTAGGGCGCTGTTCACGCTCGCTGCGGCGTCCATTGCCGACAAAAGGCTGTCGAGAGAGCTCGATCCCATTTTCGCCTTCGTTAGCTTTGCGAACCGACGAGCGGCGAGAATCGCGCGCGGGAGGCGCCCGTAAGCCTACGTTGGAGCGACCGGTGCTGAAGTGGCCGTCCGGGGGTCGCGGACCTGATAACCGCGACCCACAGCCGCTGCGACCGGCCAGCAACAGGTTCGGTTTGCCGTAGTGGCTCGCTAGACGACCCGAAGCGACGCCTGCCAGACGTCGAGGTCCGCCAGCGATCGGGCCGCCAAGTCGGCCCCGGAGGAGGTCAGGTCGGCGCTGGAGAGGGCCGTCCCCCCCAGGGCGTGCGCCACGCCCCACTCGCGCCGGGTCGGTTCGACGAGCACCTCGCGGTAATCCCGCAGGAAACCGGCTGGGTCCTCCAGGTGCGTGGCGCTCACGCACGCTAGGCGTGCGGCGTGCGTGCGGATCGAGCCGACGATCTCCTCAAGCGGCAAGCCGCTGCCGGCCGCCACGACACGCCAGCCGGCCGAGCGGAGCGCGAGCTCAACCAGCCGCAGCGGGACGAGGGCGAAGTCCTTCGCCGGGGTCGCGACGACGGCGACGGGGGCGTCGTCGAGCGCGTCGGGGACCCAGCGGCGTAGCTCGTGCAGGACGGTGATGATGGTCTCGCAGGCCTGCCGCTCTTCGTGCACCGTGACGCTCCCGGCCGCCCAGCCGTCGCCGACGAGCTTGAACGCCGGGCCGATCAGGTCGTCCCCGAGCTCGACCACGCTCGCGCCCCCTTGGTAGGGTCCCAGGACCGACGCCCGGCAAAACGCCTCGCGCCCGGAGATCAGGCCCTCGAACATCGGCTTCACCGCTTCGTGGAGCGAGCTCGCCGTGGCCTTGGCCGACACGAGCCCGATCAGGTCGGGGTGGGCGACGGATTGGCCCGACGCGCGGACGAACTGGGCGACGCTCGACAGCGTGACCTTGCGGTGCCCCCCGACGGTCTTGCCGGCGACCAGCTTGCCGGCATCGACCCAGCGCTTGACCGACGACTCGCTCACGCCGAGCGCCGTCGCGACCTGCCGGGGGGTGAACAGCGTGTTGGGCATGCTGGCCGAAGGCCGAGGGCGACAACGCGAGACGAGGTCGGCGCGGCGTGCGCGACGCGGGTCGGGGCGAGGACGCGTGGGAGCAACTCGGGTAGTCTATCGGCGCCCCGTGATCGTGACTTTCCCCTTCGGCGAAGGATTTCCGATTGAGCCGGTTGTATCGATCGTCCGCGCGCCTCGCTTCGTGACCCCCCGCAGTTACAAGACATGGCCAAGTGCGACGAAGGATACCTGTGCGACGTGTGCGGAGAGGACGTCGGCGCCGTCACCGACTCGGCCCTCTACCTGCGGTTCGTCATCGGGCAGATCGACCCGGAGGTCCTGCACACGGCCCGCGAGCGACACCTGCGCTGCGACCCAGCACTGGCGCAGTACGTCGTCGCCGAGCGGTTCGCACCGGTCGCGTGCGACGGGCCGTTCGACAAGCGGTCACTCGACGTGGGCTTCGTGAGCGCGCGCGAAGAGCTGGTCACACGCGGATGGCGGCGGCTCAAGCAGATCGCGAAGCTCGGCGGCCCGATCACCGAGTACCCGCTCCCCGAAGTCGTCGAGCGCCTGCGGCGCGACGCGGCGGAGTAGGTCGAGCGCGGAGCCGTTCGCTACGCCCGCACGTAGACCCCGGCCCGGTCCATCCTCCAGGCGACGCACCACCACAGGACGATCCAGATCGCGGCCCACCCGAGCCCCGCACCGAGGGGCGACGACGTGGCGTGCGCAAGCCACGCCTGCGTGGCGGCGGCGATCGTGTCGCTCCCCCCGTCGGGGAGTGGCAATAGCCACTTCGTGAAGATCGTGTTGAACGACAGCTCAGCGCCGACGTACACGGCCAGCGGGTTCATCCCCACCACGCGCAGCGGCCACAGCGTGGTCCAGCGCTTGCGATCGACAACGCTCGCTATCGCGGCGAGCAAGATCGACCCGGTCCCGGCCGCGAGCGCGCAGTACGCGGGGCTGATCAGCCACTTGCTGAAGGGGACGGTCGCCGTTCCCCACAGCCCACCCCCTTCGGCGCGGTAGCCCCACCGCAGCGCGAACGCGACGAGGACCAGCCCCACGCCGACGACCGCGACCCGCCGGAGGCGTCCCGCTTCAAGCGCCGTGGTCGCGAGCCCCCCGACGACGCCGATCGCCGCGAGGGGCAAGACCTGCTGCAGCATGCCGAGCCAACCGGCGAGCAGGTCGAACGTCGTTGGGACGGCGACGAACTCGCGGTTCAGCCACTGGTTCACCGCGTCGTGGTGGGCCCAGGTGCCGGGACCGACGGGGGCCCCATCGATCGGTCGCGGCTTGACGAACCCGGTTACCCACTCGTACGGCGCGAGCGCGAGCAGCGCCCATCTCCCGAGCCACGCCGCGGCGACCAGCGCGACCCGCCACGCGGCGCGCCAGCGCTCGGGGACGCGCTCGGTCGCGAGCCACACCGCAACGACCACGACGTACGACGCGCCGAGCAACTGCAAGATGTTCCAAGAGAGGAGCATCGACCACTGCAGCGGGCGCTCGTGCGCGAACGAGGCGACTGTCAGCAGCACGCCGAGCAGGTAGAGCACCGCGCCGCGACGCAGCGCGCCGGCGAGGATCGCCGCGGCGCTCCGGCCGCTGCCGCGCCCGCCGCGCAGCGACAGAGGGACGGCTGCGCCGGCGATGAACACGAACCACGGGAACACTAGGTCCGCAAGCGTCACCCCCTGCGCCGGGTCGTTCCACTCGACGTGGAAGAACTGCCGCGGGAACACGTCGCGGTTCCACGTCATGTTGACGAGCAGCATGAGCAGCACGACCAGCCCACGCATCGCGTCGAGCGAAAGCAGCCGAGGCCGTGGCGGGGTGGCTTCCATTGCAACGTTCTCGCAAAGGCGCCAAGGAAGGCGAGCCGGCGACGTCAGTCGCCGGAGGGATTGCGAGGGGTGAAGTCTCTCGGCGGCGAACGACTCCGATGACTCACGTCGCCGGCTCGCCAAACGCTTCACCCCCCGAAACCCGTCTAGGCCGATTCGCGGGCGGTCCCGATAATCCGCCACATGAACGACCCGCACAAGGCCGAGAGCCTCCCGCCGCTGCTCAAAGACCGCGCTTTCTGGGGGATGAGCGTCACGCAGTTCCTGGGTGCCTTCAACGACAACCTCTTCAAACAACTGCTGCTGCTGCTCGCCACGCCGACCGCCGCGCAGCTAGCCGCCGCCAAGCTGCGGGGCGAGACCGTCGCGGACCGCCAGGGCCAAGTGATGATCGTTTTCGCGGGCTCGATCCTGCTGTGTTCCGGCTTTGCCGGTTGGCTCGCCGACCGCGTCAGCAAGCGTTCGATCATCGTCGCCTGCAAGGGCGCCGAGGTGCTGATCATGCTGCTCGGCCTCGTCGGGTTCCTCAACTACGGGTCGGTCGGTCTCAACGGCATGTTGGTGGTCCTTGCTTTGATGGGGGTCCACACCGCGATGTTCGGCCCCCCCAAGTACGGAATCCTCCCCGAGATGATCCGCGAGCGCGACCTGCCACAGGCAAATGGCATCTTCCTGATGTTCACGTTCGTGGCGATCATCTTCGGCACCGTGCTCGCGGGAAAACTGGTGGCCGACGTTTCGACCATGTGGCAAGGATCGCTGGCGTGCATCGGCGTCGCGCTCGTGGGGGTCGTCACCGCGCTGCTGGTGCGTCCGACACGTCCCGCGAACCCGACGATGCCACTGCGGTTCTGGGACTTCCTAGCCCCTCCCGAGCTGCTGCGGATCGTTTGGCGCGACAAGGAACTGCTCGCCGCGCTGATCGTGACCAGCACGTTCTGGATGCTCGGCGGGATGGTCCAGCAGACCGTCAACGCGCTCGGCAAGACGCAGATGGGGCTCAACGACGGGAACACCAGCGTCCTCGCCGCGATGCTCGGCGTGGGAATCCCCGTCGGCTGCCTGCTCGGCGGGCGACTGTCAGCTGGGCGGATCGACCCGCGGGTCGTGCTCGGCGGCGCGGCCGGAGTCGTCGTCGGCTTGCTGCTGCTGTCGCTCCGCGGCGGCGAGCACCGCCACCTGCTCGGCTTCTGCGGCAGCATCCCCGCCCTGGTGCTCACTGGGATCGCGACGGGGGCCTTCATCGTCCCAGTGCAGGTCTCGCTCCAGACGCTCCCTCCTGCCGAGGAGAAGGGACGCGTGATCGGCCTGATGAACCAGTGCAACTGGGTCGGCATCCTGCTGGGGGCCGTGCTGTACGACAACGTGCTGCCGCTGCTCGAGCGAGCGGGCCAGCCGCGGAACACGATGTTCGCGGTGGCGGCGCTGATGATGCTGCCGGTGGTGCTGTTCTACCGGCCGAAGGCGCGCGACCTAGCGGGTTGACGCACCGCGACGCCACGCGGCCCAGCGCCGCCGAAGCGACCGGCGCCAGCGGTCGCTGGTTGGCCTTCCGGGGCGATCCGCCCCCTTGCTACAACCGCCGCGCGGCCCCGATCGCGAGGCGCCGGCTCCGCGTAGCCCGGCGAGACGGGGCCCGCGCCTGGGAGTCCCCCCTGCAATGGCCATGCACGACGCGCGTCTCCCGTTCTTGGACGGGTTGCGGGGGATCGCCATTCTCGTGGTGTTCCTACACCACGCCCTCTACGACGCCTACGGTTACGTCGGTTTGCCGTGGGTTGGTCAGTGGCCGGGCCCCGCGACCGACGCCTCGTTCTACGCAGTCTTCCCGCTGACGTACGGGTTGTTCGGCGTCGCGCTGTTCTTCGTCATCAGTGGCTTTTGCATTCACAGCAGCTTCGAGTCGTCCGGCGACCGGAGTTGGCTGAAGTTCTTCCATCGCCGCTTCTTCCGCATCTACCCGCCGTACCTAGTGGCGATGCTCGTCTTCCTGTTCGCCAAGCCGCTGCTCGCGCCGAGGTGGGACACGCCAAACCGTGTGTACGACGTCGGGATGCACGTCGCCCTGACGCACAACCTCGACTGCCACACGTTCTTCGGCATCAACTCCTCGTTCTGGAGCATCGCCGTCGAAGCGCAGCTCTACGCCCTCTACCCACTGCTGGCGTGGATCGCCTACCGATGGGGTTGGGGCTGGTCGATCGCCGTCGCCGCGACGAGCGAAGTCGGCGTGCGGATCGGTTGGACGTTCTGGCGGCTGGCGGTCGAGGACACCCCCGAAGCGATCTTCTTGGCGCGGGGACTCGTGCCGTCGCCGTTCGCGTTCTGGCTGTGTTGGGCGCTCGGCGCCTACTTGGCCGAGTGCTGGCGCCGTGACCGCGAGACCCCCTTCGCCCGCTGGCCACTGACGGCCGTCCTCCTTGCGACGCTCGCGACAACTCTTTGGAAGCCCGTATCCGAATTCAACTTCCTCGGCTACTCACTGGTAAGCGCCGTGCTGCTCGACCGATTCCTGAGCGGCCGGCTGCGGGCGCCGGAACGCGGCATCGCGGGGCTTGCGTGGTCGCACCTCGGGCTGCTGGGGGTGGTGAGCTACAGCTTCTACCTGCTGCACCAGCCCCTCGGTTCGACAGCCGTGTTTCAGGTCTCGAACCTGCTCGCCCCGGGGGGCGACATCCACCCCTACGCCAAGCTGGCGATCTCTGTGGCGATCTACCCGGCACTGCTGGGCCTGTCCTACGCGGCCTACCAGCTTGTGGAGCGCACGTCGGTTCGCGCGGGAGACGCCCTTTGGAGGGCATTAGCGAACCGCACCGCCGACCCGGCTGTTCCCGAGTCGCTGGCAGAAACAACGTCACGACGCGCCGCGTAGCGCATGCGCGACACGCGTTCGCGGTGGCGACGCTGCTGATGGCGCCGGTGGCGCTGTTCTACCGGCCGAAGGCGCGGGACCTGGCGGGGATGGGGGCAAGTGTGGAACCCTGCCCGGCGAGCGTTAGAATGGGGGGCAGAGTCTCTCGGTCCTGCGAGAATCCCTCGGGATGCCATGAATCACATGACCCGCATCACCACCGATCCCGCCGTCATGGGGGGAAAGCCGTGCGTCCGTGGGTTGCGAGTGACCGTGGCGACGGTCTTGGGGCTTCTGGCCACGGGAAAGACGCACCAGGAAGTGCTGGCGGCCTATCCCTATCTGACTGCGGACGACATCGAGGCGTGCCTCTCGTACGCCGCCTGGCGTCGGGAGGAGCGTGAGGAGCCGCTGCTCCTCGCGCCATGAGCGTTCGACTTCTGCTCGACGTGAACCTGTCGCCAAACTGGGTATCTTACCTCTAATCGAACGGGGTCGAGTCAGTCCACTGGTCCGCGGTCGGAGAGCTCGACGCCCCCGACACCGCCGTCATGGAACGGGCTCGCAGCAACGGTCGCGTTGTCGTTTAACGCACAACCTCGATTTCGGGGCGATGCTGGCCCTCTCGGGAGCGAGCGGCCCGAGCGTGATCCAGCTCCGCGGGAGAAATGTGCTTCCCGGCGATGTCGGCAGCATCATCCTTGGCGCCTTGAGTCGGTACGACGATGAACTCGCCGCCGGAGCGCTGGTCGTGGTCAACGTGGCGACTCTGCGGGTGCGGGTCTTGCCGCTGAGCCAACGATGACCCGCGACTCACGCGTCCAAAAACGAGCAGACGTAATCCGTCAGCTCGTGGACGCGCAACTGGAACCGGGCGTCGCCGGCGACGTTGAACGACTCGCCGCCGACGATCGTCCGCCACTCCCCCTCGCCCGGCAGCAGCACGTCGAGTCGCCCACGGGTGATCTCCATCAGCTCGGGTTTGCCGGTGCCGAACTCGTACTCGCCGGGGAGCATCACGCCGAGCGTCTTCTCCGACCCGTCGGCGAAGCGAAGCTTGCGGCTGGTGACCTTGCCGTCGAAGTAAACGTTCGCCGCGACGAACACGGTGACGTTGTCGAACTGCGTGGGCATGGGAGAGGGCCTCGTAGCGTTATGGGGGCGTGGGTGGCGATTGGCCGTTGGCTGTCGGCTCTCAGCTTTCGGTCTTCGGGGCCTTCTCTTGGGCGGTCGGTTCGTTCACGGCCGGTTCGTTCATGGCCGGTTCTTCCACGACTGGTTGAGCGGCTTCGGCGTGCAGTGCGGTCCCCGCGAACTCCGCGGCGACGAGCGCCGCGACAGCCTTCTCGGCGTCGAACAGCGCTTCATCGACGGCGACGGTCGCGAGCTTCGTCTCGACATCGACCTTCACATCGACCACCCCCGGCTGCGCGGCGAGCGTCTCACGCACCTTGGGGGCGCACATGTGCTCGCACACCATGTCGGGGACGTCGAACGCCACCGTCGGGGCCCCCGCCGAGTTGAACGCCGCGGGCTGGACGGCCTCACCGACGATCGTTCGCGAGGCTCCCGGATCGGCCGACCCCAGGGAGACGGGCGCCTCGCCGCAACCGAGGGCGACGCACATGACGGCGAGCAAGCAGAGCGGTCGGATTCGCATGGGGGAGCTCCTTGGACGGGGCGCAGTGGTCGGGGGAAGTAAGGCTGCGGCAGAGCCCCACTCTACCAAGCAGCGTTGCCACGTATCCAGACGCCGACTGACACCTTCAGAAGCATCGCACCAGAGCGCCTACCTAGCGGGTCGCGGACAAGGCTGTCGAGCCGACCAAGAACGCGTTCGTCCGTGGCCGCGCCACCGCGTTCCGCGCGTGGTCGCGCTTCGTGTACTCGACGGCGGCAGCCATGGTGCTCGGCAGGTCCCGCGCCGTGGGTTTGCGCCGTTTGGGGCCTTCGAGCGCTTCGGCGATCGTTTGTCCGAGGGCACGCCCGAACACGGCTGGGACCGCGTTGCCGACTTGCCGGAAGCGGCTCGCGCGGGCGCCGAGGAACTCCCACTCGTCGGGGAAGCCTTGGAGCGCTGCGCACTCGCCGAGCGTCAAACGCCTCAGTCGCCCGGCGGAGTCGCGGACCCAGTCCTGCGAGGCGGTCGCCGTCACGGTGCGGGCCGGTTGCGAGCGGTCGGCGACGAACGTCCCTTGGCGGTAGCCCCAGTGCCCACCGGGGCGCGTCGGCTCGGGGCGGCCGGGGCTCTTCACGCCGCTCCCCTCGGGAACGTCGCGTAAGAGCTCGGCGAGCGCCTCGCTAGGGCGTTCGCAGTCCTCGGGCCGCGGCTTGGGTCGCGACTTGAGGAACTCGCCGAGCGTGACCCACGGTTTGGTCCCGCCGAACAAGTCACTCATCGCGACCTTGGCGTGCGTCGGCGGCGGAAACGCGGGGGCATCGACGTCGCGGGTCCCGATCATGAACAGCCGGACCCGTCGCTGAGGCGCCCCGAAGTCGCCCGCGTTGAGCACCGCGAACGAGGTCGCGTAGCCGATCGCGTGGAACGCCGCACGGATCTGCGCGACCACGTCGCCCGGTTCGCCCGACTCGCCGCGCGCGGTCACCAGGCCGCGGACGTTCTCGAACAGGATCGCCCGCGGGCGGAGCCCCTCGGCGATGCGCACGAAGTGCTCGAACAGCCTGCCGCGGGTCTCGAACACGCCGAGCTGCTTGCCGCTGGAGCTGAACGGCTGGCAGGGGGGCCCTCCCACGAGCAGGTCAATCGGTAACCGCGACCCGGGCCTGAGCTGGTCGGCGGACAACTCCGCCACGTCTTCCCGCACCACCTGCGCGCCGTCGAGGAAGGTGGCGCAACTCCCTTCGACGGCAACGCCGCGCGCTTGGTTGTGCAGCAACGTCCGCACGCAGTCCGCGTCGAAGTCGGTCGCGGCCACCGTTCGCCAGCCGGCCTGCTCGAGACCGAGGTCCAGACCCCCCGCTCCGCTGAACAACGAGACGACGGTCCGGCGCCGAGCTTCGGTCACGCTTCGTCCCTCCTCCGTGCGAGATGAGCTCCGCTGCCGCCTACTCGGCGACCGCCAGTTCGACCAGCTCTTGGTTCTCGGCCATCTTGCGGATGTCCTGCGTGATCTTCATCGAGCAGTACTTCGGCCCGCACATGCTGCAGAAGTGGGCGCTCTTGAACGTGTCCTGCGGCAGCGTCTCGTCGTGGTAGCGGCGGGCCGTTTCGGGGTCGAGCGACAGGCGGAACTGCTC
The DNA here is from genome assembly GCA_051648405.1 of Lacipirellulaceae bacterium. Taxonomy (GTDB): domain Bacteria; phylum Planctomycetota; class Planctomycetia; order Pirellulales; family Lacipirellulaceae; genus JBOFFC01. The sequence continues at coordinate 25,784 of JBOFFC010000159.1, forward strand.
GTTCCAGTCGAACTCGAAGCGGGCCTTCGACAGCGCGTCGTCGCGGTCCTGGGCGCCGGGGCGCTTGCGGGCCACGTCGGCGGCGTGGGCGGCGATCTTGTAGGCGACCATCCCCTGCTTGACGTCTTCCTTCTCGGGGAGTCCCAGGTGCTCCTTCGGCGTGACGTAGCAGAGCATCGCCGCGCCGTACCAGCCGGCGAGCGCCGCGCCGATGCTGCTGGTCATGTGGTCGTAGCCGGGGGCGATGTCGGTCACCAGCGGGCCCAGGACGTAGAACGGCGCGCCGTCGCAGACTTCGATTTGGCGCTCGACGTTCATCTGAATCTGGTCCATGGGGACGTGCCCCGGGCCCTCGACCATCACCTGCGTGCCGCGCGCGCGGCCGCGGTGAGTGAGCTCACCCAGCACGTCGAGCTCGGCAAACTGCGCGGCGTCACTGGCGTCGGCGATCGAACCCGGCCGCAGGCCGTCGCCGAGGCTCCAAGTGACGTCGTACTGACGCATGAGGTCGCAAAGGTCGTCGAACGCCTCGTAGAGCGGGTTCTGCTTGCGGTGCGTCATCATCCACTTGGCGACCAGCGACCCGCCGCGGCTGACGATCCCGGTGACGCGCTTGGTCGTAAGACCAAGGTGCTCGAGCTTCACGCCGCAGTGGATCGTCATGTAATCGACCCCCTGCTTCGCCTGGTGCTCGACCATGTCGAGGAACGTCTGCTTGGTCATGTCCTCGATATTGCCGCCGAGCTCCTCCAGCATCTGGTAGATGGGCACGGTGCCTATCGGGACCGGCGACGCGGCGATGATCGCCTTGCGGATGCCGTCGATGTTCTTGCCGGTCGAGAGGTCCATCACCGTGTCGGCGCCGAAGTGGACCGCCGTGTGGAGCTTCTCGACCTCGCCCGCCTCGTCGCTGGTGACGGCCGAGTTTCCGATGTTGGCGTTCACCTTGCACTTGGCGGCGATGCCGATCGCCATCGGCTCGAGGCGCCCCGCCAGGTGCACCGTGTTCGCCGGGATCACCATCCGGCCACGGGCCACCTCGTCGCGGATCGTCTCCGGGGACAGCCGCTCGCGCTCGGCGACGAACGTCGTCTCCGGGGTGATTTCGCCCGCGCGGGCCCGCTCGAGCTGAGTGGTCGGGGTCGGCATCGCAGCGACGCTTTCTTCAAGGCTAGGAGGGATGCCCGTGCGGGCATGCGAAACGCGTTTGCGAGCCACCGGTGGCGGACGTCGGCCCCGTCAACCGGCAGAGGTCCACACCCGACTCGCGGCCGCAAACCCTTTCCAATACGGGACTTTGAGACGCGCGTGCCGAGAGTTGCAATCGTACCGGGGTGGGAGTCACTGTCAACGCGACTGCCCCGAGCGAGCGGCCGCCAGGCGCCTTCAGAAAAACCGGTCGTCGCGCCGCTGGTTCACTCGGACTGTCCCTCGCAACCCAACCGCCGATCGCCCCCTCAGCGGACATTCTTCCCCGCCCGGCAACCGCTTGATTGCGACGCGGGAGTGTTCCGCCTACGCTGAGTGGGTGATTGGGGGCTGCGGAAAGGCGCCGCGCTCCGATCGCCGGAACAGGACATCTGACTCGAAGGGGGTTTGCGTGGCGATCCGCCGAACGACCGTCGTGCGCGCACTGCTTGCCAGCGCCGCCCTCTCGTTGACGGTCGGCGCGACGACGCCGGCCGCGGCGATCTCGCTGATCGTTGATCGCGACAGTGGCCAAACGTTTCTGCGCAACGAGACGTCCAGCGGGATCATCTTCGACGGGTACGAGCTGTACTCGGCGAGCGGAGCGATGAGCTCTGCCACCTGGAGCACCATTGCTGGGAGCCGCGACGACTCGGGGAACGGCTCGGTCGATCAAATCGCGAACTGGTTCGTCATTTCTCGGACCGACGCGGCGGTCTCCGAGGCCTCGCTGCAAAGCCTCACGGCGGTGCTGTTCCCCGGAGGGACGGTTTCTCTCGGGCCGTTGTTCCGCACCGGGCGAGCCGAGGACTTGAGCGGAGCGTACTCGCGCGGCCCGTTGCCAGTCGTTTCGTTGATCGTTGACTTCCGGTCGCTGCGGGCAGACTACGACGACGACTTCGACGTCGATCTGGCGGACTACAACGTGTGGAGCACGTCGTACGGCTCGTCGATTAACCTGGCGGCCGACGGAAACGGAGACGGTGTAGTGAACGCGGCGGACTACACCGTTTGGCGCGACTCTCCCGAGTTGTCGCTCGCGGCCCTCGCCACGGCGGGCTCGGCGCTCGCCATTCCCGAGCCGGCTTCGGCTGCGCTGCTGTTTTGCGCCGCCGCCTTGCGCGGCCGGCGCGCTCACTGAGCGCTGCCCTGCGGCAGCGGCTAGCGCATTCGCCTATTGCTCGGGCGCTTCGTCGGGCCCCAGCTCGGGGCGGCGACTTTCGGGTTCCTCGACGGGTTCCCCGAGCTGCGGTAGGGGGACCGGCACGAACCAGCGCGGCGCCGCTTGGGCGCGCGGCGAGAGCGGCGCCGGGGCCAGACCCTTCGGAACGGGGCCCTCCGGAACGGGGCCCGCGGGAACGGGGTTGGCTTCGAGCGGCGCCGGGATCGGCGGGACGGCCTGCGCGGCGGGGGGCCCCGCGGCGGGGGGCACGATCGGTTCGGTGAACGTCAGCTTCACGCTCTCCGGCGCCGTGGCGACCGCCCGGTAGAACTCCTGCGGCGTGCCGACCCGTTTGCCACCGACGTGGCTGACGTACACGAACGGCCGCACGCCGCTCCGCCACGAAACGCTGTCGGGCTCCACCTCGGAGACGACAACGCACCCCGCCGGGTCGAGCAGCCCCATCTGCGCCTTCTGCTGTAGCACTTGGGCCGGCACCGCCGTCGCGTAATCGACGCGCATGCCGCGCCAGGCGGGCGACTTGTTCGTCGTGACACGCTCGCCGACGACGAACGCTTTACCAAGCTGCACCGTGGTCTGCGCCGGTTGGTGATCGCGTTCGAACTCGACGACGGCCTCGGACCCCGGGGGGAGGCTCCCGACTACGAGCTGCAACGCGTCGGCGTCGGGGGTGGCGCCCCCCCCGACCCGGACGATCACGTCTCCCTGCCGGATGCCGGCCCGTTGCGCAGGGCTCCCCTGGTACGCGTCGCCGACCAGCATGCCGCCGCTCGCGGGGGTGACTCCCCGCGGGGGCATCCGGCTGAACGAGACCCCCAGCAGCCCGTATTCGGCTTCGCGCCCCTCGGCGAGCTGGCCGACGATGCGGCGGATCGTGGCGCTCATCGGGATCGCGTAGCCTGCCGGCGACTCGTGCCCGGCGATCGTCGAAGTCGTCGTTGTGATCCCGATCAGCTCGCCGTCGAGTGTCACCAGCGCCCCGCCGCTGGCGTTCCAACCGAGCTTGGCGTCGGTCTGAAGCAGCGTGCCGAAGTGGTGCAGCGTGGATCGATAGGCCCCCTCGGGGTCGGGGGCGTCGTTGAGGTTTTCCCCTGCGGGCGCCTTCTGGGCGACGTTCGCGATCACGCCCCACGAGACGGTCGCTTCGCCGTCGGACTCGATCGCGAACGGGTTCCCCATGGCGACGACGAAGCTCCCCTTCTTCAGGGCGTCGGCGTCCCCTGTGGTGATCGCCGGGGGGAGCTCGGCGTCGGCACGCCCTTCGAGCTCGAGCACCGCGAGCCCGCTCCGCGGGTCGGCGGCCTTGATCTGGGCCGGCCATCGCTCGCCGCGCGTATCGGTCACAAAGTGCGAATCTCCCGGTTCGACGACCAGGTACTGCGTGAGCACAAGGCCCTCGCCGATCACGACGCCGCAGCCCGTCACCGCGGGGGTCGGGGCGATCCCTTGTGCTCGCAGGTCGGCGAACGGGTCGAACTGCCGAGGGTCGGCCGGGTTCGGTCCGAACCCCTCGAGGGCCGCCTGCCCCGCACCCATCGCGGCCGGTGCCCTTGCCAACCGCGAAACGGCGACCACCGATCGCTCAGCCGCGGCAACGACGTCGATAACCGTTTGCTGGAGTTCGGCGACCGAGGGCGAGACTTCCCCCCGAGCCACCGCAGCGGAGGCGAACGACACCCCCGCTAGCGTCGCCGCTACGAGTGGCGCAGCGATCCCGCGTGCGCTGGGTCGAGGTTTTGGAGTCGGGGACATCGGGGGGAGCGCTCCGCGGTTCCGCAGGGGGGGCCGCGGTGTGCGAGTCCTACAACTCGTCGCCCGGCCCTTCGTCTTCCGTGTCGCTCTCGGGGGAGGCCTTGAGGATCTCGTCCAGGCCCCCGGCAGAGAGGATCCGGCTCTTGATCTCCTCGGCGACGCCCGGCGTGTCCTTGAGGAACTGCCGCGCCTTCTCCTTCCCCTGGCCGAGCTGCATCTCGCCGAACCGGAACCAAGCCCCGGTCCGCGTGACGATCTTCTGCTCCATCCCCAGGTCGAGGATGTCCCCTTCGTAGCTCACCCCATCTTTATGCATCATGTCGAACTCGGCCACCCGGAACGGCGGGGCGACCTTGTTCTTGACCACCTTGGCCCGCACCCGCTGACCGACGACTTCCTCGCCGTCCTTCAGTTGCCCGATCCGGCGGACGTCGATCCGGCACGAGCAGTAGAACTTCAGGGCCCGTCCGCCGGGGGTCGTCTCGGGGCTGCCGAACATGACCCCGATCTTCTCGCGGATCTGGTTGATGAAGATCACGGCGGTCTTGCTCTTGGCGATGGCGCCGGTGAGCTTGCGCATTGACTGGCTCATGAGCCGCGCCTGGAGGCCGACGTGCGTGTCGCCGATGTCCCCTTCGAGCTCCTTCTGCGGCACCAAGGCGGCGACCGAGTCGATGACGATCACGTCAACCGCGTTGCTCTTGATCAGCATCTCGGTGATGTGCATCGCCTCCTCGCCGTGGCTCGGCTGGCTCACGAGGAGCGTTTCGAGATCGACCCCCAGCTTCTTGGCCCACGACGGGTCGAGGGCGTGCTCGGCGTCGATGAACGCGGCGATCCCGCCGTACTTCTGGGCTTCGGCGATCACGTGCAGGGCGATGGTCGTCTTGCCGCTCGACTCGGGGCCGAAGATCTCGATGATCCGCCCCTTGGGGACCCCCTGACCCCCGAGCGCCATGTCGAGCGACAGGCTGGCGGTCGAGATCCCCTCGATCCGCCGATCGGCCTCGATCCCCAGGGGCATGATCGCCCCCTCGCCGAACTGCTTCTCGATCGCCGCGACCGTGTGCCGCAGGTCGTCGCTGTTCTCCAGGATCGTTTGGATGGCCGTACGCTTGCCGTCCGACTTCGACGGCTTCTCGTTCTTTCCGGCCTTCGCGGCGGATTTCTTGGCCATGCGGACGCCGTTCAGCGGGGCAGGAGTTGCGGAGGTGACCATCGAGCGAGAGGCCTTTATCCGAGGGGGGCAGGGGGTTTGGCAAGCCGGGCGGCGCCGGCCTGGCCAAGTCACGCTGAATACGATACGCGTGAACACTATATCGGTGTTCACTAGTCGTCTGCAAGAGCTGGCGTAAAAATTTTTCCGCGCTGGGCCCCATCGCCTCGGCTGAGCCTACCTCCGCACCAGCCCCAGCGGGCTGCGGGCCAGGACCGTGTACTCGGGCCCGGATCGGCGGAGCTCGCTGGCGAAGACCGTGACGCTATCGACCCAGCTCACCCCCGCGTCGTGGTCGCCGAGGCCCGCCAGCACCTGCTGAAGTTGCCCCGACGCGGCGAACGCGCTGCGAGCGAGCCGCGCTAGCGTCAGGTGGGGCCGAAACTCGTTCTTCGGTCCGCGGGGGAGGAAGTCGGCGACGGCTTCCTCGACGTCGGCCTGGAGCCGCACCAGCGCCCCGGCGCCTTCGGTCACGCCGAGCCAGACGGCCCGCGGGGCAGTGAGGTCCGGGAACGCCCCCACGCCGGCGAGGCGGACCTCGAACGGCTCGTTTGCCCGAGCGGCCCACTCGACCGCCGCGCAGGCGTCGGACACCTCGCGGTCGGCGAGCTCGCCGAGGAATGCCAGCGTCAGGTGGGCGTTCTCCTCGTCCACCCAGCGGGCCTGGGGCGAGTAGGGTCCGAGCCGCCGGACGAGCGCCGCGACGCGGCGGCAGACCGTTTCCTCGGGCTCGATTGCGACGAACGTGCGGGTCTTGCTCATGGCGCCGACGCATCGAGCGCGTAATTAAAGGGCGAGCATCGCGCGGTAGGCGTCGAGGCGTTCGTCGATCTGCTCGCGGTGGATCTGCTTCATCCGGTCGAGTCCGAACCCCTCGACGTTGAAGCTGGCGACCACTGCACCGTAGGCCATCGCGGTCTTCATCGTGCGTGCGTCGATGCTGTCTTGCGACGTCAGGTAGCCCATCATACCGCCGGCGAAGCTGTCCCCCGCGCCGGTCGGATCGACCACGTCGCGGGTGGGGAACGCCGGCAGGACGTGCGTCTCGAGGCGCCCATGCGCGTCGCGGCCGAAGTACATCGAGCCGTGCTCCCCCTTCTTGACGATCACAAACCGCGGCCCGAAGTCGAGCGACGCCTCGCCCGCCGCGACCAGGTTCTCGCGCCCCGTGAGGAGCTTCGCCTCGCCGTCGTTGAGCATCAGCCCGTCGAGGTTTTTGAGCAGCGCGTCGAGGTCGGCCCGGTGGTGGTTGATCCACAGGTCCATCGTATCGGCGACCACCAGCTTGCGGTCGGGCGCCTGCGCCAGCACCTTCGCCTGCACCGCCGGGACCCCGTTCGCCAGGAACACGTACCGCGCGTCCTGGAACTGCGTGGGGACTACCGGGTTGAAGCTGCCAAACACGTTGAGCTGCACGTCGAGCGTCTCGCGGTCGTTCATGTTCGGCAGGTAGCGCCCCGTCCAGCGGAAGGTCTTGCCCCCCGCCTCGTGCTGCAAGCCGGCCGTATCGACGCCGCGCGACTCGAGCAGTTGCGTGTGCTCCGCCGGGAAGTCCTCGCCAACGACTCCCACCAGGCGGACCGGGGTGAAAAAGCTCGCGGCGTAGCTGAAGTGCGTGGCCGACCCGCCGAGCAAGTCGTTGCGGCGCTCGGTGGGGGTTTCGACGTTGTCGATTGCAACGGAGCCAACGACCAGCAGCGACATAGTGGCGAGAGGGGTGCGAGGATCGAGGTGCGGGAGCGCGTCGGAGAACGACTCCGGGGCCGTGGCCTTCGGACGATCCGCTCCGCAAGATGACGCTAGAAGAAGGGGGATTCTGCCCGCTCGGCGCGACGCTGACCAGTGACACGCGCAGGATGCGTCAGTCGATGGACGGGGCCAAGCTATCCGCGTCAGGCGAGTTGCGGGCCGGCCGCAGCGTCTTGAGGAGGTCGAACAGAGCCGCCAGCGACCCCGGGCGATGGACCCGGGGGTCTCCTTCGCCGAGCGTCTGGTCGAGTTGTTGGCCCCCGAGCACGATCGTTGTCGTCTCGGGGACCGCGGACAGGAGCTCCGCAAAGCCGTCGCGTAGGTCTCCCCCTTCGGAAGCCTGCGAGACGCTGAGCCAGAACAGCGCCGGGGTATGCCGCCGCGCGGCCGCCGTGAGGGAGCTGAAGGGCAACGAGCTGCCGAGCGACATCGCGTTCCAGCCTTGATCGACGAGCACAAGCTCGACCATCAGCGTCGCGATGCGGTAGTTGTCCCCCGGCGGCGTTCCGCCGATCGCCAGCGGCGCCCCCTGCTCACGCGGAGGAAGCACCTGACGGAGCTCATACAGCACGCGGTTGAGGATCTCGCTAGCGCGATGCTCGTGGTAGACGTCGAGCGACCCGCACGCCCAGCTATCGCCGATTGTCCGCAACACGGGGGCGATGAGCTCCTCGCAGATGCGGACCACCCCGTTTCCGGCCAAGAAGAGGTCGAGCACCAGCCTCCGGGCTTGCTCGCCGTCCCCCGCCTTCACGGCCTCGAGAAGGGCTTCCGTTGCCTTGGCGATCGACCGAGCACCTTTCCCGGCGCCGGGGGGGAGGCCCAGCAACTCGGGGTGGACCAGCGGCTGGGACCGCTCGCGTAGGAACCGAATCACCTCTCCGAGCCGGATCCTGCGGTGACCCCCGGGGGTCCGCTCGGTGGTCAGAACGCCCTGATCACACCACCGCTTGAGGGACGATTCGCTCACCCCAATCGATGCCGCAACCTGTTTCGGGCTAAGGAGTTCCTTCATTTGTGCCGCGCACAGTGGGGGTGGCCGTCGGGAGCGTGGATCACGCATGCCGCGACCGCTTTGAGACGGGACTATACCGGCCGCCGTCGGCCTGGGTAGCAGGGGCTGCGGTAACCCGCGTCGTTTCCCCAGGGGCATCCCGGCGAACGCCGCTTTGTTGCCGATTTGGCCGTTGCTGATTGCGTCCCGGTGCGGGTCAGTGGTAGAGTCATGAACGAATTGAACGTTGTGGCCGAATTGGCCGAATAATAAGTTGTTACGGGCAGCATACGCCCCAAAACTCGCGCATGCGGGTATCGACAAACGAAAGGCCTCCGAGATGCCTACCGCCAAGACCCTGCCGGCGACTTCTCGCACTCGGTCTGCGAGCGTTATCCGGTCCGCGACGGAGTCACCGCGCCGGTCTAAGCCGATCGATGGCGACGCAACGAAGCTCGCGAAGCGTGTGCAGGAGCTGCTCGCGACCGAGATGACGTTCATCGCCAACGACGAGTTCGTCGGTCGGCGAGAGTCGTCCGACGAGCGGTCGCAGCTCGCAATCGACGTCGAGACGGGGGACTACGACGGGCAGAACCGGCGGGCTGCGGGATTGCCGTCGCACCTCGCTGGCCTCTGCGCCACGCCGCTGCTCTCCGCCGACGAAGAGCGTGAGCTGTTCCGCCGGCTGAACTACTGTAAGTATCGGGCGAACGCCGTCCGGTCGCGCCTCAGCCGGTCGCGCCCCGACGCGGAAAAGGTCGCCGAGGTCGAGAAGTACCTCGCGCGGGCTGAGCGCCTTCGCAACCACCTGATCCAGGCGAACACGCGGCTCGTGATGTCGATTGCGCGGCGATTCGCCGACCCGCGGAACTCGTTCGACGACTTGTTGAGCCACGGCCTCGCGTCGTTGATGCACTCGGTCGAGAAGTTCGACTACGACCGTGGCTACCGCTTCAGCACGTACGCGACCTGTGCCGTGCGGCGCGACCTGTACCGTATGGTGATGGGCCGCAAGCGCGACCTGCAGCGGTTCTCGACCGGCGCCAGCGAACTGCTCGACGGTTGCGCGGGGTCGGAAGCCGCCGAGGATCAACTGACCGAGTCGGCGTACAAGCAGCTCGGCGCGACAGTTCGCGAGATGATGGCGAAGCTCGACGACCGCGAACGGACGATCCTCGCGGCGAGGTTCGGCCTCGAAGGGATGGGCAAGCGAGCATCCTACAGCCGGCTCGGCGAACGCCTCGGCATTTCGAAGGAGCGTGTCCGCCAGTTGGCGAACCGGGCAATCGACAAACTCCGCGACATGGCCCCTGCGTACCAGCTCGAAGGATTGTTAGCCTAAGCCATCCCGCGCCCCAGTCCCGAGCGGCTCGTTCGGCTAACGCCTTTAGACTGATCATGGACGTCGATCACACCCTTCCCCCGGCGAGCGAGTCGCTGGCGACCGATCGGGGGGTCACGCTCGGCGTGTTGTCGCGCGAGCGACCCGCTTTCGCGGTGCTGTTGCGCCACGGGGGGTGTCCGTTCCACCGCGAGGCGCTCGTCGATCTGCGGAAGGCGAAAGCCGCAATCGAGGCGTCCGGCGTGCAGCTCGTTGTCGTCCACATGGACGAGGGGGAGAACCCGGCGGAGCGCAGCGGGCGGTACGACCTGTCGAGCGTCCCCCACGTGAGCGACCCCGATCAGAGCCTCTATCGCCAGTTGGGCTTGCCGCGGGGCTCGGTCACAAAGCTGTTCGGGCCCAAAGAAATCGTTCGCGGGTTCGCCGCCTGCATGCTCAAGGGGCACGGCGTAGGCCCGCTGACGAGCGACGTGTTCCAGCTCGGCGGCATGGCGCTGATCGATGCGGGCGAAGTCGTCTGGAAGCGGGCTCTACGATCCGCCGCAGACCACCCCGACTACGTGGCCGCGGCACGCGAGGCCATGGCTGCACGTTCCACGCCGACGGCTAGCGGCCCCTGAGCGGCCTCAGTAGACGATCGCCAGCTCGAGCCCGAGCGAATCGCGGGGCGGAGCGTTCGGGAGCGACGTCGCTTCTCCGCGGGCGACTCGCAACGCCGTGGTCCACGCCGCTAGGGCGTCGAGCGCGTCGTCCCCCTTCACTCCTCGATTCGACCGCGCACGATCGACAAACGACCGGGTGACGGACACGCCGAACGTCGCGGCGAGGGCGCGTTCCCGGCGTTCGATGCCTTCGGCGGTCTTCTTGCTCGCGACGATCGCCGACCCCGCCAATCGCGCGAAGCACAGTTCGGGGTGGGTCTCGATCACACGCCCGCTCAGGTCGGGGCAATTCTCGAGCGCGAGACGCACTTCGCGGATCTTGGGGACGATGTTCCAAGCCTGGAGCGAGAGCTTCTTGCCGCAGGCTTCGAGCGAGGCGTCGCAAGCCGCCCGGTAGTCTGACGCCGCAAGGACTGCGGCAGCGGGAACGCTGAACACACTCGTGCAGCGGGGCCAGCCGAGCGCTCGGCGGGCCAGGGCGTCGCACTCACGGTCGCCGCCATCGGCTAGGCCAAGCGGGCTGTCGATGGCCCACGTCACAACACCGGGCCACGCCGCCACGAGCGCTTCGAAGCGGGGGGCGAACACGGGGCGAGGATCGAAGGAGTGCGTAGAGCCAATCGCCGCGATCCAGCCGCCGCGGGCGCCATCGACCCCCGCGACGAGCGCCCCACCGTCGCTCACACGCCCTGCGTCGCGGCGGGCTGCTTCGTTCCTCCCAGGCGCGAGCGGTCGCGGCTGTCTGCGACCCAGTCCTCGCGCGTGTAGGTGATCACCGATGAATCGGTTTCGCGGACCTCGATCTCCTTGAGGCGGAACCCCATGGCGGTGATCTCGGTGAATAGCATGAAGGCGAGGTTCTCGACGCTCGTCGGGGCGTCGAACTCCTTGAAGCGGAACGACTCGCCGGTGCGACGTTCGTGCTCCTTAAGCGTCTCGTAGAGCGGGTCGTTCACGTTGACCAGCATCGCGTGGTCGTAGAACTCTTTGAGGTGTGGCTCGACCTTGGCGTCGAAGTCGCCGAACAGCGTCGTCAGCGCGCCGGTCCGCTCGACCTCGAAGTGGCACAGCAAGCCATAGCGGTGGCCGTGGAGGTTGCGGCACTTGTCGGCCAGCTCCTCGTTGCGGTGTGCCGCGTAGAACTTGTATTCCTTTTGGATCAGCATCGGTCGATGGCGGAAGGGGGAAGGAGATGACAGGACGAGGATACCAGGAGGGGAGTTTGGTTGCTGCCAGATTCCGCACTCCGCACTCCGCATCCGGCGTCAGCCGCGGGTGATCAGCGACATCACTTCGGCACGGCTCGACTGGTTGGTCCGGAAGACCCCCCGCAGGGCGCTGGTGATCGTCTTGGTGCCCGGCTTCTTGATGCCGCGGATCGACATGCACGAGTGCTCGGCCTCGACCACGACGGCGACGCCGGCCGACTCGAGCTCTTCCTCGATCATGTCGGCGATGCTCTGCGTCATCCGCTCTTGGACCTGCGGGCGTCGCGAGACTTCATCGACGACGCGGGCCAGCTTGCTGAGCCCCGTCACACGGCCGTTGGGGAGGTAGCCGACGTGCGCGACGCCGCGGAAAGGCAGCAGGTGGTGCTCGCACATGCTGGTGAACGGGATGTCGCGCACCAGGACGAGCTCGTCGTAGCTCTCGGGGAACGTGACCCGCAGGTGCCGACGCGGGTCGGTGTGCAGTCCGGCGAACATCTCGGCGTACATCTTCGCGACGCGACGCGGCGTCTCGATCAACCCGTCGCGGTCGGGGTCCTCGCCGACCGCCTTGAGGATCGTGCGAACGGCGCCCTTGATCGCCTCGAAATCGACCCCCGGGAACTCGGCTTGCATGGCGGCTGTCGCGGTGGTTGCTTCGTGATGGAGACGCTCGTCGTCGCACTCGCGGGCAGCGTCGCCGAGCTCGACTCGCGGACCGGCGACACCGAGTGAGACGTGTGGCCCCTTCGCGACCAAAGTCCCGCGCGCGACCGACGAGGGGTTTCCGATTCCGGGGGTGCGGCCGCTCGCGCAGGTGGTTTGCGTAGCGCCGTTTTCAGGAGCCATTGGCATGCTTCGGTCTCCGTGTGTTTGAGGACGGCTCACGCACGTTTCGTGGGCGACCGCGTCCCGTCAATTGGGCAGAACCGTCAAGCATGAGGCGGCGTGCTGCCCCGCCTGAACCGGGCTTGCCGAGGCCCAAGGGGGCAGAACTCGGAGGCCCGGGGGGCACGACGCGGCGACCGCTTGCGAACGCGAAACTTTAGGGGTCGGTGGCCCGAGGACAAGCCCTCGGAGGGCTCGAAGTCGGGGTCCCGGCAGCGGTTTTCGACCGGCTCCCGCGGTAGCCGACGACTCGCTTTTGCGGCTCCCCTCGGAACCGCCTCGAACGGGACACTTTAACATCCGCCGAGGCAAGCGTCTCGCGGGCGCGGGGGCGCGTGAAACGACATCGCCCGGCGGCGCCACGCGGGGCGCCACCGGGCGATCGATGGTTCGATCTGCGGGCAAGGCGTCAGGCCTTCGTCGCGTACTCGTTCTCGAAGAACGACTTGCTGCCGTCGATCGTCGGCTTGATGGTGCTCGAGCCCTGCTTCCAGTTCGCCGGGCAGACCTCGCCGTTCTTCTCGAAGTACTGCAGCGCCTCGACTATCCGCAGGGCCTCGTCAACGCTCCGACCCAGCGGCAGGTCGTTGACCAGTTGGTGGCGGACGATCCCCTTTTGGTCGATCAGGAACAGGCCGCGGAGGGCGATGCCGCCGGGGAGCAGCACGCCGTACGAGTCGCTGATCGACTTGCTGAGGTCGGCGACCAGCGGGTAGTGGGTCTTGCCGATCCCCCCCTTGTCGCGCGGTGTCTGTGTCCACGCGAAGTGCGTGAACTGGCTGTCAATCGAAACGCCCAGGATCTGCACCCCCAGCTTCTCGAACTCTGCCGCGCGGTCGGAGAAGGCGATGATCTCGGTCGGGCAGACGAACGTGAAGTCGAGCGGCCAGAAGAACAGCAGCACGTGCTTGCCGCGGTAGTCGGAGAGCTTGACCTCTTTGAACTGCCCGTCGGGCATGACCGCCTGGGCGGCGAAGTCGGGGGCTTCTTGTTGGACGAGCGAGCTCATGGCGGGGGTCCTTGGCGGGGCAGGAGGCGGAGGACCACTAGTTTAGCGCCCTCGGCCACGATCGGCGAGCGGGGGCGCGAGCCCCGAGAGGCGAGCCGGCAGCGCAAGCCGTCGGAGTGATTGACGCGAGTAAACGGTTGAGCCCCGGTAGGCTGGGCGACGACTCCGCCGGCTCGCCTACGAGCGCTTCGGCGACTCGGCCGCCAGCCGCTCGCGCAGCTCGGTCGCTTGCCGGCGGATCACGCCGAGCTCGTCGGCGTCCTTCCGGTCGAGGTTCTTCACTTGCAGCGCCATGCGGTGGTTCTTGCGAAGCAGGTCCTGATGACGGTCGAGGAAGTCCCAGTACAGCGTTGTGAACGGGCAAGCCGTCGGGCCGACCGCGACGTCGGGCTTGTAGCGGCACCCCGCGCAATAGTTGCTCATCCGCTGGATGTACTTGCCGGTGGCGGCGTAGGGCTTGCTCGCCATCACGCCGCCGTCTGCGTACTGCGACATGCCGAGCGTGTTGGGGAGCTCGACCCACTCGACCGCATCGACGTAGACGGCCAGGTACCACTCGTGGACCCGCTTCGGATCGACCCCCAGCAGCATCGAGAACAGGCCGGTGACCATCAGCCGCTGGATGTGGTGGGCGTACCCGTAGCGGAGCGTCTGCCCGATCGCCTGGCGGAGGCACTCGATGTCGGTTTCGCCCGACCAGTAGAAGGGGGGGAGCGGGTGGTGGGCGTCGAGCCCGTTCCGCTCGACGTAGCCCGGCATGTGCAGCCAGTAAACGCCGCGGACGTACTCCCGCCAGCCGAGGACCTGGCGGACAAAGCCCTCGACCGCGGCGAGTGGCGCTAGGCCGTCGGTGTACGCCCGCTCGGCGGCGGCGACCGCTTCGCGCGGGTCGAGCAGCTTCAGGTTCAGCGCCACCGACAGTCGCGAGTGGTAGAGCCACGGCTCGTCGGTCCACATCGCGTCCTGGTAATCGCCGAACGCCGCGAGCCGGTGGGAGACAAAGTCGTCGAGCGCCCGCTTGGCGTCGCTTGGCGTCACGGGCCAGTCGAAGTCGGCGACCTCACCCGGGTGCTTCGCGAAGCGCTTGGCGACCAGTTCGAGCACCTCGCGCGTTGTCTCGTCCGGCTCAAACCGCCGCGGCGCGGGCAGCGCCCCCGGGCCCTTCTTGCCGAAGGCGCCGCGGTTCTCTTTATCGTAGTTCCAAGCGCCTCCCGCGGGTTTGCCCGCTTCCATCAACACGCCGAAGCGCTTGCGCTGCTCGCGGTAGAAGTACTCGAGCCGCACCTCTTTGCGGCCCGACGCGTGGCGGGCGAAGTCCGCGGGGGTGGTGTAGAAGTGCAGGTCGTCGAGGACCGCCAGTTCGAGGCCGTGCTCCGCGGCGACGCCCCGCAGCGCTTCGAGCACACGCCACTCGCCCGGGAGCACAACCGCCAGCCGCTCGGGCCTCAGGCGGCGGATGGCGTCGGCGAGTGCGGCGGCGAGCGTTTCGGTCGCTGCGCTCTGCCGCGTCGGGTTGGCCGGCAGTTCGCGGTAGTCAACCGTCCAGCCGCTCGCGCGGAGTTCGTCGCGGAAGTGCCGCATCGCCGCGAGGAACAGGGCGATCCGCGCTTTGTGCGTCCAGACGTGCGTCGATTCCTCGGCGACCTCCGCCATCCAGACGACGTCGCTCGCCGGGTCGAAGCCGCCCCAAAGCACCGACCTTCGGTCGTGCTGATCGCCAAGAACGATCGCCAGCGTTCTGGTCATCAAGGCTCACCACGGAGGACACAGAGAGCACGGAGAAAAAGAAATGAAACCACAGATGAACACGGATGAAGCGAATGACCAAGCACCAATGACCAAAGGGAGAGGGCAGCGGGCAGTGGGCAGCAGGCAGTAATGCAACAGCCTTTGGTCATTGGTGCTTGGTCATTGGGATTTCTCCCATCTGCGTTCATCCGCGCTTCGCCCCCGTCGCTTCTCCGTGCTCGGGGTCCTCTGTGGTGAGCCGTCGTCAAAAGAGCGAACGTTCGGGCTCCGCCGCGTAGCGCTTCAGGTACTGCTTGACGCTCACCTTGCGGGCCGTGTTCTCGCTCGACATGTAGCGGATCATGCCGAACACCGGCCGCTGCGGCGCCCACGGCCGGTCGTAGCGGCCCAGGACCCAGAAGATGCCCGAGTAGCTGTTGGGATCGCGGCCGTCGAGCGCGTACTTGTTGTTGAGCTCGATCATGATCCGCGCCGCCTCGCGCGGCGACTCGGACCACTGCAGGATCTTCTTCCCCCACAGCATCCGCAGGTAGTTGTGGACCCGCCCCTCGCGGACAAGTTGCCGCTGGGCCGCGTTCCACAGCTCGTCGTGCGTCCGTGAGTGCTCGAACTCGTCGAGCGTGTAGAGGTGTTCGCGGGGGTCGTTGGCGTGCTCGCCGAGCGTCTTCTGGACCCACTCGGGGAGCGATTCGTAGCGGTCGTGATCGCGGCGCTTCGACGCCATGTTGAAGCCCACTTCGCGCCACGTCAGCAGCTCGTCGAGGAACGACTCGGCCGTCGGACTCATCCCCCACCACCCGGAGCTCGACCCCGTGACCTTCTTCGCCACGCGGTCGGGGGTCCAGCCTTCGCGCCGGCAAAGCTCGTCGAACGCCTCGTGGGCCGATAGGTGACCCCAGTGCAACGCGAAGGACAGCTCGCTGGCGGCCTGCTCTTCGGGCTGGCCACGTTTCTCCCCGTAGACCTCGAGCCGTCGATCGAGGAACCGCTCGAGGTCCGCCCGTGTCGCCTTCCAGCCCCCCGGTTGCTCGATCGACTTCACGGCGTGGTCGATCGGCAGCCTTGCCGCGAGCGCGCGGGGGTCGTCGAGGTCGGCGCCGGAGACGGCCGGCCAGCGCTCGGCGATACGCTCCAGAAAGCCGTCCGCCGACGGAAGGTCGAGCCCGGTCAGCGGGTCGGCGCTCGGCGTCTCGGCGAGGTGCGGCAGCAGCTCCTTTTGCAAGTGTCGGCGGAAGTCGAACGCTCGGCCGAACACGCGGTCGGTCGCGTGCATCGGGTAGAGGCCGTTCGAATCGACGAGCTCGAACCGGCAAGAGATCGAGCGGGCCGCGGCGCGCGTCTGCGCCGGCAAGAAGAACGTCGGGTAATCGTCGCCAACGACCACCGCGGCCTCGGCGGCGAGCGCCGCGAGCAACCCCGCACCGTCGCCGCGCGCCGGTTCGACGTAGGGGTGGTACACGACCCCCGGACAGCTTGCGAACGCGTCGCGGTTGTCGCGCATCCCCTCGACAACATGCGTGTGGAAGCGGTCGCTCGCCCAGCGGTAATCGACGCGGAGGGCTTCGAGCACCACCAGCGGCAAGCGCATGGCCCGCGCCCAGTCGATCGCGCGATCGAGCGCGAAGTTCCAGCGCGGGCGGCGGAAAGCGGTCATCCAGTAGAGGACGCACCGGCCGCCGCCGTTCACCTGCGCAGCGCTGGCGTGCCCCCGGCGCACGCGGATCGCGGGGACCGTCGAAGCGAGTTCCTCGGTGTCAAGCACAGTTCGTTCGTCTCGCGGCAGGTGATGACGAAAAGAACCCCCGGCGACGCGGGGAGCGCGGCCGGGGGCCCGAAGCGTTGCGAGTTGTAACCGCCGACGACTACGGCATCATCACCGAGTCGATTACGTGGATCACCCCATTGGAGCACTCGATGTCGGTGGCGATCACTTTGGCGCCCGACACGGTGACCTCGCCATCCACGACCGAAATAGCGAGCTTCTTACCGTTGACCGTCTCGGCCTCGGTGAGTCCAACGACGTCGGCGGCGAGCACCTTGCCCGGGACGACGTGGAACGTGAGGATCCCCGCGAGCTTTTCCTTCGCGTCCGGCTTGAGCAGCGACGCGAGGGCGTCAGCCGGCAGCTTAGCGAAGGCCGCGTCGTTCGGGGCGAAGACCGTGAAAGGCCCCTCGCCAGAAAGCGTCTCGGCCAGGTCGGCCGCGTTGACAGCCGCGACCAGCGTAGCGAAATCGCCCGCTTCGACGGCGGTTTCAACGATCGTGTGCGTGTGCGCCTCGCCGGCGGCGTGTGCGGCGGCGTGGTCGTCGTCCTTGCCCGCCTTGCACCCGCAGGTGTCGCAGGCGAACGCCGGGGCAGCAGCGAGGAACAGAGCAGCGAACAAAAGGCGTGGCATGGCGAGTTTCCCGGAGGCCTGATTGGTGGGCGGGGTCGATGACCCCCGACTTCAGGTCATCTATAGGTCGGTAGCCGGGAAAGGCAAGCCAGTCGCGGCGCTCGGCTACCGACGAACGAGAGGCGGTTTGTCAGCGCTCCGCTCGCCGACTCCGTCCGCGGGGGCAAGCCGTCACGGAAGACGATGCTCGGTCGGCGCTTTGCGGCGGTCCGTCGTCAGTACCGAGTCACGACAAAAAAAACCCCGGCCGCGCGGTTGGCGCGGCCGGGGGCTCGTTGCGTTCTGAGTGAATCGCAGCGCCTACGGCATCATCACCGTGTCGATGACGTGGATCACGCCGTTGCCGCACTCGATGTCGGTCTTGATGACCTTGGCGCCCGAAACGGTCACCACGCCGTCCTTGACCGAGATCGCGAGCTGCTTGCCATTGACCGTGTCGGCCGAGGTCAGGCCCACGACATCGGCGGCCATCACCTTACCGGGGACGACGTGGAACGTCAGGATCCCGGTGAGCTTCTCCTTGCTCTCCGGCTTGACGAGCGTATCGACCGTGCCGGCGGGGAGCTTGGCGAACGCCTTGTCGTTCGGGGCGAAGACCGTGAACGGGCCCTCTCCCTTGAGGGTCTCGACCAGGCCGGCGGCCTTGACCGCAGCGACCAGGGTGGTGAAGTCGCCGGCGCCGACGGCCGTGTCGACGATGTCCTTCGCCGGAGCGGCGGAGGCAACGGGGGTGGTAGAAGCCATAGCGAGTGCTGCGATCAGTGAAAGGCTCGTGAGGAAACGCATGATCTCTTCTTCGGAAAAAGTCGCGGGACGGGACGACTGCTCTGCCAAGCGGAGAGTCGATCTAAGAAAGACTCTGGCCTGCGATCACCGCACGAGCGGCGCGGTCGCGCTAAGAACTCGCGACGCCCTGCGGACTTGGTTCGAGTGCAGGGTTATAGGAGGCGAAGAAAATAAGACAAGGCAAGACGCGTTGTCGCGGGATCGTCGCACGGGCTTCTCTGCGCCCGCCCGGTGCACGCTTGCAACCCGAAACACAAAAGCAGAGGATCGGTAGGAATACTGGCGAGTCGCAGGACAGTGCGTCGCGCCGGCAGTGGACCCCCCAATCAGCTCGACGACGCACGCAGCGGTCGCCGACCGCTCGCCAACGCTCTATTACCCGCAAAAGGAACCCCCCATGGCCGCGACACGCGAAGAAGTCGTCTCCCTGCTTACCACCGCGTATGGCATGGAGATCGAGACGGTGATGAACTACTTGGCCAACAGCACGAACCTCGACGGCATCCGCGCCGAAGAGATCAAGAAGGCGCTCTCGGCCGACATCCTCGAAGAAGTCGGCCACGCGCAGATGCTCGCCAAGCGCATCAAGCAGCTCGGCGGCGTCGTGCCGGGATCGAAGTCGGTGAAGATCGGCAACCAAATCCAGCCCCCGGACGACACGACCGACGTTGTCGGCGTGATCAAGGCGGTGATCGCCGCCGAAGAGGCCGCGGTTAATCACTACCGCAGCATCGTCAAGGCGACCGACGGCGAGGACTACGTCACGCAGGACCTGTGCGTCACGCTGATGGGTGACGAAGAAGAGCACTTGGTGCTGTTCCGCGGGTACCTCAAGGAGTACGCCAAGGCTTAGCCGGCGCCGAAGGGCGGCGCGAGCACCCCAAGCACCCACCAAGCCATGCCCCACAACGACACCGCTCACTTGATCCTCGGCGCCGGCGGTGGCGTCGGCGCCGAGGTCAGTCGCCGCCTGGTCGCCGCGGGTGCGCGGGTGCTGCTGGCCGGCCGGACGAAAGACAAGCTCGCTGCGCTCGCGGCTGAGCTCGGCGCCGAGTACTTGACGCTCGACGCAACCGACTTCGACGCCATCGACGCGGCAGCTGCGCAAGTAGTCGAGGCCTTCGGCCGTCTCGACGGGATCGTGAACTGCGCCGGTTCGTTGCTACTGAAGAGCGCCGCGACCACCTCGCTCGACGAGTACCGCGCGACGATCGACGCAAACCTCACGACCGCCTTCGCGGCGGTTCGCGCGGCGGGGCGGACGATGCGGAAGCCAGGACCCGCGGGGGTGCAAGGGGGGTCTGTGGTGCTCGTGTCGTCGGCCGCGGGGCGGATCGGGCTTGCCAATCACGAAGCGATCGCCGCCGCCAAGGCGGGGGTCATCGGCCTCGCCCTCTCGGCCGCGGCGACGCTCGCCCCCGCCGCGATCCGCGTGAACGCGGTCGCCCCGGGGCTCGTCCGCACGCCCCTCACCGAGCGTATCTGGTCGAACGCAGAAAGCGCTTCCGCTTCGCTTGAGATGCACGCCGCCCCGCGCCTCGGCGAGGCGGCGGACGTCGCCGCCGCGATTTGCTGGCTGCTCGACACCGACACCTCGTGGGTCACCGGCCAGGTGATCGGCGTCGATGGGGGCCTGGCGACGGTGAAGCCGGCGCCCAGGCGACGCTAACTCCTAGCCGGTTCGTCGGCGGAGCTGTCGGGCTGGTGGCGTGTCTGCTGAGTCACATGGTGTTGCCGCTAACGCACGACCAGTGACCGCCGTTTGGCGGGCCGATGGTTGTCCGCAGAGCGCCGCGAGGGGATAATCCGCTGCGTCCGCCGCACCCCACCAAGCCCCACCGCCGGGGCGAACCCAGGAGAGCCCACCGTGAAGACCCTCGCCCTCGCCGCCCTGCTCGGCTTCGCCACCGTCCCCGCCGCCCATGCGCAGTGGGTCACGCTCCGGGTGTTCTACGGCGCCGCGCCCGTCGTTGTCGCCCCGTCGCCGGTTTACTACGCCCCGGCGCCCGTCGTGACCTACCGGCCCGTCTTTGCACCCGCGCCGGTTGTGGTCCGGTCCTACTCGCCCGTCGTAGCGACGCGCTTCCGCCCGGTCCTCGGCGGCGCGGTGCAGCGTGTGCGCTACGCACCGACGCGGTACGTCGGGCCGCTGTGGTGATCGTCAGACGCGCTCGGCCGACTCGCCGTCGGAGTCGTACGCGGCCCAAAGGAAGCGTAAGTCGCGCTCCTGGCCTCCTCGTGCAGTGATCGGGCGCCGGAGCCGCTACTCCCGCACCGTGCCGCCCTTCACGCCGGGTCGCCCCAGTCGGCGGCGTAGCGCTGTCCGCAGCGCTGGCAGCCGATCGTTGTCCCCAGCACGGCGACTCCCGCGCGGCGCGAGTGACCGCAATGGGGGCACCAAAACCGCAGCGCCAGCGGCGCGCGGGCGGCGGTCGAGGCCCCCGGGAAGTCCTCTTCGACGAGCGTCACCAGGCGCTGGCTGTCGATCCGCGACTCGCGCGACAGTCGGTTGGCCATCCGCTGCACAGCCGTCTCAAACACCCGCTGCGCGGTCCTTGCGCTGGGGGGGAGCCGGCCGTCGCGACGCGCCGACCCACCGGCAAGGGCCATCACGCGCAGCCGACCGCCGGGAGAGACCTGGTACCCGCCGCGCGCGAGGAGCACACCGAACACCTGGCACACTTCGAGCGGCGTGTAGTCGTCGAACACCACGCGGCGCGGGAAGGCCGCCGCGAGCCGCGGGTGGTCGGCGAGCAGCGACTCGACGCCGCGCGGGTCCCCCGACAGCAGCAGGCAGGGGGCGTCGTGGGCTTCCATCCGATCGACGAGCCCCCCCACGGCGGCGAGGCCCGCGCTGTCGAGCCCGCGCTGCGGCGAGAGCAGACGCTCGGCGCCGGTGAGTTTGAGCATCCCCCCGGCCGCTTCGTCGATCTTCTGTCCGAGCTTGGCGGCGACGCGTGACGGGACCTCGCTGACGAGCGCGGCGGCGTCGATTTCGACGACCGTCGCCGAGGCGAGCTCACCGACCGAGTGCATCCCTTCGGCGAGGAGCTTGGCGACCGTCGTCTTCCCCGTCCCCGGGTTGCCGAGGAACAGCAGCCCGCGTCCCGTGCGGGGGACCACGAGCCCGATCTCGCGCCGACGGGCTTCGAGCGTGTAGAAGTTCAGCAGCGCGTGGACCTCGGTCTTCACGCGGCCTAGCCCCACGAGGGCGTCGAGCTCCGCGGAGATCTCGGCGATTGATCGCACGAGGCGCTGCGGAGGCTCGGCGCCCGCCAGCCTCGGCAGCCCCAGCAACCCGATCCCCGACGGGGGGGAGGCAGCCATGCCGCTCGGCCCCAAAGCCGAACAGGCGCCCGCCATTCGCTCGGCCGGCTTGGCCAGGGCCTCGGCGACGTGGGCGCCGAGCCGCTTGATCAGGACGCGCTCCGTCTCGTCGAGCCGGCCATCGACCCGCGCCACGAGGTGCGCCTGACGCGTCACGAGGGTTTCGAGCTGCAGCCGCAGGTCGGCCAGCGCCGGGTTGTCGGCGAACGGCCCGACGACGGCCGGCCACGCCAGCCGCGCGCAGCTCGGAGCGGCGTCGCGCGCGAGCGTCGCCTGGCGCCGCGGGTCGAGCCGCTCCCCCGCCACGTGCCGCGCGAGCGCCTCGCTGAGCTGTCGCTCGGCGAGGGTCCACGCGCGGTCGGCGCCGCAGATCGCCAGGAAGACCTTTAGCACCAGCCCACGGTGCAGGTCGTCGAGCCGCGTCGCCGGGGTGTCGTCGTCGCCGCCGACCGTTCCCCCCCCACCCCCTTGCCGCGCAACGCGACCCGCCGCTTCGGCGTACAGCCGACGCGTCTGTAAGAGTACCTCGACGTACGCCTCGACAGGGTCGGGCGCAAGTCGATCAGCGGGGAGGGAAGTAGGCGGGACCACACTGCGTACACTAAGCGCAACTTGTACGCATTCCAAGCACGGATCGACGCGAATTCCGGAGTCGAATGGACAGGAGGCCCTACGCGCTGCCGAGCTCGCGTCGCCTGCTGTTGACCGCCGCGCAGTCAATGAAGGGAGGGCGACCAGCGGAATCCCGGCCCGGAGGTCGAGACGGAGGTCGAGACGGAGGTCAATGGCTCGAGCCGGAGTTCGCGGGCGCAGGAGTCGGGGGGCTACTCGGACACGGAGAACGGCCGCAAGCAGGCGGGGAGCTGGACCTCCAGCAGCCGCGAGACGGGTTACGAGCGGGATCGTCGCGACTACTACAACTCGACAAACATGCCTTCACTGCAGTACTTCGAGGACTCGGACAAGAGCTCGACTCGCCACACGACGACGACCGAGACAAGCGGTTCGTACTCGAACGACGCCTCGACGTCGAAGGCCGAGTCGAGCTGGTCGCGATCCTCGCGGAGCGAGAGCGGCGACGCGCGGATCAGTTGGTGGGATGACCACTACTCAAAGAGTGTCGAAAACGCACGCGGCGGAAGTGGGCGAGGCTCAAGCGGCGGCATGACGTGGAGCACGAAGGACGCCGTGCGCATACCCAACGCCGACGACCCTTTCAACTACGACAAGTACCGCTACAAGGTCGAGTCCGACGGCGGCGGTCCGTCCTGGACCCAGGCCGGCACGCCTTCGAAACCGAGCGCTGGCGGGGGCGTCAAGCCCGGGACCCACTCCCCCGAGGTTGTCGAGATCCGGCGGATGCCGGATGTGCTCGCGCAGCACATCTCGGGGGCAGCCAGCACCGACAACCCGAGCAATGCATCGAATGGCCTGCAGGAGTTTGGCGCCGCGCGAGGTCAGAACCTCGGCAACGCTGCCGCCACTTTGAGGACGAACCTTGCGTGGATGCTCGAGACGGGACTGACCAGTCTACCGGGAGGCACGGTCTACGAGGGGGGCAACCTCGTTCTTGGCGGGCAGGACGCTAGCGGAACGCCGATCGGCTCGGGATGGTCGGCACTAGGCACCGGAGTACTGGTTGCCCTCGGCGCCGCCGGCGACAAGATCGGCGATATCTTTGGGTTTGCCGGAAGGGCGGCGGGAAAGGCAACCAGGCCGTCGAATTTTGCTGATCCGGTGGTTGTCGAGGCGCTCGATAAGCTCAGCGACATCATCCCATGGGGTACACTTCCCAGACACGGTTGCGAAGCGGTGGCTCGGCAGATTCAGGGGGCGATCGGGGGTACAATCATGCGTATCACTCGGCCTTTGAACCGCGCAGGACAAGACAGTCCTCTGGGTACGTTCAACGGCACGCCTACGGGGTGGCTGTGGCACGAGGTCGTCATCAAAAACGGTCGCGTTTACGACGCGATTAATGGGCGAGCGGGTATGAAACTAGAGGATTACATCAACGCATGGGAGAACGGTGGTGGACTCATCTGGCAAGAAGTCACTCCCTGAAGAGTATCGCGCGAGTGTTGCCCAAGTGATTCGGTTTTCAATTGAAGACGGATTGAAGAAGTACTACCCAACGGGCCTTGAGCTGCGAACATTTCTCACAGGCTACGACTGCGGGTATGCGTTTGCTCGTGCTGGCGGCAATTTCGAAGCGCTCGGGCCGCGTTTCGGTCGTACCTTCGCGGAATGGCTGCTCCGCGAAAAGCAGTTGAGTATTTCGTGTCATTGGAACGGCGCAATCGAGTGCGCCGCTGAGCTTCAGGGGTGTGAGTGGCACGACGCCTTTCCTGCGCTCGCCGAGGAATTCTTGAGTCAATGGACCAAACCGGACGAAGAGAGCGAACAACCCGAATCGCAGGAGCCGCGTCATGGGGGGGACTTCGACGAACCGCACGGAGACGTTCACGGCATCGACGCGTGATTCGGGGGGCTCGGGTTCGACGAGCAACACGCTGTCGTGGGACGAGGAGCAGCGAGGGAGCTGGAAGTCGGGGAGCTCGAAGTTCGAGAGCGTCACGAACCGGAGTGGCTCGGACTCGCTTTCGGTCACCAGTGGGGTGAGCGCGCTGGTGAGCTCGAAGAGCCGGTCGTCGGTGGAGTCGGAGTTGACGACGAGCACGAAGGGTCCGATCGCCGAGAAGACAACCTACCGGTCGCACGACAATTCGGGCTCGACCTACCGATCGAGCCACACGGTGGCGGACGGCGGGGGGGCGGTCGGGGGGAGTTTCAGTGCTTCGGGCTGGAGCTTGAGCGGTTCGGCTTCCAAGACGGTCGAGACGGTCGAAGGAACTCCCGGCCCGACCGTCACCACGGAGATCGACGGCTCCCAGCGGAACTCGCAAGTGCAGGAGTCGGGGGGTTACTCGGACACGGAGAACGGCCGCAAGCAGGCGGGGAGCTGGACCTCCAGCAGCCGCGAGACGGGTTACGAGCGGGATCGTCGAGCTGTTCGCCCGCCGCGTGACGCTGGGGCCGGGGGTCATGGAGCGTGTCGTCGATCGGACGCCGGGGGTCAGCGGCGCATTCCTCAAGGAGCTCGTCCGCCGCGCGGTCCAGTTCCACTTGGAGTGCCGCCCGCAGGTCGCGGACGACCAGCCGCTGGAGGTCGAGCTGTCGGCGAACGACTTCGACGAAGCGCTCGCCGAACTGCAAACCGGCGCCGTCTTCACCCGCGGCGCCCTGAGCGACCGCGACGCCCCCTGACGCGCCACGCCCTACTTCCGTCGAACGCGTTGCTGCGCACATTAAACGGGGCGCCTCACACCGCGGCCGCTTCGATCGCCGCGGCGGCCATCGCCTTTCGCTCGGGGCAGCCGTTGCAGCTCCACCACTCGGCGGCGCGGTCGGCCGACCAGTCGTCCGCTAGGTCGAGGTCCAGCAGCGCCCGGCGCAGCTCGTCGACCGTCTGGAAGCGGTCGTCGGCGTCTTTCTCCAGGCAGCGCAGGACGACGTCCTCGAACTCGACCGGCAGGTCGGGGTTGTGCTCCCTCGGCGGGGTCACCTCTTCCGCCGCGTGGGCGATGATCACCTTCACCGACTGCGTGTAGGGGAAGGGGGCCTTGCCGGTCAGCAAGTAGTACAGAACGCAGCCGAGCGAGTAGACGTCGCTGCGGACGTCCGCCTCGCGCTCGCCGGTCGCTTGCTCGGGGCTCATGAACAGCGGCGAGCCGGTGATCGCCCCCTCTTGGGTGAGGGCCGCGTTCTGCGTCTCGTCGGCCGCGTCGATCGTCGGCTTGGCGAGGCCGAAGTCGAGGATCTTCGCCACGTCGAACTCGCCGCCGCGGTACGCGCAAAAAATGTTTGCCGGCTTGATGTCGCGGTGCACCAGGCCGATGCCGTGCGCCTCGGAGAGCGCTCGGCAGACCTGCTCCATCAGGTACACGACCCGCGCGGGGGGGAGCGGCCCCCACTCATCGACCAGCTCCCCCGTGTTGTGCCCGGGGAGGTACTCCATGACGTAGTAGAAAGTGCCGTCACTGGTGCGGCCGTAGTCGTAGATGTCGACCGAATTCCAGTGCGACAGCTTTGCGGTCGAGCGGACCTCGCGCTCGAACCGCGCTAGCGTTCGGGGGTCGCCGGCCTTTTCGGGGCGGATCACCTTGATCGCGCAAGGGCGCTTCATGAGCTGGTGCTCGGCGAGGTAGACCTCGCCCATGCCGCCGCTGCCGAGCTTCTGCTTGAGCCGGTACTGGCCGAGCTGCTTGGCCGCGAAGGCCTCGCGCCGCAGGGCGTTGATCGTGTGGACGCCCACCACCGCCGTGACGAGCGTCACCACCATGACGAGCGCTTGTTCCGTCGTGTAGTTGTCGTAGGTCGCTTGCCGCATGCACGCTTGGAAGCCTTCGCACGAGCTGTACTGCCCGGCGACGATCAGCGTCGGCAAGGCCGCGACGGGGGCCAGGAAGCGCAGCGCTCGGCGCCACGTGTTGGGGATAAACAGCGCGTAGGTGAACAGCAGCAACATCCACGGGGCGACGATCACCGGCAGGTGGGCGCCGACGGTCAGGTTCGCGGCGAGGTGCAGTTTCTGTTGCGTGACGACGCTGAAGAAGAGCGCAGCGACACCAAAGACAGCCCACTCGGCGAGGCGCAGCGCGCCGAGCGACGGCTCGCGCGCCGACCACACTGCCGCGGCCAGTCCCCCCATCAGCACGGTTACGGCGACGTGCGTCCAGAACAGCACCGGCGCCGTCGTCGAGTACGTCTCTTCGTAGAAGAAAACTCCCCGCACGAGGAACAGCACGAAGCCGCCGAAGAAGAGCAGCGACGCCATCAGCAGCCGCTGCCGCAGGACGTCGCGCGTCTCGACGCTCAGGTGCGGGCTGCTTCCTTCGACGAGCCGCACAAGGCCCCGAGCGGCGGCCTCGATCGCGCTGCCGCGACTGCCGGAGCGGGCGCGCGAATCCGAGGACGGAGGCTTGGCGGCGGCGCCGACGAGGTCGATCGGCGAAGCGACCGTTTCGGCGCTCTCGAAAGATCCGGGAGACACAGGTGGCGCTCGTCGCGAGGGGCGGGGGTCGGCGGCTCGAGCCGCAACGCGGCCGTCAGGGGGACGCGTCTACTACGCCCCCCGATCATAGACGGTTCGCGGAGCTGCTGGCAGCCGAACAGCCCGCCCCCCAAGGTGGGGGTACCCCATATTCCTGCGGTGCCCGCGGGACCCCGGGTCGCTCGGGCCGCGCTACGCCGCTCGCCGCAACCCGCCGATACCGCCGCGGCGCCGCACCTCGTCGAGCGGCAGGGGCAGCCAGCGGGGCGACCCCCCCTCGCCATCGACGACCCGCTCGAGGACCACCGTCTGCGGCGAGCACATCCGCGGCGTCAGGTACCAGACGGGGGCCATCGCCGACTCGTCGGCGTGCCGCGACAGCAGGATCAGGCCCGTTCCGGCCAAGCCATTGGCCTCGGAGCGGAGCCCGTCGGTCGGGCCCCCCGGCGCGAGCCGGATCGCGGCCCCGCTCCCCGCGAGCGCACGGTGCGTGGCGATCAGCGAGAGGGCCTCAAGCCCTTCCGGTCGCAGGTCGAACCAGTCGAGGCCCGTGTAGCAAACCCGTTCCCCTTGCGCCGCTTCGACCGCCGCGGCCAGCATCGCTTGCGTCTCGGCGATCGACTCGATCCCCAGCTCGACGATGCTGGTGATGCGGTGCTCGCGGACGATCCGCACGAGGTGCGGCTCGACGACGGTCGGTTTTGCGCCGAAAGCGCGCTTTGCGAAGCGAATCAGTGCGCCGAGCGCCATGCCACCCTGCCTTGCAATCCCTGCGAGGAAGCGCCCGAGAATTAGCGGCGCACAAGAAGCGACTAACGGACAGCATCGGCTGCCGAAATCGGCGACGTGAGCGGTCGCGATCCGCCGTGCGCGGTCTGCCAACTCGACGCCGCTCGCCGAATCGACCGCGACGCCCGCCCCTTAAAGGCGCCCTCTCGTCGCCCCGCCGCGGCGGGCCGAGCCGCCGGCAAAGTCAGCCCAAACCTCCGCTACGGCAGGCTGGCGACGCTCGGCTGGCGCGAGGCCCGGATCACGCTCGGCCAGTGCTTGAAGTGCGCGACCCGTCGCTCCTCGGCGTCGGGGAGCGAGGCGTAGAGGCGCTCCGACAGGTCGCCCGCCGCCTGCCCGCGGCGCAGGTCGGTCAGAAACGCCCACAGCGCGGCGGTCGCCGCTCCGGGGCCGTGCAGCAAGAAGTGCGTCCACGCCCAAGCTTGCCGGTAGTCTGCCGGCGAAAGCTGAGCCAGGTCGCGCTTCGATTCCAGATCCTTGAGCGACTTCTGGCGGCCCAGTCGGAAGTCCCAGACCACTCGGTCGTAGTGGTGGGCGCCAGCCGCGCGCTCGGCGCCCGGCGCCTCGAAGTACTCGGCCAACCCCTCGTCGAGCCAAAGCGGCAGGTTCGGCAGGTCCCCGTGCAGCAATCCGTGTGTTCCCTCGTGCCTCAGGTCGATCGACAACTCCGCGTGTCGGTAAACGAGGACCGTCGCAACGTCGCCGCGCCTTACGAACAACGCCCGCCGGTAGGGCGCCGTCGGGTGAAGTGCTGCAACGGTCCGGCGGTGCTCGTCGGCGTCGCGAAGCACCAGCACCTCGATCCCTCGGCGCAGCGGGCTGATGGCGAGCACGCGGCGCAACTCCCGTTCCAGTTCGGCGAGGTCGGCCTCGGCGAGCTCCGCTTCGGCGAGCGGCGTGGTCGAACGGAACGCGAAGGGCCCGACCTGGCGCTGATCCACCCACTCCGGTTTCCCCGCGGTCGCCGGCGCTGCTGGCGCGAGCCCCCCGAGCGCCAGCGCCGACCAGCACGCGATGCCCGCCGCGAGCGCGTCGCGCCGCGTGACAGACGGCTGGCGGCGGGGGGCGGGGGTCATGCGGCGGGGTGCAGCAAGCGGGACCAGACCGAACGCCGCGGGGGATCGACCGGCGCCGCCCCGCGCGGGACGTCCTCCCCGCCGGCAACGGCCCGCGGGAAATCACTGAACCAGAGCCGCGCCGCCTGGGCGCCGGCGATCTTGGCGACTGCCTGGAAGGCCTCCGCCAAGCGGGGCCGGCGCGACTTGGCGCCGTGGGCGTCGGTCGCCACGAAGTGGATCGCGCCGCGCTTGGCCATGCGTTCGGCCAGTGCCTGGCTCGCCGGCCCCGACGCGCCGAGGAAGCTGCCGGCCGTGACCTGCATCAAGCAGCCGCGATCGACGAGGTCGTCGATCACCCCCGGCATCCGCAGCAGGCCGCCGTTCCGCTCGGGCTGCGTCAGCACGCCGACGAGCCCATTACGGTCGAGGTCGTCGAGCAAGCCGTCGATGGGCGTGTAGCGGTCGTGGGGCATCTCCAGCAACACGTGGCGCCCCTGGTCGCCGAGCGTCAGCACTTCGCCGGCCAGGACCTTTTCGACGAGCCCCTCTTCGACCCACACGTCGGCGCCCGGCAGCACGTCGATGGCGATCCCGTCGGCGCGGAGAAGGTCTCGGATTCGCTCGACCCCGCGGCGGATGTCATCTGCCGTTAGCCTGCCGAACGATCCGAGCTGGTGGGGCGTGGCGATGATCGTGTCGATCCCTTGGTCGCGCGACAGCAGCGCCATCGCGATCGACTCTTGGTGGTCGCGCGGCCCGTCGTCAAGGCCGGGCAGCAGGTGGCAGTGGAGGTCAACCAGTCGCAACACTTCGTTTTGTCCGGCAGGTGAGCCGAACCCCGGAGGATAGCCACCCAGTGGGGAGGCCCTGTTTGGGGGCCAGACGGCGGACGCCTGGAGTGACGCGCCAGCCGTCGAGGGGGCCGCTGCGGGCAAGCCGCAGGGCCGGTCGGACTCGGGGGGGGAAGTCTAGGCGTGCGCGGGGGCTGGTCAAGGCCGAACTTGCCACCGCCGCTAGCGTCGCAATCGCGATCAAAGCCCGAGCGGCCAGTCGGTTAGCAACTGCACGCCGCCCTCGGTGACAACGTAGTTCTGTTCGAGTCGTACCCCGAGCTGAAGACTCTCGTGGTACAGGCCGGGTTCGGCCGTAAAGAAGTCCCCGACCTCGAACGTGTCGTCCCAATTCGGGTTGAGCCGCGGGGCCTCGTGCGGGGCGAGGCCCACCCCGTGCCCCAGGTGGTGGTTGAAGACCCACGGAGCAGAGCCCGCTAGCAACCGCGACACTTCCTCGAACAAGGCCTTGCAGCTAGCTCCCGGGCGGACGGTCGCCTCGACCAGAGGGAAGACCTCGGCGACGCGCTCCCAAGCCGTCTGCTGGGCCGCCGTCGGCTCGGAGACGGCAAGTGTCCGGCAATTGTCCGAGTAGTACCCGCGGTAGCCGACCCCCAGGTCGAGGACCCACAGCTCGCCGGCCTGCGCTTGGCGGTCGCGCGGGCTCCCGCCGCGGGCCCCCGCGCGGAAGTCCTGCCCGAAGTACGTGAGCGGCTCGCCGAGCGTCCGGACGGCGACCGCTTGCAACTCTGAGTAGAGGTCGAGCTCATTGAGCCCCGGCGCAACGAGCCGCCGGGCCGCCTCGTACATCGCCCGGTTCGCCTCGTTGGCGTGGGCCAGGATCGCCAGCTCGTCGGCGTCCTTGCGGCGACGCAGTTGAAACAGGATCGGGTCGAGATCGATCCAGTCCCCCGCGAGGGCCGTCGTGAGCTGCCGCGGCGCCACGGAGAACTCGCAGGCGGCGCGGCTGGGGGCGTCGGCGACCGTGTCCAGCAGCGCTTCGATGCTGGACACGCGCTGCTCGCTCGCGTCGCGCATCGTCGAGAGCCGGCGTTCGACGTAGGGGACGACTCGGTCGGCAACGGCGGGAGTTTCGATCGCTCGATCGGGGAGGACGAGCGTCACGCAGCCGGCGTCGTCGATCGCCGCCGTCGGGGTGAACGTCGGCGCGACCCG
This sequence comes from Lacipirellulaceae bacterium, assembly GCA_051648405.1. Lineage (GTDB taxonomy): Bacteria > Planctomycetota > Planctomycetia > Pirellulales > Lacipirellulaceae > JBOFFC01. The sequence continues at coordinate 56,139 of JBOFFC010000159.1, forward strand.
CGCCCCGGTGAGCCACTGGATCGACTCGGGCCTGGTCAGCACCGCGAGGCCGCACTTGCGACGCGTCACCTCGGCGACCAGGCGCCCCTGGCGAGACTTGAGCGCCGCGCGGTCGAGCGGCAACGGAGCGAGCGGCATGCGTTCGTCGGTTTCTGGGGATGTCAGTTGCTGGGCGTTCGAAGGTCCGATCGTCTCACGCCGAGACGCTGCCCGAAACCCTGGCCGGTTCGAGAGTTCCGTTGACGGGCCGGCTACGGGGTCCAGCGGGACCGTCTCATTGTGAGACGGCAGTCCCGCCTTGAGACGGCTGCCGGCGGTCGGCTGGCCTGGTCGGATCGCGCTCCGACGATGATCGGAGTTTTTTCTCGTCGCGATTATGTGGTTTTCCCGCAGCCCACAAACTCGCCAAAAGCCAGCCCGGCGTCTCGGGCGTCTGGCCGGCAAGATTGGCGCGCAGGTTGCTCCGGGGGATCCCGCACCGCTCGACGAAGCCAATTCGGCGCGTCGAACCAAACGGTGGCGGAGCCACCCCTTTTCTGGATCGGAAAGCCAACCATGCTGGTCTTAAGTCGCAAAGCCGGTGAGTCGGTCTGCATCGGCGAGAACATCACGATCGAAGTCCGCCGCGTCGCCGGCAACCGCGTGACGATCGCGCTGCACGCTCCGCGCGACATCCGGATCCTGCGCGGCGAGCTGCGTGAAGCGGCCGAGGCGTTCGCGCCGACCGAGGTCACCGTTCAGCTGGACTTCGACCCGGCGACGGACGGTTCGCTCGCGGCGAGCGCGTACTGCATGCAGTGCGACCTGGCGCCGCTGGCGAAGGCCGTTTGAACGGCCGCTGTCCGGCGTTGACGCTTCTTTGATTGGCTAGTAGCGTCGGCGCTCCGCGTGCTGCCGGCGTCCAACGAGCCCCCGCAGGGAGCTAGCGACGCCGGCGCCCGCCCGTCCCCCCGGGCCGACCGTGCAGCGACCGTCCTCATCGACCCTGCGCGCGCGCCACGCCCCGAAGGCCGGGACGCTGCTGGCGATCGTCGTCGCGGCGTCGCTGGCGGGGTGCGCAACCACCGATCGGTGGATCGAACGCCGGCCGCCGGCCGAAGCGGTCGCCGCGAGCTACTTGTGGGCTTCGTCCCCCGCCCCCACGTTCTCGACGACGGTGACCAAGGTCGCCGCCGCCGCAGGCATCAACCCCAACGTCGATGCCGAGCGCGAACGGTTGCTCGAATTGCTCGAGGCCGAGGTCGAGGCCCGCCCCACGCCGGAGCTCGACTTCGCGATCAGCGAGCTTTCGGCCCACGAGGCGGACCGGCTCGCGGAGTCCGACCCCGAGCGTTCGCTGGCGCTTTACGCCGACTCGCTGGTGCACGGCTACCGCGTGCTAGCCGCCGACCCCCGCAAGCGTGTGCCGGGCACCACCGCGCGCTACAACCGCTCACTCGAGTCGCTGCTGCGCGTCCTGCACAAGCGGGGCCAGGTCCAACCCGGAGGGGGCGTGCCGCTGGCGCTGACGCACAGCGCGTGTGGGATCGTCGTCGAGCTGCACAGCCAGCGCTGGACGGCGGGCGACTTCCACGACCTCGAGTTCGCCGAGGACTTCCAGGTCCTCGGCCTGCGGAATCACTACGCCACGAGCGGCGTGGGGGTCCCGCTAATCGCCGTCCGCGAGCACCCCGACACGGACCACCCGGTCGATCGCTTCTATTGCAAGAAGCTCTGTTACCCGCTAACCGCGTTCGTGCGTGCCGACGCGACGCCCGTGGGCGCTCCGGCCGAGGGAGAGGCGTGCGGCGCCAAGCTCGTGCTCGAGCTGCACGACCCGACCGACCACAGCGCGCTCGCCGTGGGGACGAAGGCCTTGCCGCTGGCGAGCGACCTCACGACGCCGCTGGCCTACTACCTCGACCAGCCCGAACTCCACGACGAGAAAGACATCTCCACAATGGGCCTCCTGAACCCCGGCTCGGTCAAGCAGCAGCAGGGGCTCTACCTGCTCGAGCCGTACGACCCCAACCGGATCCCGGTGGTCATGGTGCACGGGCTTTGGTCGAGCCCTGCCACCTGGATGGAGATGTTCAACGAGCTGCGCGCCGACCCGCAGCTCCGGGCGCGGTACCAGTTCTGGTTCTACCTTTACCCGACGGGGCACCCGTTCTGGGTAAGCGCCGCGCAGATGCGTGTCGATATGGCGCAGCTGCGGAACGTGTTCGACCCGAACCACACGGCGCCGGCACTCGACCAGACGGTGCTCGTCGGACACAGCATGGGGGGCCTGCTGTCACGCTTGCAGACGGTCGATAGCGGCGACGACTTTTGGCGGATCGTGAGCGACCGACAGTTCGCCGAGCTCGACGCCGACCCGGAGGTCCGCCAGTACCTGAGCGACCTGTTCTACTTCCAGCCGAACCCTTCCGTGCGACGCGTCGTGACGATCGGCACGCCGCACCGCGGGAGCCGGTTCGCGAACGGCTTCACGCAGTGGGTCAGCGCGAAGCTGATCGCTTTCCCGATGCAGACGATGGCGAAGCGGCAAGAGCTGTTCCGGCGGAACCCGGGGTTCTTCAAGCCCAACATCGCCGCCCGCGTGATCACGAGCATCGACTCGCTGGCGCCGAACTCCCCCGTCCTCACGACGCTCCTCGCGGCGCGCCCCGGGCCGTGGGTCAGTTACCACAACATCGTGGGGGACGTGCCGCGCAGCGGGGCGTCGGCGTGGTACTCCAACCGCGGCGACGGGGTCGTGTCGATCCAGAGCGCGCGGCTCGACGACCTGCCGCAGCTCGAGTCGCAAGTCGTCGTCCCCGAAGACCACGTCACCCTGCACCGCCATCCGCAGAGCATCGAAGAGGTCCGGCGCGTGCTGCGTTCGCAGCTCGAGGAGATCACGCGGCCCGAGGTCGCGGCGGCGACCACGGCCCCCGTACGACGCCGCAGCGCGGTCGAGGTCGCTTCGTTCGAGTTGGCCACGCCGTGACTCGAGGCGCGGGCCAGGCCCCCTCAAGCGAGGCCCGGCCGCCGGCAGCCGGCTCAAGGGAGCGTTGCGTCAAAGTTGCTTGCCGGCCCCGGCGACGCGGGTCGGTTGACGCCCCGGGGATCGCAGCCCGACCCCGGAACGGGCGCGCTCGTTGGCTCGATCGCCCGGCGAGGTCCTGCGATCAAGTCGCGGCGGTTACGCCGTGACCCCGGCGCGGCGGAGGAGCATCTCGCGCAGCGGCGCGCGCTCGCCGAGGAGCTCGGGGAGGACCGTCGCCACCCGCGAGCGCGGGGCCCGGGCGAACCCGACCGAGCTCTCCGACGGCCCGCGCGACCCACGGGCGATCACCGCTGCGGGCGGCTCGTCGCTGGACTCGGCGGCGGCCGAGTCGTCGGCGACGAGCTGCTTGCGAGCCGCGACCAACTCGCCCCGGAGCACGGTCACGTCGCTCGGCGCCTCGATGCCGATGCGCACCGCCTGGCCCTTGGTCTTGATGACCGTGATCGTGATGTTGTCGCCGATCTGGATCTTCTCCGACTGCTTGCGGGTGAGGACGAGCATCGTGCACTCCGTTGGTTGGGCGTTGAGATTCGCCGGACGAGTTGTCGCGGGGAGCGGGCTCCAACCCGCCCCGTAGTTGGCTAGTCGCCGTGAGCGCTCCGAGCTGCAAGGCCCAAGCGTCTTCGACGACAGACCCAATACGCACAGACCGTGCCAGAGTTCAGCGCGCTCGAAGGAAACGGCCGTTCCGCGGGGAAATCGGCCCCCGCGGGTGCCGCGGTCACGGCGCAGGGGCACGCTAGCGGTCGCAAGCTTTACAAAGCCGCGCGAAGAAACCGCCTAAGCCGCCGGGCGCAACAGCCCATGCGACGTGTCTACCGCGCTCGAGTCAGCCGCCGCTAGACCGACTTTCGTGCCGCCGGCGCGCGATGCGGTCGCGGAGCTCCGCGGCTAGCTCGTACTGCTCGCGGGCGATCGCGTCGGCGAGCTGGTCGGAGAGGGACGCCCGCAGCTCGTACTCGGCGAGGATCGAGCCCCGCAGGTCGCGCAGCTTGGCGAGGAACTCGTCGTCGGCGTCGGTTGCCTCGACGTCGTCGAACTCGTCGTCGGGCTCGTCGTCGGGCTCGTCCTCTTCGAGGTCGTCGGCTAAGTCGAGCTCCGCAAGCACGCGCTCAATCGCCGCGATCCCGACGTCGATCGCCGCCACCGCCGCTTCGGGATCACTGACCTCGAGCTCCGCCAGCGCTTCGGCCTGCGTCCGATGGAAGAGCACAAAGGGGCGGTACTGCTCGTGCAGGTCGATCCAGTCCTCGTCGGGGGCGTGGGCCGAACTGAAGTCCATCAGCGCCAGCGTGTGGTCGGCGTCGGCGACCGCTTCGCGGAACTCTCGCAGCGCGAGCCACGCGACCCGCCGGTGGTAGTACTGGACGAACTCGCGGTCGATCTCGCCGCAACGCGCTTCGTCGAGGTGGAAGGCGTCCCCCTCGGCTTGCGAGAGGGCCACGAGCATGTCGTAGCAGGTGGCGAAGCCGTCGGGCTTGGCGCCGTCGGGGCGGCCCGAAACCTCGAGTTGCAGCACTCCCAGATCGACTCGCAACTGGAGGACCTGCCTCCCGTCGGCGCCGTGGGCGCGGCGGGCCGAGACTTCGCCGACCGTGTAGGGCCAATCCGCGAGCAACGAGTCGAGGTCTTGGTGCGGTTGCTTCATCGCAGCGGGTAAACAGCGGGCCGACAGCCAAGGGGGACAGGGACGCCGTTAGCGTCTTTCTCCCAGTGTACGTCAAGCCGCACCCGAGGGGAGCGGATGGCGCGCGACGCCAACTCCCCCGGGGAAACCTGCGGCCCCCCGGCGAGCGAACGAGCGCGCGACCGGAGGCGCCCCCCGTTAGCCCTCGCCCCCCTCGTCGTACAGCAGGGTGTCTTGCAACAGGGCGATCTCCTCGCGGCCGTGCTCATCGACCTCGTCGAGGAGCTCGCGGATCGCGTGGCACGACTCCTCAAACCGGTCGTCGGACCACACCGTCGGGTCGGCGACCGAAGGGGCGAGGCGATTGACGCGCTCGCGGATCCGCGCGTGCTCGGCGCGGAGGCGGCTCAGGCGCCACTGCCACTGAGGGCGGGCCTCGGCGATGTTCGCCAGGTACCCGCCGCGCTCTTCGAACACCATCAGTCGCTCGAGGTGCCGGCAGAACGAGTCGAGCGCGAACCGCACGCTCGACTGCTTGCGATCGCGACTGGCGGACGGGGCTCGCCACTCGACCATCACCCGGAGCGCGCCCTTGATGTGCTCCAAGATCTGCTGCTCTTGAAGGTCGGGCTCGAACCGAGCCATCGCACCGGTCGTCAACGCGTTCGTCGCATACATGACCGCGCCCTCCAGGGGGACCACAGCGGGACGAAGAGACCGCCAGAACGCGGGGCGAAGGTTCGACGAACCCCTCGCCGCGTTCTGCCAGCAAGCCCGAGTATACCGAGCGGGGGCGCCCGACCAACACGAATTCCCCCTCTGGCAACCTGGGATGGCTGGGGGGAAACGCCGGGCGAACCGCCTCAATCGGCTAGTCGTCGCCGCTCACGTCGCGCCGTGTTTGCTTCCGCGCCCCGGTGGTCTTCTTCTCGCGCAGCCGCGATTCGGACGCCGAGCGTGGCGGGCGCGTGGCGCGGCGCTTGATCGGCGCCCGGGCGGCGGCTTGTACGAGCGCTCGCAGGCGGTCGAAGCAGTCGGCCAGGTTACGCCCCTGCTCGCGGTGGCGGTCGCTAGCGATCAGCAGCTCGCCGGCGGCCGTCAGACGCCGCCCGCACTGGGCGACGAGCCGCGCCCGGACGTCTTCCGGCAACGCGGCGGTTGCGACGATGTCCCAGCGGACCATCGCCTTGCTGCTCACCTTATTGACGTTCTGCCCGCCGGGCCCCGAGCTGCGGGCGTACGAGACGACGAGCTCTGAACGCGGGATCCGCAACCGCTCGTCGATGATCAGGTCGTGCTGCACGCTTGCGAGTGTCGTCGCCCGAGGGGTCAGACGCAACGCGCCGCCGGGGCTAGCGCCGGGGCGAATAGTGACTCGGCGACGAGGATCGAATCGCGGACGACGTGCTCGTACTCGGCCGGGCCGATCGCCGAGCCACGCAGCTCGACGTCGAACCACCCGTCGTACCCGGCGTCGAGGAGCGTGCGAACCAGTCCCGCCAGCGGGACGGTCCCCTCGCCGAGCGCACAGCGGTCGTTGTCGGCTGCCCCGCCAACGTGACCGTCCCCCAGGTGAACCGATGCGATGTACGGCGTCGCTTCGGCCAGCAGCCCCGAATGGCGCGTGGCGAGCGGGAAGTGGTACGTGTCGTACACCAGCCGCAGCCACGGCGTGTCGTACTCACGCACCAGGTCGAGGGCCTCCGCGAACGAGGTCAGGAACGTCCACTCGTGGGCGCAGGCGGCGTGCATCGGCTCGAGCGCCAGGGGGACGCGGACTCGTTCGGCAAGCGGCAACAGCGCGTCCAGCGACGTCCGCAGCAACCGCGCGGCGTGACGCTGGGTGTGGGAGTTCCGCCCGCCGGAGTAGACCGCGAGGCAAGCGGCCCTTAGGGCGCCGGCGAATCGCAGCGCACGGCGCGTGTCGGCCAGCGCCTCGGCGACGCTCGCGCCGTCGCTGCCGGTGAAGCCCCCCGCCCAGACGACGTTCGAGACCGCGAGGCCGGCCTCTTCAACGAGCTCGACCGCCCGCTCTTCCCCGAAGTCGTGCGCCTTGCGGAGCCAAACCCCAACCCCCTCGTAACCGGCCCGACTGTAGTGATGGAGGTCCTCGTCGAACGACCACCGATAGGTCGTCGTCTGGTTCATCGACAGGCGGGGCATGGTCTTGTCGCCCCCAAAACGGGGCGTTGGCAGTATTGCGGCGATGGTTGCCCACCGGTTGTCGTCTCGGAGAACTCTCCGCGGCGCCAGAGTATCCGCCATCGCTTGGTGCGAGTAAACATCGCTCTTTCGCGCGCCGCGTCACTGGGTAAAACACCCCAGCGCATCGCGCTGATTCCCCCGCGAAAGGCTCGCGTTCGCGATCCGCGCGACCGGGAAAACGGCGACCAACGAGCTGGCCCGGCCGGGGCGGCTCGACGACATTTTCAGAACTTGCTTTACGGATCGTCCGATGTGGGGATAATCGGGTGGCCGCTGTCGGGGTGCGGGCGAGTTTTGCGGCCGTTGGCGACCGCAAGCGGTTCGCTCCACCGCCGCCCCCTGTGCTTGCGTCGAGCGTGCGCCCGAGTGCACACGCCTCGCCCTTGCCGCCGACCCCCGCCCCGGGCCGCGCATGTCGATTTCGCTCGTCGTCGCCGACGACCACGAAGTGGTCCGCACCGGCCTGCGCGTCTGGCTTGCCGATTCGCCGCTGCGGATCGTCGGCGAGGCGAGCAACGGCGTCGAGGCGCTGGCGCAGGTCGAACTCCACCGCCCGGACCTGGTGCTGCTCGACGTGGCGATGCCCAAGGCCAGCGGCATCGACTGTTTGGCCCGCCTACGCGACGCGTCGAACGACGTCCGTGTCCTGATGTTCAGCGAGACCGACAACCCGACGTACGCGGCAAGGGCCGCGGCGCTCGGCGCCAAGGGGTTGCTGCTCAAGTCGGCGTCCCGCGACGAGCTGATCGATGCGGCCGTTCGCGCCGCGGCCGGAGAAGCCGTTTGGACAGGTCCGATGGTGCGCCGGCTGACCGGCTCGATGGCGACCCCGGCCCCCGACGAGCCCTTCCCCGCCGGCCTCACCGGCCGCGAGGTGTCGGTCCTATCGCACCTGTCGTTCGGCCTCAGCAACCGCGAGATCGCCGAGGCGATGGGGATCAGCTACGAAACGGTCAAGGAGCACGTCCAGCACATCCTCCGCAAGCTGGGGGTCGCCGACCGGACGCAAGCGGCCGTGTGGGCGGTGCGCAACGGGGTGGCGTGAGCCGCCCGCCCGGGCTGTCGGCCAGCTCCGCACCCCCCGAGCAGCGACGTAGGGGCGCAGAGGACGCGCGAAGCGAAGGCCGCCCCCCAAAGCGACGCGCTTCCCTGCTCGCCCCGGATCGGGGGCGCGCGCCACGGTCGGGGTCGCTCGGCGGCTGGCGACCGGTCACGGCTCGTGGGTTGTTCCGCAGCGAACCCGCGGCGTATTCTTGGGGTCTTCGGCTTTGTTCGCCCGCTTGCTCTAGGGACGGCCCGACCCCTTGGTTGGGGGGCCGTTTTTCTGCTATGGCCGCTCCCCGCACGCTGTTCGAGAAGATCTGGGACGACCACGTCGTCCACGCCGAGGCGGGCCGTTCGACAGTCCTCTACATCGACCTGCACCTGGTCCACGAGGTCACCAGCCCCCAAGCGTTTGAGGGGCTGCGGCTTGCCGGGCGCCAGGTCCGCAGGCCCGAGCGGACCGTGGCGACCGCCGACCACAACGTGCCGACCACCGACCGGCGCCTGCCGATCGCCGACCCGATCAGCAAGCAGCAGATCGAGACCCTGGCTGCCAACTGTGCCGAGTTCGGCGTCACCTACTACGGGCTGGGGCACGTCAACCAGGGGATCGTCCACGTGATCGGCCCAGAGCTGGGCTACACCCAGCCGGGGATGACGATCGTCTGCGGCGACAGCCACACCAGCACGCACGGGGCGTTCGGCGCGCTGGCGTTCGGCATCGGCACGAGCGAGGTCGAGCACGTCCTGGCGACGCAGACGCTCTGCCAGGACAAGCCCAAGACGCTCGAGCTGCGCGTCGGCGGCGAGCTCGGACCCGGCGTGACGGCCAAGGACATGATCCTCTACCTGATCGGCCAGATCACCACCGCCGGCGGCACGGGCTACTGCGTCGAGTACACGGGAGACGTCGTCCGCGGGCTCTCGATGGAGAATCGGATGACGGTTTGCAACATGTCGATCGAGGGGGGGGCGCGGGCCGGGATGATCGCCCCCGACGAGACGACGTTCGCCTACCTCAAGGGGCGCACGTTTGCGCCGCCAGCGGGGGCGTGGGACGCGGCCGTCGCACGCTGGAGGGCGCTGCCGACCGACCCCGGCGCGAAGTACGACAAGTCGCTCGTGTTCCAGGGCGCCGACATCGCGCCCCAGGTGAGCTGGGGGACCAACCCCGGCCAGGTGACCGGCGTGACAGGGCGGATCCCCAACCCGGCCGACTTCGCCGACCCGACCGACCAGAAGGCGACCGCCCAATCGCTGGCCTACATGGCGCTCGAGCCGGGGCAGGCGATTACCGACCTGAAGCTCGACCGCGTGTTCATCGGCAGTTGCACCAACGGCCGGATCGAGGACCTGCGGGCGGCGGCGGCCGTGGCGCGGGGCAAGCGGGTCGCTTCGCACGTCCAGGCGATGGTCGTTCCGGGTTCGGGCCTCGTGAAGCAGCAGGCCGAGGCCGAGGGGCTCGACCGGGTCTTCAAAGAAGCGGGCTTCGACTGGCGCGAGGCGGGCTGCAGCATGTGCCTGGCGATGAACCCCGACAAGCTCGAGCCGGGCGAGCGCTGCGCCTCGACCAGCAACCGCAACTTCGAGGGGCGCCAAGGCCGCGGCGGCCGGACCCACCTGGTGAGCCCCGCGATGGCCGCGGCGGCAGCCGTAGCCGGCCACTTTGTCGATGTCCGCGATTGGGGAGGGGCGTGATGGGACGAATCGTCACGCAAGTGAGCGTCGGCAACTTCGCCTTTCCCGACCAACATCTCGAGTGCTCGGCGATGGTCGATACGGGCGCCTCGCACCTCACGCTGCCGCTCGCTTGGAAGGAACGGCTTGGGGAGTTTCCGATCCACCGCTCCGAAACGCTGTACATGGCGAACCAGACGACCGTCGCCGGCCAGGTATGCGGCCCCGTGCGAATCGAGATCGAGGGTTTTGAGCCGATCGCCTCGGAGGTGCTGTTCATCGAAATGGACAGCGTCAACGGCGGCTACGAGCCGCTGCTGGGGTACATCCCGCTCGAGCAGTCGAAGGCGGCCATCGACATGCAGGGACACCGCCTCGTCGCTGCGAAGCACCTCGACCTCAAATAGCTCACGATCACCTGCCGGACTGAGTTCCCTCATGAAGCCCTTCACGAAGCATACCGGCCTGGTCGTCGCGATGGACCGCGCCGACGTCGATACCGACCAGATCATCCCCAAGCAGTTCCTGAAGCGGATCGAGCGGACCGGCTTCGGCGAGTTCCTGTTCTGGGACTGGAGGAAGTCGGCGCACGGCGTCGATGATCCGACGTTCGAGCTCAACCAGCCGGCCGCGAAGGGGGCGAGCGTGCTGCTCGCGCGGCGCAACTTCGGCTGCGGCTCCAGCCGCGAGCACGCCCCCTGGGCGCTCGAGGACTACGGCTTCCGCGTGATTGTCGCCCCCAGCTACGCCGACATCTTCTACAACAACTGCTTCAAGAACGGCATGCTGCCGATTGTGCTCGCGGACGAGCACGTCGAAGAATTGTTCCGGCGGGCGGCAGCGCACAAGGGGTATCGGCTGACGGCGGACCTCGAAGCGCAGCGTCTGACCGACGAGCACGGCTTCAGCGCGGCGATCGAGGTCGATCCGTTCCGGCGCCATTGCCTGCTGAACGGCCTCGACGACATCGGCCTGACGCTCGCCCACGAAGCGAAGATCACGGCGTTCGAGGCCCGGCACACGCACCTCGCCCCCAGCGCCTGAGGCGGAGGGGCCGCATGGCCGCGGTGCTCGATCGCTGGTTGCGAGTGGTCATTGTGGCTTTGTGCGGCGCCACGGTCGCGTCGGCGGCCGAGCCGGCGGTCGTCGCCGACGACCTCGTCGGCCCGACGGCGATCGTCGCCCGCCAATCGACCGCGTCGGACGAGCGCGGCGCGTACGACCTGTTCGTCGCCGAGGCCGGGGCGGGGCGCGTCACGCGGTTCACGATCGGCGCGTTCCCGGTCCGCGCGGTCGTCGCCGACGGTCTGGCCAATCGCCTCGAAGGAAGGGGCTTGTCGCTCGCGTGGGTCGGTGAGCGCTCGCTCGTCGTCGGCGAGCACTCGACGGGTCGCGTGCTGAGCCTGCCGCTCAACGGGCCGAGGACGCCGAGCCCGCTCCGCGAGTTCGAACGGGGCGACGCCGAGATCCCGTCCGGGCCGCAATCGCTCGTCGTGTCGGACCGCTACCTGTTCGTGCTCCGGGGGGACGAGTTAGTCCGCGCGCGCACCAGTGGCGACGAGCTAACCACGCTCCGGCCGTTCGCGACGATCGCCGGCGCCACGTCACTCGCCGTCAGCGAGTCGGGGTACCTCCTCCTGCTTCGCGCCGACGGCGAGCGGCTCACGCTCGAGTTCCGCGATCCCCACGACCGACTGGCGCAGTTCGCGTCGATGCCCGTCGTCGGGATTCCCGTCGCGGGGATCGAATCGCCGGTGGCCCTTGTCGAAGGGCCCGCGGGACGCCCGACCGAGCGCTTGCTGTACGCGCTCGTGCGATCGAGTACAAAGGGCGAAAGCGGCGTCTACCGACTCGACGCGGACGAAGCGGACCCCGCGGCGCCGTCGGTTAGCGCGGTCCTGATGGCGGCGGTCGATTCTCCCGTCGCGATGGCGTTCGCCCCCGACGGGTCGCTACTGGTGGCAGTGGATGCGGCCGAGTCGGGCCGCGTCGTGCGGATCGACGATGCGTGGTGAAGCGGTTCTTGGCGACTTCTTTTCTTGGGATGGGGCCCGCGCGCGCGCGGGCTTGAACAGCATGCCGACACGCCTTGAACGCATCCGAGCGATGCTGGTCGATGAACCGAGCGACACGTTCCTCCGCTACAGCCTGGCGATGGAGCTCGACAAGGAGGGGGACAACGACGCGAGCCTCGCGCAGCTCGGGGAGCTGACGCGCGAGGCGACCCCCTACGTCCCCGCCTTTTTTATGGCCGCCCAGCAACTCGCGCGGCTGTCGCGTGTTGCCGAGGCGCGGTCGTTCCTGCGCGACGGCATCGACGAGGCCCGCCGCCAAGGGGACGCGCACGCGGCCGGCGAGATGAGCGAGTTCCTCGCGTCGCTCGGCGCGCTCGGCGATTGACGACGCCGCGATTCGCCGGGCCGACTACTCCGATCGCGTGGGCTGCTTGCGGCTGGGGCGACGAGCCTACGCGCGGGGCTCGCCTACCAGGAGTCCGCGCGACACCGGTCGAATCCTCTTGAGACGCACCGAGGGGAGACGCTTCAGCCGTTGGCTTCGGGGATCGACTTCAATGCCGACGGACTCGAGCGCGGTGACCCCCAGCAGCGGTTCCACTCCCGGCTCGCCCATGATGATCGTTCCGCCGACGATCTCTCCCATGAACTCGACGTCGGCCGTGGTCGCGTCAACGGTCAGCTCGGAACCGTCGTCAGCGAGCTCGTACACCCGCTTCCCCTTGGGCTTCAGCCCGATCGACTCGAGCGCGTCCCGCGGCACGAGCGAGTCGATCGCTTCCGTATCCACCAGGAACAGCGCCTCCCATACTCGGCCGGGTTCGGCCGGGTTGCGGATCGCAACGGTGACGTGAGTTGCGCCCATCTCACGAGTGTACTATAGCCAACCCGCGGGGGGCGAGATCTAACCGTCACGCCTGCCGCCCGAAGCACGCCAGGCACATGTCGTCGCTCTGGTCGAAGCCGGCCACGAACTTGTGGACGTCGTCCAGCACGTTCTTGCCGAGCTGCGCGACCCCCGCGGCGGGGAGGCCGACCTGCTTCGCCAGCCGCTCGATCCCGTACAGCTCGCGCTGGGCGTTCATCGCCTCGCTGAAGCCGTCGGTGAAGATCGTCAGTGACTCGCCCGGGCCGAGCGTCATCGTCTGCGATTCGTACTCGTAACCGTCCATCACGCCGATCGGCAGCCCGGCGATCTCGTCCGCCACCTCGACCACCGAGCCGTTCTCCTTTCGGAGCATCGGCGGCATGTGGCCCGCGTTGGCGAGCGTCACCGTGTGCGTCTTCGGATCGACGACCGTGAAGATCATCGTCACGAAGCGGTCCTCGAGGTCCTGCTCGCTGAACGCCCGGTTCACGTACTGCACAACGCGCGAGATGTCGGGCTCGGTCGCCAGGGCGAAGCGCACGTCGCTCGACAGCTTGGCCATGATCAGCGCGGCCGTGACCCCCTTGCCGGCCACGTCCCCCAGCACCACGGCGAAGCGGCCGTCGGGGAGCGAGATGTAGTCGTAGTAGTCGCCGCCGACCTGGCGAGCCGACTCGTAGTAGCTGAAGAACCCGTAACCCGCCGCGTCGGGGGGGCTCGAGGGGAGCAGCCCGCGCTGCATCCGGGCGGCGAGCTCCAGGTCGCGCTCCAACGCCCGCTGGGCGATCATCTGGTCGTGCATCCGCGCGTTGTCGACGGCGAACGCCGCCTGGCTCGCCACGGCGGCGAGCACCTCGAGGTCGTCGTCGGTGAAACGGCTCCGCTGGTTCAGCGTATCGACCTGGATCACGCCGATCGCCTCGTCCTCGGCGTTCAGCATCGGCACGCACATCATCGAGCGGATCTGGAACTCGGCGATCGACTGCGCCATCTCGAACCGCTCGTCGCTGGCGGCGTCGGCCGACAGGATCGCCCGCTTGCCGGTCATCGCCTCCTCGACAATCGTGCGGCTGATCCGCATCTGGTCGTCTTCGCCGCGACGGTTCTTGGCCGCCACGGGAACCAGTGGCCCGGTCGGGTCGGGGCGCATGACGACGAACGCCCGGTCGGCTTGCGTGAAGATCTTGAACAGGCTGTCGAGCAGCTTCGGCAGCACTTGGTCGATCGAGATCGCCCGCCCCAGCCCCTTGCTGATCTCCACGAGCGCGGCGAGCTTCACCTCGGGTCGGGCCGACATCGACCAGCCCCCCGAGCCCGCCAGCTCGATCGTCGCCATGTGGTGCCGGCCCGAGCCGCTTGCCGAGTCGTCGTCGTTCACCAGCTCCACCAGCGAAGACTGGCCGTCGCCGGCAGCGCGGGCGCCACCGAGCAGCGATGGAGAGGGCGCCGGCGCGTCGAACGAGAACTCCTGGTCGCAGACCACGATCCGGTCCCCCGGCGCCAGCCGCGCCTTGCCGGTGATCCGCTCGCCGTTGACGAACGTCCCGTTGCGGCTCCCCAGGTCCTCGACCGAGAACGCGTCGCCGTCGCGGTGGACGACCGCGTGACGACGGCTTACGGCGGCCACGTCGAGGGCGACCTCGCAGTCCGAGCTGCGGCCGATGACCGACTGAGGGGCCGTGAGGGGGAACCGCTTGCCGGGCTCGACGCCCGAGACGATCCGCAGGAACGCCATCGACAACTTGGGGGGCAGGAGGGCGGCCGCATCACGAGCCCCCCAAGGGGAGGGGCGGACCTTTCGCGACACGAGCACGCCCCAGTCTAGGGCGGCTCCCCGCCGCGCGAAAGCCGCAGGAGATGGGCGGATGACGGGGGGAGATCGGCGGAAGGTGGTCCGGCAGGGCGCACTCCAACGGCTCGCCGTCGAGGTCCCCGGACCGCGGCGGAACAGCGGTCGGCGTCGGCGGGCCCGCCTTGATTTTTCGGCCCCCGCGGCCTAGCTTTCCCGGGGCTCGAAGGCCGCGACTGGGGATTGGTGTAATCGGTAGCACGACGGATTCTGATTCCGTTAGTCGGGGTTCAAGTCCCTGATCCCCAGCTTGTTTTGCTCCTTGAGAACAAGGGTTTTCTAAGGTTCTGCGTTTCGGCCGAAACGGCCGGGTCACGTGCAGGGTCACGTTGAACTGCGCCGCACCACGCATCGGCGCTGGCCGCAAGCCGCCGCGTGTCGCGCCCGACGTAGTAGCGCATCATCGTCTCGATCGACTCGCGCCACGTCAGCTGTTGCAGCACGACCGGCATCACCCGCTGCGACCACCGCTCACCGAAGTTGCGGCGGAGGCCGTGGGCTATCGCAGGGAGTACCCGACCTCGTCGGATGGCTTCTCTGCCCCATCACCCCTCCGCCCGCGCGACGAGCGAGCCGTCCGCCAGCGGCGCGAACAACTCGCGACGGGCCCCCTCGGCCAGGCACGCGCGCCGCGACACTGCGTCGGTTACAGAGGCTCGATGATCGCCGCGTAGCCCCCCCCCGGCGCCATGCGAACCTTCAGTGAGTCCTTACCGGCGACGGGTGTCTCGGCGGTGACCACCTGCGTGGCGTCGGATCCCGCGTTCGGGCCGTCCTCCCACGAGCGGACCCGGTAGCGGCCGCTCGGTAGAAAGCTCAGGTCGAGGTCCAGCTCGCGCGGGCTGCCGTCGGTCATCACGCCGACGAACCATCGCTGCTCGTGTCGGCGGGCGATGGCTAGGGAGTTGCCGATTTCGGCGTGGAGCACCACCGTGTCGTGCCACGTCGTGGGGACTTCGCGCAGGAACTCCATCGAGCTGGGGTTCTTGCGGTACTTAGAGGGGGAGTCGGCCAGCATCTGCAGCGGGCTGACGAACGCGACGTACATCGCCAGTTGCTGGCAGCGCGTGCCTTGGCTCCCGGGGCTCTCGTGCACCGGCTTGAAGCTCGACTGTTGGTAGTTGTCCATCGCGCCGGGCGTGTAGTCCATCGGACCAACGACCATCCGGGTGAACGGAAGCAGGACCGCCATCTTGGAGCTCGCCTTGTCGCCCCACTTGTTCTGCTCGAGGCCGAGGACCGACTCGTGCGTCAGCACGTTGGGATAGGTCCGCTGGAGGCCGGTCGGCTTGGATCCCCCGTGGAACTCGACGAGCAGTCGGTGCTCCGCGGCTTCCGCCGCGACGCGCTGGCAGAAGTCCATCATCACCTGGTCGTCGCGCTGCATGAAGTCGATCTTGATCCCGGCGACACCCCATTGGTTGAACTGGTCGAACGCCTGCCCGAAGTTCTTCTCGAGCGCGGTCGAAGACATCCAGAGGATTACCCCGACCCCCTTGTCACGGCCGTACTGCACCAGGGCGGGCATGTCGAGCGTCCACACCACCCGGAGCAGGTTCTCGGGGCCGGACTCGCTCCACCCGTCGTCCAGGACGACGTACTCCAATCCGTTCTCGGAGGCGAAGTCGATGTACTGCTTGTAGGTCTCCTGGTTGACTCCTGCCTTGAAGTCGACGCCCTCGAGGTTCCAGTGGTTCCACCAGTCCCATGCGCCCTTGCCGGGGCGGATCCAATCGGTTTCTGCAACACGCGAGGGGGTCGCCAAGCGGTAGCAAAAGGTGCTGTCGAGCAACCCCTTTTCGTCCTCGACAACGAACGCTCGCCACGGGTACTCCCGTGTGCCGCGTGTCTCGGCGAGGTGGTCGGCGCGCGTCGCCACTTTCAGGTCGCGGTCTCCGTCGAGGCGGACCTCCGTCGGGAACTGGGGGAAGGCGGCCGTGAGCGTCGTCCCTCCTCCCCCGACGACCCACAGCCCCGGGTACTCCTCGACGTTGACGTCGGTCAGCATCAGGTAGCGGCTGCGCGAGACCTTCGCGAGCAGCGGAACGCAGGCGAGGTCTTTCGGCCCGGCGGCACGCGAAAGCCGATCGAGCACAAACTCGTTCTCCTGGTGAGAGAAGTACCCGTCGCCGTTGGGACGGGGGTAGAGCGCCAGGTAGTCGCCTGCAAAGTTGACGCCGAACCGCTCGGCATCGACCCGCACACGGTCCGCCTTGAGCGAGGTCTCCCACCGGAACGCAGCGCCGTCGTCCGCCGCGCGAACCCGCAGGGCGGACCCGTCGCCGAAATCGATCAGCGACTCGTTCGCTTGGTCCCTGATGACGGCACGAACGGTCGGGACGACAGGGCGAAGAACCTCGTCGATCTTCTGCCTCGTCACGGATACCTTCGCCGCGGCGGTCGGGTAGCGAGTCCCATCGACCGTGATCGACAGACCTGTCGGCAGGACCACCTGCTTCGAGTTGACCGTCAGCGAGTACTGCAGGGACCCACGTTCGTAATCGACGGCCAGCTTGATCGCGCCGTCGGGCGAGCGGGTCACGATGTCGGCGGCCGCGACGCACGGGAACAGCGCGAGTAGCAACGCTCCACAAAGTATCGATTGCATCAGTACCCTTCAGCCCGGTTTACGCGACGACCTGTGTGGTAAAGCCCGAACACCCACAACGCTACCGCACGACGCGTCGGTTCAGTCCGAGGCAGCCCAGCAGGCAGATCAGCCCTGCCGTGGGCTCAGGAATGAGCGCGGCGTACTGCGCGAGCGCAGCGGGCGTCGCGTTGCTCCGCCACTCTAGGAAGTCGAAGAACGAGACGACTCCGTCGCTGTTGAGGTCGCCCGAGCTCCGCGAGGTGACGGGCTGGCGGAAGTTGTTGCGGATCACGAGGTAGTCGCTGAGCAGGACTTCGCCGTCGCCGTTGACGTCGCCCGGTACGATCAAGTCGCTACGCCCGATGACCTGAAGGCCGTTGATCGGCGCCCGGCCGAAGTCCTCGGGGTCGTCGTTGCCGGCGCCGCGCACGCGGATCCTGCTGGCGGTGATCCCCTCGAAGACGATGTAGTTGCCGACCGGGGCGTCGACGTTCGCCGGGCTCAGGGTCTGAACGTAGGCGCCCGCCGACACGTAGGGGCCGCCCGGCAGGTAGTCGCCGCTCTGGATGCCGACCAGCGACGTGATCGGCAGGTTGGTGTCGACGTCCTCGACCCAGTAACGCCCCATCTGTTCATCGACGCCGTCGGCGTTGGCGTAAAGCACCACCGTGTAGCTGGCGATCCCGTTGGCGCCGCTCTCGCCGTTGTACTTGAGGTCGAATTCGACGTACGGGTCGTTGTTGCCGCCGTCGTCGAGGTACCCGTTCATCAGCGTGTCGTCCGCGGTGACACCGGGCTGGCCCCCCGCCTGCGTGTAGACCTTCGACGCCCACTGGTTGCTGGAGTCGTAGCTGAGGAAGTCGTTGCCGCTGTTCACCACCTGTACCCCCAGGTTGGTGACGGGCGAACCGGTGGAGGTCACCAGGCCCGCGTGAGACGCGTCGTTCACGTCCTGCCCGCCCCAGTCACTGCGGAATTGGTTCCAGTTCGCCTGGGCGAAGCCCGGGGCGCCGGCGACGGCGCTCGCCAGGAAGTTGTCCGGGTTGTCGTGGAAGATGCCGTTCTCGACGCTCTGAAACGAGTTCGAGTCGCCGGCCAGGTTCAGGAAGTTGATGCCGATCGAAACCGACTGACCATCCGCGCCCGTGGCGACGAGCAGTGCGGTGGTTAACGCGGCGGCGGACAACGATCGTCGGGGAGTAGTCATGATTGTTCTCATCGGACGTTACTTTGGATGGTTATTCGCGATTGAGGTGGGTTCAGAGTGTGGAGCCCGCTGACGTAGCGCGGGCGCCGCCTCGCGGGCGTTGTCGAAGGCTCAACGGGGCAACGGATTCAGCTCGCTGCGACGCACGGTGGAGGCGAGCAGACCAGCAACCCCCATCCACGCGAGCAGCGACGATGCGGGCGACGGGACCGCAACGGACGTGGCGGCGGGAGTCGAAGCCCCGTAACGCGAACGCCAGAACAAGTAGTCCGCCTGATCAACGGCGCCGAGGGACACGCCCCCCTCGTTGGGAAGTCCCGTGCCGCCGACGTTGTCTCGCCAGACCGTGTAGTCAGCCGCGTTGACGGCGCCGTCGCCGTTGTAGTCCCCCTGGACGCCAGCGGAGATCGAGACGGGCGCGTAGCTCACAGCTCCCGAGCGCGGCGCGAGTTCGCCAGCGAGAGCGAACTCGAGAACGAGGTCGCGTCGTCCGGTGGGGTTAAACAACTGACCCACGGCGAAAGACTGCCCCGGGGAGATCGTTACACCACTACCCGGGCGGAGCTCGGACAGCGCGGTCGCCGTAGGAGCCGCTTCCTGCCACCCCGGGAAGGACGAGTCGCTGAGGCTCTGCCAGTCGCCGTTTGCGGGCAGCAGTGCCCCACTTTGCGAGAGGACCGAGTACCCGACGAGCGAGACGGCGAACGCTGAGCTGTTTTGCAGGCGGGCCTCGCCGCTCGTTGGATCAACGGTCAGCAGGAGGTTGTTCGCTGCGCGCGAGCCCGTGAGCTGAACGAGGCCGGGAGTGCCTTCAGTCTCCCCTGCGACAGCGTACTCGAAGGTGACGACCGGACTCGTGCCGAACGTTGTCGGCGCGCTGTAGACCGCGCCAATCGAGCGCGCGGTTGAATTGACCGTAAGGCTGCCCAGCGGGTTCAACTCGCTGAGGACGCTCGCACTCGACGCGCCGGCGACGTTCCAACCGGGGGTCGCCGGGTTGTTCTGCAGCGGCGTCCATTGCCCCGGCGCCAGCGATCCCGAAGCAGACTGGACCGAGTACCCGATGATCTGAATCGGGACCCCCGTCGGGCTGGCAAGCGACGCGATCCCCGTGTCGGTGTTGATCACCAACGTTGCGGAAGCTTCGTAGGTGAGGTCGCCGACTTGGCCGAGCCCCCCGCTCTCGACGCCGAACCGGTAGGTAGCTCCGGCGACCGGAACGGGCATTGCCGACACGTTGACGGAGCTGAAGGCGCCGCCGATCGAGGGGGCGTTGAACAGCCGCCAACTGGCGCCCAGCGACGGCGTGAAGCTGCCGAGGCTACGAGCGGTTAGCGCTCCACCAAGGAACACCCCGCTGCCCGCGGTGAGCGTCGTCGCGCCGGTCGAAGGGAGCTCGACCGCGTAGCTTCCGGAGGCCTCAAGGAACGCCGTTGCCGCCACGTTCAACGAGTGGTTCCCACCGGTGACCGTCGTCGATCCGCCGAGGAACGCGTTGCCCGTCGAAGCGAGCGTGGCGGGCGAGCCACTTCCGCCGAAGGCCAACGTGCTCCCCGGGTTCACGTCCAACGAGGTGGCGGACAGGCTGCCGCCGGGGAGCACGGCGAGCGTGCCGACGCCGTTCTCGCCGATCCGCGCGTTGCCGTTGGTTCCGCCGGTCGACGCCACAAACTGGATCGAGCCCCCTGAGAGCACGCGCAACGTGCCCGACTGACCACTACCAAGCCCAAGGGTGAGCCCGGCGGCGTTGGGGGCCGGTGCGCTAAGAAGGGCCGTGCCGCCGTTCGTGATGATCGCTACCTCTTCGAAGGTGGCTTCCGGAACGGCGCTGCCGGTCCAGTTCGATCCCGTGGTCCAGGAGGACGTCCCGGCGGTCCAGGTGACGTCGAACGCGTGAGCGGGTCCGTTCGCCCCTCCGTAGAGGGCCGCGACGAGAACCGCCATCGCGGGAGGACACCATCGGGGTGAAGGTTTACGCATGTAAGTCCTGCAAGTCTCGTTAGGTGTTCTAGACAATTAGGTGATTCGCCGGATGACACAGGGACTACGCCCTGAACCTGGCCTCAGTTGCCCGCCACGGAGATCCCGTCGCTGCGGCTGCCGGACCAGAGGTGGAGAGTTACGTCCACATCATAACTAACCGCGTGAACGCTTCCGTCGCAGTACGCGACGTGCCAACCGCCGGGGTGCGACGAGCCGAACCGCCTGTCGCCGCGGTCGTTGTCTTCGGTTGTGTCGCTCATCGGGGCCAAGGGCTCGACGGGGACGCCAGCCACGCCCGTGAAGTAGCCCGTCGCGCGGTAGTTGTCGTTGTTGAAGCCGGTGCACCAGGTCTCGTTGTCGCCGATCCAGTCCCCCGACTCGTACTGGGCGGCCGGGACGTAGCGCTCGCCGATCAGGTACACCTTGGAGAGGCCGTCGCTCACCTTCCGCATCGGCACCGCACTCCTCTCGAAGCTGATGCCGTCGGTGCTGTCGCGGAACGCGTCCGATCCCCACGCGAAGGTCCGTGCGGCCGGGTAGCTCGTCGGCCCCGCCCCGCGGGTGTCGTCCGGCCACTGGTTGTAGCCCGTGCCGGAGTTGGCGGCGTAGTCGCAGCGGGCCGCCGTGTCGGGCGTCAGAGCGTTGCGCAGCCCCGCCACGCCCCCTTGATTGGCCGACAGGGGAAAGGCAACCGACGCGCGTCGCGACGGGCAATTGATGACACTGATGGGAGAGAGGACGACCGTCCGCGCCCCGTCGCGTTGAGGGCGGGTCAGGGCCTCCGCGTCGCCGTCGGAGCCCAGGGTCCGGAGTGCCCCTTCCTCGATGTAGGCGAGCGTGTTGTAGATCCACCCGCCCGGCTGGTCTTCTCCGTAGCCACGGTCGGGGTCGCCCACCCACGACCAGCCCCAGCCTCCCGTCGGGAAGTGCTTGTGGGTGTCGTGGTGAAGCAGCATCCCTAAGGCGAGCTGCTTGACTTGGCTCTTGCACTGCGTGCGTCGGGCGGCCTCGCGAGCGGCTTGCACCGCCGGAAGGAGCAAGGCCACGAGGATCCCGATGATCGCGATCACGACCAACAGCTCGACCAGGGTGAACCCGTCGCGAGCGCCGCGAGACGGAGTGCTCAAGCGTTGCGGCATGCGCGTCAGTCCTCGTGGCTGCCTGAGAGTGGATGCATAAAGCGTGCGCATGTCTCGATTCCTTTCCTCCGCGAAGCGTTTTGAACGACCGCCGTGACGACGACGCGCTTGGTTACGTGAGGCAGTTCGACCAGCGAACTAGACGCTGGCGCGACTCCGCCGCCTCACCCGTAGGCAAGGGGCAGCGGCGGCGGCAATCAGCGCCGACGACGGCTCGGGGACAACCTGGGCGACGATCTGGATGCCGTTGATCGGCGCCCGTCCGTACGACCGGTCGCCCGGATCGTCGTTACCACCCCCACGGATTCGGATACGGTCCGCGGTGATCCCGTCGAAGACGATGTAGTTCCCCGTCGGCGCGGCGACGAACTGTGGCGACGCGGTCTGCGGATAAGTCCCCGCGGAGACGAAACCCCCCCCGACGGTGTAGTCGCCGTTGTCGATGCCAACGAGATCCGTGATGGTCTGCTGGGTGCTGTCGTTCTCGACCCAGTAGCGGCCGAGTCGCTGGCCCGACTGATCGCCGTTCACATAGATCACCACGGAGTAGCTAACGATGCTGTCGGCCCCCGATTCACCGTCGTACTTCAGATCGAGGATGACCAGCGGCTCGTTCGAGCCGCCGTCGTCGAGGTAGCCATTCATCAAGGTGTCGTTCGCCGACACCCCCGGCTGTCCGCCCGACTGGCTGTAGACGCCCGACGCCCATTGGTTGCCCGCGTCGTAGCTGACGAGGTCGTTGTCGCCGTTGACCGCCTGAATTCCCAAGTTGGTGACGGGGCTGCCCGCGGAGCTCACCAAGTTGGCGTGGGCGGCGTTGTTGACGCTCAAGCCGCTCCAGTCGCCGCGGAGTTGGTTCCAGTTCGCCTGAGCGAACCCGGGCGCCCCAGCGACGTCGGTCGGAGCAAAGTTGGCCGCGTTGTCGTGGAACACGCCCGACCCCTGGCTCTCAAAGCTGTTGTCGTCGCCGCTGAGATTCAAGAAGTTCAGTCCGATCGAAGCCGCCATCACTGCCGACGGAATGCTGGCCAGGCCAACGAGGGTGGCTGCTTGGTAAGCTTTTCGGAGGGCACGAACGGAGCAGTTCACGGTGCGGGTCCCTGATGGTTGGTGACCGGGCCGCCGAAACTACTGACGCCGCTTGGGACGGAAGGTCCAGCGGGTGCAGTCGCAACGGTTGCCGCGCAGAGAAGAAGAAGGCGAAAAAGTCGGAGACGAGAGGCGGAGGTCTGATCCGCTCTGCGTGGGTATGTCCCGGCCCCCGGCGAGAGGTAACAACTATCTCGTCCAAATCGATCAGAAGAGGGCGATCGGCGGCAACCCGCAGAGTATCCCCCGATTTTCCCGGGTAGGGCCGTTACCCACCGGGCGTCGTTCGGACACTACAGGTGCGCGTCCGAGTCCCGCTCGCCGTCGAGAGGGCCGTCGGGTGCGTTCCGGAGATCGCCTCTGGCGGTAGCTTCACGCGTCCGGTCCGATCCCCTTCGAGCGAGCCTCCCGAGCGGACGGGCGGCGGCCTTGTCCCAAACAACCGCACTAAAGCATGTCCATCGGCGGCAGATCGCCCGACGACGAAGGTTCGCCGCCCCCCCAGGGGGGGCCGGACCTCGCGGGCTTTATCGGGTGCCTGACCGATTCGCAGGGCCGGTTGCGGGCGTACCTCCTGGCGGCCCTTGGCAGCTACGACGACGCAGCCGAGGTGCTCCAGCGGACCAACCTGGTCTTGTGGCGGAACGCGGCTTCGTTCCGCCCGGGGTCGGACTTTATGCCGTGGGCTTTGACCTTGGCGAAGTACGAAATCCTTTCCTTCTACCGCGATCGGAGTCGCGACAGGCTCGTCTTCTCCCAAGAGCTGGCCGAGCAGATGATGAAGGCCGCCGAGAGCGACCCGGTCGAGTTACCCTCGCGTCAGGCGGCCCTCCGCGAATGCCTCAAGCCGCTCAAGGGCTCGCCGCGGCGTTTGATCGACATGCGGTACGATGGCGGCCAGTCGATTGCGGAGATGGCGAGGGCGCTTGGAAAGTCCGAAGCCTCCGTGAAGATGCAGTTGATGCGGGTGAGGCGATCCCTCGAGAACTGCATTCAGACGAGGCTTCAGGGTGGCCTCGCGTAAGTTCAAGAAGGCGTCGGGCTGCCGGCGTGCCACCTCGGTGGATTGCTGCCGTGTCCCACGCAAGCAACCTCCAAAAGCTCCCGCGCTCGCGACACGATCCAAAGAATCGAACCTGCCATGAATCCCCATCCCGACGCGGGTTTCGAACTCGATGACGTCCTCTTGCGCGCAACGCGGCGGGAAGCCACTCCCGCCGAGCTGCAGCAGCTCGAGCGCTACTTGCTCGCTTCCGAAGCGGCTCGCGTAGACGCTTGGCGATTCCTGTGCAACGACGCGCTTCTGAGCGAGCACATCAGCGCCAGCCACTTGAACGACGAGCTGCGTAATCTGCTCGCCGATTCGACGCCGCGCTCGGCGCCAGGGGTTAAGCGGACCGTTTCGCCGTTGCGACGCGTTCTGAATGCCGTCGATCGCCACGGCCTGCGGGTGTTCGCGATCGCGGCGAGCCTGATGGTGGCGCTGCTCGTCAACCAGTTCGCGATGCAGTCGAAGGTCGATCGCCTGCACGCCTTGGCGCTGGTCGCCGAGGGGGCTGTCGATCCGCCGGGTCCGGCGGGAGCGGTTTCCGACGCCGACTCAGGACTCCCTCTCGCCGTGGGGCGAGTCTCGGGGTTACGCGACGTCGCCTGGGGGCCAGAACAACGGGCGCTCCGCTTCGGCGACCCGATCCGCCCCGGCCAAAACCTTCGGATCGAATCCGGCGTCGTCGAGTTGCTTCTAACCAACGGAGCCAAGATCACGCTGGAGGGCCCCGCGGACTTCGAGCCCTCTTCCGCGCTCGAAGCCCACCTAGGCCTCGGGAAGATCGCCGCGGCCGCGCCACGCACGGCCCGCGGCTACACGGTGTTCACTCCCACCGCGGAGCTCTGCGACATCGGCACGCAGTTCGGAGTCGTCGTCGAGGGTTCCGGCGACAGCGAGCTCCACGTCTTCGACGGCGACGTGGTGGCCCGCGCGCGAACCAGCGGCGCCGACAGCAAGCTGCTGCACGCCCGCGAGAACGAGGCGATGCGATTCCGCAAAGACGCCGCGGCCCCGGAACTGATCGACGCCCGTTCCGCGGAGTTCGTGCGTTACCTCGTGCCCACCCCTCCCTTGGCGGACCTCCCCCCGCTTCCCGTCACGAGCGGCCTGGTCGCTTGGTACGACGCAAGCGTTAGCACGGACGCCGAAGTGGGCGAACCCGTCCCGATGCTGCGGGACATCCTAGTCGGTGACAACGACTATGCGGACGACGCGTGGCAGTTCGACCCGCCGCGTCGTCCAAGGCTGGTGCGGGACGGGCAAGGGCGACCGGCGCTTCGATTCGACGGCAAGGCAACCTGCCTATCGACGAGCCCAGTCGAAACGGGTGACGCCGAAACAGTGTTCCTGGCGTTCGCCCCCGCCCCGATCGTGTACGCCCAGGCGCCCCAAGGAAGCACTCTGCTCGCCTACGGTGGCGACCCGCGACTCGAACTGACGCTGGGTCGCGACTTTATCCCACGCGGCGCGATCCTGACCGGAAGCGACAGTCGCAGCATCGGCGCTGTCCGCGGTTCGGCCCTCGACCCGGGCCAAGTCGCGGTGGTTGGCTTCTCGTACGACAGCACCAGGAACCGCTCCGAGCTGTGGATCAACGGGGTCAGTCAGGGGGAGTCCGGCGCGGTTGCGTTGGCCCCCAGCTCGGCAAAGAGGATCCTAGGCGCCCTCGAGGACCAAGGCCTTTCGAGCGGCTATTTCGGCACGATCTACGAGGTAGTGCTCTACGGACGATCCCTTCCGGCGGACGAAATCGAGCGTCTCCGGGTCTACTTCGACCGAAGGTACGACAAAGAGTAGCGACGAGCTGGCGCGACGCGATTGCGGGGGCCCCAAGCGGTTGATCGCGAAAACAAGACCTGACTATGATCTACAAGTCCGCACCGCCCGATTGGGGCGATGCGGCGCGTCGAGCACGACTGCTGGCAGAACTGCCTTCCGATTCGTGTCGCCTTTTCCCGCTCTTCCTAAGCGCCTCTTCCGATGACGATCGACCTGCGTAGCCGGAAGGCTTACCGCTCGGCAGGCTTTACGCTTGTCGAGCTGTTGGTCGTCGTGGCGATCATAGCGCTCTTGGTGGGGTTGCTGCTCCCCGCCGTCCAGGCCGCCCGCGAGGCGGCTCGCCAGGTCGAATGCAAGAGCAATCTGAAGCAGCTTGCCCTCGCAAGCCTATCGCACCACGACGTCCACGGCTGGTTCCCTACTGGCGGCTGGGGGTGGTATTGGGTCGGCGACGCCGACCGTGGTTTCGGCGTCGATCAGCCCGGGGGCTGGATCTTCAACACGCTCCCTTACCACGAGCAGTACAACCTCTACGACGGAGTTTCCGACGGCGACCCGGAGCAGTTGACGCGGGGTCAGCGCGTCGCGGCGGCGGAGGTCGTCCGCACACCCCTGGCGGTGGTAAACTGCCCGTCGCGTCGCGCGAACGGCGTGTTCCCGATGACCGCCAACGAAGGGGGTGCGAGCGGGTTCTACAACTCGATAACCCCGCACCACGCCGGTAGAAGCGACTACGCGATCAACTCCGGGCACGTGTACCACCAGTGGCCCCACCTCGAACTGGGCCGCGGACCCCGGAGCTACTTCGAAGCGAAGACTTGGTCAGCGGCCGGATACTGGGGCGTTGACCAAGCCCCTTTTGACGCCGCGCTCCTAGGCCAACCCGTGATGACCGGCATCTCCTTCGAACGCAGTACGGTGGCGATCCGCGAGGTGACCGCGGGACTGAGCAAGACGTACTTGATCGGCGAGAAGCACGTCCCCAGCGACTCCTACGAATCGGGTTACGACTTCGGGGACAACGAGACGTGGTGCACCGGCTTCAACAACGACAACTATCGCAAGACGGGTCGTGTCGTCGGCGGAGAGATCGTCGAGTGCGCCCCGCTCCCCGATACCGACTCCGGCCGTGACTCGCACGAAGCACGGTTCGGCTCCGCGCACGCGACCGGATGGAACGCGGCCTTCTGCGACGGCAGCGTCCGCAACCTGGCCTACGACTTCGACTGGCAGGTCCATCGCGACATCGGCAGCCGGTTCTAACAGCCTGTTGAAAAACGCCTTCGTGGCGTTTTTCAACCTCGCCAAGCTCGCGGCCGAGCCGCTCGCGGCTCGCGAAACCGCGGCGAAAGCGCCACGGTTTCGACGTCGCCTCCCTGCGACCACGCAGCCTGTCGAAAAATCAACAGGCTGCTAAGCGCCGGTGGCGGTGCACGCATTCAGAAAACTGCGATAGCCCACGACTTTCGGACAGCGGCGGGGGCGGGATATTGGTCCCCCCAGGATGTCCGAATGATGGACGAACAAGAAGACGCCCAAGAAGCAACGCCACACGGCCCAGCGGGTCTACGACCGGCTGGTCGCCGCGCACGCCTTCGAGGGGAGCTACTCGAACGTCAAGGAAGCGGTCCGCGACTGGCGCCAAGGCAAGCGGGTCGCCTAGCCCGAGGTAATCGGACCGTGCTCTCGGGGATGCTCGCGTGGGGTATGATCTCCCGAGCTCGTCCGATTCGCCTCGGAGGGACCACGGCTTGTTCGACCTCACCCCGGTTCACCGCCAACGCGCCTTCACGATCGTGGAGCTGATGGTCGTCGTCGCGATCATCGGCGTGCTGGTGGCCTTGCTCCTGCCGGCGGTGCAGGGGGCAAGGGAATCGGCGCGGGGGGCTGCTTGCCGATCCAACCTCCGGCAGGTCGCCGTCGGGACGCTGCTGTTCGAGGGAACGCACCGTGAGTTCCCGCAAGGGGGCTGGGGTAGCCGCTGGGTGGGGGTCGCGGGGCGGGGGTCCGGTGAGAGTCAGCCCGGGGGTTGGGTGTACCGGGTAGCGCCTTACGTCGAAGAAGCCCACTTCTGGACGGCTTCGGCGCCGGCGGACACGTCCTACCTGATGCGCCCGGCGTCGATCTTCGCTTGCCCCTCGCGGCGGGCGGCTCGCCCGCTCCCCGTTGGTCTGCGATTCCCGCACCAGGCCGCCCCAAAGCCGGGTGGGCCTCGCGAGGCCGTCGTCCGGGGCGACTACGCGATCAACGCAGGTGCGACTGGGGCGACGCCTCGGCTGGGGCCGTTGAGCCTGGCAGAAGGGGACAACCCAGCGTACTGGCGCACCGTCGGGACGACGCTCCACTTCAGTGGGATCTCGCACATCCATGTGTCGGCAACGGCGCAGCAAGTCGTCGATGGCCTGACGAACACCTACCTGCTCGGAGAAAAGTTCGTGCCGCCGCGGCACTACGAGTCGGGCGTGTCGAAGGGGGACGACGACACGCTGTATTCGGGCTACGACCTCGACAACCACCGATTCGTCCGCAGCGAAGTCCCGGGAGCGACCCTACTCGTCCGCCACTACGCTCCCCACCGGGACTACGACGCCACCGACTCGGTCGAAGAGGACGAGGCTCGTTTCGTCGGCTTCGGGAGCCCCCACCCGAGCGGCGTCGCCATGGCGATGGGGGACGGTTCGGTTCGGACCGTGTCCTACGACATCGATCCGGAGGTTCACGCCAGGGCCGGGCACCGCGACGACGGCGGTTAGCCAGCGTTGAACCCGCTCGTGCGGACAGCCGCATATCGCGGGTGGGCAGTCGGCGTGCCCCTGGCTGCGTCACCGTGGCAAAGCCCAACGCGAGGTCGCTATTCGTGCGGCGATGCGCTATCCTGACCGCGTCGCGTCTGTGGGGAATTTCGCCGCGGTCGGCCTCTATGCCGTCGGTCAACCGCACGCGCGTGAGTACAACTTTTCGAGACGCCCATGGACGAAGTAACCACCGAACCACTGCGGGCCCGCGACGTCGATACGGCCGACACCGCCGCGTCGGGGCGATCGTTCGCCGAGTTGATGGACGCCCTACGGGGGGGGTGCGACGAAGCCGCCAGCACGATCGCCGAGCTCTACACCTCGCACCTGCTGCGAGCCGTGCGCGCGTCGCTGCCACGCGAGATCCGGTCGAAGATCGACTCGGTCGATATCGTGAACACGCTTTGGGGGTCGCTGCTCACGAAGCGATGGCGCCTCGAAGGGATCCGAGAACCGGCTCAACTCGTCGCGTTGCTAAAGCAGGCCGCCCGCAACCGCGTCATCGACGAGCACCGCCGCTACACGGCTTACGAGGCCCGCGACTTGCGGCGCGAGGCGGGCTCGCTCGACGCTCCGTCGCCGACGGGAGACCGTACAGCGCGGCGTTTCGCGGTCAGCGGCAACGACGACACGCCGAGCCAGATCGCGTCGATCCGCGAACGGTGGGCGCTGTTCGTGGTCGCCCTGTCGGATCGTGATCGGAAGATCGTCTCGCTCCGCATGAGCGGGAAGAGCTACGACGAGATCGCCGACGCCGTCGAAGGGGTCAGTTCGCGCACCGCGCGGCGGGTCGTCGCCGACGCCGTGACTCGTCTCTCTCAATGAACCGCTCCGACAGCACCACGAAGGGGTCCATCGACTCGACCCACGGGGGCGTCGCGGGGGGTGACCTCGCCACGGCGCTCCGGCGCGAGCCGTGGCTGTTGCAGGACCGCTCGGCGTTCCTGGACCTGGTGCAGGCCGACTATCGTCGAGTCTGCGAGCGGGACTCGCCGTGGCCGCCGGACCGGTACTGCGCGACACTCCCACTCGGCGACCGGTCGTTGCTCTCCTCCGTGCGTAGGATGGTGGAGGTCGAGCGCTTCCTGGCGGAGAACCCGAGCCTCCTGTCGTTCGCCGAGCCGTCGTGCTGGCCCGCCGAGGGACAGAGCTTCGGCGAGTTCCAACTCGAGACGGAGATCGGTCGCGGGGCGGCGTCGCGGGTCTTCTTGGCTCGCCAGCCGGCGCTCGGCGGGAGGCGCGTGGTGGTGAAGGTCACCACGCTTGTCCGCGACGAAGCCGTGATCCTCGGTCGAGCGGACCACTGCGGCGTGGCCCCCGTACACGCCACGGGGCGCGACGAGTCTTCCGGGCTCCACTGGATCTGCATGCCGTTCCTCGGCACGCGGACGTTGCACGACGAGCTACTCGAATCGCGGGAGCGGAATACCAGACTGCCTGGCCTTGGGGTCGATCGCAGTCTGGCGATCGCCGCGTTGCTGAGCGACGCCCTCGCGTACCTCGAAGGCCAGGGTGTCTGGCACGGCGACCTGAAGCCGACGAACCTGCTGTTGACCGACGGCGACCAGCCGGTGCTGATCGACTTCAACCTCAGCCAGCGCGACACGTTCGCGCAGGCGGTCGTCGGTGGGACGCTGCCGTACATGGCGCCGGAGGTGATCCGCCAACTCGACGCGGGAGCGGACTCGAAGCCGACGGCGTCGTGCGCCCGCTCCGATCTGTTCTCGTTCGGGTGCCTCCTGTTCGAAATGCTCGCCGGGGAGCCGTGGGTCTCCCCGTCGAGCCCGCGAGTCACGTCGGTGTCCGCGATGGAAGTGCTCGAACTTCAGGCCCAGGCGCGGGAGGCGTTCGACGATCGACTCGCGCACGCGTTGCCCGAGATCAGAGCGTTCGTGTCCGAGTGCCTTGCGCCGACCCCCGCGGATCGCCCAAAGTCGTTCTCGGCGGCGAACCGGACAGTCCGCTTGCTCCACGCCCGGCGCGTGCGCGACCGACGGCTCCGCCGCTTGCTAGGCTACGCCGCAGCCGTCGTCGTCGCGACCGTCGTCGGCATCGTGACGTTGCGTGTCGCGTCCCCTTCCGAAGCGGACTTAGTCGCCGCGGCTCGCGGTTTCGTCGCAAAGGGCGCCCATACGGATGCGATTGAATCTCTGAGCCGTTGTGCGGCGGCCGGCGCGTTTGGCCGCGAGGTGCTCTGGCTCAGGGGCCAAGCGCTGCTGGGGAGCGACCGACCGTTAGAAGCCGCGGCGGCTTTCGTCGAAGCGTCCGCGCTCTCCCCGGAGGCCGCCTCCCTGGCGATGGCTGGGTACGCGTTCCAGTGTGCCGGCCGCCACGAAGAGGGGGTCACGTACGCACGCCGCGCGATCGAAGCCGGCGACCGCTCCGCCGCGGTCGCCAACAACCTCGCTGCGGGGCTGCTACGGCGCCTCATCGACCACTTCGACTCGGACGTGTCGCAGGAAGTCGAAGAGCACCTGACGGAAGCGGGGCGGCTCGACCCGACCTCGGACCCGATCGTGTTCAACAAGCTCCATCACGCGGAGGTGCTTAGGGCTGCCGGAGAATCCGTCGCCTACTCGACGGACGAGCTGATGCCGACCGACGCGCCGTCCGCAAACCTTCAGACGCTGCAGCTAGCAGGTCGCTGGATCGCCGCCACTGGATCGGTCCAAGTAGAGCGTTTAGGCGAATGCCGAGCCGTGTACGAAGCCTTGGCCGAGCGGTTGGAGCAACGAGAGCTGCTCGCGTTGTTGGGCGCTCACGTCGTGCGGCGGCTGGAGCGCATTTCTCCCGAGGCGGCTTCCGTCGATCGTCGGCGTGGGCGAACGATGGGACGAAGCGAAAGCCACCCCGCGCTCATTGAGCCCAATAAGGAGCAAATAATCCCAACTTTTTGAGATTGCTGTCGGGTCCGTTGGCCGTTCTTGACTCGGCTCACGACTAAGGGCGAGTTCCCAGCGCACCAGCGCTCTGATTCACCCCGAGGCCGCCGTGCTTGCGCGGTAGGCCGCAGTGACCCGACTCAATGCAGCCCCATCTAACCCGTTGGGGTCGCGCTCTGCGATCCTTCGAGGCGCTCGAAGAGCGCTTGGCACTCTCCGCCGCCCCTCCCACGGTCCTCGCGGTGGCCGTCACGAGCTCGGAGTGGACGCACGCGTTCTTCCAGCGGATCACCATCGACGGGCTCGGCGACCAGTCGGGCTACGTCATCCCGCTGGGGCCGGGCGAGCAAGCGCGGTCGATCGCGTGGAACAACGTCGATCAGATCCGTATTCGGTTCAGCGAGGACGTACGCGTCGATCGCTCGGACCTGCACGTGTCCGGCGTCGTCAACCCGAGCTACGTGGCGTCAGGGTTCCACTACGACCCCCAGACCGACTGGGCCACCTGGACGTTCGCGCAGCCGTTCGGAGTCGATCGGTTGATGCTGGACCTCGACGCCGACGGCGCCGACGCCGTGCGTGACCTGCAAGGCAACCACCTCGACGGCGAGTGGGTGAACGGCGCTTGGGCCAGCGAGAGTGGCGACGGCCTCGCTGGGGGTGACTTCGAGTTCACGCTCAACGTATTGCCAGGTGACATGGCTGGCGAGGCGATCGTCGGTCTGGGGAGCCTAATGAGCGTCGAGTACCTGCTGGACTTCGAATGGTTCGAATCCGACTACGAGGCGTACTTCGACCCCGACGGCAACGGGGTCATCGACTTGGAAGACTGGAACGACGTCTACGAGCGGCTCGGCGAAGAAATACCGCTCGGCACGCCGGTCGGCGTGAGCAACGACGCCCCTCGGACGACCCACTTCCAAGGGCCCGTCGAGGTGTGGAGCACCGTCAACGACTACTCGGTGTCGTTGTGGGACGTCTTCGACGATCAAGAGACCCTCGACAACCAACTGACGTACACGGTTCAGAGCGTAGGCGACCCCAGTGCGTTCGACAGCTACTCGATCAACCCGGCAACGGGACAACTCGTCTTCAACGTCGCGAGCCCCGCGAACGGGGCTTCGACTTCCCCCGGTAGCACGCACTTCGTCGTGCGTGCTACGGATTCTGCTGGGCAAAGCGTCGAGTCGAAGCTCACCATCGACCTGTACCCCGAGGGTGCACGACCGACGATCACTGCCTCTGCCACGCAGGGGCTCGGAGGCGTTTGGACAATCTACGGCTGGATCACTCACCCAGACTTCACGAACCTCGACGATTTCAACGCATTGATCTGGGGCCCATTTTCCGGCTACGTCTCCGCGGCCGTGGACGGGTACTTCATCTACTCCGCCATCTTCACCCCCGACCTATACGGCGAGTACCTGATCTCGACGATTCACCCGCAGACGGGCGTCTCGTCCAACTACGTCTCCGTCGTCATCGGTTGGTGAGCCCGATCCCGGCTTGGCGTTCGCGCCGAGGCGAGTAGTGCCGTTCGGGGTCGCGGGGCAGAACGCTTGGCCCCGGGCGGCATTCCGCAGCGGATCGACGAACCGCGTCACGCCGACCTTCGCCGGCCATTCCTGAAGCTTCTTCGCCGCGAACTCGGGGCCGTTGTCGCTGGGGACGCGCTCGGGAACGCCTCGCATCGCCAGCAGTTCAGCCACCGTGTCGATCAGGTCCTCGCTCGTGACGCTTCGTGCGACCCTCAGGGCCAGACGTCCCCTTCTGACCTCGGTCGGCGACGACCCCTACTGGTCGCTGCTGTTCTGGTTCGACGGCCCCTGGGGGGTGACGCTTCTCTGTATTGCCGCGGGGGGGGCGATCGTGATGCTCGGGCTCGGGGTGTTCCCGCGGTTCGCGGCGGCGGCGGTCTACGCGTGGCACGTCTCCTACTGCCACGCGGCCTTCCCAGCGCTCGTGGGGTGGGACGACCTGCTGCGGGTCTACTCGTTCCTGCTGCTGATTTCGCCGCTCGGGGGGGTGTGGTCGCTGCCGGCTTGGTGGAGGGGCCGAAACGGAGCGCCGACCGACCCGTGGCGCCTGGTCGCCCCGCTCTACGGGCTGACGCTGATGCGGTTCCAACTGGTGATGGTCTACCTCGACACCGTGTGGTCGAAGCTCGACGACCCCTACTGGCGTGGCGGGCAGATGATCTCGTACTTCCAGATGTCGGTCTACGCCCGCTGGCCGTCCGCTGTCTGGGCCGACCTGCCGCTGTCGTCCTGCCTACTGACGTACGGGACGCTCGCCGCCGAAGTGGCGATCCCCGTGCTGCTGCTCACCCGTCACCTTCGGTGGCTCGGGATGGCGGTCGGCGTCGGGCTTCACCTGGGGATCGCCGTCAGCTCGACCCTGTCGCTCTTCTCGCTCGCGATCTTCGCGGTGTACCCGGTTTTCTTGAACGCGGAGGGGATGAAGAGCGTGCCGGTAATGCGAAAGCTCATCGTCCCCAAGAGCTGAACAACGAGTGACATGACTCTCACAGCACCTGGACAAGCTATTTGGGCGGTAAGTTGGTCTTGATCACTCAAAGCGAACTTCGCAGTGTGGCAGGCGACGGATCACGGCGGCTTTAGCCTCCGCAGACAATCCTCTCGCGCCGAAAATGTACAGAATCTCCAGCCTGTTGTTGCCCGACAGAGTGTCTAGTGACCGATCCGTGAGCAACATAGCCTTATCGAGGATCAGCTCTCTTAACTTCGGCATCGCTGCTATGTCTCGAATTGCATCGTCAGTGACACGAGAAGCATCGTCAACAACCAGTTGCCGTAACTCTGTCAGGTGAGATATTTGTTTTATGCTCTCATCGGTCACCTCAGAAGTCGAATTGACAAATAGGTACTCAAGGGCCGACAATCGTTGAACGAGCGTCACAATTTCATCGCTGGACAGGCCTATGGCGCGGACATCGCGCTGTGAGGCCGGAAGACTGCGAATATCTTTACTGGAAGCTGCAGATGGCGGCCAGTGGGCGCCGCCCACACAGCCGATGGCGAGAAGGATCGACAAGGACGCGAATGCTAAAGGGTACGCCGGAGAACAAGTGCGTCTACTGCAAGGAACCATGAGATCGCAAAGCACGCCGATCATACAAATTCGAGTCCCCTCCATCGTAGCCAATCGGATCGCGACGCACCCACCTCCCGAGCGTCGGGTGGTAGTACCGGTGTCGGTTGATCTGGAGCCCCGTCTCGAGGTCGAGCTCTCTCCCCGTGTAGCGGATTCGCCAGTCGTACAGGCTTGCCGTGCGGGCGCCATCGGACGGGGTGAGGGCCCGCGACTCGCCGTAGGCGGTGTAGTGGAATCGCTCGACCGGGGTTCCGGCCGGTGTGACCAACGCCACCACATTGTACTGCGCGTCCTGCGGGGCGTAGAGCCGCTCTTCGAGGCCGTTCCCGGCGTTCCCGTCGGCGTCGCGGTCGCGCAGCACGAGCAGTCAACACTCCGACGACGTGAGCATTCGCCGTGCCGAACAGGATGGGGACGAGTCAGCAGTGGTGACCACGCCCACAGCTGCGCCCAAAGACACGACGGCCGCCCTCACCCCCTCCGCAGCACCCGCGCTGCTTCCACCGCGAAGTACGTCAGCACGCCGTCGGCGCCGGCCCTTTTGAAGGCCAGCAGCGATTCCATCATCGCGCGCTCGCGGTCGAGCCAGCCGAGCTGCGCCGAGGCGGCGATCTGGGCGTACTCCCCCGAGACTTGGTAGGCGAACGTCGGGGCGCCGAACGTGCGCTTCACGCGGCTGACGATGTCCAGGTACGGCAGGCCCGGCTTGACCATCACCATGTCGGCCCCCTCGGCCAGGTCGAGGGCCACTTCGCGCAGCGACTCGTCGCCGTTCGCGGGGTCCATCTGGTAGGTCTTCTTGTCTCCCGAGCCAAGGCTCGCCGCCGAGCCGACCGCGTCCCGGAACGGTCCGTAGTACGCCGAGGCGTACTTGGCGGCGTAGGCGAGGATCGCCACGCGGTCGAAGCCCGCCGCGTCGAGCGCCGCACGGATGCGGCCGACGCGGCCGTCCATCATGTCGCTGGGGGCGATCACGTCGCAGCCC
The DNA here is from genome assembly GCA_051648405.1 of Lacipirellulaceae bacterium. Classification (GTDB taxonomy): domain Bacteria; phylum Planctomycetota; class Planctomycetia; order Pirellulales; family Lacipirellulaceae; genus JBOFFC01. Next base: position 91,066 of record JBOFFC010000159.1, read on the forward strand.
GCCTCGGCCTGGATAATTGCTTGGCGACAGAGCGCGTCGAGCGTCGTGTCGTTATCGACGTAGCCGCCCACGACGAGGCCGTCTTGGCCGTGGCTCGAGTAGGGGTCGAGCGCAACGTCGGCGAACACGCCGACCGCGTCGCCGTGCACCTGCTTCACGGTGCGGATCGCGCGGCAGACGAGGTTATGGGCGTTGAACGCCTCGGCCGCGTCGGGGGTCTTGAGCCCGGGCGGCGTAGCGGGGAACAGCGCCACGGCGGGGATCCCCAGCGCGACCGCCTCGGCGATCGCAGGGGCGAGCAGGTCGATGCTCAGCCGCTCGACGCCGGGCATCGAGGGGATCGCCTCGCGCGTCGCGTTCCCTTCGCAGACGAACAGCGGCCAGACCAGGTCGGCCGGCGTCAGGTGCGTCTCGCGCACCAGGCGCCGCAACCACTCGTGGCGGCGCAGGCGCCGCGGGCGCGTGGCGGGGAACGAGCCCACGACGGGGTCAGAGTCGAACGGCATTTGCAAGGTTCGCGGCGTGACGGCCCGCTGGTGGAAGAGCCGGCGGGGGAGGCCCCTCATCATCGCCGCCGGCGCGCGTAGAATCCACAGGCCATGGCCGACAGCGAACCGACACCGACGAAGCCCACGGGGCCCCCTCCGCAGATGGCCGTGGGGCCGTTTCGATTCACGTCGGTCGGGGTGCGGATCGACGGGCGGCCCGAGATGACGGCCTGGAAGGGGCCGCTGCAGTTCGCCCTCTGGTGCCAGAAGGCGGGGCCGTGGTGGATCGGCGACCTGCTAAACGCCGGCGAGACCGCGTTCGGCGAGGCTTTTAGCCAGATGTGCGAGGGCGCCGTCTCCGACGAGCAGCTCAGCCGCTACGCGTCGGTGGCGCGTCGCGTGCCGATCGGCAACCGCCGGCCCAACCTGTCGTGGTCGGCCCACGCCGCCGTGGCGCGGCTCGACGGCGCGGGGCAGCGCCGCCTGCTGGCCCTCGCCGAGAAGCAGGGCTGGTCGAGCGAAGAGCTCCGCGCGGAGGCTCGCCGCGTCGAAAAAGCCTGACAGGATTGCAGGATGACGGAAGGGATTTACGGGACGACGTGACAGGTGGCTCGCCCGTTCGCTTCTCCTGTCAATCCGTTCTCATCCTGTAATCCTGTCAAGCTTCCGCCCTGTCGAGCTTCAGCAAACGACCGGCACGAACGCGAAGCGGTAGCCGTCGAACAGGCCGCGGTCGCTGAGCTTGAGCGACGGGATCACCAGCAGCGCCATGAACGACAGCGTCATGTACGGCGCGCGGAGCGGCGAGCCCCACTCTTTAGCCAGCTTGTCGAGCACGCCGTAGGCGACGCCGACCTCCTGGCAGGTCCCGGTCGCCATCAGGCCGGCGATCGGCAGCGGCAGGACTTCTGATGCCCCGTCGGCAGAACAGGCGGCGCTCAGCCCGCCCCCTTGCCGCATCACCAGGTTGATCGCTTCGGCGATGTCTTCGTCATCGACCCCCACGGCGATCACGTTGTGCGAGTCGTGAGCGACGCTCGACGCGATCGCCCCCCGCGCAAGGTCGAACCCCGTGATGAACGCCACGGCCGGCGTGGCGGGGGCGTAGCGGTTGACGACCACCAGCTTCAGCAGGTCGCGCTCGGGCTGGACGACCACCTCGCCGCGCAGCACGCGGGGCGTAAACGACCGCTGGTTGGTGATCAGTTGCCCGTCGATCGCCTCGATCGCGTTGAGGTGCTCCCCACCCGGGTGGCCGACCGCGAGCTCCCACGACTCGACTTCGCGCGCGACGAAGTTGTTGGCGACGGGGGGCTCGACGCGCGGCAGCAGCGTCTGCCCTTCCTCGGCGACCAGCTCGCCGGCGATCCACGTGCGCCGTACGTGGAACCCGTCGAGCGAATCGACTTCGACCATGTCCGCCGGGTCTCCGACGCGCAGCAGGCCGACCGGCAGGTTGTAGTGCTCGACCGGCGTGACGCAGGCCGCGCGGAGCGCGTCGAGCGGATTGGTCCCGGCGGCGACGGCGCGCCGTAGCAGTGCGTCGAGGTGGCTCGTCGCGAGCTCGTCGGGGTGCTTGTCGTCGCTGCACAGCATCACCATGCCGGGCGCCTCGGCGATCAGCGGCTGAAGGGCGTCGAAGTTGCGAGCGGCAGACCCCTCACGGATCGCGATCTTGCAGCCCGCGGCGAGCTTGTCGCGCGCCTCTTCGATCGTGAAGCACTCGTGGTCGGTGGTCATGCCGGCGGCGACGTAGCGGGCCGCTTCTTCGCCGCGGAGCCCCGGGGCGTGGCCATCGACCGGTTTGCCGCGGAGCTTGGCGGCGGCGATTTTCGCCAGGCACTCGGGGTCGCCGTTGAGGACCCCGGGGAAGTTCATCATCTCGCTGAGGTACCCGACTCGGGGGTCGTCGAGCAGGGCCTCGACCTCGGCGACGCTAATCGAAGCGCCGGCCGTCTCGTAGGTCGTCGCCGGGACACAACTGGGGGCGCCGAAGAAAAACTTGAACGGCGTCTGCGCGGCGTTGTCGAGCATGTAGTGGACCCCCGCAACCCCGAGTACGTTGCCAATCTCATGCGGGTCGGAGACGCTCGCCACGGCGCCGTGCACCACCGCTGCGCGGGCGAACTCCGTCGGGACGAGCATCGAGCTCTCGACGTGGACGTGGGCATCGACGAAGCCCGGCGTCAGGTACCCGTCGATCCCGTCGGCCGAATGGAGCTCGTCGATCGACGCGATCCTTCCCCCCGCGACGCGCACCTCGGCCGGGTAGACGCGGTTGGAGTGCAGATCGACGACGTTCGAGCGCAGTGAGAAGTCAGCGGGCATCGCGGGGGAGGCTCGGGTCTTGGTGGGGGCTGCGGCGAGGCCAACCAGTATAGCGGAACACCGTCGGTTGCTGGCGCCGCTGTCGCGGCACGCGACTCTGCGGGTTGTGGAGACTTTTCTGCAAGTGCGGCCGGGTGGTGGTCGATAACATCCGTGAGGGAGTGATCCAGGGGGGCCTGGCGCGCTCGCCGCACGGCCCGAGCGCGTCGGTAGCTAGCTCAGGAGAGCGCCGACCGCCCGAGGACCCCCGCGATGCGCCCAGTTCTGAATCGCCTGGCAAGACTCTCGCTCGGCGCCACCCTTTTCGCCGCGCCCGCCCCGCTGCTTGCGCAGCAGGCGAGCGGAGCGCTGCGCTGGCAGCCAACGGGCCGCATCGCCGACCGGGCCGTCGTGCCGGCCGCGCACGACAACGCCGAGCTCCCCCCGGCGCCGACGCCGGCCCTGCGCAGGCCGGCCGCTGCCGCCGCTAGCCCCAAGGCGCCGGCAAGCTCCGCTGCCTTCGGGCGCGGCTCGAACGCGGTTGAGGGGGCGCCCGTCGAGCGTGTCGCTCCGGCGCCGACTCGAGTCGCGTCACGCGCTAGCGGCGTGCTCCGCGCGGCGGGGGCGGCCGCGGCGGCGCAGTCGATGCCGCACGTAGTGGCTGCGCCGGAAGACGTGGTGACCGGGGACGTCGAGTTCGCCGCGCCGCAGTACAAGGCGCAGCAGGCGACCTGCGAAATGGGAGGCTGTGGCGACCCAACGTGCGGTGATCCCCTGTGCGGTGAACCCGTGTGTGGCGACGTGGTCTGCGGCGACGCCGTGTGGGGTGACCCGGCCTGTGGCTGCGGCGATGTCGGTTGCGGCGGCGAGTGCGAGCCCTCGTGCGCGTGCAGCGGCGACTGCACCTGCGGGCTGCGGAGCCTCGGCGGCTGTGCCGAACGCGGCGCGATCCCGATCGTCCTGTGGGTCCCGCCGATCCACGAGCTGACGCTCCACGGGGGCGTCCACGCCTTCAAGGGGGCGCTCGACAACGACCGAGACCGAGGCAACTTCGGCTTCCACGAAGGGGTCAACGCCGGCGGAAGGATGGCCTGGCTCCCGTGGTGGGGCCTCGGCTACCAGCTCGGCTACCAGGCGACGCACAACCAACTTCACGGCGACACGGCGACTGCCAGCAGCGAGTCGCACACCCAGCAGTTTGTCACCGGAGGGCTGTTCCACCGCAAGCCGGTCGGCTTGCAGTACGGCGTCGTCTACGACTGGATGCAGGACGAGCGGCAGGGGACTGCCGACTTCGGCCAGGTCCGCGGCCTCCTGAGCATCCGCGGCCCGCGGGCCGGCGAGTTTGGGTTCACGTTCACGCATGGCACAAACACGCAGCGCCTCCGCGGGGCGGACTACGAGGCGCTCGATCAGTACCTGCTGTTCTATCGTGCGCACGGCCCCCAGGGGGGTGACTTCCGGCTGATGGCGGGCCTCGACGAGGAGAGCCGCGGGGTCCTCGGCGCCGACGCCTCGTTGCCGCTCAACAACCGCTGGTCGATCGACACGGGGTTCCGGTACCTGATCGCCGACAACTCGGTCAGTGGCTCCGGGGGCGCCGAGGAGGCATGGAACCTGGGGATCAACCTCGTTTGGCACTACGGGAAACGCGCGAAGACGTCGTTCCGGTCGCCGTTCCGGCCGATGTTTGGCGTCGCCGACAACGGCTCGATGATCGTCGATGACCTCGACTAGGCCTCCGGGGACCTCCGGGGCCTGGCGCTCGACGGCGGCGGACGGGGGAACACTCGCCGAACCGGGGGAATCGCCGAGGTGGCGTCGCCCGCCTTGGAAGTCGATCGTGGCGGCCGTAGACTATGGGGCTGTAGGGTCGCCCGGTGAGGGCGACCACCGCGTGGCGTGTTGCCCCTCCGTGGTTCGCGGAGCGTAGGGTCCCCACGCGGGGCGCCGCACACTCCAAGGCACACATGTCCGACGGCTCGAAGTCCAACTGGGACGACCTACTCGCAACGCTGGGCACGAGCCCGGCCCTGCCGACCACCCCCGCCACTCCCCCCGAAGTCGCACCCGCTACGCCCGCTGCGGCGATTGAGGTGGGGTTGCCGGTGGAGTACCCCAGGCCGAAGCCGAGCGCGTGGGACGTGCTGACGCAGGACCTGGGGATCACCCCGGCGCCAACTCCCCCGGCCCCGGTTGCCCCCCCAAGAGTGGCGCCAAAGGCCGAATCGGCCCCCGCCGCGGCGAAGCCGGCCGAGCGCGAGCGTTCGCGGCCCGAGTCTCCGCGCCCGGCGCCCCCAGCCGCCGAACTTCCGGCCGCCTCGCGGCCCGCACCGCCGCCGAAGAAGGCCTTCGCGGCAGCTCCGCGCGCGGCGGTCACCCCGGCAACCCCCGCTGCGCCCGACGTCGAGCGAGCCGAGGCCTTTGTGGCGCCGACGCCCCCCGTGGTCGATCCACCGGCGAAGCCCAGTGGCGGGTTCACGGGTTGGTTCCCGTTCGCTGGGCGGCGGGCAAAGCCGGCCCCACCAGTCGCCCCCCCGGAGGTTGCTGAGGGATTCGACGAGTTCGCCGACGAGCAAAGCCTGCCCGAGGAGCTCGTCGCCCCGAGCGAACCGGCCGCCGAGCCGCCGGCGTGGCTGGTCGAAGCCGAGGGTGAGGACGGCGGGGAGTCGCTCGGCGAAGCCCGTGCGGAAAGCGACGTGCAGGATCGGCCCCGTCGTCGCCGGCGCCGCGGCGGCCGTCGCCGGCGCCGCTCGGGGTCGGAAGGGGAACCGACTGCCGAGGGGCAAACGCCTGACGCCGACGCCGACACCGAGGATGGCTCCGAGGACGGCTCTGCGGACCTCCTCGATAGCGACGGCGACGCCGGAGACGCGCAGACCGACGCTTCCCTGGAATCGACGGACGACGACGCTGCGGGCCCGCAGAAGCGCAAGCGCGGACGCCGCCGCCGCGGTCGCGGCCGTGCCGAGCAGGAGAACGGAGCACCGCTCGCCACGCCCGGTGACGACGAGGTGGAGGAAGACCACGACTCCGAGCGCGGAGCGTCACAGCGGCTCCCCGGCTCGATGGAGGCCGAGGCCGAAGAGGCCGACGACGAGGATGGCGCCGACTCGCACAAGTCGATCACGTCGTGGCGCGAGGCGATCGGCGTCGTGATCGACGCCAACATCGCCGCCCGTGACGAGCGCCGCCGCACGAGCCCGCGCGGCGACAGCCGCGGCGGACAGCGCGGGGGGCGTCCGCGTGGCGGGCGCCGGCGCCGGAGCTCGTCGCGCAGCGACAGCCCGTCGGGCGATTGATCGCCCTACGACCTGCCTTCCCCCCCCGGTCGGCCGGCGTCGATTTCGGGGGGCTGTCGGGAAGTTTTCGCGTCTTGCGGCGAATCGCCTTGCTGCGACTGCGCTCGGGGTCATACTAAAAGCGTGGGGGGCGACCGGGCGTTTGTACCGCTCGATCCCTCGGCCGCGTCGCGCGGTAAGCTTCGGCTAGTTCGCGAGGCAGCGCCGATGCCCTCCGGCCCGCCTGTTGCACGCCAACGTTCTTTGCCAATCCCCGGTCCGGTGCGCTCAGCGTCACCGCGACAACGGCGCGTGCCCCCCAGCGTCCCAAGCGAACGGGGCACGGTTCCCCGGGTGACGGCTCCTCGCCGTTGCGCCACGGGCGTCGTTGCTGCGCGGTGCACAAAGCGCGTCGCGGTTCGGGGCCGAGCAATTCGACGAGGGGGAGAACCGGCGGGTTGCGGCACACGTCTAGATATTAGACGTGCGTGTCTTCGATGAGCGTGCGTGTTCTGGATTGTCGCCAACCCCGGAGCTGCCGAGCGTCATGGGTCACGGAAACGAGATCATCCGCCTCGTCGCGGAGCGGCAAGACCGCGAGCAATTCCGCCGCAAGAACTGGGTCGGCACGTTCTCCGACTACCTGGACATCGTCCGCCTCGACCCGCGGGTCACGCGTACGGCGCACCAACGGCTGTACGACATGATCCTGTCGTACGGCGTGGACACAGTCCGCGTCGGCCGCGAGACCGAGAAGCACTACCGCTTCTTCGACGACCCCTACGGCGACGGCCGCGACGCCGTGTTCGGCCTGCGGGGGGCGATCAACCAGCTCGTGAACGCGCTCAAGAGCGCCGCGGCGGGCTACGGCATCGAGCGCCGTGTGCTGATGCTGCACGGGCCGGTCGGGAGCTCGAAGAGCACGATCGCCCGGTTGCTGAAGAAGGGCCTCGAGCGCTACTCGGCGACCGACGACGGGGCGCTCTATACGCTGGGGTGGGCCGACGACCGCGAGCCGGACAACACCGATCTCGTGCAGTGGTGCCCGATGAACGAGGAGCCGTTGCACCTGATCCCGCCACGGTTCCGCGCCGAGGTCGAGTCGCGGCTCAACGCCGAGCAACCCGAGGGAACGCACCGGGTGGCGATCCGCGGCGAGCTCGATCCCTATTGCCGTTTCCTGTACCAGGAACGCCTCAAGCGCTACGACGGGGACTGGACGCGCGTCGCCGCCGACGTCCGCGTCAAACGCGTCGTGCTGAGCGAGAAGGACCGCATCGGCATCGGCACCTTCCAGCCGAAGGACGAGAAGAATCAGGACGCCACCGAACTCACCGGCGACATCAACTACCGCAAGATCGCCGAGTTTGGCGCCGACAGCGACCCGCGGGCGTTCAACTTCGACGGCGAGTTCAACGTCGCCAACCGCGGGCTGATCGAGTTCGTCGAGGTGTTGAAGCTCGACGTGGCGTTCCTGTACGACCTGCTGGGGGCCAGCCAAGAGCACCGCATCAAACCCAAGAAGTTCGCGCAGACCGACATCGACGAGGTGATCCTCGGGCACACGAACGAGCCCGAGTACCGCCGCCTGCAGTCGAACGAGTTCATGGAGGCGCTGCGCGACCGGACCGTGAAGATCGACGTGCCGTACGTCACGACGCTGGCCGACGAGATCCGGATCTACGACAAGGACTACAACCGCGAGACCGTCCGCGGCAAGCACATCGCGCCGCACACGATCGAGATGGCCGCCATGTGGGCCGTGCTGACGCGGCTCGAGGACCCCAAGCACGCGGGCCTCAGCCGGCTGCAGAAGCTCAAGCTCTACAACGGCAAGTCGCTCCCCGGGTTCACCGAGGAGAACATTCACGAGCTGCGCGACCAAGCCACGCACGAGGGGATGATCGGCATCTCGCCGCGGTACGTGCAGGACAAGCTCAGCAACGCGCTGGTGGCCCACCCCGACACCAAGAGCATCAACCCCTTCATGGTCCTCAACGAGCTCGAAGCGGGCCTGAAGCACCACAGCCTGATCAACGACGAAGAAGTCAAGCAGGAGTACCGCGAGCTGCTGGCCGTCGTGAAGGAAGAGTACACCAACATCGTCAAGAACGAGGTCCAGCGGGCGATCGCCGCCGACGAGGAGGCCCTCAAGCGGCTGTGCGGCAACTACGTCGATAACATCAAGGCCTACACGCAGCGCGAGAAGGTCAAGAACCCCTACACGGGCAGCTACGACGAGCCCGACGAACGGCTGATGCGCTCGATCGAGGAGAAGATCGACATCCCCGAGAGCCGCAAGGACGATTTCCGCCGCGAGGTGATGAACTACATCGGCGCGCTGATGCTCGACGGCAAGCCGTTCGACTACCGTAGCAACGAGCGGCTGCACAAGGCGCTCGAGCTCAAGCTGTTCGAGGACCAGAAGGACTCGATCAAGCTCACGAGCCTGGTCTCGAACGTCGTCGATGCACAAACGCAGGAGAAGATCGACGTCGTCAAGGGACGGCTGATCAAGAACTACGGATACGACGACGAGTCGGCGACCGACGTCCTGCAGTACGTCGCGAGCATCTTCGCCCGCGGCGACGCGAAGCGGGATACTTAAGCAGCTACGGGAACCGCCGAGACGCCACGAGCGCCAAGGGACGCCACGAAGCGATCACCACAGAGGTCACAGAGAGCACAGAGAAGAAACAGTTCGCGACCGATGTCCCGAACCAACTGCGCTGCGATTGCCAAGCGACTCGTGGCGTGTCTTGGCGCTCGTGGCGTCTTGGCGGTTACAGTCTTCCATTCCGCATTCCGCATTCCGCATTCCGCATTCCGCCTTCGCACTTCCGAACTCCGATGTCCCTCCCCATCGACCGCGACGTCCGGCGCTTCCGCCAGATCGTGCGCGGGAAGGTGCGTGAGAACCTGCGCAAGTACGTCTCGCACGGCGAGATGATCGGCCGCAAGGGGAAGGACCTCGTCTCCATCCCCGTCCCGTCGCTCGACGTGCCGCGGTTCCGGTTCGGCGACAACGGCAACGGCGGGGTGGGGCAGGGGGAGGGCGAGGAGGGGACCCCCGTCGGTCGCGGTAAGGGGAAGCCCGGGCCCGGCAGCGCGGGGGGCGAACCGGGGGACCAGCACTACACCGAGGTCGAGCTGTCGCTCGACGAGCTCGCCGAGTTGCTCGGCGAGGAGCTCGAGCTCCCGCACGTCGAGCCGCGCGGCCGCTCGGCCGTCGTCGATGAGAAGTCGCGCTACAACAGCATCCGCCAGACGGGCCCCGAGTCGCTGCGGCACTTCAAGCGGACCTACCTGAGGGCGCTGCAGCGGCAAATCTCGACCGGCGCGTACACGCCGGGGGACCCGCGCGTCGTGCCGGTGAAGCAGGACAAGCGATACCGGTCGTGGACCACCGTCAGCGAGCCGCTGGCGGCGGCGGCGGTGATCTACGTGATGGACGTCTCGGGCTCGATGACCGACGAACAGAAGCAGATCGTCCGCAACACGGCGTTCTGGATCGACGCCTGGCTGGCGCGCGAGTACCGCGGCGTCGAGAAGCGTTACGTGATCCACGACGCGGCCGCCAAGCAAGTCGATGAGCACGCCTTCTACCACACGCGCGAAAGCGGCGGCACGCGGATCAGCTCGGCCTACAAGGTGGTCGCCGGGATCATCGAGGACCAGCTCCCGCCGACCGAGTGGAACCTCTACGTCTTCCAGTTCTCCGACGGCGACAACTGGGGCGAAGACAACACCCAGGCCTTCTCGCTCCTCGGCGAGCGGGTCCTGCCGCACGTCAACCAATTCGCCTACGGCCAAGTGGAGAGCCCCTACGGCAGTGGCGAGTTCCTGGGGCAGCTCGAGGCGCGCTTCGGCGGCGACGACCGGCTGGTGCTCGCCGAGATCGCCGACCGCGACGCGATCCTCGACGCGATCCGGGCGTTCCTGGGGACGGGGCGGTGAAGTTTGAAGCTTGACAGGATTGCAGGATGACGGAAGGGATTCACGGGATGACGCGTGAGCTAGACGTGGGGTGCCACTGCTGGCTTGTCCAGCAGTGTGAAGTGGGTGCACGGCGAGAACCGTGTCGTTTACGAATCGCAACGAGTTCGGAACGACGCCTCAGTGGCTCGGGTGAGCTTCATTGACCTCAACATCGGCCAACGCATGCGGAGCTCGCTGATTGCATTCGACGCACTCGGGTGGCGGTGGGGCGTGGACTTCCGCTACCCACCCGCGTCTTCGACCGAGCGCCACAATCCAACGTTTCACGATGCACTACTGAAGTCTGTGCCCACGGCAAGGATTGACGGGCCGCATAGGGCTGCGTCGTGGGTCTTGGCCAGAATCAACTACTTGACATGTGGGGAACTGGTAGGGGGTGAGTTCACGATCGAGCAGGATCCAGAGGACTGGGGACTGCTAATTCGAGTGGAGTCGAAGGAAGGGAAGCGATTGAATTCAGGTGGTGTATTGGTTCAAGCGAATCGCCTTGCGTTCCGTGTTGCGGATCAATCTGAGCCAGACCTGCAGGATCTGTTCGTCGAGCTCCTTGCAGAGAGTCCTTCTGACCTTGAGGAATGCCGCCTTCGAATTCGCAACGCAGAGTCGCGTCGATTGCGAGAGTACGGATATTGCTTCGATAAACTTCTCGATCGATGAATGGAGCGTGGTCAACTGTGTGTCATTGGACGAGCCGGGCGTTTCTTGCAGCAGCGTCCTTGATTTCACCCGGGTACCCACTTCGCACTGCTGGGCAAGCCAGCAGTGGCACCCAACCCGAAGAAGGCCTACCTCCGTCATCCCGTAGATCCCTTTCCTATCCTGTAATCCTGTCAAGCTTCCGTCCGTGTCAGCAAACGAACTAGCCCCGCTCCCGCGGGACCTTGCCGCCATGCAGCGCGAGGTCGAGGGGATCGCGCGCTCCTACGGGCTCGACTTCTTCGCGACACTCTTCGAGCTGGTCGATGCCGACCGCCTGCACGAGATCGCCGCCAAGGGGGGCTTCCCGGTCCGCTACCCGCACTGGCGGTTCGGTATGGACTACGAGCGGCTCAGCAAGGGGTACCACTACGGCTTGCAAAAGATCTACGAACTGGTGATCAACAACGACCCCTGCTACGCGTACCTGATGCGCAGCAACGCGGCGGTCGATCAGCGGCTGGTCATGGCCCACGTCTACGGGCACTGCGACTTTTTCAAGAACAACGCCTGGTTCGCCAAGACCGACCGCAAGATGATGGACGGCATGGCGAATCACGGCGCCCGCGTGCGGCGGCACATGGACCGCGTAGGGGTTGAGCCGGTCGAGGCGTTCATCGACGCCTGCCTGTCGATCGACGACCTGATCGACCTCCACGCCCCGTTCGTGAAACGGCGCGAAGAGTGCTGCCGCTACGACTTCGACCCGGCGAAGGACGACGAGCGTCCGCGCGGCGCGGCGCGGTTCGCGGCGAAGGGGTACATGGACTCGTTCATCAACCCGCACGTCGAGGCCGAGGAAGAAGAAGACCGCTCGGAGGTAAAGCTGCCGCGGATTCCCGTAGAGCCCGAGCGTGACGTGCTGCGCTTCCTGCTCGAGCAAGCCCCGCTCAACGAATGGCAGGCCGACGTCCTGGCGATGCTCCGCGACGAGGCGTACTACTTTGCCCCCCAGGGGCAGACGAAGATCATGAACGAGGGTTGGGCCAGCTACTGGCACTCGACGATCATGACGAGGCACGGGCTGACCGGCGCCGACATCGTGAACTACGCGGACCACCACTCGGGGACGATGGCCTCGAGCCCCGACCGGCTGAACCCGTACAAGCTAGGGATCGAGCTGTTCCGCGACATCGAGGACCGCTGGAACCGCGGCGCCTTCGGCCCCGAGTACGAAGACTGCGACGACCCCCACGAGCGCCGCACGTGGGACAAGCGGCTCGGCCTGGGGCGCGAGAAGATCTTCGAGGTCCGCGCGGTGCACAACGACCTGACGTTCGTCGACGCGTTCATGACGCTCGACTTCGTCCGCGAACAGCGGATGTTCCGCTTCGGCTACAACGCTACCGCCGAGCAGTACGAGATCGAGAGTCGGGCCTTCCCGCAGGTAAAGCGGCAACTGCTGGCGAGCCTCACCAACGCCGGCCGGCCGCGGATCGCGGTGGTCGATGGCAACCACGCCAACCGCGGCGAACTGGCGCTGCGGCACGACTACGCCGGGGTCGAGCTCGACCTGGCCGAGGCGTGGGACACGCTGCGAAACTTGCACCGCTTGTGGACGCGCGCCGTCCACATCGAGACGGTCCTTGAAGACGCCCGCGCCGTGCTGTCGTTCGACGGCAAGCAGACGCGCGTCGAGCACGGCGAGGCGATCGACGTCGAGGAGGCCGTGGCGTGACGTCCCTCATCGACAAACTGCTGAACGGGATCGACGCCGCCGGCGCTCCCGGTGTGATTGCGGTCGCCGCGGGGGACGAACGGCTCCGCGTCGAACTGATCGACGGCGATACGCTGGCGGTCTCGTTCACCGAGTTGCGCTGCGAGACGCGGCGCTTGGCCGGGGCCGACGCGGCGCGGGTCCGTGGGGTGGCCGACCGGATCACGCTGCGCGTGAAGTACCTGCTCGAGCCGCTCGCCCCGGTCGAGTTCGACGACGAGCAGGCGGTGGTCCAGCTCCGCAGCGTCGATCCGCCGCGCGACGCGCAGGGCCCCACCTACTACGAGGTGCTCGTCACGACCGGGGGCGCCGTAACGCTCCGTCGCTACCACAAGGCGCCCGGCGCGCCTCGGAGCGTCGTTCCCGCGACCGTCACGCGCGAGGTGCTGCGGAAGCTCGTCGATGACATCGTGGCGAGCGTCGGAGCCTGAGGTCGCCGCTCGGTCGTGCCCGGCTCATTCCGGAACGTCGTCGGCCGCCTGGAACAGCGCGGCGACGTCGATGGCGAAGCCCTCGAGCAGCACCGACGCGGCCCGCTCGGCGTCGGTGTAGGTCCCCGCGACGGCGTAGTGCGCCCCATCCAGCCGGTGGACCACGACACAGCGCCGCGGGTGATCGACGATCCAGTACTCGCGGACCCCCGCGCCGGCGTAGTCGGCGGCCTTCGCCTCGTAGTCACGCTGGCGGTCCTTGGCGTCGCCGCTGACGACCTCCATCACGAGGTCGGCCCCGTCCCACACGCGGTTGTGCCGCAGGTGCAGGTTCTCGTTGGAGAGGAATAGCACGTCGGGCTCACGGACTTTGTCAGGCCGCACCCGAAGCCGGATCGACGCATACGGGACCTTCCCGAGCCGGTGTGCCGAAACGAACGCAAGCAATGCGTGGTACAGGAACCCGGCCAGCTGTTGGTGCGCTTCGGTGGGCATCGGCAAGAATTCCAGTCGGCCGTCGATGAGCTCGACGCGGCGGTTCGACCCGTCGGTAAGGTCGAGGTAGTCCGCTTCGCTCCACCTCCCCTGCTCGGGGAAGAAGGTCGCCACCTCCCAGGCGTAGTTCCCCGCGAGGCCGGGGGCGGTGGGGTCGGGGTTGAAGGAGGGGGCGCTCATGGGGGCGAGCCGGTTTCCTGGTGGTTCGATACGGCCGCAGTATACACGGGGCGCCGCCGTCGCGACGACACGGCCCGCATCGGCGGTCCTGCGAGGGGGCCCGGCGCTGTGCTAATCTGGCTCGACTACCCCACTCCCCGACGATGGGATCCTCCGAAACGATGAACGAAGCCAACGCGCCGGCCCACGCCCCGACGAACGACCTCGCCCCCGCCGACGGGGCGTGGCACTGCAGCCACCTGTTCTATTCGTTCGACCACGCGCGGCTTGGGGCGCTAACGCCGCACCAGCGTGGGGACTTGGCCGATCAGTTGCTCGAGGTTCTCGACCCTACGGCGAGCCACGCCCCGACCCGGATGCAGCTCACGATCACCAGCGGGCACAAGGCCGACTTCGGGCTGATGATGCTCGACCCCGACCCGCTGCGGATCGACGCCGTGCACCAGCGTCTGATGGCCGGCCCGGCCGGCGGCGTGCTGAAGCCCGGGTACTCGTTCGTCTCGATCACGGAGATCAGCGAGTACGTCCCCACGGCCGAGGGGTACGGCCGGCGGCTCGTCGAAGAGGGGGAATCGGAGGGTTCTGCGACCTATACCGCCAAACTCAGGGCCTATGCCGACCGGCTCGAAGGCATGAACCAGCAACGACTTACGCCCGAACTGCCGAGCTACCGATCGACCGTCTTCTACCCCATGAACAAAAAGAGGAAAACGGGGGAGAACTGGTTTACACTCACCAAAGAGGAACGGAGCCGCATGATGGGCGAGCACGCCCGCAGCGGGATGGCGTACGCCGGCCGGGTGAGTCAGCTCATCACGGTCGGCTTGGGCCTCGACGACTGGGAGTGGGGCGTCACCCTGTGGGGCGCCAATCCGAAGTTCCTCAAGGACATCGTCTACGAGATGCGTTTCGACGAGGCGAGCGCCCGCTACGCCGAGTTCGGCCCGTTCCTCGTCGGTTACGTCGCCGACGCGCACCTGCTGCTGCGGCATTGCCACCTGCGACGTTGACAATTCGCCCACTTTTCTGCCGCCTGCCATGATTCGCCACCGCTTGCTTTGGGTCGCGGCGCTCGCCGCCGCCGCCGCTCTCCCCGCTCGGGCCGACGTGGTCCTCGACTGGAACTCCTACGCACGCGACGCGATGCGCGGGAACCTCTCGTTCCATAACCCGGGGATGACCACCCGCACGATGGCGATGATGAACCTCGCCATCTACGACTCGTTGAAGATGACCAGCCCCACGGGCTCGATGTTCTACGACTACGGCCAAGGCAACGCGACGCCGGGCTACACGTCGTCGGGCAAGGCGGCGGCGATCGAGGCGGCCTACACGGTCCTTAGTTCGATCTACACCGAGCAATCCGCCACGTTCACCGCGCACCGCGCAGCGGGGCTCGCCGCGATCACCGACGGCGTGGCGAAGACCGAGGGCCTCGCGCTCGGGGCGATGATCGGCTCGGCGATCGTCGCCCATCGCGCGGGGGACGGCCACAACGTCAACGGCCCGTACGTCCCTTCAGGGCTGCCGGGGGGCTGGTCGCCCGACCCGCTGAACCCCGCGCAACAGGTGTGGGGCCCGAACTGGGGCGCCGTGACCCCGTTCGCACTCGATTCGAACACGCAGTTTCTCCCCCCGGCGCCCCCGACGCTCAACAGCCCCGAGTACGCCGCCTCGTACAACGAGGTGAAGTCGCTCGGCGCCAAGAACAGCCTGACGCGGACCGCGGACCAGACCGAGATCGGCGTCTTTTGGGCCTACGACCGCCCGGGGACCGGGTCCCCGCCGCTGCTCTACAACCAAATCCTCGAAACGCTGGCCGTGCAGCAGGGGAACACCGAGAAGCAGAACGCCGAGCTGTTCGCCAAGGCCTCGGTTGCGATGGCCGACGCGAGCGTTGTGTCGTGGAACTCGAAGTTCGAGTACGACCTCTGGCGCCCGATCACCGGCATCCGCGGCGGCGACGCCGACGGCAACGCGGCGACGTCCGGCGACGCCACCTGGGAGCCGCTCGGCGCCCCCGGCGGGACGCACCCCAACGGGGGGCTGATCGCCGACTTCACGCCGCCGTTTCCGGCGTACGTGTCGGGCCACGCCACGTTCGGCGCCGCCGCGATGGAGGTCCTCGCCAACTTCTACGGCACGGACAACCTGTCGTTTACGCTCACTTCCGACGAGCTCCCCGGCGTCACTCGCGATTTCACGTCGTTCAGCCAAGCGATCGCCGAGAACGGACGCAGCCGCATCTACCTCGGCATCCACTGGGACTTCGACGACTTCGCGGGTCGCGACCTGGGCCGCAGCATCGCCGACTACCTGTTTGAGGAGCCCTTCATCTCGGGGGTTGTGGTGATCCCCGAGCCGGGTTCGATGCTGCTAGTCGTCGCTCCGCTCGCCCTCGCCCGGCGCCGGCGCCCGGCCTGATCCAGTCCCCGGGAGCTCGAGATCGACCCACACCAGCCGGTGGTCCGACCCCTTAACGGCGTCGGACCCCGGCTGATCTCGTTTCGGCCAGAAGACCCCTGTGCCGGTCACTCGCAACGAGTTCGACGCCAGTGCGTAGTCGACGCGCAGGTTCCCGTGGCCGTCGCCGCTGAAATCGGCCGTGTCGGTTTCGGCGGGCCCGCGGTGAGCGGCGTTCAGATCGGCACGACGGCGCGACGCCGCGACACCTCCCTCGCTGGCGGGCGCAGCCATCGGCGAGACCTGCGGGCTCCGCAGCAGCGCACCGATCGATTCGGTGATCCCGTCTCCATCGACCGGGTCGGCGTTTAGGTCCCCCAGGACAACGAAGTGCGCGCCGGCCGCGAGCCCGCCGCGCTGGCCGTCGTCGTCCACCAGGTAGCCCGAAGGATCTCCGGCGATGTAGTCCACCAGCAAGCGTACTTCGTCCGCGTTCCGCTTGCCGTTGCGGTCCTCGGGGCCATCGAACACCGGGGGCGTGGGGTGCGAGCAGAGCAGGTGCAGCTTCGGCCTTCCCGGGGGGGCGATCGTGACGTCCCAGAGGCTCTTCGACGATAGACGCAGCGCTCGCCACGTCGCGTCGTTGTGGTAAGGCTCGCCCGTGGCGAGCACCGGACGCCGCGCGTCGGGGACGCTCGCCCAACGCAGCGTGCGGAACGAGCGAAGCGCGTCGAGCGCGAACGGCACACGCGACACGACCGCCATCCCGTACTGACCGGGGTAGCGGCCGAAGCCCCACGCGTCGTTCGGCCCGTCGGTGGCGCCGTCGTTGTCGAGGTCGAGCCCGCTCGCCTCTCCCGTGTTGACCGGGGCAGTCAGCGTGTGGGCGAACTCGATCGGCTCTTGTCCTCGTTGGCCGACCCCCAGGTACTCTTCCAAGAAGAGATCGACCGCGCGGTGCGACTCTTCGTAGTCGATCTCGCACAGCAGCAGCACGTCGGGCCGCACGCGCTGGATCGCCTCGGCCACGGCTCGGGCCTTGCCGTCGTTGCCACCGCGCAGGCGCTCTGCGAGGTCGCCCGACTCCTCGCCGTAGAGGGCCACGTTGTACGACGCCACGCGCAGCCGTCCCCCGCCGCGGGTGTCGCTGGCGGTCGCGGTTAGCTGGAACGTAAGGACGAGCAGGATTCCGATGAGGGAACGCATCGCGGTTGTGGCTCGAGGGGGCGCCTTGGGGAGTCCGAATCGTACCCCTTTGGCGATGGCCCGGCGACCGACACCACCGGCGTTTTTGACGCTCTGCGCAGCAACCCCACGAATCGACGGGTCGCTTGATAGACGGATCGCCGAACCCGCGGTAGGGTCCAGGCGCGTTGGACGAGCGCCGCACTGCTGCGCACCTGCCCCCCCAAGATTCTGCACCACGAGCCCTCGATGCGCCCCACGACTCGCCCCCCTTATCGCCCGCGCGTTTCTCCCGACCTGCGGGTGCTTCGGGCGCTCGCCTTGCTACTCGCGCTCCCGCTGGGGGCTGCGGGCCAGTCCCTCACATTCACTTCCGATCAACTGGTGATCGTCGCCTCGGCGTCGCCAAACACGCCGTTTCTGGGAGGTCCGTCGAACCCGACGCTGACGATCGACCAGTCGAGCGGCGACTACGGCGGCGACGGCGTCTCGCACGCGCTGCTGCGGTTCCTCGACTACAACGTCCCCTCGGCGGCGACGGTCCTCTCGGCGCGGCTCGAGTTCTTCACGGCCGACACCACCAACGGCCCGATCAACGTCTACCAGATGACGAGCAATTGGACGACCGCCACGACGTGGAACTCCCTCGGCGGGAACGGCATCACGCCGGGAACCGAGAGCAGTAGTTCACCCCTTGCCGCCGAGATCGACCCCGTCGAGCTCGAGCCGATCAGCTTCGACGTCACCCAGGCAGTGCTCAACTGGCAGGGGGGCGCCGCGAACTTCGGTTTCGGCGTCATCAACACCAGCACCGACGGCTGGGACATCGCGACGATCGACGCGGCCCCCGGGTTTGCGCCGCGGCTGGTGGTCGATGCGGTGTTTCGGTCCCCCGTCGAGCTGCAGGTGAGCCGATCCACCGGGTTCGCCCGCTTGGTGTCGGTGGCGGAGGGCGACACGGTCGAGCTACGGGCGCTCGATATGCAGAGCACGAGCGGCGTGTTCGACGCCGCGTCGTGGCAAGCGACCAACCTGACGGCGCGGGGTGTCGATACGACCGATCCCAACGCGTCGGGCCAGCGGTGGGACGTGCTCGACGCCGTCTCGACGCGCCTGACCGAAGCGTACCTGCTCGGCGGGACGTCGCTCGCGCCGGGCGAGACGTTGTCGCTGGGGCGTGTGATGGCGCCCCTCGCCCCGGGGGCCCCGACCCCAGCGCTGACGTTCGAGCTGGCGACGACCAACTACCTCGGCGGCGCCGCCAACCTGGCGCGGTTCGCAAACTCGCGGATCGTGTTCACCGAGTTCGCGATCCCCGGCGACTACAACGCCGACGGCGCCGTCAACGCGGCGGACTACACGGTGTGGCGCGACACGCTGGGGTCGAGCAGCGACCTGCGGGCCGATGGCGACGGCGACGGCGCGGTCGGCCAAGGAGACTACGCGGCGTGGCGAGCGAGCTACGGCTACTCGGCAGGCAGCGCCGCTGTCGGGGTCCCCGAGCCAACCGCCACGGCGATCGCCGGACTCGCTGTGCTAGGCGTCGCCAGTAGCAAGCGACGCCGCTAGCGCCGTCGCACTACCCGCGGTCAGCGCGCGTCTACTCGTCGGGATCACCCGCCCTGGGCCGCTCTGGCCTTCGGCCTGCGCCGAGCCGCGCGCTCGTCGCGTCGGCCGCGACGCGCTCGACCGTGTCGGAGCGGCGCTCGAGCCCCGACGCAGAGAGACGTGCGCCGAAGTACAGACCGATCCCGAGGACGATCGCGGCACCCAGCCCCCACAGCGCGTAGGGGCCCACCTCGGCGAACCGTCGCAGTCGATCGGCCGCGTCCGCCGAGCGCTCGATCGCGAGCTGAGCGCGCGCAGCGGCCTCGCGCCCGTCGATCCCCTTGCGGTGCGCCCGCTCGGCCGGGTAGTCGCGCCCTGGCCTCACGATGGCCTGTCGGGCCTCGTCGGCCGACTCGAGCGCCCGCCACGCCTCGACGTCCCGGGCGAAGGGGACGTGCGCGTCGATCTCGGCGCCGCGCACACGCCACTTCAGCAGCATGGCGTCGAGCGCGTCGCTGAGGCGCATTGCGCGATCGAACGCCTCGGCCTCGAACACCAGGGCGAGGGCCCCGTCGGGCTTGCGCTTCCCGTGCGCGACCGGCAGCGCTGCCCGCTCGGCCGCCGCGTGGAACGCCCGCAGCTCGTCGCCGGTCGGCGCCGCGCCGGGTGGAAACAGGAGGTAGCGGTACTCGCTCATGGCGAACCCCTCCCAACGGTTGATCGGGGGATTGTACCGCGCGTCGGTACGAAGCCGCGCTACGAATCAGCGAGCGCTCAGCGACTAAGCGAAGCGGACGGCGTACACCGGCGGCAGGCGCGCGTCGATCGCGGCCCACGACTCGCCCGCGTCCTCGGAAACCCAAAGGCCCCCGGTGGTCGAGCCGAAGGCCAGCCGGTTCCCCTGCGCATCGACATCGAGCGCATGGCGGAACACGAGGTCGTACGCGTGCCGCTGCGGCAGGCCTTCGCGAACTGCGCGGAAGGTTCGGCCTCCGTCGGTCGTCTTCGACACCGCGAGGGCCGCATCGACCGCGTAGCGGCGCTCGTCCTTCACCGCCGGGACGAACCAAGCCGTGTCGCGGTCGCGGGGGTGGGCGGCCACGGCGAAGCCAAAGACGCTCGGCTGGACCGAGTCGAGCTCCGTCCAATTCACACCGCCGTCGTCGGAACGGAAGACCCCGTTGTGGTGCTGGACCCACATGCGGTCGGGGTCGGCGTGCGCGCCGACCAACCGGTGGGGGTCCTGGGTCGCCGGGTCGTAGGCCTGATCGGGGGGGGCGTACTCGTTGCGCATCCCGCCCTTGTGAATGCTCCACGTTGCGCCCCCGTCGGCCGTTCGCCAGACGCCCCCGCACGACACGGCGACCGTCACCCTTCGCGCGTCGCGCGGATCGACGGCGATCGAGTGCACGCCGGGGTCGTCCTTGCCGCCGCCGAACCATTGGTCGCGCTCGGGGCGTTCCCACAGCGACTCGACGAGCCGCCAAGAGTCGCCGCGGTCGTGGCTGCGGAAGAGCCCGCCGGGGATCGTGCCACACCAAAGGACGCCCGGCTCGTCGGCGCCCCCGGCCTCGAGCGACCAGACCTCGGCGAGCACGGCGGGCTTGCGCGGCGCTGTCGATGGATCGACTACGGGGTCGGTCGGCATCCGATCGACTAGCGTCGCCCCGGCTGGGAAGGCGGGAGCGGCGACCTCGGTCCAACCCGCTTCACCCGCAAGTCGTCGGTGGAGGTGGCAGCCGAAGTGCCCTTCGTCGATCGCCGCGTACTCGGCAGAGTCGCGCGGGTCGAAGAGGGTGGCCGTCACAGCCTTCCCGAGGAAGTCGGCGGAATGGACGCTCCAGCCGAGGGGGCCACGGCGGACGTGGAACAACCCCTTGCGGGTGGCGACGTGCAGTCGATCCGACATGAAGGGCCTCGTTCGAGGAGAGGGGGCACGCCCCGCGCACGGCTCGCGTCAACCGCCCGACAATGCCTGCATGACGTAGACTTCCGAGTCGGCGTGCAGCGGTTGGCCGAGACCAACGCGGTCGGTTGTCAGCTCCCCATCGACGAATACGGCAACGTGTCGCCGCAGTCGGCCCGCGTCGTCGAAGACGTAGCTGCGCAGCCGGTCCCGCCCCACGAACGCAGCCCGCAGCGCCTCGCCGGTTGTCGAACCTTCGACCTCGATCGGCTCGTCGGGCGCGACGTCACGCAGGTGGCTGGTGAAGCGGACGATCGGCATGAGGGAGATTTTACCCCCGCCGTTCGGGCGAATCAACATAGACGGGGCTCGTCAGCTCGGTCGAGCCGCGCCCGCAGAAAGCGGAGTGCGTCGGAGCACTTCGCATCGGCTCGACCTACTCCGCAGAGGAGTTCTCGTCGTAGAGCCATGACTCTGAGAGTACGTCGTAGATCAGCGGACACTCGGTATCCTGGCATACCTTGCCGATTGACAATGTGACGTCGCGCTCACGCCCGTCGGACAATAACTCAATCAGTCGCTTACCCTCGTTCATATGCCTGCGGACGTATCCATAGAAGTGGTGATCCTCTGCGGAGTATAGATCAATCGCTTGGACCGTCCGACCCTTGTCGTGAAACTCGCCGTAGTAGGAGTTGCCCAACGCCGCCCGAACGCGGGCTACCACCGGTGTCGCGCTCCCAAGAGCCAGATACGTCTTTGGTGGCACCGACCAAAACCCGACGGAGGCTTTCCACTCGACTCGCGGGTTTCCTTCGCCGAGTCGAATGTAGTAGTTCCTGGCGTCGCTAGCGCCTTTTGCGTACCGAGTTATGCGCACTCGAAGATGGTTCTCGGTGACGTGATAGTTTGCGGTTACAACGACTTTGTCCACGGGTGCGTTCCAAATGCTCGCGTAGAAGCGGCTCATTACGTCTCTTATTGAGTCGCCTTCTGCAGTGAATCGGTACTTTTCTTCATGTGAAGCGTTGAGATACGACAGCAGTAGATCTTCGATGACCGGGACAGTAGCGGTATAGGTCAGCGTATCTGATCCGATCGCGGGGCCGGTCAGCAAGACAGGCACATCGGCTTCCCCGAGATTGTGCAAGTCGATGGTGGTGCACGCAAGGTCGAACGCCTGACGGAACGTCGTGTTGGCGAAGACTGCATCGTAGAATGCGACGGAGAACTTTGTCGCGGCGTCGTCGGAGATCGAGCTCGACATGCCGACGACGTAGTCCACCTGCTGGCGAATCGCAGCGGCCTGGACCTCCGAGTAGCAGGCGTTCAGGACGACGCACTTCAACGAGTCCTTGAAGTGGTGGAACAGCCTCGTCAGCGGAGCGGCGTGAGCGTCATGCGAAGCGCCGTCGTCCGCTTCAAATGCGAGACCGCTGTCGCCACCTCCGTGACCGCAGAAGTGGACGACCTGGGGACGGTGGTCCAGCAGGGCGCGACGCAAGTCGTCCACGGTCGCCGCTTCGTTTGTTTCGATCGTCCAGCTATCTCGATGCCGAGATCGCTCAAGTGCCCGCTTGATTTGCTTGACTTCGTTGCCAAGGCGCAACCGGTCGAGATCAAGTGGACTAGCCGTGACAACTAGCAGTGTGGGCATCGTCGTCCACTCTTGGATGCACCTTGATCGCTGCTAACAGCAGCAATCGGGTCGGGCGATCGAAGTCACGTCAGGGGCATCGACGCCGTTGGGTTTCTCCTCAGGTCTCACTTCACGACATAGGCCGACATTCGTGGCGCACTCCCCTTTCTTCGTGCGGGGCTCCTGCGCGTCGGCTGGCGATCTACTGTCTTGAGCCGCGCCCGAAGGAAGCGGAGCGCGACACCCCGCTCACCGACCCAGCGCCCGCTTCAGCGCTGCCCCCATGTCAGCCGGGCTCTCGGCGACCTCGATGCCGGCGGCTTGTAGGGCGGCGATCTTGTCTTCGGCCGTCCCCTTGCCGCCGCTGATGATCGCCCCCGCGTGGCCCATCCGCTTGCCGGGGGGCGCCGTGCGGCCGGCGATGAAGGCGGCGACCGGCTTCGTGACGTGCGCCTTGATGTACTCGGCGGCCTCTTCCTCGGCGGTGCCGCCGATCTCCCCCATCATCAGGATCGCCTCGGTCTTGCCATCGGCCTGGAACATCTTCATGCAATCGACGAACGACGTGCCGTTGACCGGGTCGCCGCCGATGCCGACGCACGTGCTCTGGCCGAGGCCCAGGTTCGTGAGCTGCCAGACCCCCTCGTAGGTGAGCGTTCCGGAGCGGCTCACCAGGCCGACCGGGCCCGGCGTGTGGATGTAGCCCGGCATGATGCCGATCTTGCACTCGCCCGGCGTGATTACCCCGGGGCAGTTGGGGCCCACTAGCCGCACGTTCTGCCCCGCCGCGACGCGGGCGTCGAGCTCGCGCTTGACGCGCACCATGTCGAGGACCGGGACCCCCTCGGTGATCGCGCAGATGACGTGGATGCCGGCGTCGGCCGCCTCGAGGATCGCGTCGGCCGTGAACGGCGGCGGGACGAAGATCATCGACGCGGTCGCACTGGTCTTCTCGACCGCTTCCGCCACCGTGTCGAACACCGGGCGGTCGAGGTGCGTGGTCCCCCCCTTGCCGGGGGTCACTCCGCCGACGAGCTGAGTTCCGTACTCGATGCAGTTGCGGCTGTGGAACTCACCCGCCTTGCCGGTGATGCCCTGGCAGAGGACGAGCGTGTTGCGATCAATGAGGATGGACATTCGGAAGCTTTAAGCTGGACAGGATGAACAGGATACGGAGAAGGATTTACTGGGAGGAAGAACAACGATCGACGGACTCCTGTCGATCCGCTTCCATCCCGTTAAT
This sequence comes from Lacipirellulaceae bacterium, assembly GCA_051648405.1. GTDB lineage: Bacteria > Planctomycetota > Planctomycetia > Pirellulales > Lacipirellulaceae > JBOFFC01. Next base: position 114,584 of record JBOFFC010000159.1, read on the forward strand.
CCTGTCAAGATTTCTGGAGCTGTGTCAGGCGGCCGTCGCCGCGGCGACGACCTTCTTCGCGGCGTCGGTCAGGCCCTCGGCCGAGACGATGTTGACGCCCGACTCGGCGAGCATCTTGCGCCCCTGCTCGACCTCGGTCCCTTCGAGGCGGACGACCAGCGGGACGTTGAAGCCGACTTCCTTGTAGGCGGCCAGGATCGCGTCGGCGATCGTCGTGCAACGCATGATGCCGCCGAAGATGTTGACGAGCACCGCCTTGACGTTCTTGTCCCCCAGCAGGATGCGGAACGCCTCGGTGACCTGGTCCTTGTTGGCGCCCCCGCCGACGTCGAGGAAGTTGGCCGGCTTGCCGCCGTGCAGTTGCACCACGTCCATCGTGCTCATCGCGAGGCCGGCGCCGTTCACCAGGCAGCCGATGTTCCCTTCGAGCTGCACGTAGCTGAGTCCCGCCGCCCCAGCGCGGAGCTCGTTGGGGTCCTCTTCGCTCTCGTCGCGCAGTTCGGCGAGGTCCGGGTGGCGGAACATCGCGTTGTCGTCGAACGTGACCTTGGCGTCGAGCGCGATCAGCTCTCCCGCGCCGGTGACCACCAGCGGGTTCACTTCGAGCAGGCCGCAGTCGAGGTCGACGAACAGTTTGCAAACGGTGCGGAGGAACTTGTCGGCCGCACGGACCGACGGACCCACGAGGCCGAGCTTCTTGGCGAGCTTGCGTGTTTGGTAGCCCTGCAAGCCGGCGTCGGGTTGGAACGGCTCCTTGAAGATCAGCTCGGGTGTTTCCTCGGCGACCTTCTCGATGTCCATGCCCCCCTCGGTCGATGCCATCAGCACCGGGCAGCCCGACGCGCGATCGACGACGATCCCGAGGTAAAGCTCGCGGGCGATGTCGCAGCCGGCTTCGACCAGGACTTGGTTGACCTGCTTCCCCTCGGGGCCGGTCTGGATCGTGACGAGCTCGCCCCCGAGGAGCCCCTTGGCGGCGCGCTCGGCGTCGGCGGCCGACTTCACCAGCTCGACGCCGCGCTGCGCGGGGTTTGCCTTGATGGTCCCCTTGCCGCGTCCGCCGGCGTGGATCTGCGACTTCACCACGGCGATCGGGCCGCCGAGCTTGGTGAACGCCGCGGCGGCTTCGGCCGGCGTGCGGGCGACGATCCCCTCGGGGACCGGGATCCCCGCCGCGCGAAACAACGCCTTGCCCTGGTACTCGTGGATCTTCATGCCGTAAGGCCTTGCTGCGTAGCGATTTGGGCGAATACTTAGAGTGCTCGCTGCGGCCATAGCGAAATCGCAACAGCCGCCGCAGCGAGCGGACCGGAGTATAGGAGCCCCCGCGCACGACCAACAAGCGGCCGTTTGCGCACCGCATTCGTGCCCCCTCCCCACACGCCACCTCGATCCGAAACAGGCCGATGCCGCGTCGGGCTCTTACCTTGGTCGTTCTGCCACTTGCCTTGGCGCTGCTCGGCAAGACCGCCGGCGCCGCCGACCCGCGCGTCGAAACGTTCGTCGGCCGAACGATGGGGACCACCTACCAGGTGAGCTACGTCGCGACGGACGGGCTCCCCGACGCGGCGGAGCTGAAGCCCGCCGTCGACGCGCTGCTGGTGGAAGTCAGTCGGCAGATGTCGACCTACGACGCCGCGTCGGAGGTCTCGCGGTTCAATCGGCAGCGGGGGGACGGCTGGTTCCCCGTGTCGAAAGAGCTCGGCGGCGTCGTCGATGCGGCGCTCGGCGTCGCGCGCGACTCGGGGGGGGCGTTCGACCCGACCGTTGCGCCGCTCCTCGCCGCGTGGGGCTTTGGCCCCGGTCCGAAGGCCGCGCGACCCCCGTCCGCCGAGCGAGTCGCGCGAGCGCGACAGGCCGTTGGTTACACGCTCGTCGAGGCGCGGCTCGACCCACCGGCGCTGCGCAAGACGAACCCCCGGGTTGCGCTCGAGCTCTCGGCGATCGCGCCGGGGTACGCCGTGGACGCCGTCGCGGACCTGCTCGCGGCGAAGGGGGTCGCGGCTTCGATGGTCGAGATCGGTGGCGAGGTCGTAGGGCGCGGCCGAAAGCCGGGGGGCGAGCCGTGGCGCATCGGCGTCGAGCCGGCCGACCCCGAGGCGACGGCCTTCCAAGCGGTCGTCGAGCTCGTCGATCGCGCGGCGAGCACCTCCGGCGACTACCGCAACTACTTCGAGCACGACGGGAAGCGTTACTCGCACACGCTCGACCCACGGACGGGCGCCCCCGTCGATCACTCGCTGGCGACCGCCACGGTGCTTGCGGGCACGTGCCAGGCGGCCGACGCCACGGCGACGGTCCTCAGCGTCTTGGGGCCCGAAGCGGGTTACGCCTGGGCCGTCGAGCGAGAAGTCGCTGCGCTGTTCGTCGTGCGTAGCGACGCGCGCGACCCACCGACGTTCACGGAGAAACGGACGCCGGCGTGGCCGGCCGGCGCCGCGCCGTGAGCGCTGCTGCCGGTGCGCGGTAAACCATCACGGTCGATGACACCCGGGCGACGAGTTCGGCGTCGAGGTCGTGGACGAGCCGCTCGACGACTTTGCGCTGGGCGTGATTCTCGGGGAACCATTGCGCGACGAGCCACACCTCGCGGCGCTGGCCGATGCGCCCCGCGAAGCCGCCGAGCACCGCGTCCCAGTCTTGGTCCGCGGCGGGGTGCGCCGACAGCGTCGCGGCGGGCCAGCTTGTGGGGAGCGAGTACAACACCCCCTCGCCGTAGTAGGTGGGGGTTGCAAGCACCGCCGGCGGGAGGTCGGCAGGGTCCGACTCGGCCTCGATCCGTCGCGCGACGCTGTAGAAATCGTGCTCCGCGTAACGCGCGTTGGCCCAGCGGTTCTGCGTGGCGAACACGCCGAGCACGACCAGCGCGATGGTCGCGGCCGTCGTCACCCAGCGACGGCGGTCGAGGGCCGCTCCGGCGCCGAGCCACAGGCACATCGGGACCACCATCCAAACCACGTACCGGTAGTTGTAGCCGGTCACGGTGACGTTCGCGGCGAGCGCCGCGGCCAGTGGTGGGAGCGCCAACAACAGCGCCAGCCACGCGCGATCGCCGCGCGCCATCCGGCGCCAGCCGGCGACGGCAAGGACGATCGCAGGCGCGAAGATCGCGATCGCCCACGGGGCCATCGACCGCGCGCCGGCTCCCCCCCCCAACTCGCGGAGTTCCGTCACCGACGGCCCGAAGGTGTTCCCGGTGAGTAGCCACAGGTAAGAGAACGCCAGCGCTTCTCTGTCGAACTCGACGTTGTGGAAGTACTCCCCGGAGTCGGCGAAGTCGGCTCGTAAGGACGGAATAAGCAACGTCCCTGCGGCCGTCAGCGCCGCCGCCGCGACGAGCGCGCCAGGGAGGCCCCTGCCACGTTTCTCGACGAGGATCGCGATCCCTAGGATCAGGACCGGCACGCCGCCGAAGTAGTGCGTCGCGATCGTCAGCCAGGCGGCGGCCACGAATCCGACCCAGTCGAACCAGGCGTCGCTCCGCCGAAGCCGCCACGCGAACGCGAGCATCACCGCGACGAGCAACACGTAGAACGCGTAACCGCGGCCGTGTTGGCTCAGGAGGACGTGATTCGCCGAGAACGCCAGCAGCGCGGCGGCGAACAAGCCCGGCGTCGGCCCCGCGAGGCGTCTGCCAACGAGCCCCGTCACGACGACCGCCAGCACGCCGGACAGAACCGAGAACCAGCGCGTCGCCTGCCCCGAGCCCGACGCGGCGATCGCATGGCTCACCAGCCAGCGGTACAGCGGTGGGAAGCCGTCGTGGCGCGCGACGAGCTCGCCCAGGTCGGTGGTCGCGTGCAGGACCTCGTAGGCCTCGTCGTGATCGAACGCCGGTTCGAACAGGCGCACGCACCGCCAGCCGGTGGCGATCACGGCGATCAACAGCAGCAGAGTCCAGAAGCGTCCGGGCGTGTCCCGCGGGGCTTCGTGCCCCGCGTCGGGGTTGTCCCTCAAGGGACGTCCTCCGCGCGACGGGGCGTCTCGCGACGGTCTTCGAGCGAGCGTCGATCGTCGCCGCTGAACAGCACGGCCGCGTCGGCGCGCTCGGCAGAGCGTCGGTCACGCAGTCGGCGCTCTTCTTCGGCGCGCTTCTCGAGCAGGCTCAGCAGTTCGTCGGGGATTTCGAGGGGGCTGTTCATCGGCGGCGGGTTCAGAGGATCGCTCTAGCGTAGCCACTGGGCCGGCGTCGGATCGACGGCCATCGCCGGCTCGACGTCGGAAGGGGTGTCGATCGCGGGCAGGCGGCGGATCTCGCCGACTTCAAGCTCACCCGGCGGCGGGCAGACGTCGGCCTGCTTGCGGCCGAATAGGATCGGCTTGTGCCGCTCGAGCAACGGGTCGCGCATCCGTGGTTCGTACGGTCGCGGCGCGCGGCAGAGGGCGCCTTGGGTCAGCGGGTCGAACGCGCGGGCGACCTCTTCGTCGTTGCGGACGAGCTGCTCGCCGTCGAGCGGCATCACGTGCGGCACCAGCGCGACGACGAGCTCGCTGCGCTGCAGCGTGGTGCTGCGACGCTGGAAGAAGAAATTCAGGTAGGGGATCGTCCCCAGGATCGGGACGCGGGTGACGCTAACCTCGTCGCGCTCCTGGATCAGCCCGCCGATGATCATCCCTTGCCCGCTGTTGAGCAGGGCGTCGGTCTCGAGCTGCGTCGTTTGCTCGTCGGGGAGGCCCGTCTCGGCGTTGACGGCGCCGGTCGAGACCTTCGGCGCGATCCGCAACAGCACCCGACCGTCGCGCGTGATCCGCGGGGTGACCGCGAGCACGACGCCCACGTCGAGGAAGTTCACCGTCTCGAGCGCGCTGGTCTCGGTGGTCAGCGTCTGGCGGTAGCCGAGGCGTTCGCCGATTTGGATCTCCGACTGCTGGCCGTTGACCGCGAGGATCCGTGGCGCGGCGAGGGTCTTGGCGTCGGTCGTCGAGATCAGCGCCTCGATCAGCGTGTCGAGGTCGCCCCCGGTGCTCTCGATCATGAACCCGGGGGACGCCGTCGAGCTCGCCATGCCGGCCGAGCGGAGCGTGAGGTTGGCCCCTGAAATGCGCGTGAGGGCGTCCCAGTTGACCCCCGACCGCTGGTCGTCGGTCAAGTCGACTTGCAGCAAGCGGACCTCGATCAGCACTTGCCGCGGCGCCTGGTCGGCTTCGGTTATGTACTGCTCGATGCGGTCCACGTACGGCCCGAGGTCCTCGACGACGAGGACTTCCTTGGTCCGGCGGTTGTCGGCCGGGTTGGTCTCGACGAAGTGCGACTGCCCGATCGGCGACATCAGCCCCACGACGACCGGTTGCAGGTCGGCGGCCGAGGCGAAATCGAGCTCGATCACGCTGACACGGCGTCCCTGCACGTTCGGCGCGAGCGCCGTTCCAGCCGCCATGCTCGTCACGTAGAGGATCCCGTCCTGCTCGATCCACATGTGGCCGCTCGACTGCAGCAGCGAGTCGATCACCGTCCGCAGCGGGACGCGCTGGAACTTGGCGGTCACCGGGGCGTCGGCCGGCGAGGCGACGATCAGGTTCAGGCCCTCGGATTCCGCGAGTGCTGACAGCACCTGCCGGAGCGACGCGTTGCGCACCGAGAGCGTCACGAGCCCCTCGCGGTTCTGCACGTCGATCGGCGAGTTGGGCTCGATCTGTGCCAGCGGTAGGCGAAGCAGCTCGGCGGGCGCCGCCGGCGCCGACGCACCGGAGGGGAGCGCCTCGGCCGCGGCGCCGGCCGGGTCGAGGACACGCGTGGCCCCTTCGAGGATCGATTGCAGCGATTCGATCGTTGGCATCGAGGGCGTTGCGGCCTGCTGCGCGTGGCACGGCGCGTCGGCGACGGTCAGCGCGCACGCGGCGATGACCCCCCGGGTCAGGGCGCGCGAGATCAGGCGGCTGCGGGAAGCCTCACGGGGCACCGCTCGCCTCCTTGGCCGGACCACGCGACGTAGCGGGAGTCAGCATTACAGCGGTGGCGGTGATCTCGACGACGCGGAAGCCGTCGATCTCGTCCCCTTCGCGAACGGTGCGGTCGCCAATCGTCGCGCTGCGTCCCGACGCGGAGACGAGGATCATCCCGACCCCCGAACTCTTGAGCTCTTCGAGTCGTAGCTTCGGGTCGATCGTTTCGACCGAGTCGCCCCCGGCGAGGACGCCTCCGGACTCCTCGACTTCTTGAGCGAGCGTTTCTTTTCGCCGAAGGATCGCTTCCGGTGACCACTCGGGGAGCCCGAAGGGGTCGTGCCGCGACGCCTTCGCCAGGGTGATCGTGAACGCAGTCTCCTTTGCCCGCTTCGCCGCCGGTAGCTTCCCGTCATTGGGCGCCTCCGTCTCGGAGGGGCGCGGGTTGCGCGCCGACGCCGCAGCCGACGACGAGTGGCGGGGGGCGGAATGGCCGTGCTGCGTTGCGGGCGCTCGCGCCCCAGGAGGCGCCGCGGGGCTTGGCTCGGCAGGCGTGTCGCGGAGCCCGACAGCGGGCTCGCCCGACGAGAACAACTGCGGCCCCCACACGCCGATCAAGGCGAGCGCCAGCACACCCACGAGCGCGAGCTTCGCCGGCGACGGTCGATCGGTCGGCGGGGTGACAGCCACCTTCACGATCCACCCCCGGGAGCCGCCGCGAGCACGGGGTCGGCTTGCGCCGGCGTTCTCATGCCGTAGTACAGAGAGCACTCCAGCTGCACGTTGTACCGCGACTCGAGCGCGCCCCGCTCGATGACCAGCCGCTTGATGGGGGCGAGTCGTGGCAAATCCTCGCGCCCTGCGAACACCGCGCAAAGGCCGGCGTGCGTTCCTTCAGCCGTCACGGCCACCGGCATGACGGCGTGCGTGTCGTGTGTTTCGGCGGTCGAGCGGCGGAAGTCTTGGATACGCACGTCGTGCTCGCGGGCGAGGCGGCTCAGGTCGGCGAGGAACGCCCCCTCGTTGGCTTCGTCGGGAATCCGGTCGCTCACCCGTTGGACGCGGGCCCGCAGCTCGTCGAGTTCCGCCACCAGCGCGGCGTGGTCGCGCCGCAGCGCCCCCGCCCCCGCTAGCTTGCTGCGGACCAGCTCGCTCGTGTGGTCGAGGTCGATCCGCCACCCGGCCAGCGGTCGGTACAGGCCAACGTAGGCGACGGCGCCAATCGCCAGCGCGCAGCCGAGCGCCAGGGCGTGGGGCGCCCCTGTCGGGAGTTTCGGTCCTGTCGGTTGTCCGGGTCGCATCAAAAGGGGGGCTCGTTCACAGAATGCACTCGATCTCGAACTCGCGGACCGCCGGCGCCCCCCCCGCTAGCGGGCGGGTTGCGGCGATCGACACCAGCGAGAAGGCGCCCGAGTCGCGGAGGTGCTCGACGAATGCGGCGATCACGAGCCCGTCGATGCCGGCGCCGAGCAGCTTGAGGGTCGGTCGCACCGCGGATGGGTCGGACGATGAACTGCGCACCCCTGTCCCCTCGCCGGCGTCGAGGAACTCGAAGCGGGTGACGTACACCCGCCCATCGACCTCCTCGGCCGCGTGCGAAACGGCGCCCAGCAGCGTGAGGCCCGAAGTGGCCTGCGAGAGCGACAGTGAGATCTCTTCCCGGGCGCGGAGCTGGTCGATCTGCGCGGTGAGCTGCGCCAGCTCGCCCGTGAGCTTCGCTAGCGGCGCGTACTGCGTGTCGAGCGAACGCAAGCGTTCGACTGCCGACAGGCCACGACCCCACTCGAGCGCGAGCAGCACGCCGCAGACGAGTCCGGCGGTCCCGACGGCGTTAGACCACAGGCGGAAGACCCTGCGGGCCGCCATCCGGCGACGCGCGGCGAGCGGGATGAGGTTGAGCGAGCGCTTCACGACCCCCCCTCCCACGCCAGGGCCGAGAGGGCGATCGCCGGCCCCAGCAGGCAGTCGGGGGGGATCGCCACGGAGGCGGAGTCTTGGTGCAGCACGCGGGTCGCGCGCCACGCCTCGGCGCTCACCCCCGCGCGGTCACCCAACACTTCGGCCAGGCCGGGGATCACCCCTCCCGCGCCGAACAAATAGAGCCGCTGGGGCCCCTTGGTTCTCAGTTTGCCGCCGAGGTGATTGAGCGTCCGCTTGAGCTCGGCGACCATCGGTTCGATCGCGCGGAGCAAGGGGGACCGAGCCGGGTTGGGGGCGCCGTCGGCCTCTTGCAGCAGTCCGCGGCGCAGCACCACCCGCTCGGCGTCGGCGACGGAGACGCCGAGCGACTCGGCCACGCCCTTGTACAGCGCCTCGACCCCTTCAATCTTCAACGAGCGGGCGTAGTGCGCAACGCCGTTTCGACCGGCGACGAACGTCGCGCTCGACCCCCCCCAATCGAGGCCCGCGAGCAGCGCCTCGGGTGTGTACTCGGCGCTCCAGCGCAGGGCGCGGGCGATCGCCAGCGGCTCGCCATCGACGGTCCTGCACTCGAGGCCCGCCTTGCCGAGGCCCTCGCAGATCGACTCGACCGCTCCCTGGGGCGCTTCGAGTACGTACCCATCGTCGCCCGTGACCGTCCACCCATCGACGCACGTCGGCGGTGGTAACGACGCGCCCCCTTCGGCGGGAGTCGATTGAAGTCGGCACGCGGACATCGACAACACGACGGCGGCGTGCTTGCCACGCAGCGGGCCGGCGAGCGCGCGGGCGGACTCGACCTCGCGACGGCTCGATTCGTCGGCGGACGCTTCGCCGACCGGCCAGCGCGGCGTCACCGCGGCGCCGACCAGCTCCAATCGGTCGCCGATCCGCCGCAGCTGCGCGACCTTGACGGTCTTCGAGCCGACGTCCACTCCGATCCAGCCAACCGCCCCACGGCGTGGTCCCGCATCGCGGCTCACGGGTTGACCCCTTCGGTGACGAGCAGTTCGACGCGTTCGAGCCGGGCGTCGATCGACCGCAAGGTGGTCGCGATCTCGCGCAGCAGGAGCTCAGAGCGCATCGCGCCCGAGGTGAACGAAGTCGATGCGGCCGCGTCGCGCGTCTCGGCGGTAGCGACGGGCCCGCTAGCGGCGAGCCAGCCGAGCACGAGGGTCGATAGCGCCAGGGCTAGCAGTTTCGAGTTCATGGCCACCCCGTTCCGATGCGTGCGACGGCAGTGATGTCAGTGCTGCTGGGCGAGTGTCGCGATGTCGAACACGGGCAACATGACGGCGAGCACGACGACCGCGACAACGCCCCCCATCACGATCGTCACAATCGGTTCGATCACTGAGACCAACTGTCTCGCCGCCGCTTGCCCCTCTTCCTCGTAGTGGCCCCCCATCATCGCCGCGACTTCGCCCAGTCTGCCCGTCTTCTCTGCGGTCGCCATCATCTCGGTCGCCGACGCCGGCAGCACGTTGTTCCCGTCGAGCGCGTCGCTGAGGCTCCGACCGTTCATGACGGCGTCTTCGAGCTCCACGGCCAAGTCCTGAAACAGGGTATTGGACTCGGCTTTACGGAGCAGGCGCAAGCAGTCGAGAAGCGGGACGCCGCTGGTGATCAGCAGGCCGAGCAGTCGGCACACGCGCGCGCCAATGAGCGTGCGGACGACGTTCTTCAGCCCCGGCGTGCGGAGCAGCGCGGTGTCAACCATCCGCCGCCCGGCCGGAGTCACCCGCGCCGCAACGGCGCCGGCGACCGCGGCTGCGGCGAGCGCCCCCCACAACCACCAACGGACCCAGACCTCGCCAGCGACCCCCAGCAGCAGCCGTGTGACGGTCGGCAGCGTGAGCTGATACTGCTCGAAGATCGAGGCGAACCGCGGCAGCACGAACACGACGAGTGTGCCGATCACCGCCGTCGAGACGCACGTCAGCAGCACCGGGTAAACGAGCATCCCGCGCAGCGTGCGCGACAAGCGGAGGTCGGCTCGCTGGATCTCGGCGAGCTGGGCGAGGACGTCGGCCATCTTGCCCGAGGCCTCCCCCGCGGCGACCGTCGCCGTGAAGGCCTCGTCGAACAGCTCGGGGTGCTTGCGCAGCGCGGCAGAGAGGGTCGATCCGTTCGAGACGTCGTCGTGGGTCTGCGCCAGCAGCCGCGCCAGGTCCGCGCGCTGGCACTGCTTGTGGAGCGATTGGAGAGCGACCGCCACGCTCACACCCGCCCCGGTCATCATCGCGAGCTGCGAAGTGAAGTGAACCCGGTCGCGAGGCGAGAACCGCTTCGGCAACCACGACGGCCGCGCCCCCGCCTGTTGAGTTTGGGGATCGGCGCCGAACGACTGCAGCAGCGCCGCGACGCCGGCGGAGGGGGCGCCCTCGATCGCGAGCGCGGCGTTGCGGGGATTGGCGGCTGTGGGCATCGTTTAGTCGCTTGGTTAGTCGAACAGCGCAACACGCGCAACTTCTTCGAGGCTCGTCACCTCGCGGTCCGCCAGGTCGAGCCCGCCGTCGAGCAGCGTCCTGTGCCCCGACGATCGGAGCCAGTCGCGGAGCGCGTCGCTGGTTGCGTCGCGCGCCACCAGACGTTTCAGCTCCGAATCGGCGGGGAGCACCTCGTAAATGCCCGTACGGCCCTTGAAGCCCGTGTCGTAGCAAAGCCGGCAACCCTCGCCACGCGAGAACTTGCGGTGGTGGTCCCCCTTGTAGTGCATCGCCTCGAGCATCTCGCTGGGGGCGAAATGTTGCGTGCGGCAATGGGGGCAGATCATCCGCACCAGCCGCTGCGCGAGCACGCCGACCAGCGCCGCCGCCAGCTTGTACGGCTCGACCCCCATGTCGACCAGCCGCGTCACGGCGCCGGCCGAGTCGTTGGTGTGGAGCGTGCTCAGCACGAGGTGACCGGTCAGCGCCGCCTGGACCGCGACCTTGGCGGTCTCGGCGTCGCGGATCTCGCCGATCATGACGATGTCCGGGTCCTGGCGGAGGATCGACCGCAGCGCCGACGCGAACGTGACCCCGCGGTGCGCGTCAACCTGCACCTGGTTGACTTGCTCGATCTGGTACTCGACCGGGTCCTCGACCGTCACGACGTTCGAGTGAACCGACTTGATCAGTTCGAGCGCCGAGTACAGCGTCGTCGTCTTGCCGCACCCCGTGGGGCCCGTCACCAGCACCAACCCGTGTGGCCGAGCGAGGATCTGCTTGATGACGTCGAGCTCTCGGCGGGGGATCCCCAGCTCGTCGAGGTTGAACGTCAGGCGCTGCTTGTCGAGCACGCGGAGCACGACCTTCTCACCGACGACCGTCGGCAGCGTCGAGACGCGGAGGTCCACCTCCTTGCCATCGACGACCACCTGGCAACGGCCGTCCTGCGGTTTGCGCTGCTCGGCGATGTCGAGCTTCGCCATGACTTTGATGCGCGACACCACCGCCGGGTAGATGTCGCGCCGTGGGCGGATCATCTCGACGAGTTGCCCGTCGATGCGGAACCGAACCACGCCGTGCTTGCGGCTCGGCTCGATGTGCATGTCGCTGGCGCCCTTGCGGATCGCCTGCAGGATCAGGTAGTTCACGAGGTTTACGACCGGGCTGCCGCCGACCATGTCTTGGACGGCGGTCAGGTCGATGTCGGTGATGTCGGCCTGCAGCTCGACGGCCGACTGGTCCATGTCGGCGGTCACGCTATCGACTTGGAAGTCTTCCTCGAACGCTCGCAGGATCATCCGGTCGATCGACGCCTTGAACGCGAACACCGGTCGTGCGGTGAGCCCGGTCAGTCGTTCGACAAGGTCGAGCCGGTCGAGGTCCTGCGGGTCGTCGGTGGCGATCGTCAGCTCGTCGCGGACCCGGAACAGCGGCAGGAGGGTGTTGCGTTCGCACACGTCGCGCGAGACCAGCGCGATCGCCAAGGGGTCGAGCAACCCCTCGCGGAGCTTGAGCGCCGGGACGCCGAGCTGCGCCGCGACGTGCGGCAGCAGATCGTCCTCGGTGGCGACCCCCATTTCGAGGAGCGTCTCGCCGAGCTTCATGCCGCGCTTCGCCTGCAGCTCGAGCGCCGCCGCGAGCGCCTCGGGCGAGACGAGGTTCTCTCCCAGCAGTCGCTGCCCCAGCAACCGCGCGCCCCCCTTCGCCGGCGCGGGGGTAGTGCGCGGCGCTTCGACGTTCGGTTCGAGCAGGGTGGCGGTCATGGTCGATTGGTCAGCGTGCGAACTGAGCCACGGCCTCCTTCGTCGTTTGGAACGACAGAAACCGCTCGCCCACGCCCGTCGCGAGCAGGATGTCCGCGCACAGCGGCGACAGCCCCGCAAGGTTGGCTGCGCCACCGCGATCCGACAGCGACTCGGCGACGTCGAGCAGGGCCTCGCAGCCGCCGCCGTTCACCAGCGGCACGGCCGACAGGTCGATCACCACTTGCGGTCGCCCTCCTTTGGGGAGCTCCGCGACACGCGATCGCAGCACGTCCCCGGTGTCGGTGTCGAGCGCCGTGTCGAGCGTCATCACCGTGACGGCGCCTTGAGTGGTGGTTTTCAGCACGGCGACGACCTTCGGTCGGGGAGCGCCAGTCAGGCGACCGGCAGGGTGACCGTGAACGTGCTCCCCTCGCCCAGCGAGCTGGTGAGCGTCACGTCGCCGCGGTGGAGCCGGGCGATCTCCCGCGCGAGCGGTAGACCGAGGCCCGTGCCGACCTCGTCCTGGACGGCGGGGTTCGCGCTGCGGAAGAATTTCTCGAAGACGCGCTCGCACTCGTCGGCGGCGATCCCGACGCCCGTGTCGCGGACTTCGAACTCGAGCGTTTCCCCCTTGCGGGCGGCGGCCAGCGCGATCGTCCCGCCGACGGGGGTGTACTTCGCGGCGTTGCCGAGCAGGTTCACGAGGAGGCTCGAGACCTTGTCCTTGTCGAGCGACGCCTCGCCGAGTTTCTCGGCCAGGGACGTCTCGAACTTCAACGACTTGGCGCGAGCCAGCGGGCGGACCTTCTCGGCCGCTTCCTCGACGAGTCGCCGCACGTCCGTGTTCTGCCGCGTGACGCCGAGCGAGCCGACCTCGAGGCTGCTGATCGACAACAGGTCGTCGACGAACCGCGCCAGGCGAGTGGCCTCGGCGTTGATCGTGTTGCAGAACTCCTTCTGCTGTTCGACGTCGCCGATGTCGCAGGTGCTGAGCGTCTCGGCGTAGGCCTTGATGTTCGCCAGCGGTGTGCGGAGCTCGTGCGTGGCCGTGTCGATGAATTGGTCGCGTGACTTCTCGGCGAGCTTCTGCTGCGTCACGTCGCGGACGGCCCAGACGTGGCCCGGCTCGCCGCGCAGCGGTAGGCGCTCGACACGCAGCGTGCGGCTCTCGGCGCCGACGGCGAGCGTCGCCTCGGTGACGACGCGGGCCTGGGGGCCGGCGTCGAATTTGCCTGCCGTCGCGGGTGTCAGCCTGGCGAGCGTCTCGACGAACGGGTCGTTCGCGAGGCTGTCGGCGTCTCCGAGGAGCGCGGCGACTGCCCGGTTGGCGAAGTCGATGCGTCCCTCGGCGTCGGTGACGACGATCCCCTCGGCGAGGCTGGCGAGCGCGGCGTCGACCTTGCCCGACCCCCGCGGCGTGACCTCCACCTGTTCACCACCGCGACGTTCGCCGTCTGCGAGCGCAGCCCGCAGTGTTTCGACGTACGCCACCGCCTGGTTCCAGCCCACGGCCGCGATGCCGGTGGGAGCCACTCGCTCGAAGTCAGGGGCTTCGCCGTACGGGGTCCGCGCCACCCGGGCGAGTGACGCCTCGAGGCTCGCGACGGGCTGCGTCATTCGCGCTAGCATCCATCCACCAGCCAAAATCATCAGCGTGGGAGTGAGGATCGCTAGCGGCGCGTAGTGGGCGAACTCCAGCAGCGTCCCGGCGAGCCCCGGCTCGACCAGGGCGAGTCGCAGCGTGCCGAGCGGCTTGCCACCGGCTTGCATCGGGGCGTGGTACTCGTTGACCGCGTTGCCGACCGAATCGGCGTAGCGGACGCCATCGACCTCGCCCCAGCGGAGTTGGTCCCCGGTCATCTCGAGCGCCACGGCGCTGATCAGCGACCGATCCGTGTGGGCGAGGAATCGTCCGTCGGGGCCGACGACGGCCGCGAACGCGAGACGCCCCTCGGCCTTCGACTGGTCGAGTAGTTGCTGAATGTGCTTGCCGTCGTTGCGGAGCGAGTCCATGCGGACCGCGGCGGCGAGGCGGCCAACGTTCGCGAGCGACCCCTCCGTCGCGTGGGTGGCCAGCAGGGAACGCGCGGCGAAGAACGAACCGGCAGAGAGCGACGCGACCGCGGCCAGGCTGAACAGGAGGAACAGCCCGACCACGCGACGTGGCAGGCCGAGTTGTGCGGCGGGACGGATCATGAACTGCGCCCGGCGAGGGGGTGTGGCCGGACCGACGTCAAACGGGGACGGCAAGCAACCGGTCGGCTGTCTCGGCGAGGTGGGCGGGGCTAAACGGCTTGAGCAACAGCTCGGTGACTCCGTGCTCCGACCGGACGCGGTCAATCTCGAGTTCGAGCCCCTTGGCGGTCAGCAGCACGATCGGCGTCCCGGCGAACCCGTAGAGCGAGTTCAATCGTGAGCAGAGCTCAAGCCCCGTCATGCGGGGCATCTGCTGGTCGGTGACCACCAGGTCAAATCGCCGCTTCTGAGCGAGCTCCCACGCCTCTTGTCCGTCGCGGGCGCCGGTGACGTTGAAGCCGTGACGGGCGAGCGTGAACGAGATGACCCGCGCCAGCGCCGCGTTGTCCTCGGCTACGAGCAAGTGCTTCGGTTCAAGTGACATGAGTCGCGCGGGGTGGTGGAGTCAATGTTCGGGGCGGCTCGGCTCGCGTCAGAACGCGCTGTACGTCGTTACGGTGTCGCTGCTCATCGCCGTCGAGTTGGACAGGAACGTGCCGTTGGTCGTGTTGAAGATCCAGCCCGTCGTGTTGTCGGCCGTCGTGGTGGCGCCGGTCACGGGTTTGATCAGGTCGTCCTTGACCCCCACGGGGGACTTGGGGAACGCCCCCCGCAGGTACGGGGTGAGTGCGGTCTTGAAGTTGGCGCCACCCGCGGCGCACGGCGGCAGCGCCCCGGCGTTCTGCGCCGCGTACATCTCGATCGAGTCGCGGATGACCGACAGCGTTTGCTTGAGGCCGTTGTCGGTTGCAGACCCCGAAGTGTTGAGCAGCTTCGGCGCGGCGACCCCCGCCAAGATCCCCAGGATCATGATCACGACAACGAGCTCGATCAGCGTGAACGCGGCGCGGCGATTCATGGTTACTATCCCGGAGACTCAATGGTGGTCGTTTTGGTCGTTCCGCACCCTGGCCGGGTGGGCGCAGGTCTCGGCAACGGCAAAGCGTACGTCACGGATCGCCGGGCCGCGGTCCGCGATTCGCCGCGATCGTACGATTCGCGGTCTCCGTTCAGCCTCGCGCAAATCGGCGCCACCGCTTCAACCGTCAAACGCGTTACGCGTCGCGCCCGCGGCGCGGCCGCCCGTCGTCCGCTGGCGGGTGAGCTAAGTTTGATGAGCACTTCGCCTCACGTCATGCCTCTGCCGGATCGTTTTGTGCCGCTCGCTGTCGGTCCCGTCGATCGATTAATTGCCCCGGCTGTCGAGCGGTTCGCGGCTCGTTGGGGGGGGGCGCTCGCGTCACCGGTGACGGTCTGGCGGAAAGTCATCGACGCCCCCCTCTGGGTAGAGCTGGGTCCGATCACGCCCGACGCGTCGGTCGATGTTCGCCTCGTCGCGCTAGAGGCCCTGATTGCCGACGCGTCGGTCGGCGGCCCGAGCGTGATCCGCCAAGCGTGGATCGACGAGGCGCGCAAGCTCGGCGAACCCGTCGTGCGTCCCTTGACCGACGGGTGGCGCGCGGTCGTGACGTCTATCCAAGACGGTGGCGACGTCTACGCGTTCTCCGCGGTTTGCCCCGAGGCCGACGATCGCGCCCTGGGTCGACTCGCCGCCGCTGCGCAAGGGGAGTGGCAACGGTCCGAACTGGTCAACGAACTCGAGCGCGAGAACGACTCGTTCGCCGCGCAGCTCGCCTCGGACCTCGAAGAGCTCTCGTTCCTACGCTCGATGGTCGATCGCCTCGGTGACGTCCCCGCGGACGGCGAGCTGCAGGGGATGACGGCGCGCACGCTCCCGGTGCTCAACGAGACGGTGCGGGCCGAGTGCCTCGCCTATGTGAAAGCGGAGTCGGAAAAGGCCGACGCCGATCGCGGGCGCCCCGCGTCCCGCGTGGCGTTCCGCCTCGGTCCGAGTGACCTACCGAACGCCACGATTGCAGCGATCGCCGAGCTCTACGGCGCACGATCGGCGCAGACCCCGTTGGTGCGGAACTGGTCGGGAGACGATATCACGAGCGCCAGCGAGCCCGCGATCGAGGGTGTGCGGTCGATCGCGATGGCCCCCCTGTCGTCAGGCGCGAAGCTGCTGGGGTGGATCGTCGCCGTCAACCGCCAGGCGCCGAGCGTGCCCCTCCCGGAGACTCCCTGGCAACTCGCCAGCGACGAGTTCGGCAGCGGCGAAGCGACGCTGCTCGCGACCACCGCGTCGGTCCTGGCGATGCACGCCGCGAACCTCGAGATGCTCCGCGAAAAAGAGCAGATTATGGTCAGCGTCGTCCGGTCGCTCGTGTCGGCGATCGAAGCCAAGGACCCTTACACCTGCGGTCACAGCGAGCGCGTCGCCCTGTTCGCTCGACGCCTAGCGCAGGAACTCGACTACACCGAGGAAGCGAGCGAACGGCTCTACCTGGCGTCGCTGCTCCACGACGTGGGCAAGATCGGCGTCGCCGACGCCGTGCTGAAGAAGGAGGGCAAGCTCACCGACGAGGAGCATCGCGAGATCAGCAAGCACCCCGACGAGGGGTGGGCGATCCTTTGCGACCTGCAACAGCTCCGCTACGTCCTCCCCGGCGTTCTGCACCACCACGAGCGCTGGGACGGACGCGGATACCCCGATAAACTCGCCGGCGTCGCGATCCCGCTCGACGGCCGGGTGCTGGCCGTGGCCGACGCGTACGACGCGATGACTTCCGACCGACCGTACCGCATGGGGATGCCGAGCGAGAAGGCCGAGGCGATCCTCCGCGAAGGAGCGGGTGCCCAGTGGGACCCGACCTGCGTTGAGGCGTTCTTTGCCTGTCGGGAAGACCTCCACCGCATCCAGAGCGAGTACACGCAGCGCGAGCGGCCGAAGCGGAGCCCGCAATCAGTGCCGGTGGAGCTTGTCCGAAGGTCGGGCGAATTCTAACCGCCAACGCGCCCTCCCGCTCAGCGGCTCGCCTTGAGGAAACTCCCCGGCAGCGCCCGCACACCCGGTCCCGCGCTGAACCCCGGCGGGGGGTAGTCGATCGCGTAGCGTTGATGAGTGATCGTCAGAGTCTGGTTGGCCTGGACGAACGCGCTGCCGGCCATGAGTGCCCCAACGAAGTCGCTGTTGTCGGTGATCCGCGCTTGGCCGGTGACGTAGACGAGCCCCTCAATCCGCGACGGGTAGCTGTCGCTCGTGTCGCTGTCGGTCAGACTCAGGTACGGCGCCCCCGGCGGGTTGAAGTTAACCCCACCCCCCTCGCTCAGGGTACGGCTATTGGTCAGCAGTTGGGCCATGTCGAAGCGGAACGTCGCGCCATCGACCATCAGGCTCGGGTAGTTCGGCCCCAGGGGTTGCATGTGGACCACGTCGGTGATCCCTGACGACGGCCCGGGGTTGAGCAGCACGAGCGTCCCCAGGACTCGGCTGCCGGAGATGCTCAGGTTCTGCCCTTCGCAATCAATGACGTAGATCCCCCACGGGTTCGCGTCGCCATACGGGTTGTGCTGCGGACTAAGGAGCCGACCGAGCATGGTCCTCGTCCCGAACACGTTGGTGATCGCAGAAATCGGGATCCAAGTGCCGCGCTTCTGGTACCAGTCGAACACGTGCTCCCCGGGGGCGCGGAGCGGATCGACCGACTCGTACCTGCCGGCGTTGTAGTTCCCGCCGTTCGCGGACCCGACCGTGTCGATGTCGATATCGCTCTGGGCGCTCGAAAGCTCCGCGTAGTCGTTCGAGTGCGCGAACCCCGAACCCGCAAGGCGAGCGCCGCTCTCGATCTGCAAGAACTGGTCGGCGAACACCCCCGCACCAAGGCATGACACGCCGACTTCCCCCGACGGCTCGACATCGACTTGCTCGACTGCCACCGCCGTCAGGCCGTAGCCGGTGACGACTACCGTCGCGTGGTCGCGCGGGTCGTCGGCGAGGTCGCTGTCAACGTCGCTAACCCGCCATTTGAAGTAGCCGATGCCGAGCAACACCTGCGGTTGCTCCTCGCAGCAAACGAGCGTCGTCCGCCAGTCGGGGTCGTTGTTGAGCACGTTCAGCGCGTACTCGATCCCCGACATCGCCGCCCGTCGAGCGTTGCGTACGTCTTCCGTCGTCGCCGCGTCGCGGAGCTCGACTCGCCCGAGGCTCATCGCCGCCAGCGCCGTCATCCCCACGACGAGCGACGCCCCGAGAACGACAACGTACACCGACCCGCGGCGACGGACCGAGCGTTTCGACAGGGCGTTCATGGGGCCCTCGATTCGTTGGCGCAGGCGGCCCCTGCCGTCACACGCGAGGCGCCCCCAGCCTCGATCGAGACCTCCAGGCCTCGCACTACGGTCGTGTTCACCGCCGGGTGGAGTTCGGCAGGGCCGTGAGCTGACCGCAGCGCTACGAACGACCGCGTCACGCCCGCCGGGTTGGTAACCCCGACCCAGATCTGCTTGAGCCCTTGGTCGTCGCTGCGCGTCGCGATCGTGCCATCGGTCTCGCGTACGCGGTTCAAAAAGCGAACTCGAGTGCTGCGTGTCCAACCCGAGTAGCCCGGGATCGGCGTGCCGTCGCGAGCCACCGGCGGGGTTTCGTCGCGAACGTCGTAGTCGTCGACGTCGTCGAGAGTGAAGCGGTTCACGGTGGCCGACTCGGCGGAATCCATCCCCAAGGCAGTCCCCCCTTCAGGGTCGGCGTATTCGCGGGCCATCACCTCGGCGATCATGTCGTCGGCCAGGTTCACGGCGTCGGTTGCGGTGGTCGCCATTTGGTGCGAGCGCGCCGCCCCGCCGAGCGTCTCAAGCGACGCAACCACAACGACCGCCACCAGCGCAGTCGAGACCGTCACCTCGACGAGGGTGTTGCCGCAATGAGGGCGTGCGAGGTTTCTGGCCATCTCAGTTCACCTTCGGCGCGACGACCACGGTCACCGTACGGAACGGTTGAGTCCCGGTGAGCGCAAACGCTGCCTGGCCGCAGTCCCCGGCGCGTCGCTGAACTTTCCACCCGCACCCACCGCTCGCTTGGCTGGCGGCGGCGTTCATCAGCACTTCGGTGTGCCCCGATAACCCCGTCACCCCCGGCGTCACGGAAGCTCCGTTGAATGCGCCGATCCGCACCACCAACGACTGGTCGATCGATGTCCCGGTCGCCGCGCATTCGGCCGCTGCTGATGCCCCGTTCGCCGTGGCGAACGTCGTGATCGGGTTGCCGCCGTCCTGGTTCGTGATGCGCATCACCCAGGCCACCGCGCGGTCGCTCCCCGACCAACTGAACGTGTGCGTGGCCGGCTCGGCGTTGGTCGCCACCTTCCAGTACAACCCCAGTGTTACCGTGTTGTCCTCGGCATTCAGGTCGATCAGGGAGAAGCCCGCGGCGGCGACGAGGCTCCCGGTGCGGTTCCCGTTCACGGCGATCGCCGCGAGCAGCAGGTCCCCCGCGGTAGTGCCTGTCGGTCGGTTGACCGAGACCGTGGTCCCCGCCGGGTCGCGCACCGTAACCCGGGTGTCCCGAACGATCGGCCACGGAACGTTCTTTGGGATCGTCACGTCGTCCGCGTTAGAGATACGCTCGTCGGTCGTGAGGGCGAGCGCGCGCACGTCCGGCGCGACAGCGATTGCCGCTCCGCCGTTGACGCTCCGTGTGAGCGGGTCACCTGCCGCCCCTCCCCAGGCGTAGCGGATGGTCTCGGGCTGGTCGTCGTCTGTCCGGTCGGGGACCTTCAACGTAAGCGCGGTAGCGGTCCGCTCGGTGTAGCAGAGCGCGTGCTGCGCGTCGGACAAGATCGCCGCCGCGGCGCGGTCGGCCGCCGTGCGTCGAGCCGACGCCCCGTTCCCGGGGTCGAGCGCCTTCGAAGAGACGTAGATCGCCGATGCGAGCCCCCCGACGAGCGCGGTCGAAGCGGCGCTCGCCATCAACAGCTCGACGAGCGTGTAGCCCCTTCGCGAGGTTCGCGTGCGGTTCATCACGGCGACACCCCCACGTTTCCGGCCGCATCGACGCTCACGGTCCGCGAGAAGGTCCTCAGAGTGATCAGCACGGACCCGTCCGACGAGGGTTCACCGTAGTGGTCGAACGTGACCGAAGTGCTGCCGCCGAAGTCGGCCGATGGCATCCCGGGGGAGAAACCGCCGCTCGTTAGCTCGACGCCCAGCGGCGTCCCCGGTCGTTCCAACTGGTCGAGCTCCGCCGAGCTATAAGACGGGGGCGAGGCGAGGAACGTGACCGTCACCGGGCTGCTCGACTGGATCGCCCGAGTCCGCGCCCGCCGCAGGTCGGCGGCCATCTGGCGGGCGAGCGTGTCGAGTGCCGTCCCGGCGAGGGCCGTCGTGAACTTGGGCGCCGCAACGCCCGCCAACACGCCGAGGATCATCACGACGATGAGCAGCTCGACGAGCGTGAAGGCGTGACGGCGGACCACGGCGACGGCGAACCCGGAGGGACGAAACGTGTCCCTCAAGAGTAGGTCGCGGGGGCGCCCCGAACGGGGCCGGTTGTAGCGGTCATGGCGGTTGCGCCACGGAGGCGACCCCCCGAGTACCCGCCCCAACCCGCAGAGGGCGGCGATCTGGCCCACCACCGTGCTCCTTCCGCCGACGGGTGGCGTGGCGTAAACTCGTGACGAAGAGGGGCTGTAGCTCAGTTGGGAGAGCGCCTGCTTTGCAAGCAGGATGTCGCAGGTTCGATTCCTGTCAGCTCCAGTTGCTGCAAGCGGTTGGGGGGTAGGACCTTAGGCTCTCGTTTCCCGGAAGCGAGGGAGTTATCGCATCGCAGTCGTCACCCAGGGCCGCTGATCATGCCTCGCCGCCAAGGCTACCGTGCCCGCAAGCTGCGGATCGAATCGCTCGAAGACAGGCGCTTGCTAGCCGGCGTGACGGTGGCCAACAACTTGGATGTCGTCAACGGCGTGACGACCTCGATCGCGGCGCTTGTGGCCACGCCCGGCGCCGATGGCATTTCGCTCCGCGAAGCGATCCTCGCGACAAACGCCACGGCGGGCTCTGACGAGATCACCTTCGCGCCGTCGATGAGCGGCCAGACGATCACGCTCGGCGGGTCGGAGCTCGTGGTCACCGAAGCCCTCACGATCGACGCCGCCCCGCTGGGCGCCAACGTGACGATCAACGCCAACTTGCGGTCGCGGGTGTTCAGCATCACGGCTGCCACCGGCGACGTCACGCTCGCCGGGCTCAACCTGACCGGCGGCCGGACACCCGCAAGCAGCGGCGGTGGTGGGATTCGCTCGATCAGCAGCGGGCTGCTGACGCTCCGCGAGTGCGCCGTCACCAACAACGCTACCACGGGGGACAGCGCCGATGGCGGGGGGATCAGCGCAAGCAACGTGACGCTCAACCAAAGCACTGTCAGCGGCAACTTTGCCGCCGGGCGGGTCGGGGACGGCGGCGGGATTCGCGCTATCAACCTGACGCTCAATCAAAGCACCGTTAGCGGCAACAGCAGCGCGGGGCCCGAAGCCTGGGGTGGCGGAATTCGCGCCCGCAACGTGACGCTCAACCAAAGCACCGTTAGCGGCAACAGCGTCGCCGGACAGCACTCCGCCGGCGGCGGGATCTACGCCGACGGCCCTGTGATGCTGAATCAGAGCACCGTCAGCGGCAACCGTGGGATCGGGTGGGGCGTTTGGGGGGGCGGCGGGATTTTTGCCTACGGTGCCGTAACGCTTGTCCAGAGCACCGTCAGCGACAACGTCTCGGGAGGTCGTGGCGGCGGGATACTTGCGAACGCCTATGTGATGTTGACCGAGAGCACCGTCAGCGGCAACCAAGCGTCCGGGACAGGCAATCAAGGGGGGGGCGTCTTCCATGACGGTGATTCTTTCTGGGGGTACTCGCTGTCGATCAGCGGCTCGATCCTGTCCGGAAACACAACCGGCGACAGCCCCGATGACCTGAGGCGCGACCTCTTTACCCAATTGACGGTGGACTTCAGCCTGATCGGGACGGGCATCACGCCAACCGCCGGCGCAAACAACGTCGTCACCAACTCCCCCCTCTTGGGCCCGCTGGCCAACAACGGCGGCCCATCGCAAACGCACGCCCTGCTGGCCGGCAGCCCGGCGATCAACGCGGGAGACCCAGCGACCCTGTTCAACTCCACGCAGTCCGATCAGCGTGGGACGCCGTTCAGGCGGGTGTCCGGCGGCCGGATCGACATCGGTGCGCTCGAGCTGCAGGCCGTCACGCCGATTCTGCCGGGGGACTACAACTTCGACGGCGCCGTCAACGCCGCCGACTATACCGTCTACCGAGACACGTTGGGCCAAACGCTCGGCTCGTTCGCCGGCGCCGACGGCAGCGGCGACGGGCTTGTGAACGCCGCGGACTACGACGTGTGGGTCGCCAACTACGGACGCACAACACCGCAACCGGCCACTACCGAAGCCGCGATCGTCGGCTGGTTGGAGGACCAGTCGCAGGCGCTGCTGTCCGAGTCGCTCGCAGAGTCCCTGGACGAGGGCTTCGCGCAGTTCTTCGTTGCGCCGAACAGCCCAGCTGGCGCCGAGAGCAGGGCAGCGGGCAGCGAGTCGGCCCCTGTGCCTAGGGAAGACGATCTGCTGCTGCTCTACGCCGACCTCGACGGCGCCGAGGCGCTCCGGGGGCTCGCGCCACCCGGCTCGGAGTACGAAGAGCGGCTCGACCGCGCGGCCGTTGGCGAGCCGCCGGCGTTAGCCGTCGGAGTCGTTGCGCCTCGGTTGAGTCTGGCGCACCGCGATCACTCCCGGGGCTGACGCCACCCGGCTCGCCTTTGCGCGTCCACTGCGTCGTAACGCCTCTGCGGGCGCTTCTGCTCGCAGCCCCTAGCGCTGGCTGGCCTCTACCCGTTTACCGCTGCGCGACGCGCTTCGCGTCGCTACGCAGCGACCGGTCGAGGTCGAAGCGGTCGAGGTTCATGACCTTTGTCCAGGCGGCGACGAAGTCATCGACGAACTTCTCCTCGGCGTCGTCGCAGGCGTAGGCCTCGGCGATCGCGCGGAGCTGCGAGTTCGAGCCGAACACCAGATCGACCGACGTCGCGGTCCACTTGACCTGGCCGGTCTCGCGGTCGGTCCCTTCGAAGAAGTGCTCGCACTTGGGGGACTTCCGCCACTCGGTCCCCATGTCGAGCAGGTTCACGAAGTAGTCGTTGGAGAGCGTCTCGGGGCGGTCGGTGAAGACCCCCATCGGCGAGCCGCCGGCGTTCGCGTCGAGGGCCCGCATGCCGCCGACGAGGACCGTCATCTCCGGCGCGCTGAGCGTCAGCAACTGCGCGCGATCGACGAGCATTTCCTCAGCGGGGCGGTCGAGCTCGGCGCCGACGAAGTTGCGGAAGCCGTCGGCCTTCGGCTCGAGCGCCGCGAACGACGCGACGTCGGTCTGCTGCTGCGTGGCGTCGGTGCGCCCGGGGGTGAAGGGGACCTGGACCTCGTGCCCGCCGGCCTTGGCGGCCGCTTCGACCGCCGCGCAGCCACCCAGGACGATCAGGTCGGCGAGCGAGACCTTCTTGCCGCCCGTCTGCGAGGCGTTGAACTCGGCTCGGACCTTTTCGAGCTGCCGCAGGACCTTCGCCAGCGCGGCCGGGTCGTTGACTCCCCAGTCCTTCTGCGGCGCGAGGCGGACCCGCGCGCCGTTCGCGCCGCCGCGGTGGTCGCTGCCGCGGTACGTCGCCGCCGAAGCCCACGCGGTCGAGACGAGCTCCGACACGGAAAGGCCCGACGCCAGCACCCGCTTCTTAAGGTCGGCGATCTCTGCGTCGCCGACGAGCGCGTGATCGACCGCGGGGACCGGGTCCTGCCACGCCTGCGGCGCGGGAACCAGCTTGCCGAGGCACCGCGCGTAGGGGCCCATGTCGCGGTGCGTCAGCTTGTACCACGCCTTGGCGAACGCGCCGGCGAACTCGTCCGGGTTCTCGTGGAACCGCTTCGAGATCGGCGCGTAGGCCGGGTCCATCTTCAGCGCGACGTCGGTCGTGAACATCATCGGGGCGTGCGACTTGTCCGCGACGTGCGCGTCGGGGACGGTCCCCTTCGCCGCGCCGTCGGCCGGCGCCCACTGCCACGCCCCCCCGGGGCCCTTCTCAAGTTCCCACTCGAAGTTGAACAAGTTGTCGAAGTAGCCGTTCGACCACTCGGTCGGCGTCGAGCTCCACGCCCCCTCGAGGCCGCTGGTGATCGTGTCGGCGCCGGCGCCCGTGCCGTGCGTGTTCTTCCAGCCGAGGCCCTGCTGCTCGATCGGGGCCGCTTCGGGCTCGCGGCCGACGTTGCCCTGGGGGCTCGTCGCGCCGTGAGCCTTTCCGAACGTGTGGCCCCCGGCGATCAGCGCGACGGTCTCCTCGTCGTTCATCGCCATGCGGGCGAACGTCTCGCGGATGTCGCGCGCCGCGGCGAGCGGGTCCGGCTTGCCGTTGGGCCCTTCGGGGTTCACGTAGATGAGCCCCATCTGGACGGCGCCAAGGGGGTTGGCGAGCACCCGGTCCCCCGTGTAACGCTTGTCGCCGAGCCACTCGCTCTCGGGGCCCCAGTAGACGTCCTCCTCCGGCGCCCACACGTCCTCGCGCCCGCCGGCGAAGCCGAGCGTCTTGAAGCCCATCGACTCGAGCGCGCAGTTGCCGGTGAAGACCATCAGGTCGGCCCACGAAAGCGAGCGCCCGTACTTCTGCTTGATCGGCCACAGCAGGCGCCGCGCCTTGTCGAGGTTGGCGTTGTCGGGCCAACTGTTGAGCGGGGCGAAGCGCAGCGTCCCCGCCCCGGCGCCGCCGCGCCCGTCCGCGACGCGGTACGTCCCCGCGCTGTGCCACGCCATGCGGATGAAAAGCGGGCCGTAGTGGCCGTAGTCGGCCGGCCACCAATCCTGCGACGTCGTCATCAGCGCGTCGATGTCACCCTTCAGCTCCTCGAGATCGACCTTCTTGAATTCGTCGGCGTAGCGGAAGTCCTCCCCCATCGGGTTCCCCGCGGGCGAGTTCTGGTGAAGCAACTGCAAGTTCAGTTGCTCCGGCCACCAATCACCGTTCGAGTACCCGCCGGCCACGGTGGCCCGGTTGGGCTCGACACCGGCCATCACCGGGCACTTGATCACCGGCGACTTGGCGAGCGACTCGGCCTTGCCAGGCTCCCCGACCGAAGCCGTGGCCGTCGCGGCGTAGAGGTCACCGGTCGGCTGGGGAGCAACCTCGGTGGGGGGGGCCGCGGCGGCGCTCCGGGCGAGCAGCGCGGAAATCAGCACCAAAGATCGCACCGACATCGCGGGACTCCTTCGAAAAGAGCGTGATCGACAAGGGACCGGCGGCGTCGCGCGAGGCCCTGAGGTGATTATGCCGCGCGGGGTCGAAGTGGCCAATGCACCGGGCGCCCCGCGCCGAACGAAGTCGGCTTCAGGACCACGAAACCCCATAGGGTCGGCGAAGCCGACCGCGTCGTTCGCCGCGTAGCGGTAGAGGTGCGCGTCTTCTTGCGCCGGGTCCTCGCTCAGGAACCGCTCCAAGGCCGGGTCGTACCAGCGGGCCCGGTTGTAGGAGAGCCCCAGCTCGTCCACAAACTCACGCCCCGCGAACGCCGCGTCCACCGCACGAAGGTCCGGCGTCGCAAGCGCCGCCCCCGCCGAGTTCAGCACGCGCAGGATCACCCCGTGCTCGTCGTACTCCAGGTGGTTCTCGAGCGCCCCCGTCGAGCCCGACACCACCTCCCGCACCGAACCCAGACGGTCCGTCATCGCCCAGTGCAGACCCGGCTGCGAGGCCCCCCCGCGGCAAACGCCTCGTCCAGAAGCAAGGCGTCGACCCCCGCCCCGTGCAGGAAGCGGTGCGACACCACATAGTTCTGGTTCATCTGCAGCGTGCGGTCGAAACCCTGGTAGCCGTAACGCTCCAGCGTGCCCGGGGTCTGCGTCGCCCCCACCAGCACCTGCTTACGGATCAGACGGTCCTCGGCGTCGTAGCCCAGCCGCACCGTCTCCGTCAGCGGTCCCCCCTGCGACGAGTACTCCCGAACCTCCGTCAGACGGTTGCGGTGGTCCCAGACGTTCTCCCAACGCGGCGCCGCCGAGACCGTCGATCGAAATCATCCAAGCAGGGCATCTACGTAGTGAAACACGCTTGCACATTGCCGCCGCGAGCCCGCCATTCCAAGCCGCGATTCGAGAAGCTCCCTTGCTTTAGATGGCATGCCCAGAACTGTATACGCAGCAACAATGAACAGAACGAAGCGGCGATCTTGTGGCAATCGCTCGTCGCCGGCTTCGAAGCTTTTGACGAGAGACGCTACTGTTCGGTGACTCTCAAGAAACGCGACGCTCCATCGCTGCACATACTCTCGAAGGCGCGCAACGGAATCAACTGCTGTAACGTCGTCGTAAACGTACCAGTCGTTCGCAACCGACCTGACACGACTTGGCGCTGCGTTTTGAACCATCTGGAAGAACGTTGGTTCTACACTACCGACCAAGCTGAGATCGCCGGAAAGCATTTCTGTTACAGCAATGTTCAGCACTGGAAGATTCACCCTCAATTGCGGCACCAAACAGGCGATGGCCCCAGGTTTGTAGGCAGGATTGAAGTCAAACAGCATCTCCAATGACTGTGTCCCCTCGGCGGTGTAGCGAAAGTAAGACAATGCCCGCTCGCGACGCGAAAATCCGTATCCCAGCAGAAATGCGTCCATTTCCTGCGCTGCACAGTGAGTCAGCAGTGCGGTGATATCCTTGCGCGTGAACGTCATTGCTGCACCTTAATAGCCCTGTTGATAATCAGTCCCTTGTACTGACCTAACCCAGTCGCGGTGTTGTCCCTGCTTGAATCAAGTCGGCTGTCAAATGCGCGTTGCTCCGGCGTGTATCGTCCCGTGCCATACTTTGTTTCAATACCTATCACTTTTCCTCTCGGCGTTATCGTGACGCCATCATAGCGGCGCTCTTGGCCAGTGGAGTCTTTTGCCGGGTGCCATGCTCACCCCGTTAGGGGCTGAGCATGTGTCCCGCAGGTCGAGTCTGTCGGGCATGCTCAACGCTGTCGCGTGAGCATGGAACCGGGCACCTCCGTCAGGCGGTCACGGAGGGTCGTCCCGATACTCCTTCGGTTCGCTCAGGTCGATGCCGGCTCGCCGCATCGCTTTGCGGACTTCCGGATGCACGGCCTCTACATAGAACGGGTCGAGGTCGTACTTCACAAGCAGCTGGAGGAACTCCGCCGTGAACTTGACGCGGAAGTCGTGCTCGGGCACGTGCCTTTGGATCACCGGCCAAGTGTCGATGAACAGATTCGCTCCTCCACGCCAGCTCATGGCTCTACTCCCGCAGTCGTTGGTGGCTATTTGCAGATCGGTCCGTCGTACTCGCCAGCGATCACGCCGCAAACAAAACGCTTAAAGTTATAGTGCATGCGAATAGTCCACCGAGTAGACTGGATGAACGTAACGAAGGTCTTCTCGTCGAGGTCGAACAAGGTGCGGCCGCGGTTGAGCCGGACATCGTCCGGCCGGAACAATACGGGGCGATTATAAGTGTACATCTCCGCGTTCTCCGGGTCTCGGTCGAGCGCCCAGTGAAACTCCGGTCGGGCGGCCATGATCAGTTCTCCGAGAACGATCGCCAAGTCCATCGTCATCGAATAGGCGATGTCGTCGCCTTCCCGAGAAGTTGGGCCCCAGTCAGTGCGCTTACCCTTCTTCCACCGCGCCAATCGGTACCATGTCGCCTGGGCCCATTCTTCGATCTCGTTGAGTACCGGTCCGGGGTCGGGGTTCGCCATGCCGCGCAGCAAGTCGATCCCTTCTTCGAGTAGGAGACCGGCGAGTGCGGTGACCCGTCCCGCGCGCGCTCCGAGCAGATAGTCGAGGTTAGCTTCGGCCTGCTCGTCGGTGAGGTCGGTTCCGTAACCGGGATGGGGTACTCGGTATGGCGGGTAGTCTCGCAGTCGCCTGTCCAGCCGCGAAACCGGCCTCCCGAGCCAGTGGTTCACCAGGTCGATCATCCACTCCGTCTGCGGGCTCATTCGTAAACTCTCAATTACAACAGGGATCGTGCTCGGTCATTCGTCGTAGGTATTGTAGAGCTTTCGACCACCCCAGTCGCCGAACCAACCGCCCCCGAACGCGCCGGCTATCCCGCCGACGTCCCAAAGGTGACCGGCGCCACCCCGATCCCGATCGCCCCCGCGGCGACGGCCGCCGCGCCGCCGACAAGTTGCAGCGGACCGGTCAGCCGCGCCGGAAGGACCAACGATTCGGACACGTAATCCAGGGCCCGCGGCTGGAACGACCGGAAGTCGGCGCCCCCGAAGAGTGTATCGACCGAGCTTTAGCAATCGCGCTTCGCGGCGACAGCCTGTTCCTGAGTGTGATGGTCGCCCCCCGCGCGGCTCGCCCCCTTCGCGCCTCGCCAGCTTTCAGGCAGGCTTTCGCAGTCTTTTTTCCCCGCCGACGAGGCCCCCGATGAGCGACGCGTCCGACGACCCCAACGCCCCCGAGCCCGAGAAGTGGCGCGAGGTCAAGTACCGGCACTCGTCGAACTTGCCGATGATCCTGCGCGAGCTGCGCTGCTCGCTGCTGGTGAGCACCTACCAGGCCGGCAAGCTCCTAGCGATCGGCTCGACCGACAACGAGGACGGGACGGTGGGGCTCCACTTCTCGTTCCACAACTTCGACCAGGCGATGGGGATCGCGGCGAGCCCGCGCCGCCTGGCGGTCGGGGCCAAGGGCGCCATCTGGCTGCACGAGGGGAACCCCGAGATCGCCCCCACGCTCGCCCCCGCCGGGCGCTTCGAC
Organism: Lacipirellulaceae bacterium; assembly: GCA_051648405.1. GTDB lineage: Bacteria > Planctomycetota > Planctomycetia > Pirellulales > Lacipirellulaceae > JBOFFC01. The sequence continues at coordinate 143,447 of JBOFFC010000159.1, forward strand.
CGCTGCTACCTGGCGCGTTCGGCCCACGTCACGGGGGGGATCCACTGCCACGAGATGGCGTGGGACGCCGCCGGCGAGCTGTGGGTGGTGAACACGCTCTTCTCGTGCCTGGTGACGCTCGACGGCGTCCACAGCTTCGTCCCGCGTTGGCGACCCGCGTTCATCACCGACCTCGCCGGCGAGGACCGCTGCCACCTGAACGGTGTCGCGATGCGCGAGGGGAAACCCACGTTCGTCACGATGATGGCCGAGACGAACGTCGGCGCCGGCTGGCGCGAGCACAAGGAATCAACCGGCCTGGTGATGGACATCGCCAGCGGCGAGGGGGTGACCCGCGGACTCGCGATGCCGCACTCACCGCGCTGGCACGGTGGTCGCCTGTGGGTGCTGAACTCGGGTTGCGGCGCGCTCGAGGTGGCGGACGTTCGCACGGGCCAGCGCGACGTCGTCGAGAAGCTCCCCGGCTACACACGCGGCCTGGCCTTCTGCGGCGGGGTGGCCTTCGTCGGCCTGTCGAGAATCCGCGAGACGAGCGTCTTCGGCGGGTTGCCGATCGCCGCCGAGCGCGAATCGCTCAAGTGCGGCGTGGGGGTCATCGACCTCGAGTCGGGCCGCACCGTGGCGACGCTCGAGTTCGAGTCCGGCGTCGAAGAGATCTTCGACGTGCAAGTGCTGCACGAGACGCGTTGCCCCGCGATCTGCGGTCCCAGGCCCGACCAAGACGCGGCGCAGGACGTTTGGCTTGTGCCGGCGCCCGGCTCGAGCCCCGTCCCAGGCGCCGGGCCCCCGTCGGCGTTCGGTCCCGGTCCGCGCGCCTTCGGACCTGCCGCGTCGGGCCTCCCGCCGGGCGCCGTCCCCGCGACCCCCGAGATGATCGTCGAGCGGGCCCTCGCCTTGCAGCGCGAGCGCCGCGTCGCCGAGGCGCTCACGATGTTCGAGCAAGCCTGTTCGCTGCGGCCGCACTCGGCCGAGCTCTGGAACCACCTGGGGAACTGCCTGCAAGACGCCGGGCGCCAAGAGCAGGCCCTGGCGGTCTACGCCCGTGGCGCCGAGGCCGAACCGACCTACGGCCCCGTGCTGCAGAACCTGGGTTACGTCCTCGTCGCCCAGGGTCGGACCGACGAGGGGATCGCGCGGCTCCGCGAGGCGCAGCGGGTCCAGCCGGTCGACGTCAACCCGGTGCTGATCGCGACGGCGCTGCCGGTCGTGTACGAGTCGCTCGCCGACGTCTCGACGCGACGCGAGCGGATGCTCGCCGAGGTGAAGCGCCTCGCCGCCGCGGGGCACACGATCGACACCCAGCGGACGCTGGTCCCCACGAGCTTCTTCTCGGCCTACCACGGGGGGAACGAGCGCGAGCTGCACGAGTGCTTCGGCCGCATCTACCGCGGCGTGGACCTCGTCGAGAAGCGAGCGATCGAGCAGCCCGCTGGCAAGCTCCGCGTGGGGTTCCTGTCGGCCTACTTCCGCGACCACACGATCGGCCGCCTCAACGTCGGGCGGATCGAGCGCCTGCCGCGCGACAAGTTCGAGGTAGTCGTGTTGCAAGTCGGGCGGCACGAAGACCCGCTCGCCGAACGCTTCCGCAACGCCGCCGACCGCCACGCGATCATCCCGCGCGACGTTGCCGAGGCGCGGCGCCTCGTGGCGGCCGAGAAGCTCGACGTGCTGTTCTTCGCCGACGTCGGGATGGACGCCCTGTCGTACACGCTCGCCTTCAGCCGCATGGCGCCCGTGCAAGTCGCCACCTGGGGCCACCCGGTCACCACCGGGAGCCCGACGATCGACTGGTTCCTCTCCAGCGAACTGCTCGAACCCGACGGAGCAGAGAAGCACTACACCGAGCGGCTCGCTAAGCTCCCGACGATCGCCACCTACTACGAGCGCCCCAAGGTCACCGGGCCAAAGAAGTCGCGCGCCGACTTCGGCCTTGCTGGCGACCAGACGCTCTACGCGTGCCCTCAGACGCTCTTCAAGTTCCACCCCGAGTTCGACGGCGTGCTCGCCGACATCCTGCGCCGCGACCCGGCGGGGCGGCTCGTGCTGGTCGAAGGGAGGACCGAGAACTGGACGAGGCTGCTGCGCGAGCGTTTTCAGCGTGCGATGCCCGACGTCGTCGATCGCGTCGCGTGGCTCAAGCCGATGGCGAACGACGACTTCCTGCAACTGCTCGCGCTGTCCGACGTGTCGCTCGACCCGCTGCACTTCGGCGGGGGCAACACGACGTACGAGGCGCTCGCGATGGGGACCCCTGTCGTGACGCTGCCGGGGGAGTTCCTCCGCAGCCGGATCACGCTCGCCCACTACCGCAAGATGGCGGGGGACGCGGCGATCGAGACGACGCCGGCCCCGATCGCGTCGGACCTGGCGGGCTACGCCGAGGTCGCCGTGCGGGTCGCCAATCGGGGTCCCGACCGCGATCGTGCCCGCGCCTGGATCGGCGAGCGAGCCGGGCTGCTATTCGAGGACCAGCGCGAGGTCGAGGACCTCGCCTCGTTCTTGTCCGCGGTGGCGAACTGACGTCCGCGGGCGAACCGCTACTCCGTTCCGGTGGCGCAAAAAAAACCGTCCCGCCGGGGCAGGCCCGGCGGGACGGCGTTGTTGTAGTTCCGATGGATAGCTTTGCTCAGCTGCGGCGACGGCGGGCGAAGCCGGCGAAGCCGAGGGCCAGCAGCGAGGCGGCGGCCGGTTCGGGGACCTGCTCGAAGCCGAGGAACATCTTGTCAACGAAGATCGGCGAGCCCCCCACGGAGCTGGCCATCGTGACCGTGTCGAAGCACATTACCGCCTCGACGCGACGCGTCCCGGACGGAACCGGCTGGTTGAACAGCGTGTAAGGAGTCCAGGCGCCCGTGTTGGGGGTGCTGGTCACGAGGACCGAGCTGCCACCGAACACAACGCCACCGGCGTCGATGAAGTTCAAGAACATACGCCCCGAAACCGCCTGCGAATTGACCGTGGGATTCGCGAAGCAGGCGATAAAACGGTCGGCGACCAGCAGGCCCGCATCGACAACCGACGAGAGGTGTTCGACGCCAACGATCTGGCTAACATACGCCTGCGGCGCCACAACGGGGTCCAGTTGCAACATCTGGACGCCATCGGCCGGGACAATCCCGAGCGTGGTCCCGACGATCGAACCGCCGGTGGTACCCCACGCATCGACCGAAGCCGCGCCGTAGACCTGAAGGTCGGCCGTGGCGTAGGGGGGCTCAAAGGCCGCGTTGCTGAGCTGCGCGAGAGCGGGGGCAGCAGAGAAGCAGAGTGCTACAACGGCCAACCGGCCGAGTCGCTGGGTTTGAAGCATCATGAGACCTAAACTCCTGGGGCAAGAAAGCTATGAATCTGGGAAGCGAGTTGAACTGAAATGGATCCGCGTTGTTACTTCATTAGCGGCCGCCGGATCACGCGGGCAACGAAAGCGGATTGGGCAGATCGAACAGATGGTACAGGTTACGACGGGGAAATGCAATAAACCCCAACGATTACTCTGACGAATCACCGCGGGTACCCGCCGGGCACGAGCGCCGCGAGGCCGTCCTGCCGCGACGCCTGGCGGCGGCGATCGCCGTGGCGGTCTGCCCCTACCTAGCCGCGGTCGCGGCCAACTGGCGGTCCGGCGGGGGCCTGACCGGGGGGGACTACGCCCAGTACCTGCTCCACGCCCAGACCCTTTGGGAGGGGCGGCCCTACGGTGACATCGGCTGGATCTTCACGCCGCTGAACCCGTTGCTGGGGCCGGTCGCCGAGCCCCCCGGGCTGCCGCTGCTGGTCAACTGGACCCGTTGGGTTTGCGGAGGGGACGACCCGCTTGCGGTTCGACCCTGGCTGGTCGCCTTCGGAGCGGCTTACGCGGTCCTCGCCGGGTGGTGGGCGGGTCGCCGCTGGGGTCTGGCGGTCGGCTTCGGGGTCGCCCTGCTGACGCCCCTCTCCTGGGAGCTCGTCCTTTTCTCGGCGGCGGTCGTGAACTCCGACCTGCCACTGGCCGCGGCCCTGTGGGGGCTGATCGTCGTCGGCGACACGCGAGGTCGCTGGGGCCCCGGGAGGACCGCTGTCGCTACGGCGCTCGCAATCGCGGCGATCGCCTTCCGCACTCCCGGCGTGGCGGCACTCCCCGCGCTGTTCGCGTTCTGGCTCGTCCACCGGCGCAGCGTTGGGCACGGCCCCCTCGTGGCCGCCGCCGCCGGGTTGGGGGCCTTCTATCCGACCCACCTGGCGATCCCGGTCCTGAACGCCAGCCTGAGCGCCCTGCCGGAGGGCTTCGCCGCTCGGGCTTGGCGCGCAGCGCAATCCGCCGCCGAGTACCGGCTGGCGTTCAACGAGGCGGTTGGGTACCCGCTGAGCTCCGACCTGGGGAACGACGTGTTCCACGCCTTCGCGGCGGTGCTGTGCACGGTCGGGTTCGTCACTTGGGTGCGTCGCGACGGATGCTCGCTCGCGGCCTGCCTGGCGGCTTGCTACGCGGCGCTATTGCTCGCGGCGCCCCTGGTGCAGACGCGCTACGCCTGGCCCCTCTTCCCCTTCCTGCTGCTGTGGGTGCTGCTCGGCATCGACCGCACGGCGCTTGCCCTCGGCAATCGATCCGCGCCCGTGAGTTCGGCGAACCGCTGGCACGGCGTGCCGGTTGCCCTCGCCAGTTGCGCGCTCGCGATCGGCCTGGTCGCTCAGGGGGCGCGTCAGCCCGAGCCCCTGGTCGTCGCCGATCATCCTGAGGTGCGGCTCGCCTTAGCGTTCGCCGAGTCGCTCGCGGCGAAGCCCGACGCGCGATCTCCCCGCGTGCTATTCTTCAGGCCTCGCATCCTGACGCTCAAGACGGGAGTCCCCGCGATGGGGAACTTCGTCGCGAGCCCCGCCGACTCGATCGCCGAACTGACTCGCTTGGGAATCACGCACGTGTTTGTGGGGAACCTGGGGGTGATCGACAGCGGCGAGGGGGCGTCGATCGCGCGGGCAGTCGAGGCGAACCCCGCTGAGTTCGAGCCCGTGTTCGAGGGCGACGCGTTCCGCTGCTACCGATTCCGGGGCGCTCGATGACCTCCTGCTTTGGTTCGCGATTGGCCGCCGTCCTGGCGCTCGCGACTGCCGCCGGGTGCGTTGACGCGAAGGCGCCCGCCACGAGGCCGACCCCCGTCGCCGACGCCCTGCCGGGGGGCGTGGCGCACGTGTGGGTCAACGACGGCGGGGACAAGGTCTGCCAGGAGGAGCTCCGCGCGAGCTTCGGCCAGGGTATGACGAACTCGGTGTGGGACGGCAAGCGCGTGTCGCTGTTCGGCGCGCGGAACGAGACGCTGTCGTTCAACGTCGTGCTCGAAGCCCGCGCAAGCGAGGCGAAGGACGTCGCGGTCGAGGTGTCGCCGCTGCGGGGACCGGAGGACTTCGTGATCGGGTCGCGGGAAGCGTCCGGGGACGGATTGTTCGACTACCGCGGGCGCGACGTCGAGCTGTTTTTCGTCCGCTACCTGCCCGTCCGAGGCGTCACCGTTCTCGCCTACAACCACTACGACGAGCGCCACGTCCCCGAGCGCTTCCGTCGCCCGCACGACGCCCGCGGCAAGGCCTGGGGGGTGTGGGAGGACCGTCCCGACCACGATCGCTCGTACCCCGACATCGCTGCGCCGCTGGAGTTGCACACTCCGTTCTCGATCCACGCCGGCGCGAGCCAGTCAATTTGGGTCGATGTCTACGTCCCGTCGGCCGCCCCGCCGGGGGACTACCGCGGCGAGCTCGCCGTCTCGGAGGGGGGCAAGCAGGTATTTACGGCGCCGATCGCGCTGCGGGTTGAACCGTTCGCCCTCCCCGAGCTGCCGGCGGCGAAGACCATGCTCTACGTGTCGCAGTCCGACATCCACCAGCGCTACCTCGGCCAGCGGTACCCCCACGACTCGCAGGACGCGGCCCTGCGGCAACGGGCGAAGCGGCTTGTGGACCGCCACTTCCAGATGGCCCATCGCCACCGCGTGTCGGTGATCCACGAGCACGAGTCGATCGATCGTTGCAAGGCGCTCTGGATCGACCGCCTCGACGGCGCGCTCTTCACCCCCGAGCGCGGCTACGCCGGGACCGGGGTGGGCGTCGGGAACAACGTCTTTTGCGTCGGCACGTACGGCCACTGGCCGTGGCGCGAGGGGACCCGCGACGACATGTGGCGCAACACCGACGAGTGGGTCGCGTGGCTCGACTCGCTCAAGCTGAGCACGCCGACCGAGGCGCTGCTGTACCTCATCGACGAATCGGACAACTACGAGGCGATCGAGCGCTGGAGCGAGTGGGCCCGCGAAAACCCCGGTCCTGGGAAGCGCTTGCTCGCGATGGCGACCCTGCCGGCGACCAAGGCCGCGCAGCACACGCCTTCGCTCGGCGTCGCCGCGAGCACGGTGGTCTTCGGCGACGAGGAGCAGTGGGCCCCGGCCGTCGACAAGTTTCGCGACGCCCCCGACAAGCGCTTCTACTTGTACAACGGGGGGCGGCCCGGGTCGGGGACGTTCGTCCTCGAGGACGAGGGGGTCGCGCTGCGGAACTTGGGCTGGTGTCACTTCAAGGCGGCCGCCGACCGCTGGTTCTGTTGGCAGGGGACCTACTACAACAACTTCCAAGGGGACCGCGGCGAGACCAACGTCTTCCGCTCGGCCCACACGTTCGGCAGCCTCGGCGAACGCGACCCCGCGCGGGGCGAGACGGGTTGGAACTACACCAACGGCGACGGGGTCCTCTTCTACCCGGGGACCGACACCGTGTACCCCGACGAAAGCTACGGGCTCGAAGGGCCGATCGCGTCGTTGCGGCTGAAGCTGTGGCGCCGCGGGTTGCAGGACTACGAGTATCTAACCCTCGCGCACGAGGTGGACGCCGACGCGACCCAGCGAGTCGTCGAGCGGATGATCCCGCGTGTGCTGTGGGAGGTGGGGATCACCGACCCCAACGACCCGACGTACGTGGTCTCCGACATCTCGTGGTCGACCGACCCCGACGAATGGGAATCCGCCCGCCGCGAGCTAGCGACGATCATCGCCCGCGGCCCCGCCGCTAAGCGAGGGGCCGACTGATGCGTGTCGTGCAACTGCTCGCCTCGCCGTTCTACGGCGGCCCCGAGCGCCAGGTGCTGGGGATGTCCTGCGCGCTCCCGGAGCCGTGGGAGACGACGTTCCTCTCGTTCGCCGAAGGGGGGAAGTCCAGCGACTTCGTCGGTCGTGCGCGGGCCGCGGGCTTTGAGGCAGAGGTGCTCCAGAGCAACTGGCCGCACTTCCGCCGGGCCGCGCGCGAGGTCGCCGATTGGATCGCGAAGCGCGACGCCGACGTCCTCTGCACGAATGGCTACAAGCCCGACCTCCTCGGTCTGCTCGCCGCACGCCGCGCGGGGGTCCCGGCGGTGTCGATCGCTCACGGCTGGACCGGGGCGACGTGGAAGGTGCGCCTCAACGAGTGGGCCGACGCCCGCGCGATGGCGCGCTTCGACGCGGTGGTCGGCGTGTCGGAAGCGACGACGCGGATCGTCCGCCGGGCGGGCGTTCCCGCGACCCTATCGGTGACGATCCCCAACGCGGTGAACGTGGGAGAGCTGGCGCCGAAGAACGAGGTCGATCGCCGCACGCTCGTCGGCTGCTTCCCACAACCCCCGCGGTTGGTGCTCGTCGCCGCCGGCCGCCTGAGCCCCGAGAAGGGGGTCGAGGTGCTGCTCGAAGCGGCGTCGATCGCGCTGCCGCGCATCACCGCTGCCGGCGGGCCCGACCTGGGGATCGCCGTGTTCGGGGGGGGGGTGCTGCGCGAAGCGCTCGAGGCCGACATCGCGCGGCGGCGCCTCGGGGGACGGGTCGTCCTCGGGGGCTTCCGCAACGACCTCGACCGACTGCTGCCGCAGGCCGACGGCTTCGTGCTGTCGTCGCACACCGAGGGGCTCCCCGTCGTGCTGCTCGAGGCGATGGGCGCCGGCGTGGCGCCGATCGCGACCGACGTCGGGGGAGTCGGTGAAGTCGTGTTGAACAACGAGACGGGCCTGCTCGTCCCGCCGGCGGACCCGCGAGCTTTCGCCGACGCGATCGTTCGGTTGGTGACGGACGAGGGGCTCCGCTCGCGAATCGCGGCGCGGGCCCGCGCGTTGGTCGTCGAGCGGCACGCCCACGAACTGCAGGCGCAGCGCTTCGCCGACCTGTTCGCTCAGCTCGCGAGCACAGGACGACGATCGAGCACGCGGTGATAAGCCCTCACGACGCTGCCGGCGAGTCGGTCGGCGTCGAACTCCTCCACAGCGAAGTCGCGACCCGCGGCCCCCAGGTCGCGTCGCAACTCGGCCGAGAGGGCGAGCCGCTCGATCGCATCGGCCATCGCCGTGTGGTCGCCGCGCGCGGCGCGGAGCCCCGTCACGCCGTCGATCACGTACTCTCCCGGGCCGCCGTCGGTTGTGACGATCGACGCCACGCCGGCGAGCATCGCCTCGGCCGCGACGCGACCGAAGGGCTCGGGGTGGGTCGCCGCGTGGACCGCGACGTCGAGCCCGCTCAGGAAGTCGTACGGGTCGCGGACGTGGCCGACCCACTCGACCGTGCCGACGAGCCCGAGTTCTACTTCGAGCGCGCGGAGCTTCTCAACGTGCGGCGCCTCACCGGCGGGCGCCGTCCCGGCGATCACCGGGCGGAGCCGAACGCGACCGCGGCGGAGCACCTCGGCGACGGCGCGCAGGAACACGTCCTGCCCCTTCCAATACACGAGCATGCTGTGCATGCCGACGACGACGGGCTCGTCGATCGAGAGGTGGGCGACGCGGTCGCGGTGCGCAGCGAGCTGTCCCTCAGTGGGGCCGATCACCGGCTCGTAGATCGTGGTGCACTTGTGCGGGGGCAGCCCGTTGGCGACGAGGTGCTTGGCGACCGAGCCGGAGGTGGCGATGTGCAGGTCGAACGGAGTGCGCCCGAGCAGCAACGACGTGAGCCGCCCCGGGTACTCGAAGTTCTTCTGGTGCGAGATCGACGCCAGCCCGCGTTGGCGGCCGACACGCCCCGCCGCTAGGTTCAGCGTGATCCCGTTGTTGGCGTGGATCACGTCGGGCTGGAACTCGTCCACCAGCGCGTGCAGCGCCTTGCCCCACGGGACGATGTTCGACTGGTAGTAGCGGAACAGCCCATGGCTCCAGTGCCGCGGGGCGTCTGCCGGTGGAGCGGGGACCTCGACTTGCCTGTGGAGCAGGTCGGCCGGGCGTTCGACGTGCTGCCAAGGGTCGAAGGTCGTCACCAGCACCGGCTCGACGTCCGGCGGCAGGTGGCGAAACAGGTGCAGGAGCCCGGTCAACGAGCCGCCGAAGCCGTACGCCGCTTCAACGTAGAGGACTCGCATGGCGCTCGCGGACCGACGCTAACCAGGTTTGGGGGTGGCGGGCGCCGTTGTCGTGAAGGACTCGGCTCACAACTGGCGCCGAGCGGAGTGTTTGACACTCGGCGTCACGGCGACGAACATCGGTGGGCCTCTCTTCCGCGCCCCGCGGACCTCTTGGCGTGCGTCAGAGAGAACTGCGAGCGATTATGGTCGCGTCCGAGACAAAAGCCAACGCAAAAGTAGGGTGGCCGACGGCATCGCCGCGTTCGTCGCTGCGGAACTCCGCACGGGTCGAGGGCGATAGCCGGCAGGACCGCGTCGATCCAAGCAGCCCGCGGGCGCCCGAGGGGTGGGAGAAGGGGGAGAACGAGGGCGCGCTCCGGCTGCTGATGGTCCTCGTCGCGTCGCTGCTGTTGCGTCCGTGGGACTACATCCCTGCGCTAGCCGCGATACGGCCTGTCACGCTGATGCTCGTCGGGATCAGCATCTACGTGGCGACGACAGGAGTCCGCATGCGGCTGTTGTCGCTGGCGCTGTCGCGTCCGCTCCTCACCTTGTGGGGGGCGATGCTCGTGACGGCGCCCCTCTCCTACTGGCCCGCCCACAGCCTCGAGCTCGCCGTAAAGTACGGCCAACAGGTGATCCTGTTCAGCCTGATCGGCAGCGTCGTGGTCGCGGCGCAGAGTTTGTATCGGTTGACGAGCGTCGCCGTGGTGTGCGGAGTCGTCGTCGCGTTCCAGGGGTTGTACGCGTACGCGACCGGCAACGTGGCCGCCGACAACCGGATCTCCGGCGTCGGTCAGGGGTTCCTCGGCGACCCGAACGAGCTCGCAAACACCCTCGCGGCGGTCCTGCCGCTCGCCTGGTGGATGGCGCTCCACGGCAACGGGGTGGTCGAACGCGTCGCCGCGCGGGTGGCGCTGGGCCCCGTGCTCGCCGGGATCCTCGTTACGCAGTCGCGGGGGGGGCTCTTGTCGCTCGGGGCGGCGGTGGCCGTCATGCTGATCGGCTCGCGACCGCGCCTGGGTCCTCCGGCGTTGTTCCTGCTGCTGCTCGGCGGGCTGACGATCGCGCTGCTCCCGACCGAAGCGATCGACCGCTTCGCAACGATCACCAACACGCAAGTCGATGAGAGCGCCCAGGCGAGACTTGCCGTCTGGAAGGCCGGGTTCCGGATGTTCGGCGACCACGTCGTGACCGGCGTCGGGATGGGGTGCTTCGCCGACGTGTACGGGCAGTACTACATCGATCGCGAGGGAGCAGGCAACGTCTGGCGGGCGGCTCACAACTCGGTTGTCGAGGTCGCTGGCGAGCTGGGGATCGTGGGTTTGGGGGCGTGGCTGACCCTGGTCGTGGGCGCGTTCGCCTGGCAGGGGGGCGCCGTGCTGGCGATGGGGCGCATGAAGGACCGCTCACCCGCGGTCGGTCGCCTTGCGCAGTGGAGCGTCGCGATGCTCGCGTCGCTGTGCGGGTTCGTCGTCGGCGCCATGTTCTTGTCGCGGGCCTACGACTTGACGCTGATCATGCTCGTGTCGCTCGCCACCGCCGCTTCGACCGTCGCCTTGAGGGCGCAGCAGGCCGCTTCGGCGCGAGTTGGAGCGTGAAGCTCGGCGGTGGGGCGCGGGGAGGTGGTCCGCTGCGCCGCAACCCACGGCTCCTCGACCGGGAACCGGGGCGCAACGAGCCCCGACTCAGCCTGGTGCACGAGGCTCGCCACCTCGCGCGCGGTCACGTAGAAATACTCGAAACGCGGGTCGGCCTTGGCTCGGGCCGCGAGCGCCGCGTGGAACGACCGCATCGAATCTCCGAGCAGCGCCGGCCAATTGCGCTCGTCGCACCCGTGCGTGTGAAGCTTGACGAACCGCCAGTTCGGTCGGCCCACCACGGTCACGCCGGCTCGCACCCAGCGGTTCAGGCGCCGCATGGTCGCCGAGCGCTGGCCTTGCAAGTGGCCGTAGTCGATTCGCGGCCCCACGCCCAGCAAGCGGTTCTCCCAGTCGATGGCGAGCGGCCCTTGGACGAGCAGCAGCGAGTCGGCGGGCCCGTGTCGGCCGACACGCGCCGCGGTCCCGCGGTCGTGCGACTTGGGTCGCTGGGGGTCGTCGATCGCGTAGTAGATCGAGTTGACGGTCGTCGTCTGGGCGGGGCTTGGCGCCGCCGGCAGCGTGAAGTCGGCGTAGCACCCCGTCTCGCGGAGCACGTCGAGCTCGTTGTTGACGCCGCAGCAAACACCGCGCGGGTGACTGTTGTCGAGAGCCCAGTCGCCGTGGACGAACCCGTAGGACACGACGCCGTCGGATCGACGGCGCAGCAGCCCGTGCCGTGATGCGAGCGTCTCGGTGAACGTCAGCAGCTTATCCCGCAGGCCTTCGGCCGTGTCGTTGTGGTGGTGCAGGTGGACCTCGACCTCGCCGAGTCCCGCGTCACGGATCCGCGCGAGGGCGTCGAGCCAGCGCGGCTCGTATTGCTCGGTGGGGTAGAAGAACGTGTGCTTCGGCGCCCGCCCCGCGCTATCGACAACCCCCTCGGCAAGGGCCGGCAAACCCTTGACGAAGGCCTCGACGCGCTCGTGTCGGACGTTCCTCGGCGCGTCGAGCCAGCCGGGCTCGAAGTGGTCGGCGACGCACAGGAAGACGCGCAGCGGCTCGTCGCGCGAGAGCGCGGGGCCGCGTTGCAGCGCGACGCGCGCAAGGGAACCGAGGGTGAGTCCGCGGACGAGCATCAAGGTCTGGACCTCGAGGAGCCTCTCAAGCGGCGGACGACGCGCCGGACCGCCGACGCGATCGCCGAGCGCTCGTCGGTCGTGAAGCAGCCGGTCCACCACAGGCACCCGGCCGCGGCGGCCACCAATCCTACCCCCGCCGGAGTGGCCACCCTCCACCCCAGCGGGCGGCAGCACTCCGCCAGCACGCCTACAACCACAAACACCGCTACAGCCGCTCCGATTCGACGGTAGTCGAGCGGGATGCGGTACGCGTTTTGCGAAGCCGACCAGACCATCGCCAGGCGCACGCACTGGCAAACGAGGGTCGATACCGCGGCGCCGAGGATTCCCCAACGGGGGATCGCATAGAAGTTCAGCGCGACGTTGATGGCGGCCGCGACGACGTTCCACATGCTAATCGACGCAGGCTTGCTCGCCTTGTGGAGGCCAATGTCCGCGACGCTCGCCAGTCCCCCGACGAAGGCCGCGATCGTCAGGGGAGCGATCACAACAGCCCCGGCGTCGAACCGCTCGTTGATGATCCAGTGCGTCAGGTCGTCGCCGAGGATCGCGAGCGCCGTCGCCGCGAACCCCGCGGCAACGATGTACACGCGCAACCCTTGGGCGATCATCCGCTGGCCGTCGGCCGCGTGCATGTTGTTGAAGGCGAATCGCTGCCACCCCAGCACGAACGCCAGGTTGGCCATGTGCATGATCCCGGCGATCCGCTCGCCGACCGTGTACAGGCCGACTTGCTCGAAAGGAGACTCGCAGAGAGCCCGGATAAGGTACTTGTCGGTCGCCGTCATGACGTAAAAGCTGAGCATCGCCGGGACGAGCAACGCCCCGTAGCGGAACATCGTCTTCATGTCTTCGGTGCGGCCCCACAGACGCACGTGGCGCAGCGCGAACCAACCGAGCACGGCGACGGCGGCGATCCGCCCGAGCGTCTCGCCAGCGATCCATCCCCAAGCCTGGTAGCCGACGATCACCAGCGCCAGGCTCAGCGACCGGATGAACACCGACGCGAGGACGTTCGTGAAGAAATAGGTCCAGGGCAGGCCGTCGGCCTGCAAGCGATTGTTGGCGAGCGCCTCGAGCACCTGGACCAGCGCGGCGGTGACGAGCACCCAGACGTACCAAGGTTCCTCGACGCCAAAGATCCATCGACTGAGCGGTCCTCCGAACAGCATCACCGGGCCGAGCGCTGCGCCCCAGTACAGCAGGGCGAGCACGAACGAAGAGTTGAGGACCTGCTGGCGTCGCGCGGGGTCGGTCTCCGCCGTGTAGCGCCGCAAGAACGCCTGGTGGACCCCCATCGAGTACAGCACGAACGCGATGTTGGCCGTGGCCGAGAACAGACTCAGCACGCCGTAGTCGCTCGGCGCCAGGTAGGCAGTCATCACCGGCAGGATCAGGAACCCGAGGATCGGGTCGATCACCCGCGCGAGGCCGTAAATCGCCGTGTCGGCGAGCAGCCCACTCAGCGGCACCGCGACCACCTTTTCGCGGGACGGCGCCCCCTCGTCGGCCGCCGAGGGACTCGTTGGCGACGACGCGACCGCGCGCGCAGGGCTCGGCGAGTCGATCGGGGCGACGTTCATGGCGGCCCGGGGCCTGCGGCGTTGTAGTTCGTCGGCTTCCAAACCGTCCCCGATAAGCCGAACGCCCAGAACCAAAACGCCAGCCAAGCCGCCGCGTTGAGCATCAGAAAAGACCCGATCGCCGACGAGACCCGCCCGCGCAATGCGACGGGCCCGAGCGTTCCCCACAGGCCAACGACCAAGAACGCGACCGACGCGGCAACCACTCCCTTGTAGACCCCTCCCTCGGCGAACGTCCCGGCCACGACGACCGCGAGCATCGCCCATGGGCAAAGAAGACGCAACAGCTTGTGCGCCACGAACTGCGTCCAAATTGGGTTCGCCCACGGCGCCACGAGCCACGGCGCCCGGGCGACCAGCTGGAAGTTCCCCGCCAGCGTGCGGAGCTTGCGGCGGAACTCGCCGCTCGCGCGCTCCGGAAGCCGGTCGAAGGCGCGAGCCGAGCCGGCGAACACGACCCGTTTCCCCTGCCTCACTACCTGGAGGGGCCAGCCGACGTCGTCCAGGATCAGGCCGTCGGGCAACGGCCTGAACAGCGCACGGCGCACGGCCGAGATGGCGCCGCTGACGCCGACCTGCGCCCACACGGAGCTCTCCTGTGCGCGCAGCCACTTCTCGAACTTCCAGTACAACCCGACCCCCGCCAGGACGCCGGGGCGGTCCTCGAGCACGAGCTCGCCGCTCACCGCTCCGACCAGCGGGTCGCGGAACGGGTCGAGGAGCTGCGTGATCGCGTCGGTGTCCCAGCGCTGGCGCACGTCGGCCATCACCAGCACCTCGCCGGTCGCCGCCGCGGCCCCCTCGTTCAGCGAGGTCGCCTTGCCGCGGTTCTCGTCGCGCTCCAGCACGCGGACCGCCACCCGACCGAGGAACTCATCGACGACGCGCTGGGCGATCGTAGCCGTGTCGTCGGTCGAGCCGTCGGCGACGACGATCAGTTCGCCGCGGAAGCCCGCGTGCAACGTGGCTTCGCGTTCGAGCAGCGCCGCCAGATCGCGCATCCGCTCGGCGATCCGCGCTCGCTCGTTGCGCACGCAAAGCAGGACCGACGCCGACTCCGGCCGCGGGTCGGTTGGGTCAACGCGGCTCGGCGCCAGCCGAGCGCACAACCCGATCCCCGCGGGGTAGCCGACGTAGGTTACCCCAACAATCGCTACGGCGCACCAGAACGTGACTTCGGCGGCACCGGTCATTGGCTAACCCTGCGTCGAGGAGGGTTTGTCGATCCCCTGGCGGCGGGCGCAGCGTTCCCACGACTCCTCGAGTCGCGTGGCAAGCCGGTCCCATCCGAAACGCTGGCTCACCAGTTGCTGGCCCTGCCGCGCCGACTGAGCCGCGGCCTGCGGCGCGCCGGCCCAGGCGACGATCGCGTCGGCCATCGACTCGGCGGAGTCGGCCGCAGCGTAGTGCTCGCCGGGGGTCAGCCCCAGCCCTTCGGCGCCGACGGTCGTCGAGACGACGGGAGTCGCCGAGGCGAGCGCCTCGAGGATCTTGAGCCGCGAGCCCCCGCCGATCCGCAGCGGCACCGCCATCATGCCGGCCGTCGCCAGGTAGGGGGCGACCTCCGGAACGTCCGCGTGAAGCCGTGCCCAAGGGGCCTTCGCTAGCAGATCGGTCATCCAGCGCGGCGGGTTGCGACCGACGACGACCAATCGAGCGCTCGGCGCGCGGGCGACGACACGGGGGAAGACCTCGCCCACGAGCATCCGCAGCCCGTCTTGGTTCGGTCGCCAGTCGAGGCTCCCGAGGAACAGCACGTCGGCCGGGTTGGGCGCCCGCCGGATCGCCGAGAAGCGTTCGACATCGACGCCGTTCTCGACGACGTCAACACGATCGACCCCCATCCGGTCGCGCAGCAGTTGGGCGTCTTCCTCCGACACGGCCACCGTCCGCGTCGCAGCCGCGAAGGCGGCGCGCTCGAAGCGGTCGAAGCGCTTGCGCTGCAGGTCGATGTAAGCCCGGTGCAACGGGCGTGCTTCCGAGTCGCGGTAGCGCTCCCAGATCAGCGTATCGACGTTGTGCGCGACGGCCAGCGTGTTGACCCCCACCATCGGGGCGAGCATCAGCGCGTACGGGGACCACTCGAGCTGCCACACGTCGTTCGGCGTGGTCGCCGCGTAGCGCCGCAGCGCTTGCTCGAACCCCCGCCCGCGGTGCGCATCGACCGCAAACGGGGCCGCGCTGAGGACTAGATTCTTCGCCACCCGCGCGACGTAGGACGCCCCCTGCTTGCCGGGGACTGGGAGTCCGGCGAAGTGCGTCGCGACCCCGTGGTCGCCGAGGAACTCGCGCGCGGCGAGGGCCTCGGGCGAGTCGGGGGCGGCCCGCGAGTAGTAGGTGATGCTGTGGCGCTCGGCGAGCGGCAGCATCAGGTTCAGCGTCCGTAGACGCTTGCCCGAGTTCGCGGGATAGGTGACATCCCAGTCGACGACGACGGCCTTCACAGTCCCGCTCGCTCTGCGACCGGTGCGTCGCGACGCGTGGCGGCCCGTGGGGTCAGGTCCCGCTCGTACAGCTCGGCGTAGCGGTCGATGACGGCCCGGACGTCGTACTGGCGTTCGACGAGCGCCCTGCCCGCTTCGGCCAGTCGCTCGCGACGCATGCCGTCGCGCAGCAAGCCGACGATCGCTGCCGACATCGCCGCCGGGTCGGCCGGGGGAACAAGCACCCCGGTTTCGTCGTCGCTGACCACCTCGGGGGTGCCACCGACGCTCGTCGCGACAACGGCAATCCGGGCGGCCATCGCTTCGAGCAGCGTCAGCGAAACCCCTTCGGAGTCTGACGGCAGAACGAACAGCCGGGCTCCGGATAGCAACCCGGGGATGTCGCGGACGTGGCCCAAGAACTCGACTCGGTCGTCGATGCGCAACCGGCGGGTTTCCGCTTCGAGCTCCTTTCGACATGGCCCCTCTCCGGCGATCAAAGCGCGGAGGTTCGGCTCGTCGTCGGCCGCGATCGAGATCGCCTTCAGCAGCGTCGTCACCCCTTTCTCGGGACTCAGGCGCGCGATCGTCACGATCGGCCGATCGGCGAGCAGAGGGTCGTCCGTGGGTGGGTCGCTCGGAAAACGGTCGAGGTTCACCCCGTTGTGGATCGTCGTGGTCTTGTCCGCCGGCACGCCGTAGTCGCGGGCCACGGCGGCAGCGTCGTCCGACACGCAGACGAACCGCGACACGAGCCGCGACGCCGACGCGAACATCCACTGCTGGCGGGGCGACATCCCGAGCCCTTGCCCGTGCTGCGTGTGGATCACGCGGCGAACGCCGCTGATTCGCGCCGCGGGGGCCCCGTAGAGCAAGGCCCGGGCGTCGTGCGTGTGGACCACGTCGGCGCGTGTGTTCAACAGGACCCGGCGCAACTGCCCCACGAGCCCCGGCCGGAAGCCGGTCGGGCGGTGGAGGCACACAACGGGGTAGCCGGTCGCTCGGATCTCGTCGGCGACGACGCCTCCGTCACCGAGTGAAACGAACACCGGCGAGACCTTGCGGGGGTCGTTCACCCGCGCAAAGTCCAACAGCATCTTCTCCAGTCCCCCCACGTCGAGCCCGAACGTGACGTGGACGACCTTCAGAGGCAGCTCGGGCGAGTTCATGCACGGAGGCCCAGGGAGGTCGGAGGAAGAGATTCGGGAGTCGGGCGACACGCCGGCGTCGCGGTCAATGCGCCGGGGTCAGCACGCGACCGCGGCGCTCGCAACGCGGCCGCGATCTCGACGCGCAGCGCTCGGCGTTGCTGAGTCAGCGGCTAGTGCGCGCACGCGCGGTATCCGACGCACCAACGCGAGGTTCGCAACCATCGCCCGCGGCATGCCGGTCATCTTTAGCAAGGTGCAGGCGACCAACCGGACGTCGAGCGACAGCGACGCCGTGTAGACGTACTCCAGGTCGAGCTCGAGCTTGCGCCGCACGCAGTCAGTCGTCGTGTCGGGCGCCAGGTTCACCTGGGCGAGGCCCGTCACGCCGGGGAGCACCGCCATTCGCTGGCCGTAGCCCGGGATCTGGACGGCTAGCTCGGCGGCGATCTCGGGGCGTTCCGGCCGCGGGCCGACAAACGCCATCTCGCCGCGGGCGATGTTCCAAAGCTGCGGAAGCTCGTCGAGGTGCAGGAGCCGGAGCCACTTGCCGATCGGCGTGACCCGCGGGTCGTTCGGCTCGGCCCAAACGGCGCCGGTGCCGTTCTCGGCATCGACCGTCATGGAGCGGAGCTTCAAGATCTCGAAGACGCGGCCGTTGCGGCCGAGCCGCCGCTGGCGATAGATCGCCGGCCCGCGCGAGGTGCCGCGCACGAGTAGCAGCAAGCCCAACATCACGGGGCTCAGCATTGCGAGAGCGACGGCGGCGACCGCCGGCTCGACCCAACGCCGCCGCACCGAAGCGTCGTACGCCGGCGCTAGGGCGTCGCCTTGCGTGGCGGTAGTCGAGGTCTGAAACGCTGCGGTGGGAACGCTTCTGGGGATCGGGTCGATGACTCGGGGCTTAGGGCCCCGGTCGAGCAGGGAGGCACTCATGATTGGGAATCACCGGTAATAAAAATCAGGGATGGGAATGCTTCGAATAACTTCGCGCCACGCACCACCCTCGGGCTAGGAGGGTCGCGTTTCGGCGCACAGGGGAGTCGTCCGCCGAGCGATCGCTCAGCGGACTACGCCTACAAAAAATGAGTCGGCTCACGCCGCCGCGGAGGGAACACACACACTCCGCGGACGGCACTGAGGTGGCCCGCGACGCGCACGCGTTGATGTTGGGGGGTTACGCGCCGCGGGGACAGCTCAAGCCCCACAGAACGCAGTGCCAACTTAGTCGATTGCGCAGGTCGTGCAAGGAAAAAGAGCCATCCGATCGGGAATTCCGCGGCGTCCCGCCAAGTCGTGCGCGGCGCCGCAGACCGGCGAGCTGCCTGCGGCGCCGGTCGTTCTGGGTGGGCAAAAGGCTCGCCGCGTTCGGGTGGCGCCTGGTGGCGAAGGGATGCGGGCAATGCTGGCGCCACTTGATGGCGAACCGCGTTTACGCCGAAACCGGTTACGACATCGAGTGCTGCGCCCTTCCCTTGTCCCGCGAAGGCGAGCGGAAGCGCTTCCCCCGGCGCGTTCGGAACCCGCGTGTTGCCCCGCCTCGCCAAATCGATCCCGGCCACGTTTGTAGCCATCCCGGCCGGGATGGTCGCGTTGTGCTTGATCTTGACCAGCCCGGCCCGTGCGGCGGCCGTCGAGGGGATATCGGGCCTCGAACTACGCCAACCGTTCGGGCCCGGGCTGATCCGACGCCTCCCCCCCGTCGAGCTGGAGTCTCCGACCGCAGAGCGTGTCGAAACCCCGTCGCCGGCCACCGAGACCCCCCGCGTGGCGATGGCGATCGTCGATCCGTTGATCGCCGACGGCGGAGCTCCTGCCGCCGCCGCGGAAGCCGAGGGGTTGATGCTCGGACCCGCCCACGGCTCCGCCCATGGCCCCGCCTACAGCTCTGTCGGCGCCAAGGAGTCCCTCGAATCGCCGGAGCTCGAATCCCCCGCTCCGGCCCCGGCGGACCCTCGCCTGGCGATGCCCGAGGTGCTTCCGACAGAGCTCGACGGAGACGAGGCCACAGCCGAGGCGCCCCTCCCGTCGGTCGCCCCCGCTGTCGCCGAGCCCGCGGTCCGCCTGACGCTGCGCGAGGCAGTCCGGCTGGGGATGGCCAACAACCGTGACGTGGCGGTCGCCAAGGTGACCCCGGCGATCGACGCAACGAACATCGACACCGAGCGGGCGGCGTTCGACCCCCTCGCAGGCCTGTCGATCTACGGAGGCCAGGCTGACCGGCAGGCCCGGAGCCTGGTGCAGACGTTCGGCGAGTTCGCCGACGCGATCGAGACCGACTTCTTCCTGCCGCTCGACCGCCGCAACATGGCGTCGGTCCAGCAGCGGTTCCGCAGCGGCGGCGTGGTCGAGCTCGGGCTCTCGACCGATTACCAACGGCTACAGCCCGAAGGGCCGCAGCTTCTCGTGAATCCCGGGTGGGACTCGGTCGCGAACGTACGCCTCTCGCAGCCCCTCGCCAGGGGCCGCGGGCGTGGCGTTAACGAAGCCCCGCTGCGGATCGCGCAGGCCGGCGCGCGCCGGTCGCAACACGAGTTCTGCGCCGAGCTGCGCCGCGCGGTGTTCGAGATCGACCAGGCTTACTGGCGGCTCGCTGGCGCGCAACAGCGCGTGGCAGTCGCCAAGGACTTCCTCGCCAAAGCGCGAGCGTTCGACACCCAGGAGGAAGAGCGCCGCAAGTTAGGCCTCAGCGCGCGCCCCGAGCTCTTGCAGACCGGGGTCATCGTCCGCACGGCGATCACCACAGCGGGGCTCGCCGACCGCGACACGCGGATCGCCGAGGTTCGGCTGCGGCGGTCGATGGGGTTGGCGATGGCGGGCTTGGGGCTGGCCGACCCGACGGATGGGGTGCTGCCGATAGAGGCGATGCTGCTCGAAGCGTTCCCCGCGGACAGCGACATGAACGAGACGACCGACGTCGCACTGGCGGTCCCTATCGCGTTGCGACGCCCCGAGCTCGAAGCGCAGCGGGCGCGGATCGACGCCGTCGAGCAGGCGATCATCGCGGCCCGCAACGGCTTGCAGCCCGACCTCCGCGCGCAGCTCGACTACGCGACGACGGGCCTCGACGAGCGGCTGAGTGGCTCGTTCGACACGCTCGGCCGCAACGAGTACAGCACCTGGGCCGCGGGGGTCGCCTGGGAGCGGCGGCTCGGCCTCCGGAGCGAGCAGGCAGACCTGCGACGGGCTCAGTTGTTGCTGGCGCGCGAAGCGGCCCGCGAGCGGCAGGTGGCCCACGACATCGTCGCCTCGCTCCGCGAAGCGGCCGCCGCGGTCGAGACGCTACGCGACCTGCTCGACGATCGGATCGACCTCGTGAAATCGACGCGGCAGCAGCTCGAGGTGTTCGACGAGCTCTACAACGAGAACGAGACCTCGCTCTTCCAGAGGATCGAGATCCTCCGCGTTCTGGCCGCCGCCGAGCTCGACGTCGTCACCACCTGGACCGACTTGCAGCTCGCCCTCGCCGAGTGGCGGTACCAGCGGGGCGACAACTGCGCCCGATTCGGGATCGAAGTCGGGGAAGACTGAGTCCCCGACCGACGGCCCTTCGTGCGGCAAGCCGCCGCAGTCGGCGTGGCGCGGGGCGGGGTAGCTCGCCGATCGGACGCCGCGGACCGGATTCCCCGCCGCAACCGGTCTAGCTTCGCGCGGCGTAGCCCAAAGGGCGCAGGGGGCGGGTTCCGGGGGCATCCGAATCGCTTGACCGCGGGGGGGGCGTGATTACGCTTCAAGCACCCTCCTTCTCGCCGCGCCAGGTGTCCGGCCCGCCGCGTCGCCCCCCCTCCGCCTCGTCGCACCCCCTCCGCCTCGTGGCCCGCGCCGAACGTCGCGGGCGAACGTTCCATGGACCACTCACCGAATCGTGCTTCGGGATCGCTCGTGCAGGCCGCGCTACGCGGCGTTGCGCGAAACCGGGCGTGGCTGGTGGTGTCGTCCGTGCTTGGCGTCGCCGCCGGGGGGCTCGCCGCTGCGGTCCTCGGGACTGACAAGCACACGGTCGATGGGAAGATGCTCTACAGCCCGAGCCGGGCAACCGCCCCGTACTACGAGTCCCCTCCGCTCGGGAACTTGGTCCAGCTCATCAAGACGCCGCAGCTCGCCGAGCGTCTGAAGAAGGACTGCCAGCTCGGCGAGGGGCTGTTCGAGATCAACCAGTTCGCACGGCTCGACGTCGGAGGGGACTCGACCCTAATCGCGCGCGTTACCCGTAAGAGCGAGAGCGAAGCGAAGCAGATCGTCGAGCGCCTGATGGAGCTCGCCGAGGAATCGGCGCGTGACATCCGGCGGCGCTCGGTTCAGCGGGTCCTGATCGACCTCGAGAGCGAAGAAGCGGCGGCTCGGCAGACCTACGCCTCGGCGCGTGACAAGTTCCAGCATTACCTGGAAGAGAACGGCGTCCCGAGTCCCGCGGCGCTCGAGTCGGAGACCACCGCGCTACAGCTTTCGGCGAACGAGTACGAGATCGAGGCCGAATTGGCGCGCGTCGATCGGACGGCCAGCGAGGCGCAGCGCGACCGGTTGATGGAGGCGCTGGTCGGGGAAGCGCCCGCCGAAGGCCCTCAAGAGGGGGGCGTCGAGCGGGCCGGCTTTGAAGGGGCGTCCGATGAGGACAACGCCCAACGGGGCGGTTCTGGTCGCCAAAGCGCCGTGGCGCTGCTGGACGCGAACCGCCGCGACGAGCTCTCCGATCGGATCCGACGCGAGCAGGAGGTCGCCACCTACAAAGTTCAGCGCGAGAACAAGCAGAAAGAGCTCGAACGGGCGGAGCGTTTGTTTTCCCGGCAACTGATCGGCGAAGCGGCGCTCGAGCGGATTCGCGGCGAAGTTCAACTGCTTGAAGCGCAGCGGGGTCCGGGCATCGAGCAGATGCAACGAGAGCTCGAAGCGATCAACGAACGCCTCGCGAGCCGCCGCCGGCGCGGCGCCGATGGGTCCGTGACAACGGCCAGCGCCCTGACCAGCGAGCCGAGCCCCGTCGAGCAGACGCTGGCGCTACTGGACGGAGGCGCCGCCGGCGCGAAGTACAAGGCCGAGCGGCTCGGTGACGCACTCGAGGTCAAACGCGAACAGATCGACGACATCGCCGCGGTCGTCAAGAACGCCGAGCCGTTCCGTCAGGACGTCGCCGTCGCCGAGGCCGAGTGGCGCCGCGTCGAAACGATCCGCAACCAGTTCCGGCAGGCCGAGCACGCGACGGGGGGCGAGCTGTCGGTCGTCCACCACGCCACGCCGGTGATCGGCGGCCAGTCGTCGAACGCCCCCAAGGTGTTCGGCGCCGTGGCCCTGCTTACCGGCCTGTTGCTCACCGCCCCGTCGCTGCTGCGGGAGGTGCGCGGCGCCCTCCGCGAGCGTCGCGCTGTCGCCCCGGCGACCAACCTCCCCTTGCTGGCGCGGATCGACAGTTCGACGGGCGGCGATTCGGCCCGGCAGGCGCTCGTAAACGAAGCCTACGGGCTGCTGGCGCTTCGGATGCAGCGGACCCTTGGCGAAGGCGCGCCGTGCGTGGTCCTCGCCGGTGTCGAGTCAGAAGACGCGGCGCGCGAGGCGGCCGTTGGCGTCGCCAACAGCCTCGCTCGGGGTGGCGCGGCCGTGACGCTGGTGGACCTCGCCGCGAGCGCTCCCGTCGTCGGGCCTCCGGCCAACCTCGGACTGCGACCCGAAGTGACGGTCTCGGCCGCGTTGGAGTTCTTTACGCCGGCCGGTGAGCTCGTCGCCCCGGCGCGTCTCGAGCAGGAGATCGCTTCGCTCCGCTCAGGGGACGCTGCGGTCGTTGTGGTTGCGCCGACGGTCGCCGATCGGCTGTTCGTCGAGTCGCTCGCCTGCCACGCCGACGGTCTCGCGCTCGTGACGAGCGGCGAACCGTGCAACGGCAACGACATCCGCGCTGCAATCGACGGCGTGATGGAAGTCGGCGGGCGAGTGCTCGGCGTCATCGAGCTGAGGCGCGGTTGAGGCGCAAGCAAGCCGCCGGTACAGCCTGTGGCTTCGGTGCGCGCCGGCTTGACGCGTTCACGCTCGTCGAGCTCCTCGTCGTGATCGCGATCATCGCGATCCTCGTCGGCCTTCTGTTGCCGGCCGTGCAGTCGGCGCGCGAGGCCGCGCGGCGATCGACGTGCCAGGTCAACCTGCGGCAACTCGCGCTCGCGTCCCTCGCCCACCACGACACGAGTGGACGCCTCCCCAGCGGCGGTTGGGGCTTCGCTTGGACCGGCGACCCCGACCGGGGAGTCGGCGACGATCAACCGGGCGGCTGGGTCTACGCGCTCCTTCCGCAGCTCGAACAGCAAGCGCTCGCCGACGTCGGTCGCGGGCTGGCCGGTGCGCCGAAGCGCGCGGCGCTCGCATCGCTCGCCCAGGCGCCGCTCGGCGTGATCCAGTGCCCCAGCCGCCGCGCGGTCGCCCTCTACCCGTACACCGGGACGGTGCCGGTGCGCAACGCCGACGCCGCGGCCGAAGTCGCCAAGAGCGACTACGCGGCGAGCGCCGGCGACACCGTCGTGCGGATCGAGGGGCCCGCGACCCTCGCCGACGGCGACGCCGGCGCGTTCGACTGGACCCCCGCCAAGGTTGCTAACGGCGCGATCACTCCCCGTAGGAGCGCTCGCCTCGCCGACCTGTCCGACGGCGCTTCGAAGACCTACCTCGCGGGGGAGAAGCGGTGCCTCGTCAGCGGGCACGACTGGGGGGACGACCAACACGCCTACCTGGGTCACGGGACCGACAACGCCCGCACCGCCTCGGAGGCGTTCCCCCCGGCGCTCGACGGGCTGGACCCGCTCGACAAGAGTTTCGGCAGCGCCCACCCCGCGGGGGTTCACTTCGCGCTGGCCGACGGGTCGGTGATGCTGGTCCCCTACGACGTCGATCTCGGCGTCTTCCGGCGGATGGCCAACCGATCCGACGGCGAATCCCGCTGATTCCCGCCTCGACACTCCCACTGAGTTCCGCTCATGTCGATCCGCGTCTCCGTCATCTTGTCGATCCTGTCCAGCGTCCCTGGCCTCGCGAGCGCGATCGACGAAGTCGGCGCCGCGCTCTACGCCGAGCGCTGCGCGTCGTGCCACGGCCGCGACATGGGGGGGGGGAACGCCCAGAGCATGGTCGATGGGGTCTGGCAGTTCGGCTCCGAGGACTGGGACCTCACGCGGAACATCAAGCACGGCATCGCCGCCAACGGCATGCCGGCGTACGCGGGGGCGTTCTCCGACGAGCAGGTGAACGCGCTCGTCCGGCACATCAGGGAGACGGCAACCAAGGCCGGGGCTAAGCGGCCCCCTCTGCCAACGTCGCTCGCCGTGCGCGAGTACGACGTGCGCGTCGAGAAGTGGCTCGACGGGATCGCCAACCCCTGGGGCCTGACGATCCACACCGACGACTTTGCGCTGCTCACCGAGCGCGACGGTCGCCTCCGCGCTATCGAACGGGGGAAACTCCGCGCGTCGCCGGTTGAGGGAACACCCGACGTGCTGCAAATTGGGCAGGGGGGCCTGATGGACGTGGCGTTCGACCCCGAATACGAGGCGAACGGCTGGGTCTACCTGACGTACTCCGAAGCGCTCCCCGGGTCCGGCAAGCCCGCCCCCGGCGCCGAGCACCCCGCGATGACCTGCCTGGTCCGCGGTCGCATCAAGGACAACCGCTGGACCGACCATCAGAAGCTGTGGAGCGCCAAGCCCGAGCACTTCCGCTCGAAGATGTTCCACTTCGGGAGCCGCATCGCGTTCGACCGTGACGGCCTGCTGTACTTCTCGATCGGCGAGCGCGGCCACCAGGAAGACGCCCAGGACCCACACCGCCCCAACGGCAAGGTCCACCGCGTGAACCGCGACGGCTCGATCCCGGCGGACAACCCGTTCGCCGACGGCGCGAAGGGGCTGCCGAGCGTCTGGTCGTTCGGTCACCGCAACCCGCAGGGGCTCGCGCTCCACGCAGAGACCGGTGCGCTATGGGAGACCGAGCACGGCCCAATGGGTGGAGACGAGGTGAACGTCGTCCGGCGCGGCGCGAACTACGGCTGGCCCGTGGCCACTTACGGCGTGAACTACGACGGCAAGATCGTTACCGAGGCGACCGCCGGCGAGGGGATCGAGCAGCCGATCTTGTTCTGGGCGCCGTCGATCGCCGTGTGCGGGATCGACTTCGTGCGCGGCGACGAGTTCCCGCGCTGGAAGGACAACCTGCTGGTGACGGGCCTGGGGCACGAGGAGCTGCGCCGTCTGGTGGTCGTCGGCGAGCGGGTGGTGCATCAAGAGGTGTTGTTGAAGAACGCCGGCCGCGTCCGCGACGTCGCCTGCGGCCCCGACGGCGCGGTCTACGTCGTTCTCAACGGCCCCGACGTCGTCCTGAAACTCACGAGCGCCGGGCGCGCGGTGCGACAATAAAGGCGCGTGACACGTGGGTCGCTCTTCGGCCTAGTGTACCGATTCGCTACGCCGCTACCCCCCGAGTGGGGTTCGCGATACGCGTGTCGCGTCTCGCTTTGGGACGATTGTGAAGAATAGGCAAGGTAACGCTCGACAGCATTCGTAGTCTCAGGGTTTAATGTCGCTGCTCGTGGGCCGTGTCACTCGCGCAGTCGCAATTCATCATCCGGTTCTCACCACAGGAGTTGATCTAATGCAGGTTAAGAACATCGTCTGGGCCTTGGCGCTTTGCGTCGCGGCCGCTTCGTCGGCGACGGCGTCTCCCGTGTTCACGTTCACTGACAACGCCGACTCAACGGGCACTTTCCGGATCGTCCCCGGCAGCATGCCCCCCTTCAGCACGCCGTCGGCGATTGACCCCGACTCGCTTGCGTTCGAGATCGTGGTCACGATTAACTCCGGTGGGCCCGCATTCGCGACGGTCGGCGCGTTGTTCCCCACGGCGAACCCGGGCGGTGCGCCGCCGATCACCGGCGGCACTTGGAACGGTCTCACGGGCAATGGCACGAGCACGATCCGGGCCGCGTTCGGTTCGAACCTGTTCACCAACGGATCGCCGATCAACGCCCTCACGATCGACCTCGCAGGCAACGGCACGCTGAGCTGGCAAGCCGTGATCGCCCAGGACGCATTGCTTACGTCGCTCATCACGGGCAACGGCGTCATCACCCCCGAGCCGACCAGCGCCGCGCTCGGCCTGCTGGCCATCGCCGGGTTGGGCGCTCGGCGCCGTCGCTGAGCTAGCGACCTCGCCTCGCAGCAGCGTCCTGTGTACGACAAGGGGCCCGTGGCATGCCACGGGCCCCTGTTCGTTCTGGCATCGAAGGGCGTGAGCTACGCCATCCGGCGGCGCGGCGTGACCGCGACTCCGGCCAGCGCCAACAGCACGAGGCCGGTCGGTTCGGGGACGCTGGTCGCCATCGCCATCCCCATCGAGCTGGCCGCCGCGACCGCCCCGTAGTTGGCGACCCACACGTCGTAGTCGCTTTGGCTGACGGCGCCAGGAGTCGGGTCGCCAGGCAGATTGGTGGCGGTCCCCAGGTTGTCAGCCCACACCGTGTAGTCGGCGGCGTTCACCACGCCGTCGTTGTTGTAGTCACCCGGCAGCACGAGGCCGACGACCAGGTTCACGCTCGTCGGGTTGTAGACCGCCTGCCACTGCAGTCCGGCGCCGAGTGCGACGCCGAGCGAGTTGACCGCGTCGAACGTCCCGATCACGCCGCCGGTCGCCGTGATCGCCTGGATCGACGAGCCGAGCGGCTGGGCGACCCCCGTGATCACGTTCAGCACGCCGTCGAGCTGGGCGATGCCGCTGGTGACGAGTCGGTCGAAGCTCCCAACGCCGAGACCAGCAACGTCGAGGTTCGTCGCCCCGGAGGCGTTCTGCTGGTAGTCGAGGACGTCGGTCCGGCCGGCGGCGCCTCCGGCGACGTCGAGCAACCCGAAGTTGGTCACCTGCACCCCGACATTCGACGTGTCGGCCAGGTTGAGCTGGCGCCCGACCAAGTTCACCAAGTCACCGGCGCCTGCGAACGTCGCCCCCGCCTGGACGGCGGTCGTGGCGTTGTCGAGTCGCAGGTTGGCGGCGAGCGTCGTCGAGCTGCTCCCCTCGAACGTGACGGTTGCGGTGGACTCGATCGTCGAGGGCGTGCCACCGATGACATTGACCGCCCCGCCGATCAGGCTGCCGGCGTTCGTGCGGTAGGCGCCGGAGCTGAGCACGAGTTGCGAGGCGGGCTCGAACTCCAAGCCGAAACCGTTCACGAACACCGTGCCGCCGTCGGCTTGCACGGTGCCGCTGAAGACGAACGGGGCGTTATCGACCAGCTCGAGCGTCCCTTGCGTGGCGCGGAGCACTCCGACGTTGCCGGCGCCGTCCCAGTCGCTGGTTACGTTGTTCGCGATCAGCACGCCGGGGGTCGTCGAGATGATCGACGTGTTGTTGACCACCCGCGCGGCGATCGTCCCTTGTCCGCGGAACCCGGCGCCGTCGTTGGTGATGGTCGATCCCTGGACGGTCCCGCCGTCGAGGACCACTAGGTTCGCGACGTTGGTGTTCCAAGGGTTGGTGACGTCGAGCACCCCCGCGGCGCCCGACGTGCCGACCGTCCCGATATCCAGGATCGCGCCGTTGACGTTCAGCGTGCCGCCACTGGCGATGAGTTGGGCGTTCCCGTCGCCGTCCACCGCCGCGTTGATCGTCCCGAAGCCGCGCAGCGCCTCGGCGCCGTTGATCTCGAGCTCGCCCGGCCCGTTGATCGTCCCGCCGGCGATCTCATTCGTGTCTCCTGCCGCCAGCGTCCCCCCCACCATCCGCAGCGAGCCCCCGGCGGTATTGATATTCAGGGTCCCGTTGAGCTTGACCCGTGCGCCGGCGGCGCCGTCGCCGTTGACGTCGAACTCGGCGCCCGCGTCGAACCGCACCGCCGACCCACTGGCTGGGTTGAGCAAGAACGTGTTCTGCGTGGCGTCGCCGTTGTAGATCAGCGAGCCAAGCGAGTCGAACACCACGTCGCCACCGCCGGTCAGGCCCAACGAGAGGGCGCCGGTGTTCGCGACGGTCACGTTGGCGTCGATCCCGTCTCCCGTGCTGTCGATGGCGCCGGTGGCGACGGTGAGCGTGGCGCCGTTCTGGACGGTGGTCGAGCCGTCGTCGATGTCGACCGTCCCGGTCGCCCAGGTGGTGCTCGAGGCGATGGTGGCGGTCCCCTTCTCCAGCACGCCGGCCCCCGTGTAGCTGCCACCGTTGAACGTCGAGAAGGCCAGGTCGAGCGTGCTGCCGGCGTCGACTACGACCCCCGCGGTGCTACCGAAGACCGTCGTGGCGTTGATGTCGAGGGTCGAGTTGCCCGAAATCGCGACGTCGCCGTTGACGTCGAACGTCTCGCCGTTGACCGTCGAGGTCACGCCTCCCGCGGCGTTCAGGTTGCCGACAGACGTGAGGCTCCAGGTGTTGTCGGTGGTTGTGACGTCGAGCTCCCCCCCGTTGAGGTTGATCGTGTGATCGAAGTCCTCGTCGGCGCCGACGCCCAGGTCGAGGTCGAGGTTCCCCCCCGCGTTGACCGTCGTGACGTTGCCTGAGAGGCCGAGTCCGTCGAGGTTGAAGTCGGGGGTGTCGATGTTGACGGTCGAGTTGACGACCAGCGCCGCGCCGGCACCGGTCATGTTGAAGTCAGACCCGACGCCGAACGTGGCGGCGGCGTTGAAGATCATCGTCCCTTCGTTGTTGATCGTCCCGCCGGTCGCCGTCACTGCCGAGTCGAACTGCAGCGAGTCCCACGTGTCGTCGATGGTGATCGTCCCTCCGTTCATCGACCAAGCGCCGCCGGCGATCCGCGCCGCGGCGCCCGGGTTCGGGTCCTGCCCGATGATGATCAGCCCGAACGCCGCCGTGTTGGCGTTGATCATCCCGCCGCCGAGCGACCAGGGGCCGGCGACGTCGATCGTCGATCCCGTTGCAAGATCGATCGTCCCGTCGAACGCGTCGCCGCTGACGTCGAGGTCGATGTCGAGCGTCTGATTGCCGTTGGCTTCCAAGATGCCGCCGCCGAACGTTCCGTCCCAGTCGAAGCGGGCGTTCGTGCTGGTGGCGGTGAGCTGCAGCGTGCCCGCCGCGGGGGCGACAAACACCAGTGAAGAACCCGTATTCGCGGTGATCGTCCCGTCGTTGCGGAGCAATACCGTCGCGACGGCGACGGCGTCCTCAAGATCGATCCGGCCGGCGCCACTCAGCGTGCCTCCCGCTTGGACGTCGAACATGCCGCTGTCCACTTCGACGACCGCCAGGCCCGACGCCGTCGTCGAGTTGACGAACAACGACCCCCCTGCGCCGAGCGTTAGCGTGGCGGTGTCGAGCCCGTCGGGGTCGCCGCCGTAGATCACGATCGAGCTGCCGGCGCCGGTCACGCTCGTGGCGCCATTGACGAGCAGCTCCCAGTCGTTCGTCGCCCCGTCGTCGGTGCTGTTCACCACGTCGGCGCCGCCGGTGACCGTCAGCGAGTCGATCGAGTAGGCCCGGTCGACCAGCGTGCGGTCGTTCGCCGCGTTCGCCAGGTTGCCGATGTTCACCGCCAGGCCGTCGGGGTCGCCGTCGGGGTTCCAGTTGCCGTTGTCGTCCCAAAGCTTGCTGGGGTCGTTTCCGGCGTCGTCCCAATCGATGGCGAAGACGGCCGTCGGCGCGGCCGCCGAAACGATCGCGAGGAACGCGGCGAACGCGGCGGCGCGGAAGCGGGCCGCGTGGCGGGCCTTCCGGCGGAGGGTCGTGAGCGTGGACATGGGGTTCTCCTGGCGAGACCGAGTGCGGGGGCTCGCGCCGCAACCTGTGGCGGCGTCTACTGGCACATCAGGAACCGGCATTCAAGCCCGACACGCAGACTGGGACCCCAAGGCGAGCCGGCGGCGCCAGCCGTCGGAGGTTTTTGAGCGGGAACGATTCAACTCTCCCGCAACAACTGCGGCGGCTCGCCTACGTCGTTGGCTTGCGCCCGCCCGCTTAGGCGAGTGCGACCAGCCCGTAGACGACCCCCACTCCCGCCACTGCCAGCAGCACCCGGATTGCGCCGACCCCCAAGCCGCGGATCGCGAAGAGCGCGGAAATGGAAAGCCCCAACGGGAGCCACTTCACCGACGAGAGCGTGGGAAGCTCCCACGCCAGTGGCCCGAGGGAGCCGGCGCTCGTTTCGGCAAACAGCGTGTGCGCGGCGAACCAAATCGCTAGGCTCGCCATCACGCCGACGACCGCCGCAGTTATTGCCGCCAACACCGCCGCGAGCTGGGCGTTGCCGCGCAGCCGCTCGATATGCGGCCCGCCGAGGAAGATCCACAGGAAGCAGGGGGCGAACGTGACCCACGTTGTCACGACCGACCCGACGACCCCTGCCGCCAGCGGCGACAGCGGCCCCGGGTTGCGGTAGGCGGCGAGGAACCCGACGAACTGCACCACCTGGATCAGCGGGCCGGGGGTCGTCTCGGCCATCGCCAGGCCGTCGAGCATCTCGCTCGGCGTGAGCCACTCGAAGCGCTCGACGGCTTGCTGCGCGATGTAGCCGAGCACCGCGTACGCGCCGCCGAACGTGACGACCGCCGCCTTGCTGAAGAACACCCCCTGCTGCGTGTAGACGTTCTCGCTGCCGAGCACGTTCCAGGCCCACGCCACCGGGCCGAGCCAGAGCGCAAGGCCCAGCAGAAGCGTCGCCAGCGATCGCGCCAGCGGCGGACGGGCGACCTCGCGCAGCGCGTAGACCTCTTCGATTGCGACCTCGCCCCCCGTTCCCTTGCCGTGCCCCGCGCCGGCCTTGAACATCGCCGGCCATGCCCGTGCGCCGAGCCACCCGACGATCGCCGCGACGAGCACGATGAGCGGGAACGGCGCCTTCAGGATCGCGATCGCGACGAAGGACAGACCCGCGATCCAGCGGAACGCCGGCGTCCTTAGCGCCCGCTTGCCGACCCGTATCGCCGCATCGACCACCAGCGCGAGCACGGCCGCTTGCAAACCCAGCAACAGCCCCTCGACGGCGGGGAGTTGTCGGTACTGGGCGTACAGAAAGCTCAGCGCGAGGATCGAGAGGAACCCCGGAAGCACGAACAGGCAACCCGCAACGAGCCCCCCGGCGAGGCCCCGCTGCAGCCAGCCGAGGTACACCGCGAGCTGCTGCGCCTCGGGCCCCGGCAGCAGCATGCAGTAGTTCAGCGCGTGCAGGAACCGGTCTTCCGAGATCCACCGCCGCTCATCGACGAGTGTGCGGTGCATCACCGCGATCTGGCCCGCCGGGCCACCGAAGCTCAGCGCCGCGACGCGCCCCCAAGCGCCGAGGAACTCGCGCCAGGGGACCATCGCTCGGCCCTCCTCGGCCGCTGCCGTCGATGAGCTCGGTTGCAAGTCGCGACGCTCCCTTTCAAAGTGAGCCGGAAGCGTAAGCGCCCGGAGTCGATCGACCAAGCGAGGCGCCGACTCCCACCACCCGCTCTCCCGGTAACGGGAGGACGCAATTCAGGTCGCCTGCGTTCGCTTCGCGATGACGGACTGCCCGGCCGTGTCGCAGCGGCCCACTGCGCACTGCCGAACCCGAGATTTGCTTGACTTTGCCCCCTCGGCTGTGTCAGCACACTTCGCCGTAGATGGCCTCTCGACAGAGAGGCTCGACGGAAGCGAATTCGAACCCCGGCTGCTTGCATGCCGCGCCTCCGATCCTCCTCGGTCGATCAGCGGAGCGGCTTCACGCTGGTGGTGATCGCGATCATCGGCATCTTGGTCGCGCTGCTGCTCCCGGCTGTGCAGGCCGCCCGTGCGGCGGCGCGGCGCACGCAGTGCCAGAGCGGCCTGAAGCAACTGGGGCTGGCCTGCCTGAACTACGAGAGCACCGTGGGGGCGCTCCCCCCCGCGGCGAGCTTCCTCGAGGGGGTGACCGCGACGCCCCCGTTGGGACCCAACTGGGTGATCTACGTGCTCCCCTACATTGAGGAGCAAGCCGTGTTCGACCAATTCGACCTCAAGAAGGGGATCAACGACGACGCGAACGCGGCGCCGCGCGCTGTGGCCCTCGGCATCATGACTTGTCCCGAGGACGCGAACAGTTCGATCGCCTTCTCGAACGTAGACCCGTCCGGCCGTGTGTCGTTGGCGGGGTACGGCGACTCCTGGGCCCGCGGCAACTACGCGCCCAATGGCGGGATCTCTCTGATGCCCGCCACCTTCGCCGCGGCGACCAAGTTCAACGTCGCGCCGCCGGGGGCGCCGTTGCTGAACCCCTCGTGGCGCGACCCACTGGTCCGCGGCGCAATGGGGGTGAACCTCAGCCAGAAGCTGGCCAAGATCACCGACGGCACGAGCAAGGTCGTCATGATCGGCGAGATCCGTTCGGGGCTGGCGCCGGTCGATATGCGCGGCATCTGGGCGATGAGTGGCGCCTGTCCGAGCGGCCTGTGGGGCCACGGGTACCTGGGAGACGACAACGGGCCGAACAACCTGCGCCTCTACGGCGACGACGTACGGAGTTGCAGCGCGGTCGTCGTGCAGTTGGGTTCGCAGGAGGTGCTCGCCGCCGCCAAGATGGGGTGCTCGACCACCAACATGGAGAACATCCAGCAAACGATGCGGAGCCTCCTTCCCGGGGGCGTCCACGTCTGCTTGGTCGATGGCAGCGTGCAGTTCGTGAGCGACGACGTCCAGGTCGCGCAAACGGAGGGGAAGTGCTGCTCGGTGTGGGACCTACTGAGCTTGTCCGCCGACGGCCAAACGCTTGACTCGGCGGCGTTCTAGCGTCCACCGGACCACGCCCCGTGCGCCTGGCAACGGTTTCCGAGGGATTCAACCGTGTTCGTCCGCCGTTTCCCGCCCATAACGGCCGCAGTGATCGATTTCATGGCGATCGTCCCGATCGGGCTCCCCGCCCTGGTCGGATGCGGCGGATCGGGCGCGTACGACGTGACTGCGGCGTCGGGGACCGTCAGGTACGCCGACGGCTCGTTGATCCCCGCCGGGAGGATCGAACTGCGGTTTCTCTCGCAGCAGCCCCCGATCGACGCCAAGACTTACCCGCGACAGGGACTCGCCGAGGTGAACGTGTCGGACGGGTCGTTCAAGGTGACGACGTACGCCGCCGGCGACGGCCTCATCGCGGGCGAGCACCGCGTGATCGCCGTCTCGATCGCCCCCGGCGGAGGCTGCACGACGGCGATCCCCAAGGAGTACGCCAGCGCCGAGACCACACCGTTGGTCGTCCGCGCCGAGGAGTCGCCGCTCGAGATCCTGATCGACAGGAAGTGAGCGAGGGCGGGGCGTGATGTTTCCGCTTGAAGGGCGAGCCGGCGGCTCTCGCCGCCGGCTCAACCGCGCTCCGCCCCTCACTCGCGATCTCCGGCGAGCGAGCGGGCCTTGCGGGCGATCGTCACCAGCTCCTTGCGGCGGCCGTCTTCGTCGTCGCCGAGGGCGTCCGAAGCCCGCTCGATCACCGTCGCGTAAGTCGCGGCCGCTTTGTGCTCGGAGTTGCGGAGCACGAGCCCCAGCTCCGCCACCGCCGCGGCGAAGCGGAAGTCTTCGGAGGCGTCGTCCGAGCCGCCTCCATCGTCGGTCAGCACGAACTCACGCTTGGTGCTCGTGTCGCCGTCGGGTTGCTTCCAGCGGAGTTTCAGGGTTAGTAACTCGTCCGTAGCGTCGCCCGAAGGCTTCGGCGGCGCCGCGACGGTCGTCGCGTCTGCCTTCGGCTGGTACTTCAGCGGATCGGCCGGCGGGACGCCGACTTCGGCGCCCGCGGGGACCACCTCGTAGAGCGCCGTCACCGTGTGCCCGGCGCCGATGTCGCCGGCGTCCTTGCGGTCGTCGTTGAAGTCCTCCGTGCGGAGCATGCGGTTCTCGTAGCCGATCAGCCGATAGGCGGCGACACGGGCCGGGTTGAACTCGACCTGCGCCTTGACGTCCTTGGCGATCGTCACGAGCGTCCCCGAGAGCTGCTCGACGAGCACCCGCCGCGCCTCGCGCTCGTTGTCGATGTACGCGTAGTAGCCGTTCCCCCGGTTCGAGACCGCCTCCATCATCGCGTCGTTGAGGTTGCCGCGACCGAAGCCGAGGACGGACAGGTAGACGCCGGTCTCCTTCGCCTTGCGCTCGACGAGGCGTTCGAGGTCGGCCGTACTCGTCGTGCCGACGTTAAAGTCGCCGTCGGTGCAGAGGATCACGCGGTTGACCCCCCCTTCGATAAAGTGGTCCTCGGCCACCTGGTAGGCGAGGCGGACCCCCGCCCCCCCCGCCGTGGAGCCCCCGGCGGCAAGCCGACCGAGGGCCGAGAGGATCGCGTCCAGCTTGTCGCCCGGGGTGCTGTCGAGCACAAGCCCTTCGGTCGAGGCGTAGACGACGATCGCGACGCGGTCGTTCTCCCCCAGCTCGCGGGTCATCGCCGTCAGCCCCTCGACCACCAGCGGCAGCTTGTTGGGTTCGTTCATCGAG
This sequence comes from Lacipirellulaceae bacterium, assembly GCA_051648405.1. Classification (GTDB taxonomy): domain Bacteria; phylum Planctomycetota; class Planctomycetia; order Pirellulales; family Lacipirellulaceae; genus JBOFFC01. The sequence goes on from JBOFFC010000159.1 coordinate 177,999, forward strand.
CCCGACACATCGACCAAGAATACGAGGTTCGAGAGCGGCCGCTTATCGACCGCCACCTCGCGCCCCTTGAGGCCGATCCGCACCAGCCGGTGCTCGGGCTTCCACGGGCAGGGGGCGACCTCCATCGAGGCCGCGAATGGCTCGTCGCCGTCGTCGGCGGGGCCCGCGTAGTCGTACTCGAAGTAGTTGACGAGCTCCTCGATCCGCACCGCGTCGGGTGGCGGGAGCGTGCCTCCTTTGAGCAGCATCTGGCGAACGTTCGAGTAGCTGGCCGTATCGACGTCGACCGAGAAGGTGCTGACCGCCTCGCCGCCGACGGCGCGGACGAACGGGTTTTCGTTGATCCTCGTGTACTGGTCGCCGCTTACGCCGGGGCCGTGGCCCTGTGGTGATGCCGTCCGCGATCGTGCATCGAAGGTGTAATACGGCGTGCCCACGGCGACATCACCCCATACTGTGGAACTGCTGCGTAACAACGGTCGCATCCCGACGGCGCCCGGGGCGCCCGACGACGGGGCGAGTTGACGGCCCACCTGTGGAGCGACTACGCCTTCCGCCAGCTCCCGCAAACGCAAATCTCGTGCTTCGATCATCTCCGCCGCGATGGTGGGGTCTACGCTCGCGGCCTTGACGTACTCGTTGACGCGATTCCCGTTGGCGTCAACCGCCACCCTGTCGGCGAGGGGCTCACCGGCCGCGACGACGACTTCTGCTGCTGTTTGGGGCGGCGCCGTGGGCTTGCCGGCGTTCGGCTGAAATGGCTCGGCGGATAGATCACTCTGCGAGACAAACTCGCTGCGCCGCAAAATCTCTCGCTCTTCCGCCGGCTTCGCCGGCGCATCGACAACGACCTGCCGCTTCGCGATTGGCCGTTCTTTGTCCTTCGTCGACTGCGTCGTCAGCAGCGCCGCCGACGCCCCCACCCCCACCAGCACCGCGGCGAGCGCGAGCTGCCGCCAATCGATCCGCCTCGTCATCACACGTTCCTCCGATAGGGCGCCCGGCGCGACGCTCGCCCGAGCGTCCTCGACGCGGCGCAGGATCCGCTCGCTCAGGTCGGGGGGCGTTTCCCCCCCGATCGCCTCGGCGAGCACACGGTCGATCAGGTCGTCGTTCATGAGAGTGGGCAGTGGGCAGAGGGCAGCGGGCAGCGAAGGATGAGTTGCGTGCAGGTGGTGGCGTCGCGAATCCCCCTCCCCCTCTAGGGGAGGGGTGAAGCGGGTACACGGATCGAAGCCTCCCTCGATTCGCCGCGGGTCGATGACCCGGGGCTAACCACCGACACGGCGCTCGATGCACTGGCGGATCACCTCGCGCGTTCGTCGGAGGAGGGTCTTCACCCCTTCGGCGCTCATCGCGAGGCGCTCGGCGCACGCTTCGCGCGACAGGTGCTCGCGGTACTGGAGGTCGATGGCGAGCCGTGCACGGCCTTCGAGCGTCTCGACGCACAGCCGCGCGGCTTCGACCAGCAGCGACCAGCGGTCGATCGCGTGCGCGTCGTCCTCGGGGGCGACGAGCGACCGCCACACCCCTTCGGCCTGCTCGAAATCACGCGGGTGGGCCTGCCGCTTCTGGCGGCGGCGGAGCTGCAGCAGGGTGTTCCGCGCCGTCGTGCGCAGGTAGGCCGCCGTCGCCGCCGCGGCGCGGGGCTCGAAAGGCCCCCGCACGAGGGTGAGGAACGCCTCCTGCGTCAGGTCGTCGGCCTCGGCGGCCGAAGCGCCCAGGTACCGCAGGTAGCGCCAAACGCCCGTTTGGTGCGTTCGGACGAGCTCCTCGATCGTCGGTCCGCTCGACGCGTTCACGGCGTCGGCCTGGGCCGTTTGCGGGGCTTCACTGGCTTCCAAAGGGAGCCTCGTTGACGAGATCGTGGTTGCCATGCCCCTAGGAGTGCTTGTGACGGGGCGTGGGGGTTCAAGATTCCCTGACGAAATCTCGTTGTTGTTTGCGCTCCCGGGGAGTCCCGCCCCCCCTCGCAGCCGGGCTACAATGCGGGCGGTCACTCCTTCTCTTGGGCGAATTGTCCAGAAGTAGGAGACAGGGGGGATATCAGGGGATCAGTGGGGATGGTCCGAATCGGGGCCGATTCGCTGCCGTTGGCAGGCGTCGAAGCACCAATGACCAATGACCAATGGCTGCCGCTTTCTGCCTTCTGCCTTCTGTTGGTCCATCCCCCCTTTATCCCCCGTCATCTCCCCCATCTCGTTCTCGTAAGCTCTCTGCTTCTAAGTTGAAGTCCTCCCCTGCCAAAAGGCGAACGATGGCTACCGTACGGACCCGCTGGTTCTCCGCTGTGCTGCTCGCGACCGCCGCGACAGCCCCGGCGCTGGCTGACGAGGCCCCGCTGTTCAACGGCGTCGATCTCGCAGGCTGGACTGCGGACGTTCCCGAGGCCGACGGCAAGCCCGACACCGCGCCGAGCTTCGCCGTGCGCGACGGGATGCTCGTGAGCCTCGGCAAACCGCTGGGGCACCTGGTGACCGACGCCGAGTACGGCGACTACCGCCTGGAGGTCGAGTACCGGTTCACAGGTGAGCCCGGCAACTGCGGAGTGTTGGTTCACGCGTCGAAGCCCCGCGTGCTGTACGGCATGTTCCCGCAGTCGCTCGAGGTGCAGTTGCAGTCGGGTGAGGCGGGGGACTTTTGGTGCATCGGCGAGGACGTCTCGGTCCCCGACATGGAAGCCCGCCGCGGCCCGCGCGACACTTGGGGCGTGCTCGACGGCAAGGCGCGGCGGATCAAGAACCTGGTCGATGGCGCCGAGAAGCCGCTCGGCGAGTGGAACACGATGGTCATTGAGTGCCGCGGGGACGAACTTCGCGTGTGGGTCAATGACCAACTGGCGAATCACGGGTCGGGGTGCACCGCCTCGCGCGGCAAGATCGCCCTGCAGGCCGAAGGGACCGAGGTCGAGTTCCGCAAGCTCGAGCTGACGCCGCTCACCGACGCCGGCGAGTGACCGCGAAGCGTGGACCCCAATCACCCCGCCGCGGGGCGTGGATGCGAGTCGCTTTGTTTCTTCCTCGATCGCGCTTCGCCGCGGCGATGACCGTCTGCGCGCTCGCGCTGGCCTCCTTGCCGGGCCGAGGCGGCGAGGCCGTCCAGGGCTCTCCCGCCGGTCAAGCGCCCGCCGCCGCGACGCACCCGGACGAATCCGCGTTCCGAGAAGCGGTCACCCCATTCTTGGAGGCGAACTGCTACGGCTGCCACGGTTACGGGGGCGCCGACGGGGGGGTGTCGCTCGACACGCTCGGCGGCGCGACCGACGAGAAACCGGCCCCGATCGACGCGATCCTCGCCGAGCGCACGACCTGGGTCGCCGTGTGGCGCAACCTCCGCGGCCACACGATGCCCCCGGCGTCGGAAGTGCGCCCCGAAGCGGCCGAGCAACAGCGGGTTCAGGACTGGATCGCGCGGGCCGTGTTCCGCCTTGACCCGGCAAACCCCGACCCCGGCAAGCCGGTCCTGCGGCGGCTCAATCGCCACGAGTACCGCCAGACGGTCAACGACTTGCTGGGGATCGACTACGACACGCACGAGGCGTTCCCCCCCGACGACACGGGGTACGGCTTCGACACGGTGGGGGAGGCGCTCGCCGTCTCGCCGCTGCTCGTTGAGAAGACGCACGAAGCGGCCGACGAGATCGCCAGTCAAGTCGTCGCGCGGGAGCTCGGCGGGGGTGAGCCGCGAAGGTTCGTGCTCGCCGGCGCGTTACCCGACAGACCGGCCGAGCGACGCGAAGCGATCGCCGCAGCGCTCGGCAAGTTCGCCGCGCGGGCGTTCCGCCGGCCGGTCGAGGAGGAGACGCTGGCGGCGCTCGTCGAGATCGCCACCGGCGACGGCCTCGAGGCGCCCCCGGGCCCGGGGCTCGAACGGGCGCTCGCGGCGATCCTCTCGTCACCGCGGTTCCTGTTCCGTGACGAAGGCCCGGCCGCCGAAGCGACCAGCGTCGCGGGCGCCACGTCGGCGCCTCTTGAGTCGTTCGCCCTCGCCTCGCGGCTCTCCTACTTCCTGTGGTCGACCTTCCCCGACGAGCGCCTGACGCAGCTCGCGGCCTCGGGAGAGCTCGCCGCGCAGTTCGACACCGAAGTCGATCGAATGGTCGCCGACGGGCGGAGCGTGCGGTTCGTCGAGTCGTTCGTGGGACAATGGCTCGCAACGCGCGAAGTCCCGGCCATGAACATCGACGCCTACGCCGTCTTGGGGGAGGCTCACGGAGACCCCTACGAACGCTTCAACGGGGAGGTTCGCGACGGCATGAAGCGCGAGACGGAAGCGCTCTTCGCCCACGTCCTCGCCGAGGACCTTGCCCCCACCGAGCTACTCACGGCGCGGTACACGTTCCTCACTCCGGCGCTCGCCGAGTTCTACGGCGTGGGACACCGGATTCCCGAGGGGACCGGTCAGTGGGACGTCGTGCGGGTCGAGCTGCCGCCCGAGAGCCACCGGCGGGGGGTGTTGACGCACGGCAGCTTCCTCGTCGCGACGTCGAACCCGACCCGCACGTCCCCGGTTAAACGCGGCCTGTTCGTCCTCGACAACGTGCTCGGCGTCCCCCCCCCTCCGCCGCCGCCGGACGTGCCGGACCTCGAGTCCGCGAAGTCCGCGACGGGAGACGGCGCCACCGCCCGACAACTGATGGAGGCCCACCGGGCCGACCCGCTGTGCGCGTCGTGCCACGCGCGGATGGACCCAATCGGCCTAGCGCTCGAGGGCTACAACGCCGTCGGCCTGTTCCGAGCCGACGAAGGGGGGAAGCCGATCGACACCTCCGGGCGGCTGGTGACCGGGGAAGAGTTCCACTCCGCCGACGAGCTCGCCGAGGTCCTCGCCACCTCGCGGCGGAGCGACTTCCTGCGGTGCCTTACCGAAAAACTGCTGGTCTACGCGGTCGGTCGCGGGGTGGAGTACTACGACGCCCCGACCGTCGATGCGATCGTCGCCTCGATGGAGCGCGACGGCGGAGGCCTGCGGCGCCTATTGCGCGAGGTGGTGGCGTCCCCCGCCTTCCAGAGGGTACGCTTAGTCGAAGCCGAGCCGCAGGACGCAGCGCCCGACCAGCAGGAGGGGACATGAGCAGCCCGTCGTTCCGACTCGACCGCCGCGTCTTCTTGCGCGGCCTGGGGGCGTGCGTTGCACTGCCGGCGCTGGAGCCACGGCTCGCCCGGGCGGCCGCCGCCGCTCAACCCACGCCGCTGCGGATGGCGTTCGTCTACACCCCCAACGGGGTGAACCTCGACAAGTGGCGGCCGACGGGGTCGGGCGCCGACTACAAGCTCGGCGAGTCGCTCGCCCCGCTCGAGGCGTTTCGCAACGACTTGCAGTTTGTCGCCGGCCTCTCGCACCGCAACGCGACGCACGGCGGCGACGGGGCCGGAGACCACGCCCGCGCGAGCGCGACGTTCCTGACCGGCGAGCGGGCGTACAAGACCGGCGGCGCCGACATCCGCGTCGGGGTCTCGGTCGATCAAGTCGCCGCCGCGCAGGTGGGGCAGGGGACGCGCTTCGCTTCGCTCGAGCTCGCCTGCGACTCGTCGCGCAAGAGCGGCAGTTGCGACTCGGGCTACGCCTGCGCGTACCAGTTCAACCTCGCGTGGCGGTCCCCCACCTGGCCAGTCGCGGCCGAGGCGAACCCCCGCCACGTGTTCGAGCGCCTGTTCGCCGACGATTCGAGCGAAGCGGACCGTAAGGCGGCCCACGAGCGCGGGATTCGGCAGCGCTCGGTCCTCGACTTCGTAGCGGACGACGCCCGCCGGCTGAGCGGCCGCCTGGGCGCGGTCGATCGCCGCAAGTTTCAGGAGTACCTCGACGGCGTGCGCGACATCGAACGCCGTATCGAGCGCGCCGAGGCCCTGGGGGATAAACCCTCGGTCGAGTTCGAGAAGCCCACCGGCATCCCCGAGAGTTACCGCGAGCACCTACGGATGCAGTTCGACCTGCTCGCGCTGGCGTTCGCGACCGACTCGACGCGGATCGCCACGTTCGGCCTGGCGCACGACGGCAGCAACCGCAGCTTCCCCGAGGCCGACGTGGCCGACGGGCATCACGACCTGTCGCACCACCAGAGCGACACGGAGAAGCTCGACAAGATCGCCCGCATCGACCGCTTCTACGCCGAGGCCTTCGCCGACTTCCTCGGCAAGCTACGCGACTCGCGCGACGCGGCCGGCCGGTCGCTGCTGGACGACTCGATGATCGTCTACGGCAGCGGCCTGGGGGACGGCAACCGCCACGAGCACAACAACCTGCCGGTGGTGGTGGCGGGGCGCGGTGGGGGCCTCGCTGCGGGTCGCGTGATCGACGTCGGCGATTGGACGCCGATGTCGAATCTCTACGTCTCGATGCTGCGGAAGATGGGGGTCACCGGCGATGCGGGGAGTCCGATAGAACGCTTCGGCGACTCGACCGGGGCCCTGGACCAACTCTGGTCGCCGACGGCGTGAAGCCGCTCGCGGCTTAGCCGGTTGTCGCGAGCCTCGCGCAGAGACGCGGAGTCGCAGAGGAAAGCGGCGCCGCGCTCAGCGCGAACGCCGCGACCGCAGCATCCAGGTCAGCACACCAGCGAGCGGCACGCACACCGCCGCCGTCGGCTCGGGGACGGCGGTGATCGTGATGCTGTTGAAGAAGGCGTTGGGAGGATTGAGGGTCCCGGCATTGAAGTTGAAGAGCCGCACCGTCGATATCAGCGCGTTTTGAGCACCCGTCGGCGCGCTGATGAACCCGGTGACGTCGTACTCAAGGCCGGGCGTCGCGAGGCTATCGACCTGGAGGCGGAAGTCGCTGGCCGACAACCCCGGGTCGATCGCGGTCACTGTGTAGCGAATGACGAGCCCCTCGTCGGTGAACGGGACTCCCGTCAACGTTGGCGTGTTGAACGTCCCCACCGGTGATGAGACGGTGTAGCTTGAATCCCCGCCTTTGAAGAAGAACTCGAACAGGTTGCTCCCACTCGAGTTTTGAAGGCCGAATCCCACCGACCCGCCCGACTGAATGAAGCCCGTGTCGAGCGACAGCGTCAACTGATGATTGACCGACAGTCTCGTTGGGGTCGCGGTCGGGAGGTTGAACCCTCGGGACGCTTGGGTTAACGCGCCGCTGTTGGCGTAAAGACCCCAGGCTCGGCCTCCCGCGTTTGGGGAGTTGATGTCCCCGTCGCTGTTCGAGTCCCCGTCGCCGTTCGTGCGGCTGTCGCCCGCAAAGAACCCGGACTGCGATGACGTTCCGCCTGCCGTCAGATTCCACGCGGTGAAGCCCGTTCCGCCGTTGTCACCCGACGTCCACATGTCGTACACAGAGTTGCTCGCGTCGTCCGCGGCGACAACCGTGGCGACAGCTAACCCGGGAGTTGCAACGATCACCGCGGCGAAGAACGCGAACGCAAGCACGAAACGAATCATGGCCATCGAAACCCGCGGGGGACCCGGGTGGCGTCGAGGAAGGGGAAGAGGTCAGAAGGAGGAGTCGCTTGACTGAACGCGTACACTAACCACCCCACCGGGGGGTGGTCAACGGATTCGCGGGAAAAATCGTGACAATCGCACCTGTCAGGCGCCACAATAAGGTCCGGCCTTCGGCGGGGGTCGCGGGCGGGGGGAACGCCTTGTGGATAACCGCACGCGAGGCGACCACGACCCTCTCGGACCCGAGGCCCGCTCGATGAACCGTTGCCTGCGAACCTGGGCGGTGCTCGCCGCGCTCGGCGCCCCCGCTAGCGCCGTCGCGCTCAACCCCGTCTCCTGGACCTACCAGCAAACGATCCGGCGGGCCGACACGCGCGTCACCTGGACCTCGCCGACGGCGATCGAGCTGGGACTCGCCGCTTACCGCTGGGACTACGAGATCACCCAGGCGACCGCGACCGCTGGGTTCTTGCCGGTCAACATCCTGCCGGAGCTGGGGGACCTGCGGACCGGGGCCGGGGTGACCCGCGACCTGCCGGCGGTGCTGCTGAGCGAGTCGCTCGTCGAGCCGACGACCGGCACCCGGGCCGACCTCTTGATCGAGGTCGATGCGGCAGGCTTTGGCCAAGCCGTCGCCAGTAACATCGCCCTGGGGACGGTCAACGTGCTTGGCTTTCCCGTCACGATCAGCCGAATCGACCTGACGGCCACGATCCGGGTCGAGGGCTTTGCTCAGGGGGACTTCAACCTCGACCGGGCGATCAACGCCGGAGACTACACGGCGTGGGTCGCGGCCTACGGTTTGGGGGCCCCGTCGGTCGCCGACGCCAACCGCGACGGCCGCGTGAACGCCGCCGACTTCACGGTGTGGCGCGACCTGCTCCCCGAGGGCGCCACGGCAGTCCCCGAACCGACTACGCTCCCCCTCATGGGGATGGCGTTTCTGCGGGCGCGGCGGGGGCGTCGTCGCGGCTGAAGAACAGCAGGTGCTGCCACGGCAGGCGTTGGTACTCGCCGCTGAGCGCCAGGCCGTTCGCGGCGAACTCACGCACGCACTGTTCCCGCGTCATCTTGTGGAGCGGCTGGATCGGGACGTCGGGGTCCTCGGCGCGGAACTCGACCAGGGCGACACGCCCCGCGGGCTTGAGCGACCGCCTCACCGCAGCCAGCGTCTCCGCGGGGTCCGACAGCTCGTGGTAGACATCGACCATCAGCACGAGGTCGAGCTCGCCGTCGGGGAGCCCCGCGTCGTTGTCGGTCGCGAGCACCGGACGGACGTTCTCGACACGCCGCGCCTTGGCGCGCTCGGCGAGCAGCTCGAGCATCTCGGGCTGGATGTCGGTCGCGTAGACGACCCCGTTGGGGGCGACCTTGTCGGCGATCTGCAGCGTGTAGAACCCGTTCCCGCAGCCGAGGTCGCAGACCGTCTGGCCGCGCTCGAGCTTGAGAGCCCTCAGCAGCTTGCGCGGCTCTTCCTCGCGGTTGCGTGACGTGCGGGTGAGCCACTCGGCGCCGGTGAAGTGCATCGTCTGCGCGATCTGCCGCCCCAGGTAGACGCCGTCGGGGGGCGGGGCGGCGCCGGCGGGAAACGCCGCCGTCACGAGCGCCAACTGCAGCAAACGGCGGAAGAGAAAAGGGAGGGGCATGCGGGGGATTCTATCCCGACCGCGGCCCTCGCACCGAGAAATCGCCCGGGCGCGTTACTCGCGACCGGCGACGCGACGCTTGACCTGCGCCGCCACGGCGCGCAGCTCGCGGGCCCCGCGACGCACGCGGTTTACGGCGCCGGGCGCCGTCAGGACGACGCGCTGCTGCGGGATCGGCGAGCAGCCGAGGTGCTCCTTGTACGGTTCGTCGCCGCGCAGGAAGTCGATCCGCTTCAGGCCGCGCTCGATTGCGTTGCGGACGACCTCGAGGTTGAGCATCCAGCCGACCTGCAACCGGTCAAACTCGGGGTCGCGACCGAGTAGGAACAGGTCGATCCGATCCCCGCTGCGGACGCCGATCGCGGCGGCGGCGGCGCGCCCTTCGACCGACAGCAGTGCGAGTTCCAGCGACCCCTCGGCGTGCCAACTCGCGGCGGCGAGGCGCAGGAACCGCTCGAACCGCGGCGACTGGAACGCACCGCGGCACGCCCCCTCCTCCCAGCGGCGTTTGTGGAGCTCGACCAGGCTGTCGAACCAAGGGGCGAGCGCCTCGCCGGCGGCGATCCAGCGGCACTCGACGCCGGGGGTCGATTCGCCCCGCCCGACGACCTGCCGCACGAGGCGCCGCGTTCGCTTGCCGAGCGAGGCGACGAACGCTTCCCAGTCGGCGGGCAAGCCCACGGCCCAGCGCGAGACGTCGGCTTCGGGGGTCGCGACGACGCCCCGCGCGGCGAGCTCGGCGACGAGCGCGTCGATCCCCGCGTCCCCCGTGGTGACGCCGTCGAGGCCGATCGTGTCCCAAGTCCGGCGACCGGGGCCGGTGGTCAGCCACTCGGCGAGTTCGCCGATCGCGCCAGCCCGTTGCGAGGGATCGACGAGCACCGACAGGTCGTCGCCGCACGCCTCGCCCCCGCCGAGGAGCTCGAGACGCCTGCCGTACGCGAGGCTCTTCGCCATCGCCATGGGGAGGATCGCCGTGGTGTCGTCGGTCGCGTTGCGCGCGACGAGCGTCGCGAGCTCGCGCTCGTCGCCGTAGGCCTGCCACCACGCGTCGCACCACCCGAACCGCCGGAACGACGCGTCCCCGGCGAGTCGGTCCCACGAGGGGGCCAGCTCGGCGAGGTCGCGGGCGTCGGTGATGACTCGGACCGGCATGGGAGGACTCGAGGAGCTATGTGTCGCGCGTCGTGTCAGAACTGGAAGTACAGGAACGGGCTGGCCGCGTCGAAGCGGAGCACGCAGACCAGCAGCAGCAGCGCGGCCAGGACGCCGGTGAGCGTCCCCAGCGGCAAGCGGAAGCGCCAGATGTTGGGGACAAACTGCGTGATCGCCAGCAGCACCACCAGCAGCCCGGCGGCGGTCACGCCCCCCACTGCCGCGAGCGGATCGACTTCGATTCCGCGCATCCCGGCGAGCGCCGCGTAGACGGTCGTCGCGTCGGCGACGGTCGTCATCCGGAACAGCACCCAGCCCAAGACCACGGCGAAGAACGTGAGCGCACGCCCGACGCCCGTCGGTAGCGCGCGGCCGACCAGCTTCTGCCACAGGACGTTCGTCACCAGCAGCAAACCGTGGTACCCACCCCAAAGGACGAAGGTCCAGCCGGCGCCGTGCCACAAGCCGCCGATCAGCATCACCAGCATCAGGTTGCGGGCCGTCAGCACCAGGCCGCCGCGGCTCCCCCCGAGCGGCACGAAAAGGTAGTCGCGCAGCATCTGCGACAGGCTCATGTGCCAACGGCGCCAGAACCCTTGCACCGACGACGCTTGGTACGGCGAGTCGAAGTTCTGGCAGAACTCGAAGCCGAGCATCCGTCCGAGGCCCACCGCCATGTTGCTGTAGCCCGCGAAGTCGAAGTAGAGCTGCATCGAGTAGCCGAGGATCGCGAACCAAGCGGTCGCGAGCCCCAGCTCGTCGGGATTGGCGAGCAGCGGATCGATGCGGGCGGCGATCGAGTCGGCGAGCAGCACCTTCTGGCTCATGCCGGCGACGAAGAACCAGACCCCCGACGCGAACACCCCCCAATCAACGCGCCGCTGGAGGCCGCGGAACTGATCATCGACGTCGGCGTAGCGGACGATCGGCCCCGCCACCAGTTGCGGGAACATCGACACGTACGCCGCGAAGTGCAGCAGCGACGGCGCCGGCCGCGCCTGGCCTCGGTAGAGGTCGATCGCGTAGCTCATCGTCTGGAACGTGTAGAACGAGATGCCGACCGGCAGCACGATCTCGGGCACGGGGACTTGGCCCCCGGTGGCGAGCCACTCGGTGATCGCGTTGTAGCTCGTCGCGGCGAAGCCGGCGTACTTGAACACCGCGAGGACCGACAGGTTCATCGCCACCGACGCAATCAGCCAAACCCGTTTGGCGGCTTGCGACTCGGCCGCGAACAGCCGGCGCCCGACCTCGTAGTCGAAGACCGTCGAGCCGATCAGCAGGCCGAGGAACCGCCAGTCCCACGTCCCGTAGAACAGGCAACTTGCCGCGACGAGGATCCCCAGCCGCGCGCGGCTCCCGATCGGTGGCAGCCACCACAGGGCGAGCACCACCGGCAGGAACAGCAGGACGAAGACGTAGCTATTGAACAGCAAGGCGACCTCCCGCTGCGGCTCGGGCATCGGCGCCCAGGAGGGCGTCGATCATCTTCCGCGTGTTCGCTTCGATCGGGTGGATGCCGTCGAAGAACGCGGTCGGGTCTCCGTCGAACGAATCGAGCATCGTGAAGTCGGCGACGCGTCCCCCGGCGGGGATCGTCTCCGCGAGGAGCTTTAGCACGTCGTCGCGCCGTGCGGCGAGCCGCCCGGCCTTGTCGAGCTCGGCGACGAGCTCGGGCCGCCAGGTCGTCACGAACGCGTGCAGCGTGACGTCGTGCTCGCGGCACAGCGCGCACAGCGCTCGCCACGTGGCGACACGGCGCGGGGAGAGCCGCCGGTACCGGGCGTAGAGGCGGGTGTAGTCGTCTTGTGTGACGCTGAGGGCGGCGGCGAAGTCGTAGGTCCCCGCGGCCCGCTCGCGTTCGCGGCGGTGGTAGACGATCTCGCCGGTCGGCGCGAACGTCTCGTCGTGATCGGCGGGAGTAGCCCCCGCGACGCGGCGCAACGACCGCAACGAGCTAACGCTCTGCTGCCAGCTCAACAGCTCGCGCAGCGGGCGGAGGCGGTCGTCCCAGGTGAGCGAATCCGTCGCGAGTCCGCGGAGGAACGGGTTGCGGAGCAACTCGCCATCGACGCCGGGAGTCTCGACGAACGCATCGACGTCGACCCCCACGACGACCATCCGCGGCCAGTCGCCGGAAAGGTCGTGGCTGGCGCGGACCAGGGCCAAGTAGTCTTCGGGCCGGCCGTAGTAGACCGCCGCGTTGAAGAACCGCAGGCCGGTCCGTTCGGCGAGCCGCGAGGTCTCGAACTTCATCGCCCGCGACGAGCCGAGCAGCAGCCCCTCGGGCGACTTCGCGGCGCGGAGCAGGTCAATCTTCTCGCCGCGCGACGTGCGGGTGATCGCCGGCAGCAGGCCGGTTCCGTACTGGCCGTACGGATCGACCGCCAGGTTGAGCGCGGCGGCAGCGACGAGCCCCAGGACGAACGTAACGACGAACGCGCGCAGAAACGCGCCCGAGCGGGCGCCGTTGATCGACGGCTGATCGGCGACTTTCGGCGCCGGGGCCGTCGCGATGCGTTCGGGGGCTTCGACCACGGGGCAGGGTGGGCGGGTGCGAGGGAGGATTGCGGGTCCCCAATCCTAGCTTTCCGCGTGGCGCCCGCCACGACAACGGATCGGACGGTTGTGCGGTTTGGGCGACCCGGGTCGTTCAATAAGACTGGGGTCCTGCCGCCGTTCGGGAGTCGCTGCGGGCCGTGGCCCCTCGTCGCCCCGTCGGGGTGGGTGTGACCGGCTCCCAGAACCCCGTCCAATCGCTACCGGAGCCCGCGCCGCGGCAACCCACCCGCCGCCCCTGCTGTCAGGGCGACGTGAGCCGCACGCTTGGGAACTCCCAGAACGCCCTGGGATTCGCCGCGACGACCCGCTTCACCTCCGCGCGGAGGCGCGCCGCGTCCGGGTGGTCGGTGTAGAAGAGCGCGGAGCGATCGACGCGAGCGCGCGGCTCGTCGCCGACCGGCGTCGCGAGGGCGGCGACCAGCGTCGCGCACGCCCCCGCCGCGACGAGCGCGGCGCGTGTTCGCTCACTTCGATTGCAGGAGGGCGATTGCCGCATCGGGGAACAGTACTCGGAAGACGAGCAGGCACATCGCCAGCGACAACACAAGGTTGAGCGACTGGCCGACGAGGTAAAGCACGAGCGGCTTGCCGCCGCGCAGCGAGGACCGCAGTTCGGCGAGGTCGGTCTCGACGCCGATCGCGACGAACGCCAGCGCGAAGCACGCGGTCCGGAGTTTCGACGTGACGTCCCCGACGAGGTGATCGACGAACTCCGCCGCCGAGGGGCCGAACGACGCGGTCGCCGAGAACGCGAGCGACGCGCCGAGGAACCCCAGCAGGAAGCGCGGGAACGACGCCCACGTCGCCGCAAGCAGGCCGGGGCGATCGGCCTCGCGGCGTGCGACCCCCGACGGGTAGCGGGCTGCCCAGTAGGCGCCGACCGCTAGCGCCACCGCGCCGATCAGCAGGTTCTGCACCATCTTGACGGTGGTCGCCACGACGAGCGCCGACTCGCCGAGCATCGACCCCGCCACCGCCACCGCGCCGGTCGAGTCGATCGTCCCGCCGATCCACGCCCCGCCGATGATCGGCCCAAGGCCCATGCACGCGATCAGCGGCGGCATCGCCACCATCATCCCCATGGTGAACGCCAGCGACAGCGCGATCGCCAGCGAAAGCTCCTCGCGCTTCGCTCGGCAGGCGGCGGCCGTTGCGATCGCCGCCGACACGCCGCAGACCGCCATGTCGGCCGAAACCACCATGTTGAGCGACGGCGACTCGATCCGCAGCACGCGTTGGCCGAACCAGAACGTGGTCACGAGGACCACGGGCGTCACGAGCCACGAGACCATCACCCCGGGCAGCCCGAGCGCCAGCAACTGGCCGAGCAGCACCTCGGCCCCCAGCAGCACGAGGCCCGTCTTGAGGAACAGCTCGCTGCGCCCCGCGGCGGCCCACCAGCGCCCGTGCGTCAGGTTCCCGGCGACGAGCCCCAAGGCGATGCACCACAGGGCGTACTCGAGGCCCCAAGCCTTCACGGTCTGTTGCGCCGCGACAACCTGCGACGCCGTGGCCAGCGTTAGCAGCGCCGCGAACGGCGTCACGAAGCGGCGGACCTTCTCGCCGCGCAGCCGCGCCGCGAAGGCGAACGCCGCGCCGAGGCCGAGGCCCACGGCGCCAACCGACGGGGCGTACCCGACGACGCTGGCCACGGGGTTCGTCGCCCACTTGCCCGGGGGCGCGACCGCCGTGGCGAGCGAATCGACCGACAGCAAGCCGGCGAGCGCGACGCAAGCCGCGAGGACGACCCCCCCCACGACGAGGGAGGCCGCGTCCTCGGAGCAGGGGGAGGCCGCGTGGCCGCTCATCGGGTGGCGTCGCTAGCCGTCTCCCGCAGCGTCACGGCCACGACGCTGCACGTCGGGTCGGGCGCCGTCGCCGGCAAGTTCACGGTCAGCCCGTCGGGACCCAGTTCCGGGGTCACTCCGGCCCCGCGGTCGGCTAGCAGCTCGGCGGAGAGCGCCTCGGAGAACTGCCGCTCGGCCCCCATCGGGACGACGAGCTTCCCCTCCGCCGGCCAGTCGAACACGTGCAAGTACAGGGTCGTCGTGTCGCCGCTCCGTTTCGAGGTGACGCGGCCCCAGGCCGGTTGGCCGACGGGGCTCGCCGACGTGCCGTAGATCGACTCGCCGTTGACTTTCATCCAATCCCCCATCGCCGCCAGGCGCTCGAGGCTCTCCGGCGGGATCTCACCCGCGGCGGTCGGGCCGACGTTCAGCAAGAAGTTCCCCCCCTTCGACGCGATATCGACCAGCATGCGGGTCAACTGCTCCGACGACTTCCAGTTGTGGTCGCTCGTCTTGAAGCCCCAGGTGTCGTTCATCGTGACGCACGACTCCCAATCGACTCCCGGCAAGCCTGTTGCCGGGACCTCTTGCTCGGGGGTGCCGAAGTCGCCGGCAAAGTCCTGCCCCTCGGCGTCGAGGCCCGACATCCCGGCCCGCCCCTTGCCGACGCGGTTGTTGACGATCAGCGTCGGCTTCTTCTTCATGAGGAACGCGTAGAGGTCTTTCCCGTCGGGCTCGGTCCACCAACTGACCCATTCGCCGTCGAACCACAGCACCTCGGGGTCGTACATGTCAATCATCTCGCCGAGCTGCTGCTTCATAAACGCGACGTACTCGGCCTTCCGGCCGGGACGCATGTTGGTGTGGCCGGGGTCATCGACGCGCTGTTGGGTCGGGTGGCGCCAGTCGAGGATCGAGTGGTAGATGCAGAACTTCACCCCCTGCTTGCGGCACTCGTCGGCGAGGGGCTTCAGCAGGTCGCGCTTCCAGGGAGTGCGATCGACCACGTCCCAGTCCCCGGCCTTCGAGTCGAACAGCGCGAAGCCGTCGTGGTGCTTCGACGTGATCACTAGGTACTTCATCCCGGCGGCCTTGGCCGCGGCGACCCAAGCGGCCGGGTCGTACTTGGTCGGGTTGAACCGCGTCGCGAGCGCTTCGTACTCCTCGAGGGGCGCGCGGCTGTTGCCCAGGATCCACTCCCCGGTCCCCTGGACCGGCTTGCCGTTCCAGTCCCCGGCGGGGATCGCGTACAGGCCCCAGTGGATGAACATCCCGAACCGCGCCTCACGCCACCAACCCATTCGCTCGTCGAGCGACGGCTGCTGCGCGGCTACCGGCCCAACGGCAAGGGAAAGAAGAGTCAAAGCGACAAGCGGCAGGTGACCGATCGCGGTACGCATACACGACTCCGGCGACGAGGGGGCCCTCCTGCGCACCGCACACCGACGCGCCAGGCCCACGCACTCTATTCCAAGCCGCGGCCCGAGGCGACCGTCTGCCGGTCGGCGGCGACGGCCGGCCGTGGACAGGCTACAATCCGCGCCTCTAACCCGCGCGGACTCGCGGGCCGTTTCCCGTCTCGTCATCGATCGAGTTGGTCATGCTGTTGCGCGTGCTACGTGTCGGGTTGATCGCGGTGGTTGCACTCGCCGGGGTCGCCCGCGCCGAGCTCCAGCCGGCCGAGGTGGCGGTCGTCGCCCGCCGCGGGGACAAGAACTCCGAGGGGCTCGCCCGCTACTACTGCCGCCAGCGGCAGGTCCCCGAGGCGAACATCTGCTTGATCGACGCGCCGGACCAAGAAGAGGTCCCGGCCGAGCTGTGGCGGTGGGCGATCCGCCCCGAGGTCCGCAAGTGGCTCGACGAAAACGACCCCCAGCGCAAGCTGCGCTGCCTGGTCACCGTGTGGGGGGTGCCGCTGAAGATCGCCGCTACGCCGAGCGGCGAGGGGAACGCCAAAGAGGCCGCGGCCCGCTCGTCGCTCGACGCCTACCGCAAGCACCTCGACGGGGAACGCGACCGACGCCTGACGATCCTCAAGCGGCTGACGACCGCGCTCGACGAGCTCGGCGGCGGGGCGCTGCTCGCCGACGCGCTCGCCGCGGCCGAAGGAGAAAAGAAGGAGACGACCGCGCTGGAGCGCCTGAAGGGGGTCCAGACGCGGCTCGAGGCGGCCCTCCGGGCGGCGCAGGCCCGCGTGCAGGGCATGCCCGACGCGACCGCCAAGGCCGAGGCCGCCCAGCGCCTGCAGCAACTGGCGACGGCTGCCGGCGGGGCGCGGGTCCTGCTCCAGGGGATGGACCAGCAACTCGGCCCGGCGCTCGCGGCCAACAAGAAGGTCCTCGACGCGGGCCCCGAGCCGGCCACGGCGCCGCAGCTCAGCCCGCAACTGGCCGAGCTCCGCAGCCAGTTCGACCAGCTCCGCGGCCGCGCGTCGGCCTTCGCCGAGATCAAGCTGCTGATGGACCAGAGCCCGCCGTCGATCGAGCGCGACGCGCTGATCCTCGCCACCCTGCAGCAGAACGGCGGCCTGCTGGCCTCGATCGAGTGGCTCAACGAGCAGATCGGCGTCGTCGAGAAGAACGAGACCGGCGCCGCGTTCGACAGCGAGTTGTCGCTCGTCCTGTGGGACGACGGCTACGAGCTGCTCCGCTGGCAGCCGAACTACCTGCGCGCGATCTTCGACGACTCGCAACTCCGCGAGACGTTCCCCACGCTGATGGTCGCCCGCATCGACGCCCCCACCGTCGAGCTCGCCAAGCGGCTCATCGACACGGCGATCCAGGTCGAGAAGCAGGGGGGCGTCAAGGGGAAGGCCTACTTCGACGCCCGCGGCATGGCCAAGCTCGAGGGTCCTCCCTACGCGCCCGGGAGCTACGAGGACTACGACCGCGCGGTGCTCGTCACCGCCAAGGGGTTCGAGGAAGAGACCGAGATCACCACGGTCCTCAACGACAAGCCCGAGCTGTTCCAGCCCGGCGAGTGCCCCGACGCGGCCCTCTACTGCGGCTGGTACAGCCTGGCGAAGTACGTCGACGCCTTCGAGTGGGCGCCCGGCGCGGTCGCTTACCACCTGGCCAGCGGCGAGCTCGCCACGCTCCGCACCAAGGAGAGCCAAGTCTGGTGCAAGCGGATGCTCGAGGAAGGGGTCTGCGCCACGATCGGCCCGGTCTACGAGCCCTACCTGGTGAGCTTCCCGCGCCCCAACGAGTTCTTCGCCGTGCTGCTACAAGGGGAGTTGCCGCTCGTCGAGGCGTACTACCGCACCCAGCCCTTCACCAGTTGGCAGCAAGCGCTGATCGGCGACCCCCTCTACCACCCGTTCCCGAAGCGGGCCCCGAAGAACTCGATGCCGGTGGTGAAGCCGTAGCGGAGCGGGCAGAGGGCAGCCGGCAGTGGGCAGCGACGCGCCGCTCGCGGAGCCGCGACCGTCAAGGGAGCGACCAGCAGCGCAAACCAGCTCGCAATAGCTGAACGCAGCGCAACGTCAGGCGAGCTCAAAGGCTGGGCCACGCTCTCCGGACGCTCCCTCGACGGTCGCGGCTCTGCCGCTCGTCTGCGCTACTCCAGCAACCCCTCGTGCAGCGCCATCCACAGCGGCAGCAGGTAGAACGTCCCGTCGTCGCGCAGCGCTCCGTCGGCGCCCCCGTCGACCTCGTAGGGGTCGCCGTTCCACTTCATCACGCGCCGCTCGCTCGGCGGCAGCACGACGTCGAGCGAACGCTTGCGCCCGTCGCGGCTCACGACCACACGCCCCACGTCCTGCCGGTCGCTGTTTACCACCGTCCAGCAGGTGAAGTCGATCGGCGTGTCGCGGAACCACTCGGTGGCGACGCGCCGCTCGTCGGCGAGCTCCGCCGCTGCGTCCTTGCCCTCAATCCCCGCCCAGTTAACGGCCGCGAACAGCGGGCTCCGCTCGGGGCGCTCGACCGCGTACGACCGCCGCAGGCTGTCGATGTAGGCCGCCCGGCGGCGCGGGTCGCGCTCCAGGTCGAGCAGCGGGTAGTACGCCAGGAACGCCAGCTCGTCGTCGCTGTGGTTGATCGCGTCGGGGGGGGAGAGGACCTTCTGCAGGATCGTGTTCTGCGCGTAGGCGTGCTCGGTCACCAGCCGCTCGGCCTCGCGCGCGTACTTGGGGTCGCCGGTGACGTGCGTCGCCACGGCCAGGAACGAAAGGATCTCGATCGAGTTGGTCCCCCGCTCCTCGATCCGCTCGGGGTCGTCGTTCAGCGTCGCCGGGTCCCAGAAGCCCCAGGTGGTCCGCTCGCCGTCGAGGTCGTGGTACCGCAAGCCGTCGGCGAGGATCTTGTCGGTTACGCGCCGCACGACGCCGGCGATCGCCTCGCGCGCTGCCGAGTCGTTCAAGAGCTCGAAGCAGACGTACCAGGCGAAGTAGTGCCCCACGAGCTCGTCGCTCGACGTGTCCCCCTTCCACCACAGCAGGCCGTCGGCCGTTTTGTGCCACTCGCCTCCGTAGCGTGTCGCCGGGTCGGGGTCGTCGATCACACGGACGAAGCTCCGCGCCAAGAAGCCCGGCACGCCGGTCACGCGCTCCAGCCGCAGCAGCGCGTCGAGCGACTCGAGGGCGTTGGCCCGCGCGTCGGCCGCGCCGGTCTCTGCGAAGCGGAACGCCTCGGCGGCGACGTACATCGCGGTCCAAAGGCCGTCGTTGTCGTTCGAGGGGACGCTGACCCCCTCCCGCGGGTCGCCGGGGACCTTCAGCAGCCCCTCGCCGACGAGCCCCTCGCGGAGGTGCCAGCGCCGCAGCGCCGCGTTGGCCGCCTTGGCCTTCGCGCGCAACGTCGTAGTCCGCGCGACGATCCGGCCGGCGCCCTCGGTGGTGGTCACCAAGACCCCCGCTTCGTCGTTCGCCAACCGCTCGATCCCCGTCACCTCCCCCGGCGGCAACCAACGCCGAGAATGAAACAACCGCCAGCGCCCCTCGGCCGGCGTTCGCCCGGGCTCCAGCATCCCCACCCCCCGCGGCCAAGCACCCCAAACCCGCCCCCCGCCCCCATCGACCACCCCTAGCGGCAAAGCCGCGTAGGGTGGGCGCAGCCCACCGGCAGGGAGGCCAACCACCACAGGGCGTCCCACCGTCTCAC
>JBOFFC010000160.1:0-39959 GCA_051648405.1 Lacipirellulaceae bacterium
GCTCCGATAGAAATCGCTTGACACCGCGTCGCTTTAGTGTATCAATACGCCAATACACCAGACTGCGATGGCGCGCACCCCGCGCGAACGGGGTGGTATTTTGACGCCATCTCCGTGGGGTTCCCCGCGGTCGGTTCAACCTTATCGGAGGCGTCGCGATGTTGCGCTCTCTTCGTTGTCTTTTCGGTGTTGTCGCTGCGCTCGTGCCGGCGCTAGGCAGCGGCCAGACGGACGACCTCCGCGCGTCAATCGTGCGGCACGCCCAGCCGTACGTCGATGCGGAGGTGGTCGTCGGGATGTCGATCGGCGCCCTGCGCGGCGACGAGGAGTGCTTCGTAGGCCTGGGGAGTGTGGGCGACGGGCGCGGTGAGCCCGACGCCGACACGCTCTACGAGATCGGCTCGGTGACGAAGGTCTTCACCGGGCTGCTGCTCGCCGACGCGGTGACCGCCGGCGTGGTGAAGCTCGACCAACCGCTCGCCGAGCTCCTGCCGCCGGGGGTGAAGGCGCCGCTGCGCGGTAGGCCGATCACGCTCCGCGACCTATCGACGCACGTATCGGGGCTCCCGCGATTGCCTAGCAACTTGGATCTCAGCGCTGTGGACCCCGCGAACCCGTACATGGGCTACACCGGGAAGGACGTGGCCGCGTTCCTGAACGGCCACACCTTGGCCCGCGAACCGGGGACGAAGGCCGAATACTCGAACCTTGCCGTGGGGCTGCTGGGGAGCGTCGTCGCCCGCAAGCAGGGGCTCGGCTACGGGGAAGCGGTCGCCAAGCGGATCGCCGGCCCGCTGGGGATGAGCGACACGACGGTCGCGCTCAGCGACGAGCAGCGAGCGCGACTCGCGACGCCGCACGACGCCGGGGGAGTCGCGACGTACGATTGGGACATGGGGTCGATGGCCGGCGCGGGGGCGATTCGCAGCACGGCGCGCGACATGGTCCGCTTCGCCCGCGCGAACATGACCCTCCCCAAGGGGAAGCTCGGCGAGGCGATCGAGCTCGCGTGGAAGGTCCACCAAAAGCCGATCGTCAAGGAGGACTTTGCGATGGGCCTCGGCTGGCACGTCGCCCGCGACGGCACGACGCGCTGGCACAACGGCCAGACCGGCGGCTACCACGCGATGATTCTCGTAAGTCGGCAGCTCGACGCGGCCGTCGTCGTGCTGGCGAACTCGGCGACGATGGAGGTCGACGCGCTCGCGCAGAGCCTCGTTCTGGTTGTGTCGGGGCGGGACGTCGTGCCACGCGAGTTCTCAAAGGAGGTCGAGGTCGCGCCGGAGGTGATGCGGCGCTACGTCGGCAAGTACCGGCTGGCGCCGGGGATCGACTTCACCGTCACCGAGGAGGACGGCAAGCTGATCGTCGGGCTCACCGGGCAGTCGGCGCTGCGTGTCTACCCGCGCTCGGAGACGGTGTGGGAGTACCGCGAGGTGGAAGCCGACCTGACGTTCGAGATCGACGACGCGGGCAAGGCCACGTCGGTGACGCTGTTCCAGAACGGCGTGCGACAACGCGCGAAGCGCTTGGACTGAATGCCGAGCCGCGACCGAGGAGCCCCAATGACCAAGCACCAATGACCAAAGAACTCGCTGGCGTGGTAACGCCCTTTGGTCATTGGTGCTTGGTCATTGGGGCTTGCGCAGCGGTCGCTCCCTTGACGGTCGCGGCTCCGAGACGGCGTCGCGATGCGCCTCACCCGCCGGTTGAGCCGGGGGCCACGATTGCGTCGGCCCCTGAGGGCGCCGCTGGCGCCGGCTTCCGCTCGGCCGTCGTGCCGGGGACCAGGCGCGGCTGCGGCGAGGCTTGCTCGATGATCCGGCCGAGGGTCTCGGCGTCGATCACTTCCTTGTGCAGCAGTTCGGCGGTGATCGCTTCGAGCGCGGGGCGGCGCGAGGCGAGGATCCGCTTAGTCTGCTCGAGCGCCTCTTCGATGATCCGCTTGACCTCTTGGTCGATCTCGCGGGCCGTCTGCTCGCTGTGGTGCTGGATCGCGGGGGCGTCGGCCCCCAGGAACGGGTTGGTGGTCCGCTCGCGGTAGGTGACGCGCCCCAGGCGGCTCATGCCGTAGTCCATGACCATGCCGCGGGCGACCTCGGTCGCGCGGTCGAGGTCGTTGCTGGCGCCGGTGCCGATGTCGTCCAGCAGCAGCTCTTCGGCCAGCGTGCCGGCGAGCATCACCTGCAGGCGGCTCTCGAGCTGGGCCTTGGTGATCATGTAGCGGTCGTGCTCGGGGCGCTGCTGCATGTAGCCCAGCGCGCTGAGGCCGCGGGGGATGATCGAGACCTTGTGCACGGGGTCGGTGTTGGGGAGCGAGTAGGCCACCAGGGCGTGGCCCGACTCGTGGACGGCGAGGCGCTGCTTCTCCTCGTCGAGCATGATGCGGCTCTTCTTCTCGAGGCCGATGCTGGCCCGCTCGACGGCCTCGTGGAACTCGTCGTTGCCGACCAGCTCCTTGCCGTTGCGGGCCGCGAGCAGCGCCGCCTCGTTGACTACGTTCGCCAGGTCGGCGCCGACGAAGCCGCTGGTGATCGCGGCCAGCGACTTCACGTCGACGTCCCCATCGACCTTGATGTTCTGCAAGTGGACGTTGAGGATCCTCTCGCGCCCGGCGACGTCAGGGCGATCGACCAGCACGTGGCGGTCGAAGCGCCCCGGGCGCATCAGCGCGGGGTCGAGCGTCTCGGGGCGATTCGTGGCGCCCATCACGATCACGCCGCTGTTGGTGCCGAAGCCGTCCATCTCGACCAGCAGGGCGTTGAGCGTCTGCTCGCGCTCGTCGTGGCTCCCCATCGCGCCCCCGCCGCGGGTCTTGCCGAGCGCGTCGAGTTCGTCGATGAAGATGATGCACGGGGCCCGCTGCTCGGCCTGCTGGAACATGTCACGCACGCGCGCGGCGCCGACGCCGACGAACATCTCGACGAAGTCCGAGCCGCTGAGCGAGAAGAACGGCACCCCCGCCTCGCCGGCCACGGCCTTGGAGAGCAGCGTCTTGCCGGTCCCGGGGGGACCGACGAGCAGCACCCCCTTGGGAATCCGCCCGCCGAGACGCTGGTAGCGCTCGGGGTTCTTCAGGAAGTCGACGACCTCGCGGAGCTCATCGACCGCCTCGTCGATCCCTGCGACGTCGTCGAACGTGACCTCGAGGTCCTCTTGGGCGTAGAGCTTGCCGCGGCTACGACCGAAGGCCATCGGCGAGCCCGCGCCCCCCAGGCGGCGGACCATGAACATCAACAGGCCGGTTAGGACGAGCAACGTGAACAGCGTCGGCGCCCATTGCAGCAGCGGGCTCGGCGGGTCGGGGTGCGTGTACTTGATGCCGTGCTTGGCGAGCAACGGGCCGACCGGGTCGCTGTTGGGGTTCCAGTTCACACGGAACCGCACCTTCTCGGTCTTGAACGGCACGGTCGCCGCGCTGGCCGACTCGGCTTTGGGGGGGACGACGTGCCGCTCGACCTTGCCGGTGACCTGCATGAAGTCGACGACGACGTCTTCGGGCAGCGAGTACCGCACGCTGCGCGGCGGCTTCTGTGTCGGATCGACCACCGTGATCGAGCCGGGGGTCTCGCCGCTGGTGTTCTTCGCGTCGGAAGCCTCGACCAGTCGGACGAAGTCGGTGTAGGGGATCTCGACCGCCCCCGTCCCCTCGAGCAGCGTGACGAGCATCATCGCCAGGACGCCGAGCGCCAGCAGGTACCAGATGAACGACGAGCCCGGAGTCGAGGACTTCTTCGGCTTGGGGTCGCCGCTACCGATCGGGCCCTTGGGGCTCTGGTCCATTGCGTCGTCGTCGTAGGAGGCCAAGGTGTTGGTCGTCTCGCGAGCACAGGGCGGCGGGGTGTCCCCGCGCTGCCGCGCTACCCAAGCAAACGCAGCG
The DNA here is from genome assembly GCA_051648405.1 of Lacipirellulaceae bacterium. Lineage (GTDB taxonomy): Bacteria > Planctomycetota > Planctomycetia > Pirellulales > Lacipirellulaceae > JBOFFC01. The sequence continues at coordinate 3,881 of JBOFFC010000160.1, forward strand.
GCGGGCCTTTGGGTTCACGGCTTCGCCCGCCACGGCGCTCGTCTTGCCGCTTGCGGCGCGAGCCGGGTAGAATCCGGTCGCCGCGCCGCAAACCTAACTCTACCAAGATTTTAGCGACCGGAACGCGGACGACAGGCGGCGCACCGACGGCGATTTCCCGGCGTTGCCCCCACCGCGAGCGGGAAAGGCCCGCAGATCCGTCGCGGGCAGCGCATCCGGCGCGTTTCCCGTGGCCGGGCCGCGTGTCGGTCCGGCGGCGTTAGACTCCCGATGAGCTGCCGCTCTACCCCCACTGGCGGCGCAGCGCGACCCGGCGTTTGAAACACCCTCTTTCCCGCGAGACCGCGCGATGGCGCCCTCACCGGAGTCTGTCGCCCCCCGCGGTGTGGCGGTGCTCGGCTCGACCGGCAGCATCGGGCGGAACGCCGTCGAGGTGATCCGCGCAAGCCAAGGGCGGCTGCGGGCGACGCTGCTGTCGGCTCACACGAAGCTCGACCTGCTGGCGCGCCAGGCGCAGGCGCTAAGGCCGCGGGTCGTCGTGGCGACCGACCCGGTGGCGGCAGCGGGCCGGGCTTGGCGCCAGCAGTTGCCTCAGGGGACCGAGGTGCTGGTCGGCCCGCAGGGACTCGTCGAGGCGGTCCGCAGGGCCGAGACCCACACGGTCCTCGCCGCGATCGTCGGCTCGGCGGGGATGGCGAGCACCCTGGCGGCGCTCGAGGCCAAGAAGACGGTCGCCCTGGCGAACAAAGAGACGCTGGTGATGGCCGGGCCGCTGGTGCGCCGGATGCTCGACGCCGACCCCGACGCCCGCCGACCCGGCGCCGAGCGCCTGCTCCCCGTCGATAGCGAGCACAGCGCCGTGTTCCAGTCGCTGCGGTGCGGCAAGCGCGACGAGGTCGAGCGGGTGGTCCTCACGGCTAGCGGCGGCCCGTTCCGCACTTGGCCGCGCGAGCAGCTCGGGCAGGTGACGATCGACGAGGCGCTAGCCCACCCCACCTGGGACATGGGACCCAAGATCACGATCGACTCGGCGACGATGATGAACAAGGCGCTCGAGGTGATCGAGGCCCGCTGGCTGTTCGACTTGCCGGCCGAGAAGATCGGCGTGGTGATCCACCCGCAGTCGGTGATCCACTCGATGGTCGAGTTCGTCGATGGCTCGGTCGTCGCGCAGCTCGGACCCCCCGACATGAAGCTGCCGATCCAACACGCGCTCGAGTACCCGCGGCGCTGCCCGGGGGTCGCCGAGCGGCTCGACTGGACGCGGCTCCACGAGCTGTCGTTCGAGCCGGCGGACCTCGACCGCTACCCGGCGCTGCGGCTGGGTTACGAGTGCGCCCGGCGCGGCGGGACGACCGGCGCGGTGCTCAACGCGGCGAACGAGGCGGCCGTGCAGGCGTTCCTCGAAGGGGAGCTGCACTTCACCGAGATCGTACCGGCCTGCAAGAGCATCCTCGCCGCCCACACCTACGACGCGAACCCGACGCTCGAACGCCTCGTCGAGCTCGACCAATGGGCGCGCAAGGAAGTGCTGACCTGGGTGTGCGCTTGATGGTCAGCACCCCGGCGCCGAGCGGCTGATTCCGTGGCGTCCCGCGCCGGCCGTCTCGATCCACTGTCAATCCTTCTCTGCTCAACGAACCGAATCCCCGTCATGCTGCTTGCCGTCGCCCCGCTGCTCGCTCTCTCCGTCGAGGGGCTCGTCTCGACCGCCTGGACCGTGTTGCAGGTTGCGCTCGGGCTGGGCTTTGTGATCTTCGTCCACGAGCTGGGGCACTTCGCCGTCGCCAAGATGTGCGGCGTGCGCTGCGACAAGTTCTTCCTCGGCTTCGACGTCGGGGGCTACAAGGTCAGCCAGAAGTGGGGCGAGACCGAGTACGGCATCGGCGTCCTGCCGCTGGGGGGCTACGTCAAGATGCTCGGCCAGGAAGACACGGTGGCGAGCCTCGAGGAGCAACTCGCCAAGTCGCGGGCGATGGAGGGCTCGCCCGACGCCGTGCAGGTCACCGGACCCGATGGCCAGAAGCAGTGGGTTGATCGCCGCAGCTACCTGGCGAAGAGCGTGCCGCAGCGGATGGCGATCATCTCGGCGGGGGTGATCATGAACGTGATCTTCGCGGTGGTCTTCGCCGCGATCGCGTTCGGCGTCGGCGCGCCGGAGCAGCCGGCAGTCGTCGGCGCTACGACCCCGGGCGGGGCCGCGTGGCGCGCGGGGCTGCGACCGGGGGACCGGATTGTGGAGCTCAACGGGCTGACCGACCCCAGCTACAAGCAACTGCAGGAGGGGGTGCTGCTTGGCGACACGGATAAGGGGGTCTCGCTCGTTGTCGAGCGCGCGGGGTCCGAGCCGCGGACGCTGACGATCCTCCCCGACCTCGACGGCCCGCTGCCGATGATCGGCGTCACGCCGAGCCCCTCGACGCGCGTCGATCGGGCCGGCGACCCGGTGCTGCCGAACACCCCCGCGGCGGCCGCGGCCAAGAGCGGAGCGGGCTTCGAGCGCGGCGACCTCGTCGTCGCGATCGACGGCGAGCCGGTCGCGGCGTACGGCGAGCTCGTCGGCGAGCTCATCGATCGCAAGGCGCAGCAGATCACCTACACGGTGCTGCGCGGTGCGAAGGCGCCGGCGACGAATCCCTTTGGCGAGCTGAAGGGGGGGGAGAAGGTCGATGTAACGATCGACGCCAACCCCCTCGAGACGCTCGGAGTCGTGGTGGCCCTCGGGCCGGTCGCCTCGGTTCAGCAGGGCTCCCCCGCCGCCGACGCGGGGATCGAGGCAGGTGACCAGCTCATCGCGATCGACGGCCAGCCCGTCGCTTCGACCGCCGGGCTCGTAGGCGCCGAAACCGGCGCGCCGCTCGACCCGACGAGGATCGACGACGCGGTCCACGCCAAGGCGAAGGCGGGCGAAGCGATCACGCTCACGATCATTCCTGCCGGCGCCAAAGGCGCCGCGGTGAAGGACGTGTCGCTCACGCCGCGTGTCGTGACGTGGTCCGACAACGCGGCGCTCGGTGAGGACGCGCCGCTGGTGATCAGCTCGCTGGGGGTCGCTTGCCCGCTCAAGGCCGACGTGATCGCGGTCGTCGAAGGGAGCCCCGCGGCGGCGGCCGACCTCCGAGCGGGGGACCGGCTGGTCGAAGCAAAAATCATTGCAGGCGACGAGAAGTCGTCGTCGGAGGCCGTCAAGCTGACCGGCGGCGAAGACAACTGGCCGCTGATCCTCGCCGCGATCCAGGATTGCGCGCCCGAGACCCGCGTCGAGCTTCAGTTCGACCGCGGCGACAAGCGGCTGAAGGCCGAGATGACCCCGGCGCCCGCGACCGACGCCTACACGTACCACCGCGGCGTGCGGCTCGACGAGCTCAAGCGGCTCCGCCGCGCCGGGTCGTTCGGCGAGGCGCTTCAGTTCGGCCTGGAGGAGACAAAGTCGTCGCTCTCGGGGGTGTTCCGATTCTTGCAGAAGATCGGCGGGCAGATCCCCGTGACGGCCCTCGGCGGCCCGATCACCATCGCCACCGTCGCCGGTCAGAGCGCGTACGAAGGGATCGGCTCGCTGCTGCTGGCGCTCACGATGCTTAGCGCGAACCTGGCGGTGCTGAACTTCCTGCCGATCCCGATGCTCGACGGGGGGCACATGATGTTCCTGCTGTACGAGGGGATCACCGGCCGCCCGGCGAGCGAGAAGTTCATGGTCGGCCTGCACACGGCCGGCTTCTTGTTCTTGGTCAGCCTGATGGCCTTCGTGTTCGCGCTCGACCTGGGGCTGATCCCCCGCGGGCTGTGACACGCTAGCGGCGACAGCACAAAGCCCCCTCTCGAGGGCGCCGTGCGGCGAGCCGGCTTGCTGCGGGATTGCGGAACCGCTAAACGGCGCCACTGCTCTGCCGCACTTGGCGAGCAAGCCCAGCCCCTTCGCGCGCCGCGAACATGAACCGTCACGACCGCGGGACCGTTTCGCTCCGGTGGGCGCCCAAGGCGATCCTGCTGGCGACCGTCGCCGTGGGGTCGTTCGCCCGCGGTCAGGGGGGGCCGCTGCTCGCCCCGGCCGCCCCGGCGGCCGAGGCGGTGCAACCCGCGGCCGAACTGCTGCCGGCGCCTACCAACGCGCCGATCACGTACGCCGACCTCCTGCCGCCGCTGCCGAAGCTCCGCGACACGGCGCCGGCGGCGCCGACCCCCGTCGATGCGATCGAAGCCGCCAAGGACGCCCCCGCGGCGCCGGGCGCCGTGTCGGCGGTCGAGGGGGTCTCCGCGGCGGTGGCCGACGCTCCCCCGTCCGACACGTCCGGCGAAGCGCTCGACCCGATCGCTGGAGCGCCGGTCGTCTACAACTGGTACCAGCCCGCCTACTGGTTCGGCCCGATCCCGTGGGACTCGGGGTTCGAGCTCGGCCTGAACGGCGCGAGCGGCGTCAGCGAATCGATCAGCATCCGCACCGGCGGGTTCATCAAGCGCGAGGCGAAGGACTACAAGCTCTCGACGACCCTGTACTACAACAAGACGAGCTCCGAGGGGCTCGAAGTGCAGAGCAACGCCCTGCTCGACGCCCGCTACGACTGGCTGTTCGACGACTCACCGTGGTCGATCTACGTGTTGTCGCAGGGCTTCTACGACGAGTTCCAGTCGTTCGACTTCAACTTCAACGTCGCCTCGGGTATCGCGTACCAGTGGATCAAGACCGACCGCACGTCGTTCACCACGAGCGTCGGTCCCGGTACGTCGCGCGAGTTCGGCGGGATCCGTGACGAGTGGGTCGCGGAAGCGAACTTCGGGCTGAACTTCACGCACAAGCTCTCCGAGAGCCAGAAGTTCTACGCCAAGATCGACTACTTTCCCGAATGGGAGAACTTCGGTCGGTACCGTGTGCTGGCCGACACGGGGGTCGAGATCGAGCTCAACCAACCGTCGAACATGAGCCTCAAGCTGTCGGCGACCGACCGTTACGACAGCGAGCCCGAGGGCTTCGAGCCGCACAACCTGAACTACTCGGCGCTCCTCATCTGGAAGCTGTAGCGCGGGGGCGGGGAGCGTATACTCGGGGGCGTGCGCGGCGACCCGCCGCGACTCACGCTCGTCTCCGGGGGGTTCTCTCGATGATCCGCAGGTACCTGCACGCCGCCGTCGTCACCCTCGTCGGCGCAACGCTCGCCGCCAACTGCACCCACTCCTTGGGGGAGTCGTTCCGCCCGCTGTTCGACGGCGAGACGCTCGACGGTTGGGCCGTTGTCGGGGGCGAAGCGACGTACCGCGTCGAGAAGGCCCCGCAGGGGGGCTTCGAGGTCGTCGGCACGACCCGCGTCGATACCCCCAACACGTTCCTGCGCACCGAGACGGAATACGGCGACTTCGTCCTCGAGTTCGAGGTGAAGGTCGATCCGACGGTCAACTCGGGGGTCCAGTTCCGCAGCGCGGTCTACCCCGCCGAGACCAAGACCCAGGTCCGCAGCGCCGCGGGCGAGGTCGCTGCGGCAGCGCAGCCCCAGGGACGGGTCCATGGCTACCAGGCGGAGATCGACCCCTCGCCGCGCGGTTGGGCCGGAGGGATCTACGACGAAGCGGGGCGTGGCTGGATCGCCCCGCTCGACAAGCCCGAGCACGCGGCCGCGCGGAAGGCGTTCGACCCGGCCGGGTGGAACCACTACCGCATCGAGGCCCGCGGGAACCACCTGCGGACGTTCGTCAACGACGTGCCGTGCGCCGACGTGATCGACGACGCCTTGGCGAAGGGCTTCGTCGCCCTCCAGGTGCACAGCATCGACGGCCCGGCCCAAGCGGGCAAAGAGATCCGCTGGCGGAACGTTCAGATCGCCGTCGCCGAGTGACCAACCCCGACGCGGAGCAAGGGCGACCCGCTCACTCGCCGAGCTGGAACAGCCGGCTGAGGGCTTGCAGCAGGCCGCGCGGCGAGCCGGTGCGCGACTCGTCGCGCAGCGACTCCATCGGCGGGTGGAGGAGCTTGTTCACCAGTCGGTCGGCAAACTGTTCGATCTCGGCACGGGCCGCGTCGTCGAGCGCCGGGAGCTTGTGGAACAGCCGCTCGAGCTCGGCCTGCTTCGGGCCGTCGAGCCCCTGTCGCAGCCGCGCGATGACCGGCGCCGACAGGCGGTGCCGAGCATCGACGAAGAACCGCTCGCGCTCTTCGCGGACGATTCGCTCGGCCTGCGGCAACTCGCGGCGTCGCGCGTGGCGGTTCCGCTCGCAGGCCTCGGTCAGGTCGTCGATCGAGTACAGGTAGACGTCGGGTTCGTCGCCGATCGGGGGCTCGAAGTCGCGCGGCATCGACAGGTCGAGCACGAACAGCCGCCGCTGCCGACGGCCCGGCGCGACGTGCTTGCGGAAGGCGTCGAGCGTGACGATCGGCTCTCCCGCCGCGGTGGTGCTGATCACCAGGTCGGCCTCGACCAGCTCGTCGAGCAGGCGGTCCCACGGCGCCGCGCGTCCGTCCCACGTCGCGGCCAGGGCCTCGGCGCGGTGCGGGCTTCGGTTGACGATCGTCGGCCTCTTAGCGCCGCGATCGACCAAGTAGCGGAGCGTCTCGTCGGCCATCTCGCCGGCGCCGATCACCAGCACGCGCTTGTCGTCGAACCGCTCGAAGATCTGGCCGGCGAAGTCCGAGATCGCCACGCTGGGGATGCTCACCCGGTGCTTGTGCAGGTCGGTCTCGCTCGCCACACGCCGCGCCACACGCAAGGCGGACTGGAAGCACTCGTGGGTTAGCGGGCCCGCCGACTCGAGCCGCTGGGCGCGCTCGTACGCCTCCTTCACCTGGGCCAGGATCTGCGGCTCCCCCAGCACCATGCTGTCGAGGCTCGCGGCGACGCGAAACAGGTGCTCGACGACCTCCTCGTCGCGGAGCGTCACGAGGTGCGGCCGGACCTCGTCGATCGGCACGCCGTGCGCGTCGGCCAGGTGCCGGGCGATCAGCGCCGGGCAGGGAGGGAGCCGGTCGTGCGGCGTTGCGGCGTAAAACTCGACGCGGTTGCACGTCGATAGCAGCACCCCCTCGGCCCCCGGCAGGACCCGGCGCCACTCGGCGAGCGCGCTGTCGGCTTGGTCGGGCGTGAAGGCGAGGCGTTCGCGCACCGCTCCCCCGGAGCGATGGTGCGAGCAGCCTACCATCCGGAGTTGCATGAGGGGCGGACGGGAACGATGCGAAGGGGGAAGCGGGTCGAGTGGGGGACGGCGAGGGTCGCGTCGAGTTTTCTAGGGCCCCTGACGATTGTCGTCCAAACAGCAGGGTGGGCTCCGCTGGTTCGGCACGACTGTGGCCGGCCGCCGTCAGGGGTAAGCGGTTCGTTCGTCGCTGTCGTTACGACCGACACCGGGCGCACCCGCGACCCCCTCGACCGGCGCGGGGGCTTCGTTTGGCGTGTCGCTCGAAACGCGGTGCGTCGGCCCCAGCAGCGAGAGCACCACCAGCGCCAGGAACCCGAACGACGCGAGGGTCAGGTACGCGACCTTCTGCCCGCGTCGCGCCGCGGGGTAGACGAGCCGGAAACCCTCGGCGACTACGAGCCACGCGAGCATCGCCCCGAGGGTCCACACCACGGGGTCGGCCACAAGCTGATAACCGGCGACGCCGCGGTTCTTTAGCGTACTAAGCACGAGCCCCGACACAAAACCGCCGGCCACCAGCCAGACGCTGAGCCCCAGCGACTGCGAATTGACGCGCTCGAGCCACTCGAGGCTCGGCAGGCGGAATCCCTGGCGCGGGGGGAACTTGTTCTTCAGCCGCCAGCTCTGGACGAGGTACATCAGCCCCGCCGCGAACCCCAGGCTCACCGTCACCGCCGCCGCCAGCAGCAGCCAGCCGTGGGTGACGCCCCAGAAGCGGCTGGCGCGGTCGGGGGCGAACGGCTCGGGGCTCGCTCCGGTCGATGCGGCCACCAGCCCCAACACGACCGGCAGCAGGAACACGCCGGTCGCCCAGCGCGGCAGCGTGAGCGTCGCCACCAGGCTCACCGCCGCGATCACCAGCGCCGCCAGCAGGCACCAGTCGGCGGGGCTCGACAGGGGGGTCGCCTGCCCCGAGGCCCGCAGCGCGAGGTACACGACGTGGGCGAACAACCCGGCCGCCGCGAACCCGCTGACCAGCAGCCGCCGCCCGACGAGCCACCCCGCGCCGCGCACGGCGAGCCCCGCCCCCTCGATCGCGAGGGCCACGGCGTAGCTCGCCGTGAAGCACATCACGGTGATGCGGGTGAGGTCCAAGGGCGAAGGGGGAGGGCGGAAGGCAGGGAAGGCAGTGAAGGCTAGTCGTTCTTGTCGAGAAGTCGGTCGTACTCGTCGTGCGAGCCGATCCAGACCCACACCATTGCGTCATCTCGCTCGACGGCCAGCGCCCGGTGGTGCAGGCCGATGCGTGCCGACCAAAAGCCGCCAGCCTTCTTAAACTGAAGCGACGGGTGATTGAGGTTGCCCACGAGTAACCGGTGCTGCTTGTCAGCGAGACGTTGGACCTCCGCCGGGAGGCGACGGTAACAGTCCCAGAACCGCGGCGACGCGACGTGCTTCATCGCTCGGTGCAACGTCCGGACTCGTGGTCGAGCTGTGCTTCGCGCGCCAGCCAGTCGAGTCGTCCTGCCGATGCGTCTGCGGCGACCTGTGCGTCCCACGACTGCGCCTGAAGCTCCTCGAATCGCCGTGCGAAATCAGCCTGCTCGTCGGGCGAGAGCCGGTTGAGGGCGTCGAAGATTTGTTCCACTGCGGTCATGTCGGAAGCCCTCCTCAGTGTGGTTTGCCGTTCGAGCCGTCGCCGTTCTCGAGGCCGTAGTCCTTGATCTTCTTGTGGAGCGTATTGCGGTTGATCCCCAGTCGCTGGGCCGCCTTGATCTGCACGCCGTCGCAGCGCGCCAGGACCTGGGCGATCACCTCGCGCTCGACCCGATCGACGACGCGGCTGTGGAGGTCCTCGCAGTCCTCCCCCGCGGCGGCGAGCCCCTCCACCACCAGTCTTTCCGCCAGCGACTCGAAGTCCAGCTTGCCGAACGCCTTCTGCGGCGCGTCGCGACCGCCACGCACCACGCCCGGCAGCAGCTCGTACGTCAGCTCATCGCCGGTCGCCATGACGACGGCCCGCTCGACGTAGTTCTGCAGCTCGCGGACGTTCCCCGGCCAGTGGTAGTCGCGCAGCGCCTCGAGCGCCCGCGGGTCGATGTGGGCGACGTAGCGGTCGTTCTCTTCGTTGTAGAGGTTCAGGAAGTGGGTCACGAGCGCGGGGATGTCCTCGCGCCGGTCGCGTAGCGGCGGCAGCGACACGGGGACCACGTTCAGCCGGTAGTACAGGTCCTCGCGGAAGCGCCCCTCGGCCGACTCCTCCAGCAGGTCGCGGTTGCTGGCGGCGATCACGCGCGTATCGACGCGGATCGTCTGCGTGTCGCCGACGCGCTCGAACTCTTGCTCTTGCAGCACGCGCAGCAGCTTCACTTGCAGCAGCGGCGTGGTGCTGTTGATCTCGTCGAGGAAGATCGTCCCCGTGTGGGCCGCCTCAAACCGCCCGGTGCGGTTGTCGATCGCCCCGGTGAAGGCCCCGCGGACGTGGCCGAACAGCTCGCTCTCGAGCAGGCTCTCGCTCAGCGCGCCGCAGTTCACGCGGACGAACGGCCGCTTGCGGCGGTCGCTCAGCTCGTGGATCGCCTTGGCGATCAGCTCCTTGCCGGTGCCGGTCTCCCCCAGCAGCAGCACGCTCGCGCGGCTGGTCGCCACCTGACGCGTCAGGCGGTAGACCTGCTGCATCGCCGGGCTCGACCCGATCAAGCCGGGGAGCGGCGGGGCGACGGAGGTCGGCAGGCGGGACACGGCGGGCGTGTGGGGGGCGGGCGCAGGTGGCGGAGGACGGGGTGTCAGCGGCGTGCGCCGGACGGCGCGCGCCGCGTCTCGATCGTGTCGAGCAACGAGCCGAGCACGGCGATCGTCGCTTCGTCGGCCGACGCGGCCGCGAGCGCGTTGTAGCGGTCGTACTGACGCAGCACTTCGTCGCTCGTGAGCAGCAAGCCGTGCGTCGCAACACTCGCGCGGAACGCCTCGGCGGCCGCCTCGCGGGTGTTGATCGCCAGCGAGGCGAGGCTCGCGTCGTCAACAAGGCGGACTTGGCTCTCGGGGGTCCCGAGCACGGCGAGCGCCTCGGCGCCCGCCTTGCTTCGGGTCGCGACGACGGCCGCAAGGCCCCGGCGCTTCGCCCCCAGGCCGTAGAACTCGGGGCCGTTCTCGAGCAGCGTGACGATCGCCTTGCGAGCCTCGGCGGCGCGGCTCAGGCGGCGCTTCGCGGCCTCGCGGGGGGTCAGCACGTCGCCGCGGAGCGCGTTCAGTTCGGCCGCGAGCGAGGCGACCCCCTCCGGCGTGTTCACGCGCGGGGTGGCGATCAGCAGCGCTCGCGCGGCGCCGACTTCGAGCTCGACCTCGGCGACGATCGCCTCGGCGTCGGCGAGTCGGCCCTCGTCGGCGGTGATCGCGACGGGGAGCAGGGCAGCCTCGGTCGTGCGGCGTAGTCGGAAGAGCGTCTCGCGGACCCCCGGCTCGATGACGGCTAGGTCGAGCAGCGCGAACTCGACGTCGGGGCTCGACGACGCCTCGGCGAGCGCTCGGTCGCCGCGCACGACGGGGGTCGCGGTGAACCCGGCGCCGGCGAGCATCCCCGCGACGGTCGATCCGCGGGCCAAGCTGGGCATCGCCACCACGGCGAGGCGGTCGCCCCGCGCGGCGGCGAAGTGGGCGAGCACGTCGGCCACACGGCTCGAGCCGGCGAACGGCGCCTCGGGGGCGATGGCCAGGATCGCCTCGACCGCGGCCCAGCGGACGTCGGGGCTCGGCGAGTCGAGGCTGCGGGCCAGCGGAGTAAGCTGACCCCCGGTCGAGAACAGGGCCGACGCGTCGCGGCGCTGACCGAGTAGGCGAGCGCACTCGACCGCAGCGAGGTTTAGCCCCCCGTCGAGGGCCACTTCGAGCGCTACGCCAACGTTGTACGTCGGCTCGTCGGCGAGTCCCGCCAGGTTGTCGACCGCCCCCATCGTTCCCGCTTCGATCGTTAGCAGCGGCGCGCGGAGCCGTGCGAGGTCGTCTCCGTCGGAAAGCTTCGCGCGCTGCTGCGCGAACCGTGCTGCGGTTGCTAAGGCGGCCACGCGGGGCGTGACGCGCGACCGCGCGTCGCCGCGTTTTGTTTGCCAAGCGACGAGGCCGTCGCCGTCGAGCGCGAAGGGGACGGCGCCGCGGGCGAGCAGTTCGTCGATCGCCCGATCGAGCAGCGCGCTCGCCGAGGCGGGGGAGAGGGGCGTGTCGCTCATGCGGGCGAAGGCCCAGCGGGCGGCCTGCGCATCGACCGCGTCGCCGCCGAGCACGGCCGGAGCGGCCACCGCCGCGGCCGCCAGCGGCGTGGGCAGCCGCCCCAGGTCGGCGAGGCGCCCCAGGGCGTAGGCCGACTGCGTGCGGACCGCTTCGTCTTCGTCACTCACGCCGAGCAGCAGCGCCGGGACGGACGCCGGCTCGAGCGCCACGAGCGCCTCGCGCAGGCGGGACTCGGCGGTCGGTTCGTCCGCGCCGGCGAGCTCGGCGAGGCAGTGCTCGACCCCCGCCGCGCCGGTCCTCCGCAGCGCGTCGATCGCCGCGCGTCGGGCGTCGAGTTCCCCCTCGACGAGCTGCGACGTCAGCGCCTTCAGGCGCGCAGGATCGTTGGTGGCGGCGTCGGCCGCGGCCAGGCACGCCGAGACCCACTCGGCTGACTTCGGCGCGACACGCGCCAGTTTCGCCAGCCCCGCCGACCCGACGCGATCCACCAGCGCCAGGCACTCGGCCGGTGTCGGCTTCAGCGCGACCATCTCCTCGACGATCGGCGCCGAGCGCTCCCCCTCGCCGAGGTCCACCAGCGCCAGGACCGCCTCGACGTAGTGGCGCGGTTCGGTGCGAGGGAGCTCGAGGACGGCCTCGACCGCGGGGCTCAAAGCGAACGCCACGGGAGCAAATGACCAAGCACCAAGCACCAATGACCAAAGGGTGGCGCGTACTGCCCACTGCCTGCTGCCCACTGCCCACTTCTTGTTGGTCATTGGTGCCTGGTGCTCGGTCATTTCGATTCACTCCGCCTTGGTTTCGATCCTATCCACCGCCTACACGATTTCCTGTGCAAGCCGCTTCCGCCACACTTCGACCTGCTCGGCCACCATCGCGGGGTTGGTCGAGCCCACGCTGCGGAACGCCTGGACGGCGTGCTCGACCCCAAGGACGCCGTAGACCGACTCGTCGAGCGCCGGGTGGGCGGCGCGGAACTCGTCGAGCGACAGGTCCGACAGCCGCACGCCGCGATCGAGGCACGTCGCCACCAACCGGCCGATGATGCCGTGCGCCGTGCGCTGGGGGACGCCGAGGTGGATCAGGTGTTCCATCAGCGTCGTCGCGTCGAGGTGCCCGCGGTCGAGCTTCTCGAGGATCGCGTCGCGACGCAGCTCGGCCCCCGCCACCAGCGGGGCCGCGAGCTCCAGGCACGCGCGCACCGTGTCGGCCGCGTCGAACACCCGTTCCTTGTCTTCTTGTAGGTCGCGGTTGTAGGCCAGCGGCAAGCCCTTCACGAGCACCATCAGGCTCTGCAGCGAGCCGATCACCCGCGCGCTCTTGCCGCGGGTCAGTTCGAGCACGTCGGGGTTGATCTTCTGCGGCATGATCGAGCTGCCGGTGCAGAAGGCCTGCGGCAGCTTGAGGAAGCCGAACTCGGTGGTGCTCCACAGGACCCACTCTTCGGCCCAACCGCTGAGGTGCAGGGCGATCATCGCCAGGTTCGAGGTGAACTCGATTGCGAAGTCGCGGTCGCTCGACGAGTCGAGGCTGTTGGCGACGAGCCCCTCGAAGCCGAGCTCGTCGGCGACGAGCTGGCGGTCGATGGGGAGCGTGGTCCCGGCGAGGGCCGCGGTCCCCAGCGACAACTGGTTGACGCGCCGGCGGCAGTCCGCCAGGCGCTGGCGGTCGCGCTCGAGCTTCTCGACGTACGCCAGCCAGTAGTGGTTGGCGAGCACCGGCTGGGCCCGCTGCAGGTGCGTGTACCCGGGCAGCACGACGCCGGCGTCGCGCTCGCAGCGGCCGACGAACGCCCGCTGCAGTTCGCGCAGCAGCCCGCGGAGCGCGTCGATCTCGTCACGCACCCACAGCCGCAGGTCGGTCGATACTTGGTCGTTGCGGCTGCGGCCCGTGTGGAGCTTGCGGCCCGTGTCGCCGAGGCGGTCGATCAGGGCCCGCTCGATGTTCATGTGGACGTCCTCGAGCTCCTGGCGGAACTCGAAGCTGCCGGCGGCGATCTCCCAGCCGATGCTCGTCAGTCCGGCGACGATCCGGTGTCGCTCGTCGTCGGTCAGCACGCCGACGGCGGCCAGCATGTTGGCGTGGGCGACCGAGCCGCGGATGTCGTGGGCGTACAGCCGGCGGTCGTACGAGACGCTCTGACTGAAGGCCTCGACGCGGGCGTCGGTGGCGGCGTCGAACACCCCCCCCCAGGCCTTCGCCGGGGCCGATTCGGGGGACTCCGCCGGGGGGGACGTCTTCGCGACCGGGGAGGGGCCGGTTTGTGTCACGCCGGGGGGGATCGTTTGAGGGGGGCGAGCCATCGCGTGGGGGACCGCTGCCTGCGTTGGCGCCGGCCTGCCCGCTGATTCCGCAAACCTGGGAGGCTGCGCAGTCTGCGTCCGCCGGCGAAACTGTAAGACTAGACCGCTCGGGGGGTCGATGTCAACGATTCCCGGGCAGTCAACGCCCAAGAACTAGGCACGGGTGCCCACGCTGCCGCTCAGGGTCGATTGAATCGGGCACGCAAAGACGCAAAGGACCAATGACCAAGCACCAATGACCACGAGGAGTGGGCAGCAGGCAGAGGGCAGCAGGCAGCGGTGGGAGGCGAATCGCTAACGGCCAATAGCCAACCGCTTCCTTGGTCATGGGTGCTTGGTCATTGGTCCTTTGCTTTCCCTCCTATCTGCGTTCATCCGCGTTCATCGGTGGTTCCTCTTGCCCTGTTGGCGCGGAAGTTGCCTTGTGTGGGGTTGCGGCTCGCAACCCACGCCCGGCCCCACCACGCAGCATCCCTCCCGCTGCACGCCGAGTCGCCGCAACCAGTCGGGCGAGTCCTTTGGAGACCCCCGCGCGCACCGCGCGTAACCGGGGGGGAAGTCGCCATGCGTTCTTGGTTTGTAGTCGCGCTCGGCGCGACGCTGTCGCTGTCGTCGTCGGTCTGCGTTTGGCTCGTGTTGCAGGAGAAGCCCGGCCCGTGGGTCGAGGTGGTCGATGGGGGGCTCGTCCGCACCACCGCCACCGAGGTGCAGGTGAACGCCGCCGTCGAGACGGCCATGACCGAGCGGCGTGAGTCCGACCGCCAGCGGCTGACCCTCACCGGCTCGCGTTTCGAGCAGCACGCCGACGCTTGGTTCACGCGGCCCGACGTGTTCGGCCTAGCCACCGAGCGAGCCCGCCGGCTCGTTCGCGAGCAACGCGACGCGGCCGGCCAGCAGTTGCGGGTCGTGCAGCTATCGGGCGCCGACATGCCGTCGCTGGTGTTTGTCGAGCACGCCGACACCAACAGCGACGTCGCCGAGCGCCTGGCCGCGATCCTCGAATCCCGCGGCTGTCGGCGGCTCTGAGGGGAGCGTTCGCGCAAAGACGCCAAGGACGTGGCGCCGCGTCGGGCTCTTGGCGGCTTTGCGTGAACGCGGCTTTTTTCGGGAATGTGCGGTTCGACGGGGCGGTTCGCGTACTCTAGTGGGGGGACGAACCCCCGAGTGCGCGCCGTGCGAATCCCGCGACCTACTCCCATCGACCGCAACGCGCCGGCCCCCCCTCCCGGCGCGGCGATCCCCTGCGGCGCACTGCAAGCGGCCGACGGCGAGCTGCTCGCGCTCTTCGCCCGCCACGGCGACGAGCGGGCCTTCGACCGGCTCGTTGAGCGGCACGGCCCGATGGTCTGGCGGGTCTGCAAGCGCGTCCTGCGGAACGACCACGACGCCGAAGACGCCTTCCAGGCCAGTTTTCTGCTGCTCGCGCGGCACGGCCGGCGCGTGCGCGTGAGCGAGTCGCTCGCCGGCTGGCTGTACCGCGTGGCGTTCCGGACGGCGCTCGCGGCGCGCAAGCGGCGGCTCCGCCTGCGCGAGGCGCCGCTGGCCGACGAGCCGCCAAGCCGCGAGCCGCGGTTCCCCGACTTCGTCGGCAGGCAGGCGCAGTCGATCCTGCTCGAGGAGCTCGCCGCCTTGCCGCACAAGTACCGCACGGTGCTCGTCCTGCGGTACATCGAGGGGCGCAGTCGGCGCGAGATCGCCGACGACACCGATCAAACGATCGCCTCCGTGCAGGGGCGCCTGGCGCGGGGAACGCGGCTGCTGCGCTCGCGTGTGGTGCGGCGGGGCGTTTCGCTGGCGGTCGCCGTGGCGGCCTTCAATGGTGCACGGCAAGCGACGGCGTGCCCCACAAGCATTGCCGCCAGCGCGACACGCGACGCTTCGGCGCTAGTGACCGGCAAGGCACTCGGGGCCTCGGCCGGGGCGGTTTCTCTCTACCAACAAGGAGTCCGTGCGATGCTCGTCTCTTCGATCGGAAAGCCGCTCGCCGGCGCCGCGGCGGCGACGCTGATGGTCCTGGCGACAATCGCCCCCCGCGCCGCCGGCGAGGGGGGCGCCGCGGCCGACGCCCCGGTGGCCCTCAGCGCTTCGGTGGCGGAAGGATTCGAAGGGGAGTCCCCCGCGGACGGCGGCGTGCAACTCGCGGCCGCCGAGGTGGCTATCGAGGAACGCCCCATGGAAGAACGAGTGGTCGAGAAAGAGCCCGTCGAGCAGCGCCGTGTCGAAGAACGCGTCGTAGAGCGACAGGTCGTCGAACGACCCATCACCGACTCGGCGGGCCCGACGTTCAGACCGGAGGACCTCCGCTCGCAGGAGCGGTTGTCTTGGCACGCCAACCGGTTGCGGTTGAGTGTCGAAGCACTCAACGAGCGCGTCGAGCAGTTCTACGAGTCGGCGATCAGTCCCGACATCATTGCTCCGTTTGAAGCGAAGCGAGATCGAATTCTCCAAGCGCTCTTCACGGTGGAAACGCACTTGGCGACTCTCGAAACGCCCGATGCCTACATCGACGCGATCCTGGCGACGGCGCCCCAACAAGCGAATGGCCCGCCGACGCCGGCGGTCGGGGCCGCGGTCGAGATGCCGCGGGTCCCGTTTGTTGAGGTCCCGCAGGGGTTTGGCCGCCTCGAGGTTGAGCTGCCACGTAACCCGCCGCTTCCGCCACCCGTTCCGCCGTCTATGCCGCGGGAAGGCGTCAGCTTGAGAGCTGTGTCGCCGATCGAAATGCAGCTCGAAGCGCTCACGAACGCCGAGAGGCAGATCGTCGCGCAGCGGCAAACGCTCGAACGGCAGCTCATGAGCGCCGGGGGGAATCCGTTCGTTGTTCCGCCGACACCGGTCGAGGTGCGCGTCCCCGCTCGACGCTTCACAGAGAGCCCGAAGATCGAGCAGTCGCTGCCAGCGGAACCGATGAAGAAGGGAGCGGAGCGCGCAAAGCAGCGTGCATTCTCGCCTACGCAGACGAACAAAGTGTCGTGGGAGCAACTCTTCACAAAGAACGACAACTCGAACGGCTTCGGGTCGCTCGGTTTGGTCGAGCATGCCGTTCTGGCCTCGCAAGCGGCTGCCGACAGCGCAGAACAGATGGTCGCTTCCCACTTGATTTCGCGACCGGAGAAAGACAAGTCGATCGCGCGGGTTCGCCGCGAGCTCAATATCGCGAATCGACTTCTTGAGCACTGGGAGCAATGCGCCGCCGACGCCGAGTCGTACCCGGGCGAAGACCTTGAGGCTCCGTCATCTGAAGAGAAAGCGAAGGCGGAAAAGCTGCGTGCGGAGCTGAAGAAGGTAGATGCACGGCGTGCGGCGGTCGTCGACGCGGTCTACTACGCACCTGTGCCGCGACCGTCGAGGTAGCGACCGCAGCAGAATGACCCAATGACCAGTTCCCCAATGACCTAAGGCCTATGACGGCGTGGGAACGCCGTTTGGTCATTGAGATTTGGTGATTGGTGCTTGTCCCTTGGTCGCTCCCTTGACGGTCGCGGCTCGGTGAGGGCCTTCGCGGTGGACCCACGCCGGCGGGCGTGCTACAATGCATTTGACGAAGTAATGCATTGTAGCACTCCAAGGCGTTCCGCCGTGATCCGTTCGACCCTCACCGACCGCGGGCAGACGACGATCCCCGCCGCCGTGCGCAAGGCCCTCGGCCTCCAGCCACGCCAGCAGATCACCTACGAGGTCCGCGACGACGGCGTGCTGATCCGCGCCGAGCGCGAGACGCTCACCGACCTCGCCGGGTCGATCCGGTCGGGAGTGCCGCTGGCGCCCAAGGCCCAGGAGCGGGCCTCGGCCCGCGCAGCGCGGGGCGGCGGGCGTTGAAGCGCTACCTCCTCGACACGAACGTCCTGCTGCGGTTCCTGCTGGCCGACAGCGACGCGCTGACCGCTAAGGCCCGTGCGCTGTTCGCCCGCGCCGAGGGGGGGGAGTGTGTGCTGGTGCTGACCGACGTCGCCCTGGCCGAAGCGGTGTGGGTGCTCGAGTCCCACTACAAGGTGGACCGCGCGACGATCGCCGGCACGCTCTCGGCGCTCGTCACGAAGCCGGGGGTCCGCTGCTCCGGCGGGGCGGCGGTCGCCGACGCGCTCGGTCGCTACGCGAGCACCAAGATCGACTACTTCGACTGCTACCTCGCGGCGCTCGCCGCCGAGTCGGGGGACACCGTCGCGTCGTTCGACCGCGACCTGCGGAAGTTCAAGGACGTCGAGGTGTGGAGCGGCTGAGCGAATGAAGCACCAATGACCAAATCCCAATGACCAAAAGGCGTTGCCACGCCGAGGGACCCTTTGGTCATTGGTGCTGGGTCATTGGCGCCTTCGCTCTCGCTAGTTCCGCTGGAACGCGATCTCGCTCGTCGTCAGCGGCCCGGCCTTGTCGGGGTGAACGATGCGCCGCGGCAGTTCGACGCCGCGGAAGTAGTCGGCCGAGGCGGCCGTCTCGCGCGTCGTGGCGTCTTGGAACGACTCCCCTTGCTGCCGGCGCAGGAACATCGGCGCCCCCTGCTGGCGGGTCCAGGTCCAGGCCGTCTTGCCGTCGATGAACAGCTCGACCGTGTAGGTGGTCTTCGCGGAGCTCACCTCCTTGGTCGAGTCCTCGTCCCAGGGGACGCCGTGGATCTTGCGGTAGCTGATCGTCTCGGACTCGGTCGCTTTGCGGGCAATGAGCGTGTTGGGGGCGCCCTCATCGACCACCAGGCCCGCCTCCTCGGCCGCCGCAGTCAGCAGCGCGCGGGCGTCGTCGTCGAGGCCGTCGCCGACGCGGCAGTCGATCGTTATCGGCGCGCCGGGCTTCAACGCCAGCAGCGATTCGGGGACGGGCGAGTCGCTTGGCTTCGTCGGCCCGGGGGCGGGGAGCAGCGCGGCGCGGGGCGTGCGGACGTAGGCCAGCAGCGACTGCGCGCCCGACCCGCCGACGAAGTCGGCCTCGTGCGTCTGCCGCGCGACGAGGCGCCGCGTCGGAACGTCGATCGTGTCGATCGCCCGCGCGCCGCGGACGACGAGCGTCTGGGGGTCGGCCCACGAGACGTGGCCACGCGACCAGAAGCCCGGCTGCGCCAGGTCGCGAACATGAAAATCGTCGGCCGGGTCGCCGGGCTGGGCGAGGCGCCACCAGCGGACACGCGTCGAGTCGACCACGGCCAGCAGCTCGCCCGTGGCGTCGAAGGCGAGAGCGCCGCGGCCGGAGACCGACCCCTCGAGCCACGCCAGCGTGTCCCCCGTCGCCACGTCGAGCACGACGATCGCCTCGGGGGTGACCAGCGCCACTTGCTTGCCGCCGGGGCTCACCGTCGGCGGCGTCAGGTGGCTGCAGTCGACCTCCCAGACGGCGGCCGTGTTGGGGGCGTCCCACATCACGAGCTTGTCGTCCGCGGTGGCGGTCAGCAGCCGTCGGTCGCCGGCCCAGCCGATCCACTCGACGGAGGCGCGGTGGGAGAACTCGTCACGCGAGCCGGGGCTCCACTGCCGCACGCGGTTTGAGCCAGTCGGGTCGAGGCGCCAGACCTCGAAGCGGGCCCGGTCGCGGTGCGTGCCGACCGTCGCCGCAAGGGCGAGCGTTCGGCCGTTGGGCGCAATGGCGGCCGCGGTGGTGTCGCCGGGGAGTGGCTCCGCCTCAGCGACGCAACCCCGTGCGAGGTCCACACGCTCGAGCGTCGCGGGCTTTTTGTCGAACGGGTCGCGCGTGACAACGCCGGCGAATCCGCTGGCGGCGGACCCCACCAGCAGGGCGACGGGTTCGGCGTGGTCGTGGAAGTCGCGGTCGGCCAGTCGCACCGCGCGGAAGCGGACCGTCTGTGCCGGAGGCCCGGGGTCGGCGCGCCAGGCGCCGCGGCCGGGATCGGAGGGCATCAGCCGGACGAGGTTCGAGGTGTCCCCTTCGAGCTCGGCGAGGTCGCCGATCGGGTCGTCTTCCACCTCGGGATTTGGAGAACCGTCGGCCACACCGCTGAAGGGGTCGTCGGGCGAGGGTGTTGCGTCCTGCTTCAGCCCGTCCCCTGCGCGGGCGCGGCGGCGGACCTGCGAGAGGGCCATCTTGGCGGCCATGCGGACCTCAGGGGCGCCGCGCGAGGCTACGCGGGTCAGCGCGTCGATGCTCGCCTTGCCCCCCGACTCGCCGAGCAGTTGCACGGCGGCGAGCACCCCCTCGGGGTTCCCGCCGCGCGAGGCTTCGATCAGCGCGGGCTCGGCCACGGGGCCGAGTTGCCGCAGCGCCGCGACCGCCCCTTCTTGCTTGAAGAAGTTCCCCAGGCAGACCACGAGCGCGACGGCGGCCGCGGGGTCCTTCGAGCGGCCGAGGCCCTCGAACACCGCGTCGTCGACGTTCATCTTCGAGCGTTGCAGCAGATCGACGAGCACCGGCGTGCCGAACTTGCCCGCCCAGTGCTGGAGTCCGCGGACGAACACGCCCGTGTCGTGCGCGTTCTCGTCGAGCAAGGCGGTGCGCAAGGCGCGGGCGGCTCGCTTGCGTGTGTCGGCATCGACCGACTTCGGATCGACGGAGAGCAGCATCTTGGCCGCGTCGCGGGCCTCGAAGTGCTCGCCCGACTCGACGGCGGCGATCGCCTCGTCCACGGTCCCCGAGAAACGCCCCATGCCCGGCACGTCGGGCATGTCCGGAATGTCGGGGCCGCCGGGCCCGAACCCCGGCCCGAACGAGTCGAACCCCTTGGGGGGCTGCGCGGCAGCGTGAGACACAACCAGAAACAGCACAGCGGTGACTAGACGCGGGGCGAGCATCGCGAACGCCTCGGGGAGGGGAGACCGACTTAGTAGGTAACTATAAACAAAGACCAGCGTTGATCGGAGCCGTGCCCGTCGAGGGAGCGACCGACGGGCAAATGACCCAATGACCAGAACGCGCAAGCGTTTGGCTACTTCCCTCTGCCCGCTGCCTGCTGCCCGCTCCTTTGGTCATTGTTGCTTGGTCATTGGGTCATAGCGCGAGCCTTCGCTACTGTGCGATCGTTGCTTGTTGGTCGCGCTGCGTGTCGATGATCAGCGTGCGCTGCGTGGCGGCCGTCGGGGCGAGGCCCCGCTCGTGCTGGTTCCACCACAGCTCGGCGGCGCCGATTTCCCAGGCCGGGCCCGGCGTCCGCGCCAGGCGTTCGGCCAGGTCGCGCGCGGTCTGCGGGCGCTTCGCGCGGGACTTTTCGAGGCACGCCAGCAGCGCGTCTTCGAGCTCGACCGGGACCTTGCGTCCAAGCACGAGCGACGGGGGCTTCGGCGTTTCGCTGAGGTGCTTTTGGCAGAGGGCCATCACCGAGTCGGCCTCGAACACCGGCCGCCCGGTCAGCAGGAAGTAGCCCACCGCGCCGAGCGCGTAGAGGTCGCTCCGCCCATCGACCGTTTCGGGGGTCTGGATCGCTTCGGGGGACATGTAGAGGGGGGTCCCGGCGAGGCCCCCCTGGCCGGCCTTCGCCTCTTCGACGCTCTTCACCAGGCCGAAGTCGAGCACCTTGGCGACGTCCGGCTCGGCCGCGCGGCGGTTGAGCATGACGTTCGACGGCTTGATGTCGCGGTGCACGAGGCCCGTCGTGTGCGCCTCGTACAGTGATCCGCAGACCTGCTGGAGGATGTGGACCACGCGCTCGACCGGCTGCGGGCCGTAGCGATCGACCAGCGCCTGCAGGTCGATCCCGTCGAGGTACTCCATCGCGTAGTAGAAGAGCCCCTCGGGGGTGTGGCCGTAGTCGAAGATCGCCACCGTGTTAGGGTGGCAGAGCTGGCTTGTGACCTGCACCTCGCGCTCGAACGACTCGAGCGCTTGGGGGGTCATCTTGCTAGGCTCGATCATCTTGAGGGCCGTTGGGCGGCGCAGCAGTGCGTGCTGCGCCTTGTAGACGATCCCCATGCCGCCGGCGCCGAGTTTCTGCAAGAGCTTGTACTGGCCGATCTGTTGGGCATCGACGGCCGCCTGCTGCGCCTCGCGCCGCAGCCGAGCCACTTGCAGCGAGTAGAGGTAGATCGCGATCGACGCCAAGGTCAGCAGCGCGAACAGGCCCCAGAACGTCCGCTGCACGATCGTGAGCGGGCGGTACGCCTCGGCGTAGTCTTTCTCGGCGGCGATCCCCATCTGCTGCTCGGGGAGCCACCGCCAAGCGCCGACCTGTTTCACGCCGCGGTAGTCGCGGTAGCCCTCGACATCGACCCCCGGCGTGCCGGTTACGGCGCTCGCCACCAACTTGGTGAGGGGCAGCTCGCTGCGACGCTTTGTCGGGCGGTGGCCGGTGGTCATGTCGCCGCCGGGGTCACGCAGCAACAGCCGCATGATCGACCTGCTCCCCGGCTCGTCGGGGAGGATCCCGAGGAGGATCATGTCGTCGTCGAAGCGGCTGTTGGAGAGCATCAACCCGTCGCGGTCGAAGGCGTAGGTCTCGCCCGTTTCGCCGAGGCGTGCGAGCCGCAGGATGCGCGCGAACTCGTCGTCGGCGCGGAGCCGCAGCGCAAGGGCGCCGACGGCTTGAAAGTTCTCGTCGCGCAGCGGGGCGCAGGCGTAGATCACGGGGACGCCGGTGCGGACCCGCCCGAGGTGGTCCTTGATCGGCGAGATGCTCCCCAAGGGGCGCGAGACGGTGGTCTTCCCCTCGAGCGAGCGGGTGACGAACTCGTTGACGCCGACGTTCCGTTCGAGGTCGTCCTGGCTGATCATCACCGTCCCCGAAGTGGCGAGCATGCGCTTGTTCTTATCGACGACGAAGAAGCCGTCGTAGTCGTGCGCGGCCATGACAGGCGAGAGGATTGCTTCGAGTTTTTCCTTCAACTGATCGGTGTCGTCCGAATCGCCGCCGGCGACGATCTCCGCGACGACGCCGCGCGTCGTGGCGGCGTTGGCGAGCGAATCGACCGTCTTCTTCTGCGACTCGAGCCAAGTCTGGAGCATCTCGGCCTCGAGGTCGCGGAGCGTCTCGAGCTCCGAGGCGAGCGCGGTCTTGATCGTCCGCTCGATCGCCCCTTGCAGCAGGTAGGCGAGGGTCGAGAGCACCAGCACCGCCAAGATCGGCCAGATCCAGGCGCGCTGGCGGACCCAAGCGCCGGTCTTCGATAGCGACCGGGCGACGGTGTGCGAGGCCCAGGTCAGTTTGGCGCGGTGGGCGCCCGACGCCAGCGAGGCGCCGGGGGGGCGGGTGACGGGGGGCATCGCGGCGGAGCGGGCTGGGAGGGGCGTTGTGGAGCCGTCCACTATAATTGGGAGGCGCCGGGGCCGTTGGTTGCCCGCCGGCCGGGGGGCCCCTAGAGTTGGTCGGTTCTGGAGTCTCCCCACGGACCGCTCTCCGCCGCGAACCCCTCTCGACTCCCCAGCTCCCGTGCCCGCCGCGATGCCGACCGAAGAAGAGATCTACCAAGAGCACGTTCTCGACCACTACGAGGACCCCTTCCACCGGGGCGCCGTTAGCGGGGCGACCCACTCCCACGAGGGGAAAAACCCCCTCTGCGGCGACTTGATCCGGATCGAGCTGCGACTGGACCCCGAGGGGAAGGTCGCGGACTGCGGCTTCGACGGCGTCGGGTGCGTCATCAGCCAGGCGTCGGCCTCGATGCTCCTCGACGCGCTGCACGGCAAGACGGTCGAAGAAGTGAAGCGATTTACCGCCGAGGACATGCTGCAGCTCTACGGCGCGCGGCTCACTCCCAACCGGCAGAAGTGCTGCCTGCTCTCGTGGCGGGTGATCCAACAAGCGGTCCACTCGCCGCTTTGAACGAAGGAAGCTGGACAGGATTTACAGGATGAAGGGGGATGGACAGGAACCGTCTTTCTTCCCGTTCATCCCGTGAATCGCTTCCTTCATCCTGTAATCCTGTCAGGCTTATGACCGAGCACGCCCTGCTACCGGAGTCACTTCGGGACGACTTCCCGATCCTCGCTCAGAAGGTCCACGACGGCGTGCCGCTCGTGTTCCTCGACAACGCGGCGAGCAGCCAGCGGCCGCGGCAGGTGCTCGACGCGATGCGGGACGCTTACGAGCGCGACTACGCGAATGTCCACCGCGGCATCCACGTGCTGAGCGAGCGCTCGACCGACGCCTACGAACTGGCGCGGGCCAAGGTCCGCGACTTCCTCGGCGCCGAGCACTCGCGCGAGGTCGTCTTCACCGGCGGCACGACGGCGTCGATCAACCTCGTGGCGCGCAGTTGGGGGGACGCCAACGTCCGCGCGGGAGACGAGCTGCTGCTGACGCCGATGGAGCACCACTCGAACCTGGTGCCGTGGTTCCAGCTCGCCGAGCGCACCGGGGCGGTCATCAAGCACTTGCCGCTCACTGCGGACGGACGCCTGCGTATCGAGTTGCTCGACCCCGCCCACCCCGAGTGCGTGCTTTCGCCACGGACGAAGCTCGTCGCCTTCACGGCCGTCAGCAACACGCTCGGGACCGTGAACCCCGTGGCAGAGATCTGCCGCCGGGCGCGCGAGGCGGGCGCCCTCTCGCTGGTCGATGCCGCGCAGAGCGTACCGCACATGACGACCGACGTTCGGGCGATGGGCTGCGATTTTCTCGTCTTCAGCGGCCACAAGATGTGCGGCCCCTCGGGGGTTGGCGTGCTCTACGGCCGCGAGGCGCTGCTCGACACGATGCCCCCGTTCCTTGGGGGGGGGAGCATGATCGACCGTGTCTACGCCGATCGCTTCACCCCCGCCGGGTTGCCGGCGAAGTTCGAGGCCGGTACGCCGCCGATCGTCCCCGCGATCGGCCTGGGGGGGGCGGTCGATTACCTCCAGCAGGTCGGTCTGGAACGCGTCCACGCCCACGAGCGGGTGCTTGTCGAACGGGCCTACCGCGGGCTGTCGGCGATCGAGGGGCTGCGAGTCTTGGGGCCCGAGCCCGAGCACCGGGCCGGGCTGGTGAGCTTTGTCCTCGACCACCCCCACCCGCACGACGTCGCGCAGCTCGTCGATCGCCGCGGGATCGCGGTCCGCGCCGGGCACCACTGCACGCAGCCGCTGCACGACCTGCTGGGGATCAACGCCAGCACCCGGGCGAGCTTCTACCTCTACAACACCCCCGCCGAGGTCGATGCGCTGGTTGAGGCGATCGCCGACGTCCGGGCGCGGTTCAAGCCGACGGGACGCAAGCGGCAGCCGCGGGGCTGACGGGTGGGCAGCCGAGGCGGCGGCGCCCCTGGGCTGCGTAGTCGCCGCTGTTCGCTGGCCTGTCGGCGCCAGCAGCGGCACGAGCGCCTAGAAAAATAGTTGCAGCCCGGTCGAGGAATTGCGGGAATTGCTTCGACGAATGCGGTCGAGTGCGTTAGTTTGGCCACTGGGCCGGGCTCCGGTAGTCCGTCAAGGCAAACGGCCGGCCCGGCGCAAGAGCTCTTTGTTCGGCGGTTTGCCGATCCTTGTTCCTGTTCTCGCAAAGGGGTAGCTACTGTGATGTGCCAAAAATTAGGTGGCCTGTTGTGCGTGTTCGCGCTTTCGTCCGGCGCAGCACACGCGGCCACGATTGACTTCGACGTCGATGCCTTCGGCTCGCCCATCGCGGCGCCGAACTTCTTCTTCGCCACGACGCCGCTGACAACGCTCTACGCGCCGATCGGCGTCACGTTCAGCGGGCCGGCTGCCCTCTCGGGGGGCGCCATTCTGGACGTCACTAGCGGCTTCGCGATCACCGCACTGAGCGGCAGGAACTTTCTCGCATTCAACTTCACCGCCGAGTACCCGACCGGGGGAGTTGCGAACGACCCCGAGACGATCACGTTCTCGACGCTGATGTCGGACGTCTCGATCTGGGCCTCGGGGGGGAGCAACGCCGCGACGTTCCTGATGAACGCCTACGACTCGGGCGGAGGCTTGATTGCGACCTCGACCGTGTCGTCTGCTGCCGGCGCCTACGCACAGCTCGCGGTGGTCGCCCCGTCGCAGATCGCCAGCGTCGGCCTGGCGCAGCTCGTGGGAGACGGGTCGTTTGTTTACGACGACCTGCAGTACGCCGTCCCCGAGCCGTCAACGGCGCTGCTGTTGGCGATTTCGGCGGTCGCCTGCACGCGACGCAAGCGCTAGTCGATAGCCGCGGCGCCGAGTAGCGCCGCGGGAGCTGTTCGAGCCGGGTGTTGTTCGAGCCGGGTGGCGTTGACGATCGCTGGTGCGCCGGAGAGCCGGCGCCCGGCGCGAGCCAGCGCTCCCCGGCTCGCTGCCTTTCGAGGGAGATCGCCGCCAGGCCCCCCCGTCGATCGCCAGCTATCCGGGTTCCGAGGACGAAAAAACCTGGACTTCCGATCCCAAGAAGCGTAAGCTCCGCGTCTCGTCGGAGGCTCTTCTCGATCCCACTTACCCGTCTGCTCGTCCCGCGGCGGGCGGCGTGGTTGTTGGTTTGTGCGGTCTGCTCGGTGCTCCCCGATTCATGAGGAGTTGCGATGTCGCGCAGTCACGTCGTGCCGAAGTGGCCCGTTCGGCGTGGGTTTACGCTCGTCGAGTTGCTGGTGGTGATCGCCATCATCGGGATCCTGGTCGCCCTGCTGCTCCCGGCGGTGCAAGCCGCCCGCGAATCGGCCCGGCGCAATGCTTGCCTCAATAACATGAAGCAAGTCGGCCTAGGCATTCACGGGTACGAAGGGTCGAACCGCGCGCTCCCCATCGGCTCGACGTACGCCGGACTCCCCAGGTCGCAGAAGTACGGCACCTGGGCGTCGCTGATCCTCCCGTACCTCGAAGAGCAGGCGGCGTACGACCGCTTCTTCTGGAAGTCCCCGCTGTTCGAACGGGCGCCTGCCACCAACAACGAGCGGATCGCGGCCGAGACCGTGCTCCCCGTCTACACGTGCGTGAGCGACGAACGCTCCGGCGAGCCGATCCTGCAAAATGGTCGCGGGGAGTCGCGGATGGTGCCCGGTGGAGGAATGAACAACCCGTCGCGGGCCCAGGGGCTGTGGTACACCGGCTCCATCGGCCCCACCTCGCCGGACGACTGCGAAAAGTTCTGTCCCGACAAGCAGCCGTCGTACTGCTGTCGCGGGTGCAGCTTTGGGACGGGAAAAGTCAAGCTCACGCCCAGCGGGGGGGAGCGGTGTGACAGCGGAGTTGGCGACAGCTCGGTCGGCATGTTCACGCGGCTCGCGGTCGGTTACAAGTTCGCGGAGGTCACCGACGGCCTTTCACACACGATCATGTTCGGCGAGACGCTCCCCTACCATTGCATCTGGAACTGCGTGTTCTGCGTCAACTTCCCGGTCTCGAGCACGACCGTGCCGCTGAACCACATGGAGGCCGACTCGGGGAAGCACGACGGCGCCTGGCGACGGGCGTGTGGCTTCAAGAGCATGCACCCCTCGGGGCTCCACCTTGCGATGGGGGACGCGAGCGTCCAGTTCTTCAGCGACTCGGCCGACTACCGCCTGGTGAACGAGCTCGGCACGCGCGCCGAAGGGGAGGCGGTAAGCCTGCCATGACCCACCCCAGCCGCGGCATCTTCCTTGCGCCGCCTGCGTTCGCGGGCGTTCTCGCCGTGCTGACCCTGGCGGCGGGTTGCGGCGGCGACCGGCTGGAGGTCGTCCCCGTCGAGGGGCGTGTGACGCAGGCCGGGGGGGGGTGGGGAAGGCCGGGCCTGATCTACTTCGCCCCCGTCGATCCGGCCCCCGGCTTCCCACGCTTGCCTGGAATGGGCGAAGTCGACACCGAAGGCAGGTTCCGCGCGACGACACAGCCCAACCGAAACGGGCTCGTCCCTGGCAAGTACCGTGTTTGCTTCGATATGTGGGAGGTTCCCCCGACGATGGGGGGCCCGCCCCCCAAGAGCTACCTCCCCAAGAAGTACCAGGCAGCCGCCACGAGCGGCCTCGAGATCGACGTGCCGGCCGACGCCAGTGGCCCGGTCGAGGTCAGTTGGGACATCCCGAAGCGGTAGTCGCATCGGCGAAGTGCTTCGTTGAGCCCAGCTCCGTCGTAGTGCCCGCAGCAGGGGACGCGGCCCGGCTCGCTGGGCCGCCGTTCCGAGGGCCGAAATGGCCGCACGGTCCCGCGTTGTGGGGGTCCCGGCGGGTCGGTATACTCTGGGGCTTGCCGGTTTTCCCAGATTGCCCATTTTGGCCCCCTGGCCGCAATAGCGCCATGCGTTTCTGGCTGCTCGACACCATCGAGGCGTACGAGCCCGACACACGCCTGGTGGCGGCCAAGCTGGTCAGCTACAGCGAGGACTACCTGCAGGACCACTTCCCAGAGTTCCCGGTGCTCCCCGGGGTGTTCATGCTCGAAGCGGCAACCCAGGCGTCCGCTTGGTTGCTGCGGCTGAGCGAGGACTACCGGCAGAGCATCGTGAGCCTCAAGGAAGCGAAAAACGTCAAGTACGCCGACTTCGTCCGCCCTGGTGACCGCCTGGAGGTCGAGGTCGTGCTGCTGAAGAAGGACGATCGCGACGCGACGCTGAAGATCACCGGCCGGGTCGGTGACAGCACCTGCCTGTCGGGTCGGATCGTCGTCGAACGCTACAACCTTGCCGACTCCGACCCCGCGCAGGCCGAGGTCGATGCCCACGTGGTGCGTTACCTGAAGCGAGCCGAACAAGCGATCCGCTTGCCACGCGCCGCGGCGCTCGCCTAGACGCGCCGCGTCCCCCCCCGCCCAACGACCCCGCGACGAGTTCGCGCGAAAACCAATACCCGAGAGAGTTCCCCGCGATGGCCACGAAAGAAGAGATCTTCACCAAGGTGCAGGAAGCCCTAGTCGATGCCCTCGGGGTCGATGAAGACGAAGTCGTGCCCGAGGCGACGCTGCAGGGGGACCTCGACGCGGAGAGCATCGACTTCCTCGACATCGTGTTCCGCCTCGAGAAGGCGTTCGGGATCAAGATCGAGCGTGGCGAGCTGTTCCCCGAGGACCTGCTGACGAGCGCCGAGTACGTCGCCGACGGCAAGCTCAACGCGCTGGGCCTCGAGAAGCTGCGCGAGCGGATGCCGTTCGCAGACCTCACGAAGTTCGAGGCCGACCCGCAGGTCACGAAGCTCAGCAAGCAGCTCACCGTCGATGACATGTGCAACTTCGTGGCCTTCAAGCTCGGCTGAGCGGGGGCCCTATGCCTTGGTCGGCCCCTCCCCCTCGCCGACCGCTGACCGCTAACGCTCCCATGCGCTGGTTCTGGGTCGATCGATTCACCGAGTACGTGGCGGGTTCCCACGCCACGGGGGTGAAGGGCGTTGCGCTGTCCGACAACTTCATCCACGGGCACTGGGACATCTACCCGGCGATGCCCAACTCGCTGATCGCCGAGGGGATGGCGCAGACCGCCGGGTTGCTCGTCAGCGAGCTGTACGGGTTCCGAGAGCTCGTGGTGCTCGCCAAGTTCACGAGCCTGACGTTTGACGGCCTGGTGCGCCCCGGGGAGATGGTCTCTTACCGGGCGACGATTGGCCGGACCGTTGATGCCGGGGCCCAGGCCATGGTCGTCGGGACCGTAATGTCGGCCGACGGCTCGACGCGGCAACACGCCGAGGCCGAGATCTTCTTCGCCCGACTCGCGGTCGGGGGGGAGGGCGCGCAGCCCGCCAAGTCAGGCCTGCCGCAACGGCTGTTCGACCCGCACGACCTGGTCCGGTGGCTGCACACGACGGGGGTCTTCGCCGTCGGCGTCCGGGCCGACGGGTCGCGGATGCGTCCCGAGGACTACGGCCTGCCGGTCCTCGCTTAGCCGTCGCGAGTCGGCCCACGCTCGCGGTCCCCCCCTAGCGCGACGCGCGGGTATCATGGGGGGAGTCCGACCGTCCGTCTTCCGAAGGGTTCTGCTATGCGTCGTCGCGTTGTCGTCACGGGGATCGGCTGCGTGACTCCGTTGGGGACGTCGATCGATCAGCTTTGGTCGAACTTGTTGGCGAGCAAGAGCGCCGTCGGCCCGACGACGCTGTTCGACGCCGGGAGCTTCCCCACGCGGATCGCCGCCGAGGTCCGCGACTGGTCGGTCGCTAGCGACGGGCTCGACGAGGCCGAGTGGGCCCCGCGCGGGCGTCACTCGCGGTTTGCGGCGGGCGCCGCGCAGCAAGCGATGCGCGACGCGGGGCTCGTTTCTCGCGCGCTCGCGGCCGACGCCTTGGGGTCGATCGACGCCGCGCGGTTCGGCGTTTACCTCGGCGCCGGCGAGGGGCAGCAAGACTTCACCGCCTTCAGCCAGATGATGGTCGCCGCCCTCGAAGGAGGAGAGCTCGACCCCGCGCGGTTCGTACAGGAGGGCCTCAAGCGGCTCGACCCGCAGCTCGAACTCGAGCAAGAGCCGAACATGCCGTCGGGCTACCTGGCGGCGATGTTCGGCGCCGAGGGGCCCAACAGCAACTGCCTGACGGCCTGCGCGGCGAGCAGCCAGGCGATCGGCGAGGCGGCCGAGATGATCCGCCGCGGCGACGCCGACGCGATGCTTTCTGGCGGGTGCCACAGCATGATCCACCCCTTCGGCGTAACGGGCTTCAACCTGCTGACCGCCCTCAGCGAGCGGAACGACGAGCCGCACCGCGCGAGCCGCCCGTTCGACCGCGACCGCGACGGGTTCGTCCTGGGTGAAGGGGCGGCGATCGTGGTGCTCGAAGAGTACGAGCACGCCCGCAAGCGCGGCGCGCGGGTCCACGGCGAGCTGCTCGGCTACGGCGCCACGGCCGACGCCTTCCGCATTACTGACACGCACCCCGAGGGGCGCGGCGCGACGACGTGCCTGCGCGTGGCGCTGGCCGACGCCGGGCGCAACCCGACCGACATCGACTACGTGAACGCCCACGGCACGAGCACGCAGGTGAACGACCGCGTCGAGACGCTGGCGCTTAAGCAGGCGCTCGGGGACCACGCCTACAAGACACCGACGTCGAGCACCAAGAGCATGACGGGCCACCTGATCGCCGCCGCCGGCGCGACCGAGCTGATCATCTGCCTGAAAGTGCTGGCCGAGGGGGTGATGCCCCCGACGATCAACTACGAGACCCCCGACGCCGACTGCGACCTCGACTACGTCCCCAACGCGCCGCGCGAGAAGAAGTGCCGCACGGTGGCGTCGAACAGCTTCGGCTTCGGCGGACAAAACGTGACGCTGGTGGCCGGGGCGCTCTAGCGCAAACCGCTCGGGGTCCACGCCGCGCCGAGGTCACGGCGCCACGCGGAAAACGAAGCCAGCCGCCGTGGCGCATCCGTGCGCCCTGGCGGCTGGCGGCGTGAATCCCTTCACGCGACGTGTCTTCGCGACGACCGTCGAGCTAACGCGGCCCGATCGACGGCGGGTTGCACATTAGGAAGTCGCGCGGGCCCCGCACCGTGTAGTACGGGTAAGCGACTTGGCCCGTCGGCGGGCCGGGAGCGAAGTTGTAGTTGCTGTCGCACTGGTTGCAGTCGAGCACGGCGCCAACGGCGTTGTTAACGCAGTTCTGGCCGGCCCCACAGGCGCCGTACCCGCCACCGCCGAGCGCACCGCAACCACCGGGGCCGCAACCTCCAGGGCCACACGAGCCGTCCTCGCAGCCGTACCCGTGGCAGCCGACGGCGTCGCCGCAGCCGACTTGGGTCCAGCCCATCTTGTCGAAGAATCCAGGACCCCGCATGCAGCGACCTTCGAGCCCCGAGGCGCGTGGCGCCATCTGGCTTTGAGTCACGTGGCACGGGGCGCCACCGGGGCCGCACGACCGCATGGCCGTGCAGCCGGTGCTCGCGCAGAGAGCGAGCGCAGCCGCAAACGCGGCGACCGAGCGAAGCATTGCAATTCCCCCCCAGTAAGGCGCGCCCGTCCGTCGCGTGGCGCCCCCTGCGCAACGGAGCCGATCGATCGGCCCCCCGCACGCGGGAGCGCGCCTTGTCACGACTGATATCGGCGGCACGGCCGGCACAGTTCAGCCTTTCGGCATTTGCGGCACGACCGCGCGGCCAGTGGTCTGGTTGTGGCGCCAGCACCGATAAGTAGGCCTCGGGAGGCGGGCTGCCGTTGGTCGGCCCCCCGACCTCTGCTAAAACGCCCGGCCCCCCTGCGCTTGCGCGCGCCGGGTGGCGGACCGGCGAACCCCCAGCGCGCCCGCGCCCTCCGCCGAGCATCGACCCCGGCGCCCCTCGATGAACGACTTCTCCCGAGCGCTCCGCCTGGCGTTCCGCTACCCGTGGAACGTCGCAGCGTGCTGGGGCACGTCGTTGCTGGTGGCCGTGCTGTGGGCGGCGAACTTCGCCGCCGTCTGGCCGGTGGTCGATGCGGTGATGCAGGGGAAGTCGGTCCCGCAATGGCTGACGACCGAAGTCCAGAGCGAGGAAGCGCGTCTAACGGTGCTAGCAGACGAGCGACGCGACCTCGGCGGTCGGTTCGCCGACGCGTCCCCCGCCGCGGCCGAGAGGCTCACGGCCAAGCTGACCGACGTCCGCCGGCGCGAAGGCTACAGCCGGGCCAAGATCGACAGCACGCGTTGGGCGCTCGGCGTAGCGGAGCGCTGGCTCCCGAAGACGCCGTTCGAGACGCTCGGCGCCGTCTGCGCGTTCCTCCTCGTCGGGACGACGATCAAGAGCGTGTTCCGGGTCGTGAACTTGGTGCTCGTCGCGCGGCTGGGGAACCTGGTGTCCCACGAGCTGCGGCGCCAGTTCTACGCGAAGATCCTGCGGCTCGACCTGGCGGACTTCTCTGATCGCGGCCGCGGGGACCTGATGACGCGCTGCACAACCGACCTGCAACAGGTCGGCGGGGGCGTGCAACTGCTGTTCGGCCAGGCGATCCGCGAGCCGCTGAAGATGATCGTCTGCGCGATCGGCGCCGCCTGGTTCAGTTGGCGACTGCTGCTGATCACGATCGCGATCACGCCGCTGGCGATCCTCGGCATCCGATGGCTCGGCAAGTCGCTGAAGCGCGCCAACCACCGCGTGATGGAAGAGCTCTCCGGGATCTACGAGACGCTCACCGACACGCTCGCCGGCATCCGCTTGATCCGCACCCACACGCAGGAGCCGGGCGAACGGTCCCGGTTCCACAAGTCGCTCAAGCAGCTCTACGGGCGGCAGATGAAGATCGCGATGTACGACTCGCTCGCGAGCCCCCTCACCGAGCAGATGGGGGTCGGCATGGTGGTCCTCGCCGCGATGGCGGGGGGCTACCTCGTCCTGAACGAGCAGACCCACCTGTTCGGCGTGCGCATCAGCGCGACTCCACTCACCCACGGGCAGATGACTGCGTTCTTCGCGATGCTCGCCGGCATGGGGGACCCCGCGCGGCGCCTGTCGGGGGTGTTCAACGTCCTGCAGAGCGCGAGCGCCTCGGCAGACCGGGTCTACCAGGTCCTCGACCGCGAGCCGTCGATCGCCGACCCGGCGACCCCCAAGGCGCTCCCCGCCGACTGGCGGTCGCTGCGGTTCGAGAACGTCTCGTTCCAGTACACGCCCGACCGGATTGCACTGGAAGATGTCGACTTCGAAGTCCGTCGCGGCGAGACGCTGGCGATCGTTGGCCCCAACGGCTGTGGCAAGAGCACGCTCGTGTCGCTCGTGCCGCGTCTGTACGACACGTCGGAAGGCGCCGTGCTGTGGGGCGGGATCGACGTCCGCGACCTTCGCCTCAAGGACCTGCGGACGCGCATCGGCGTCGTCTCACAGCAGGCGCTGCTGGTCAACGACACGGTGGCCGAGAACATCCGCTACGGGCGTCCCGGGGCGACGCACGACGAGGTCGAAGCGGCGGCCCGCGCCGCGCACGCGCACGCGTTCATCACCGAGCGCCTGAGCGAGGGTTACGCGACGATGGTCGGTCCCGGCGGCGGGAAGCTCTCGGGGGGCCAGCGGCAGCGCGTCGCGCTCGCGCGGGCGATCCTCCGCGACCCGGAGCTGCTGATCCTCGACGAGGCCACCAGCCAGGTGGACGTGGAGAGCGAGGCGCTGATCCACCGCGCCCTGGCCACGTTCATGCGCAACCGCACGGCGATCGTGATCACGCACCGCCCGAGCACGCTCGCCCTGGCCGACCGCGTGGCGGTGATGGAGCACGGCCGGCTGATCGACGTCGGCACGCCCGACGAGCTCGAAGCCCGCTGCGACCTGTTCCGGCGGCTCTGCTGCGTGGGGCTGCGCGAGAGTGCGTGAGGGGGGCGGGCGCCGCGAGGTGTTTACTTGACCCCTCCCGAGCCCCGTCTACACTCATTTCATGGTCATCGACGTCCAGATCCCCGATCCCCTCGCGACGCAGGTCGCGGCCTTACCGCACTCGCGTGGCTCGTCGCCCGAGGCGTTTGTGCTCGCGGCGATCACCACGGTGGTCGATCCGCTGGCGACGCTCGACGCGTCACTAGCGCCCGTACGCGAGGCGTTCCGTGCCTCGGGGATGACCGAAGATGCGGCGGTCGAGCTCTTCGAGGCCGAAAAGCACGCGCTGCGCCGCGAGCGCCACGTCGGCGGCCCATGAGCGATCCGCCCCGGATTGTGCTCGACTGAACGTTCTGTTTCAGGCGTTTCTGTCCGACCGTGGCCCGGCCTGGGCGTTGCTCCAGGCCGTTTCCCAGGGAAGGTGTCGTCTCTTCCTTTCGGACTTCGTGCTGGCGGAAGTCGCCGGGGTTCTACGGCGGCCTGCGCTCGCGGCGAGGTTTCGTTTCGATGCCGATCGCGTTCAGGCGTACCTGAGCGGGCTGGCCGTGCTGGGCACGGTCGTAGAGCACCCCCCGTCGGTCTTCCTACTGGAGCGCGATCCGGACGACGCCCACTACGTCGATCTCGCCGTGGCGTGCGGCGCTCAGCTGATCGTTTCGCGCGACAACGACTTGCTTTCGCTCCGCGACCCCGAAACGAGGGAGGGTCGCGACTTCGTCACCCGGTTCCCCAACCTAAAGATCGTCACGCCCCCTGAAGCGCTGTCGCTGCTCCCCCCGCGAGACGGAAGCCCCCCCCGAGCGGTGTCACAAGTACGGCTGGTCTTCAACCAGGATGTCGGGGGTTGGCGAGTCGCTGCGGCGGTCGTTCGGGGTCATCGTCGCCCGCAGCACTTTGTAGTCGATCGTCTCGCGCAGGAAGATCGCCCGGCCGCTCATAAAGGCGACGTTCACGCCGCTGGAGTGGTTGCTCGACGGCCGCGCTTGGTGGGCGAGCAGTTGTGCTCCGGCGTCCGTCGTCGCGTCCGTGTAGCGCAGGCTGCGGAGTCGCTCCTCGCGTGGAAGCCCGAACATCTCGCATTTTTCACCGGGGGGGCACCTGGCCTCGGGGCCGTTCACGTGGTGCTCGGCCGTCGCGCTCGACCGCCACAGGAAGCACACCCCCCACGGGACGTCCTTGGGAGTCCCCAGCACGTCCCCGTTTACTAGTCCGCGGGTGTCAAACACCGACCACCCGATCGTCGAGTAGGGGGACGCGAGCAGGTTCTCGGTCAGCACCATCGTGTACTCGCGGCCGTCGCGCCAGTGCCCGTCGAGCATCGCGGCCTTCGGTTCGGCGATGCGGTTCAGAAACGGCCCGTTGGCGGACTTCTGAAGCGCGGCCGGCCCCGCCATCCCCGCGTTGGCGACGTACGAGTTCGACGCCCCCGTTCGTTCCTTGCTGTCGTCGCTGGGGCACATGTACGACGGGATGTAGAGGTCGGGCCCCCTTCCCTCGACGAACGCGTCGTACGCTTGGCTGCGCTCCAGATCGGGCAGCAAGAGCACCCCCCACGTGCCGTACGGCTCCATGTCGCGGTCCGTGGTGTCCGCCGGTAGGTACTGGTCCGGGAACCGGTCGAACAAGCCGGGCAGGCGGCCGTTGCGCTCCTCGAACTGGATGTTCGCAAGGGCCAACTGCTTCAGGTTGTTCAGGCACGAGGACCGGCGCGACGACTCGCGGGCGTGCTGCACCGCTGGCAGCAGCAGGGCCATCAGCGTGCCGATGATCGCGATCACCACAAGCAGCTCGACGAGCGTGAATCCATGAGGTCGAGGTGCGGAATCGAGGTCTGTGTGCATGGCGCCTCCTTCATCTGGGGGATCGACATCCGGCCAGCAAGACGACTGTCCCGCCGGTCTGCCGAGCCCTTCGCTCGACGGAGTTGCGGCTATTCCCGACAACGTCAAGTGATTGGCGTAGAATGGAAAGGCTCGCCCCAACCATCGACCAAACCGATGCCCACCCCCACCCACCCACTGCACACGCTCCACGAGCGGTCGTTCGAGGCGAACCGCTTCGTCTACCCCGTGCTCAGCCGGCGCTCGGGGGGGGTCTCGGTCGGCGTGAACCTGAACCCCGACAAGGTCTGCAACTTCGACTGCGTTTACTGCCAGGTCGATCGCACTAGCCGGGCCGAGACGCGGTTCGTCGAGACGGCGCAGCTGCTCGACGAGCTGCGTGGCGTGCTGTCGCTGGTCGCGTCGGGCGCGCTCTACGAGACCCCCAAGTTCGCCTCCACGCCGGCGGCGCTGCGGCGCCTCAACGACATCGCGTTCAGCGGCGACGGCGAGCCGACCACCTACAAGAACTTCGACGAGCTGATGGGCGTCGCCGCCGGGGTGAAGCGCGAGCTGGGCCTGGGCGCGGTGAAGATGGTGCTGATCACCAACGCGTCGATGTTCCACCGCCCGCACGTCGAGCGCGGCCTGGCGGTTCTCGACGCCAACAACGGCGAGGTGTGGGCC
>JBOFFC010000161.1:0-13904 GCA_051648405.1 Lacipirellulaceae bacterium
GCCAGCCGTCGGAGTGATTGGGATGGGTACCCAGTAGAGCGCCGGCAATTGGGGTAACGACTCCGACGGCTGGCGCCGCCGGCTCGCCTACGAGCGCGCTGCTGTCCGCGCTCTGTCGTCGTCCAACCCCTCAGCCGTCGAGCGAGCCCTTGGTGCTCGGCACGCCCGGGCATCGCGGATCGGGCTCCACCGCCTGGCGCAGCGCCCGGGCGGTCGCCTTGAAGACCCCCTCGGCGATGTGGTGGCCGTTCCGGCCGTGGTGCAAGACGACGTGCAGGTTGCAGAGCGCGTTGGCCGCGAACGACTGCCAGAAGTGCTCGACGAGCTCGCCGTCGAAGTCGCCGATTTTCTGGACGCCGATCGGCGCCCGGTACTCGACCCAGCACCGGCCGCTGAGGTCGAGCGCCGCCGTGACGAGCGCCTCGTCCATCGGCAGGGTCATCGACCCGTAGCGACGGATCCCGGACTTGTCCCCCAGCGCCTGCCGGACCCCCTGCCCGAGCGAGATCCCCACGTCCTCGACCGTGTGGTGCTGGTCGACGTGCAGGTCCCCCGTCGCCTCGACCCGTAGATCGACGACGGCGTGCTTGGCGAACAGCTCGAGCATGTGGTCGAGGAACCCCACGCCGGTCGCTGTGTGGCTCTGCCCCGAGCCGTCGAGGTCGATCGACAGCTTGACCGAGGTCTCGCGGGTGGTGCGCTCGATGGTCGCTTGGCGCGGCATGGTGGCGTTGCTGGATTCCGGGCGGGTGAGCCTTCGCTGGGAAAGGTTAGCAGGAACGTTCGGCCGCGGAACGCCGCGGCCGCCAGCGAGCGGAAAAGCGTCCGACGGCGGGGGTCGGTCTTGCGGTCCCTACCGTCTAGAGCGCCCAATCAGGCCTGGGGTTCACTCCCCCGAGCCCGGTTCTCGCCCCTTGGAGCGCTCGTTCGCAGCCCCTGCCATGCCACGCATGAAGCCCCACCCCCCCGGTTCTGGGCCGTTCGCGGGGACCGTGTCGCTCGCGGAAGTCGCCCGCCGCTGGGGGGCGTCGCGCCGCGACGTGCGCCGGCTCGCGGCCACAGGCCGGCTGCCGTTCGTCGAGGTTGCCGGACACATCCGCGTCGCCGCGACCGGGATCGACCCCCCCACGGACTGGGACGCGGACCCGCCCAACGCGACCGAGAAACGGCGTCGTTAGCCGCGGAGCTCGTCTCCGCGCTCCGTGCTCCGCCAGACGACACCGCCTTAGAACGCCTGAAATCAGTCGGCCCAGTCGAGGCCCGTCTCGTGCTTCAGGCGTTGCTCGAACTCGCCGAGCAGCCCGCCGACGACGTCCCACCCATCGGGTCGTCGGACCTCGATGTCCCCCTCGGGGTTCACGCGGACGATCGTCCCCTCGTGGACGCCGGCCGACGCGAGGTCCTCGTGGTGCAGTTCGTCTTCGACCAGCAGCCGGTCGAGCGTAGCGCCGGTCATCTCGATGAAGGGCATTGTTTCGTGTGCTCGGCTCGGATGCGATAGAAGACGGGCGAGTCCGCGGTCGTCCACCGAACGACTTCCGCTGCGGCGGCGGACGCCTGGCTAGGCGATGCTAGTACAACCTCTACGCGTAACGCACGAAGGCGTTCTCGCCAAGTGTCCCCCGAGCGTGCTCGCCGGTGTCCCGCGAGCGGCGAACGAGAAAAATCACAGCTCCCAGTCGGGGGCGATCGCCCTGACGCGCTCGGTGAAGGCCATTAGCGTAGGGATGTCGAGCTGCTCGGTCCGGGCGTCGGTGGCGAAGCCCATACCGTCCATCAGCGCATCGACTTGCTCTTTGGTCGCGTGCCGCTTGAGCGCCGAGACGACGTTCGCCCGCAGGAACTTGCGGCGGTGCAGGAAAAGCGACTTAACGAACTGGTGGAAGAAACGCAGGTCGGGGATCGCGGCCCGCCGAACGGGATCGACGACGATCCGGACGATCGCCGACGTGACCTTGGGCTGCGGCCAGAAGACCGTTGGCGGCATTTCGCGCACCAGCTCGGTCGTCGCCTGCGCTTGCATCCAAACGCTGAGCGCCCCGTAGTCCTTGCTCCACGGGCTGGCGACGATCCGGTCGGCGAGCTCCTTCTGGATCGTCGCCACCATCGTGTGCGGCGTGTGCTCGCACAGCAACAAGTTCGACAGGATCGGCGTCGCCACGTTGTATGGGAGGTTCGCGACCAGCTTCAGCCGCCCGTCGGGGGTCGAGCGCAGCGCCTCGCCGACCGCGTCCATGACCTCCGGCGTGAAGCGGTTCTTGTTCTTCAGCGCGTCGCACTGGAGTTGCGTCACGTTGTCGAACTGCATGAGCTGCTCGCTGGCGAGCTCGAACAGGTTCGCGTCGATCTCGACCGTCACCACCTTGCTGACGTTCGGGGCGATCAGGGCCGTCAGCGAGCCGGTCCCCGTGCCGATCTCGAGGATCACGTCGCGCGGCCCGAGGTCCGCCGAATCGACGATCAGCCGCACCAAGTTCAGGTCGATCAGGAAGTTCTGACCGTGCCGCGACGCGGGCTCGACGCCGATCTCGCGGAGTCGGCTCATCAAGAACGATTTGGTCTGACGCGGTACGGTCATGCGGGGCTGTCGGCGATCGGCTGACGGACGGACGCTCGGACGAGCGGTGTTGTTATCGACATTGGCTGATAGCCGACAGCCACCAGCCGCCGGCCGAATAGCCGATAGCCACCGGCCGACAGCCCCCACCCTAAATCGCCTCGCCGCCGCGCTCGCCCGTGCGGATCCGGATGCAGTCTTCCAGGGGCAGGACGAAGATCTTACCGTCCCCCACCTCGCCGGTGTCTCCCGTGCGACCCCCTTTGATGATCGCGTTGATCGTCGGCTCGACGAACTCGTCGTTCACGGCGATCTGGAGTTGGACCTTGCGCAGCAGGTTCACCGAGAACTCGTGACCGCGGTAGAGCTCGGTCTGCCCCTTCTGCCGGCCGAAGCCCTGCACGTCGAGGATCGTAAGCCGCACGACCTCGACCTCGGAGAGCGCCGCCTTGACGTCTTCCAGCTTGCTCGGCTGGATGATCGCAATGATGAACTTCATGGAGGGGCAGGCGGTAGGCAGCGGTCAGCAAAGTACGAGAAGGAGCTTGGATCGTAGCTCGTACCGGGGCGGGGCGAAACCGCCGCTCAGCGTGGGAACGCCGCCCCGGCCGGGGCAGCGGGGAACACGGCGCTGCGGGCGGGGCGGCCGAGTCGCACCGATTGGCGAAGCGTGCAGGTAAGCACCAACAGAGCGGGAAAGCGCGTGGCGCGATCCGGGGGAGACCCATAAGGCCGAAAATGCCCCGGGCTTGGAGGGGCCAGGCGGTAACCCCTCCAAGCCCGTTGGGGCACTCGGTTGGACAAAGAGGCGACCCGCTCTCGGGGATCGCGAGACCGGCTGACCGGTCGAGTGCTGCACGCCACCCGGCGAGGCCAGGCGGAAACCTCGCCGGGTGGCGCGAGCTGTTGGTTGATTGAGGACGCTCCTACCCAGAGCGATCCTCCAAAAAGATTGCCCCGCGACCCGGCCGACCCAGGCGAAAAGCCTGCCGGGCCGCGGGGGCAATCGGTTAGTCGCTTAGTGGGTGTTCGTAAGATCAACGAACCCCTCGGCCCAGGAGAACCAGGCGGATAATTCCCCTGGGCCGAGATCGGGTTCTTTGGTTTGTCTCATGTACTTGGGAGGGCGCCGCCGCTGTGCGGTGCCGCGGTGGGCGGCGGGCGACGTCGCCATCGGTCTCAAGAGCAATCGCCGTGCCAGCGTCGCTGGTGGGCGCCCAAGTACCGTGATCCAGGCGTCGAAGCGGAGAATGCTTCGATGTTTCTTCCACTTTCGCGGTCGGGGAGCCGGGCTGCTCTGCCAACGCCCCCGCCACCAGGGGGCCCGCGGATTGAGCAGCCGGCGCCCGCATCGAGCGCAGAGAACAGGCGCCCCCCTTGCTGGCAGGTGCGGCTCGCCCCGCTGCGCTCCGCCGAGAGGCCCCTGCGCTCCGGCCGGCGCCCACGGGTACTCGCGGCGGGTAGCCTGCACCCCTAGTCTTTCCTCGCCGGTGCGCCTTCTTCCCGTGGCGCGTTCCGGCGGTTCTTCCCGCGACTGCCCGAGAAACCGATGCCGGCTCGCATTGCACCGCTTGTCCCGATCGCCAAGGTCGCCGCAGCGCTCGCCATCGCGCTCGTCGCCCCTTCGGCCGTCGCCGACGGCCCCCCCGCCGTTGCCCGCGAGTTCCGCGGCGCCTGGGTCGCGACCGTCGCGAACATCGACTGGCCCACCAAGCCGGGGCTCGCCGTGGCCGAGCAGAAGGCCGAGCTCGTCGCGCTGCTCGACAAGGCCCGCGAGCTCAGGCTCAACGCGGTGGTGTTCCAAGTCCGCCCGGCGTGCGACGCGATGTACGCCTCGGACCTCGAGCCGTGGAGCGAGTTCCTCACGGGCAAGGAAGGTCAGGCGCCCGCGGACGACTTCGACCCGCTGACCTTTGCCTGCGACGAGGCCCACGCCCGCGGGATCGAGCTGCACGCCTGGCTGAACCCGTACCGCGCATCGCACCCGCAAGGGACCGGCAAGCGAGCCGCCACGCACGTCGCCAGCAAGCGCCCCGACCTGGTGCGTAAGTACGGCGTCTACGACTGGCTCGACCCGGGGGAGCCCGACGCGGCGCAGCACTCGCTCGACGTGCTGCTGGACATCGTCCGGCGCTACGACGTCGATGCGGTCCACTTCGAC
The DNA here is from genome assembly GCA_051648405.1 of Lacipirellulaceae bacterium. Taxonomy (GTDB): domain Bacteria; phylum Planctomycetota; class Planctomycetia; order Pirellulales; family Lacipirellulaceae; genus JBOFFC01. The sequence goes on from JBOFFC010000161.1 coordinate 4,719, forward strand.
GACTACTTCTACCCCTACCCGATCACTGCGCTGGGGGAGGACGGCGTCGATCGCCCGGTCCCCTTCCCCGACGACCCGAGCTGGAAGAAGTACTGCGACGCGACCCCCGAGCCCGACCGGCTGTCGCGTGACGACTGGCGCCGCGACAACGTCAACCGCTTCCTCAAACGGGTGAGCGAAGAAACGCACAAGCTGAAGCCGCACGTGCGCTTCGGCGTCAGCCCGTTCGGCATCTATCGGCCGGGGACGCCCCCCTCGATCAAGGGCTTCGACCCTTACGAGTCACTGTACGCGGACTCGAAGCTGTGGCTCGCCGAGGGGTGGGTCGATTACTTCTCGCCGCAGCTCTACTGGCCGATCGATCAGACGGCGCAGAGCTACACGACGCTGCTCGACTGGTGGGGGACGCAGAACCCTAAAGGTCGCAACCTGTGGCCGGGGCTGTTCACGTCGAAGGTCGGTGACGAGGCCCCCGCCTGGAAGGCCGACGAGATCGTCAACCAGGTGCTCGAAGCGCGCAAGCGCGGCGGCGCCTCGGGGCACATCCACTTCAGCATGAAGGCGGTAGCGGGCGACTACGGCGGCGTGGCGAAGGCGCTGACGAAGGCGTACGCCGAACCGGCCCTCGTGCCGGCGAGCCCCTGGCTGGCCGGCGAGGCGCCCTCCCCCGCCGCGCCGCGCGTCACCCCCGGCGAAGAGCCTCGGTCGTTCTCGCTGGAAGCCGCGTCGGGCGAAACCCCCGCGCTGTGGGTCGTTCAAAAGCACTGCGGCGACGCGTGGGTGACGACGATCGTCGAGGGCCGCCTCAACGGCGTTAACGTCCGACCCGACGCCGCCGGCAAGCCCGCCGACCGCCTCGCCGTCATCGCAATCGACCGCTTCGGTCGCCAGAGCGCGCCGACGGTGGTCGAAGTCAAGTGAACGGCGTTCGTCGTCAGCCTTTCCCCTCCTCCGTGTCCTCTGCGCCCTCCGCGGTGAATGGCTGATCCCAACCCCGATGAAACGCCACGGCCGTCCACCGGCACGCGGCACGCCGCGTGGGCGTGGATCCCGACGCTCTACTTCACATCGGGCTTGCCGTACGTGTCGGTCGCGACGCTGTCGGCGGTGATGTACAAGAACCTGGGGGTCTCGAACGAGGTCCTCAGCCGGGTCACGAGCGACCTGACGCTGCCGTGGGTGCTGAAGCCCCTGTGGAGCCCGCTGGTCGAGCTGCTCGCCTCGCAGCGGCGCTGGATCGTGGCGACGCAGTCCGCGATGGCGGTCGCGATGTTCGCCGCGGCGTGGTTCATCCCGACCGACGCGTTCCTCGTCAGCACGCTCGTTTGCTTCTGGTTGATCGCGATCGGCTCGGCGACGCACGACATCGCCGCCGATGGGTTCTACATGGCGGGCATGCCCGACCGCCGCGACCAGGCGTGGTTTGTCGGCATCCGCAGCTCGTTCTACCGGCTGTCGATGGTCATCGGGTCGGGGGCGCTCGTCGCGCTCGCCGGGAGCCTCGCCCACAACGGGCGGTCGCAAGCCGACGCGTGGTCGATCGTCTTCACCGCGGTCGCCGCGTTCCTCGCCGCGATCGCGCTCTACCACGCCCTCTTCTTGCCACGTCCCGCGCGATCGACGCCGCAGGCGAAGTCGGCCGGCGAGGTGCTGGTCAAGTTCGGCGAGACGTTCGTCACGTTCTTCCAGAAGCCGGGGATCGCCCTCTCCTTGGCCTACCTGCTGCTGTACCGCATCGGCGAGGCGCCGCTGGTGAAGCTCAAGGCGCCCTTCCTCCTCGACGAGCGGTCGGTCGGGGGCCTGGGGCTTAGTAACGAGCAAGTCGGCCTGCTCGACGGGACGATCGGCGTCGTGCTGCTCACCGTCGGCGGTATCCTGGGGGGGATCGTCGTCTCGCGTGACGGGTTGCGGCGCTGGCTCGTGCCGATGGCCCTCTGCATCAACCTGCCGCACCTGCTGTACGTGTGGCTCGCGTACGCTCGGCCCGACGCCACCCCGGCCATCGAAGGAACGGCCCGGCTGCTGAACCTGCTCACCATCGGCGCGGTCGTTGGCTTCGAGCAGTTCATGTACGGCTTTGGCTTCGCCGGCTACATGCTGTACATGCTGCGGCTCGCGCGGGGCGAGCACCAGACGGCCCACTACGCCCTCTGCACCGGCTTCATGGCGCTGGGGATGATGATCCCCGGCCGCTACGCCGGGAGGATTCAGGAGTCCCTCGGCTACGAGCACTTCTTCCTGATGGTCTTCGCCCTGGCGATCCCCAGCGTCCTCGTCACGCTGCTCGCCCCGATGCACAACGAAGGGCCATCCAGCGAAACGGACGATCGGACGGAGTCGAGCAAATGAGCGCTTCCACGACCGGCGTTTCGCTCACCCTCCCCACGTCGCTGCGCGAGCGCCTCGCGCAGCTCTTGATGGTCCGCATCGGGTCAAACCTCCCCCCGATCTTGCGCGTCCACGAGGACGAGGACCGCGTCGCCAAGCTGCTGGAAGACTGCCCCGTCGGCGGCTTGCTGCTCTTCAACGGCAGTTGGCCCGAGACCCGCGACACGCTCGCGCGGTTGCAAGCGCGCGTGCGAACGCCGCTGCTCGTGGCGAGCGACGTCGAGCGCGGCGCAGGCCAGCAGGTCGCCGGCCTAACGCTGTTCCCCCACCAGCGGGCGTTTGTTGACCTCCCCGACGCCGCCGCGGCCGTCGCCGAATTCTGCCGCACGACCGCCCGCGAAGCGCACGCCAGCGGCATCCACGCGACGTTCGGCCCCGTGGCCGACGTCAGCACCGACCCGCGCAACCCAATCATCGCCACCCGCGCCTTCGGGGACGACCCGACGCGCGCCGCCGAGCTCGTGACGGCCTACGTCCGCGCGTGCGAAGGGGCGGGCCTCGCGAGCTGCGCCAAGCACTTCCCCGGCCACGGCGACACGCACCAGGACTCGCACGACTCGACCCCCAAGGTGGGGGTCTCGGCCGACGTGCTCCGCGCCCGCGAGCTCGTGCCGTTCCGCGCCGCGATCGGGGCCGGCGTGTCGATGCTGATGACGGCCCACGTCGAGTACCCGGCCCTCGACCCCTCGGGGAGGCCGGCGACCCTCTCGCGGCCGATCCTCACCGACCTGCTGCGCGGCGAGCTGGGTTTCAGCGGCGTGGTCTGCAGCGACAGCCTGCTGATGGCCGGCGTGCGCCAGCGGTTCGCCTCCGAAGGGGAGATGGCCCTCGCGGCCTTGAGCGCCGGCGTGGACCTGCTGCTCGACCTGGCCGACCCCGTGGGGGTGCTCGACGCGCTCGAAGCGGCCGTGGGGGACGGTCGGCTGTCCCTGGTCCGCATCGAGGAGGCTTTCGGTCGCGTGTGGCGGCTCAAGGAGCGAGCGCTGGGCGTCCCGAAGCCCGCCGATCCCACGCCGGAGTCGCTCGCCAAGGGGGGGCGGCTCGCTGAGCGGATCGCCGGCGCCGCGACGCGGGTTGTTTCGCAGCAGGACCCGAGCGTGTTGCCACTCCACCGAGGCAAGTCGCTCACCTGCGTGGTGCTCAAGCCGCACCATCGCCCTACCGACCCCCCCGAGCAGCCGCTGGCGGCCGCGCTCCGCGAGCGGTTCGCGGCGGTGCGCTACTTCGAGAGCGGCCCGGAGATCGACCCGCGGCTTGAGGGGGACGTCCTCGCCGGTGTCCCCGCGGGCTCGCCGCTCGTGGTGGCGATGATCGTCAAGCCGGCGGCTTGGCACGCCTTCGGGCTGAACCAGGCCCAAGACGCCCTGATCCGCCGCCTGATGGCCGAGCGGCCGGTGGTGCTGGCCTGCCTGGGGGTCGAGCGGGCCCTCGACGACTACCCCCAGGCCGCCGCCCGCCTAGTGACCCACAGCGACGTCCCGGCGAGCCAGGCAGCCCTGGCGGGGCGGCTTGGCGGGTGACGCGCTACCGGTTTGACGGCGTTGTCACCACCTCGCCTCGAATCAGGACACGTCGCTCAACGTCGTCGCCGCCTGCCCCCCAGCCCGGCTGCTACGAGCGCCATGCCAGCGCCCGTCGGCTCGGGGATCTCGCCCCAGCTCGTCAAGTGGAGGTAACGAACCGTGTTCGGGTTGTTGATTCGGAAGAAACTCACTCCGTTGCCGATCGCATCGAATCCCCCGGTGTACGCATCGCGCGACGGAAAGGGATCAGGCAGCGCCACGCTTGGCTGGTATGTGGGGTCCAGAAAGAGGTTGATGGAGTAGTCGAAAATCGAGAGCGTTTCGGGGAACACCGAAGGCGGACCGTAGAGGTTGAACCCGAGTTCGGTCCCCCCGGGGGTCGGGATGACGCCGGAAGGACCCGACACCGTCATCCCCGCGAACCCCACGCTGAGGATGTCGGCACGCTGCACTCCGCTACCGAGGTCGTTCGCCACCTCGGCGCCCGACCGTCCGCCCGACACGTGCAGTCCGTCGCTGAACCTCAGAATCAGGTCGCTCGCCGCGTCGTCGAAGCGTGAAATCACCGTCATCGGACCGTCGAACGGGAAGGACACGGAGTTCTCGGCCGGCGCGGCGGCGAGGTCGAGCCTAAACTCGCCCGTAAACGTGATGCCCGTAGGTCGAAACGCCTCCGGCTGAGAGGAGACGATTCCCGAGAACGCGACGGAGATCGTACGAGCCTCGCAGGTGGCCGCAAGGCAGTTTGCGACGAACGCGACGACGGTGAGGAGAGATGATGCAAGACGGGAGGTCAGGGTCATTAGACAAACGAACGGTTGCGAGGATCGATGCAAGGCCACCTGTTGCGGCAGTCTAAGCACGCCGCCGTGGCTGATCAATCAACTGGTTCCGCCGGGCTCGCCGCTCGTGGTGGCGATGATCGTCAAGCCGGCGGCTTGGCACGCCTTCGGCCTGAACGAGGCCCAGGACGCCCTGATCCGCCGCCTGATGGCCGAGCGACCGGTGGTCGTCGCCTGCCTGGGGGTCGAAGAGGCCCTGGCCCCCTACGCCGAGGCCGCCGCCCGCCTGGTGACGCACAGCGACGTCCCGGCGAGCCAGGCGGCCCTGGCGGGGCGGCTGGTGGCCCCGGTTTAGCCCCGCCGAAGCGTGGACGGTGGGAGCGATCTGGGCGAATTTGCCGGTCGGGGGTTTTCGATGGTTGACTTCGGCAGGCCGATGCGGGTAGCCTACGCACACCTGGAAGCCCGCAGGTTGGCGGCGGGAGTCCAAGAAGGGGCCGAGCCCGGCCCCAATCGGATTCGCGTTTCATCCGCACTCGTACAAAGGATTCCCGCCATGCTGATTCGTTCGTTTGGAGTCGCTGCGGCTCTCGCAGTTTCGTTGCCGGCCCTCGCGGCCATGGAGTTCGACCAAAACGTCGTTCCAGGAGTGATCTTCGGGAGCGGCAACGCTAACGGCTCATGGACGGTTGATCGCAACACGGACGAGGGTCTTGAACTTGGCCTGCGGGCAAAGGTGCGGTTTCCTGTTCCGCTGAACGTGTTCAATAGCAACGGCGCCGGGGTATACACGTTCCAGGCAGAGGCTGCAACGAGCGGCGCGCCGTGGATCACGGCGCAAACACCGATTTGGAACTTTGAGTTCTCGATCAACTCGAACACAAACGGTAGCGGCGGGTTTCTCGACTCTTACGTTTATCTGATGAGCCTCGATTTTGATCCAGCGGTTGGGGTGGAATCGGGCCCCGAGTTTCAAGTGCTAAGCCCGATTACCCACCCGCCTGATGGTTTCACCATCGATCATTCCTTTGGGGACAATACGACGACCGAACTCACCGACACCAAAGGTACGCTGATCAACTTTGCGGCCCTGGTCGCATCGACGAACGTCGCGCAGAACTCGCAAAACTACGAGTTCTGGAACAACGCTTTGGCGTTTAATCCGACGGCGGGGGGCGAGTACAAGATTTCACTGACCGCGTACAACCTCGCTGACTCCGGATTCACCGCCCCGTTGGCGTCGACCTCGATCTTCATCAACGCCGTCCCCGAGCCGTCGGCTTTCCTGTTCGGTTCGATGGTCGCGGGCGTTGCCGCGTTTGGCGCCAAGCGGTCGCGTGACGAAGAGGTTGCCTGACAAGCGTCAGTCGGAGGGGGGCCCCGCTGAGGGGGCCCCGCTCGGGCACCGCTTGGGTGGTTTGAGATTCCTACCAGAGCCGCCCCCCGCTGCACCGCGGGGGGCGGCTTTTTTCGTGCGCGGTGGCGGTCCGCCTCGGCTCCCTTGGCGGGGCCCGATCGTCTACGATCCCGAGGCTCGGGGCACGCGTCGTCGCTCGTGGCGGCCACTCCCGTCGCTGACGCTCAGGGCTCCCGGGCCCACGCTTCGGCTAAGCCTGCCCCCAGCTCTGCCTTTATCCTTCCGCATTCCGCCTTCCGCATTCCGCAATGGCCCAGTTCGATCCGTTCTCCGCCCGCGACACGTTCCAAGCGCCGCAGGGCTCCCTCGGGCTCTACCGCCTGGCGAAGCTGGAAGCGCTCGGGCTGACGAAGATCGCCGCGCTCCCCTACTCGATCCGTGTGCTGCTCGAGAGCCTGCTGCGAAACTGCGACGGGTACGTCGTCACGCAGGAGGACGTGAAGGCCCTCGCCGCGTGGTGCGACTCGAAGGGGACCGCCCCCGTCGAGGTGCCGTTCAAGCCGGCCCGCGTCGTCCTGCAGGACTTCACCGGCGTGCCGTGCGTCGTGGACCTGGCCGCGATGCGCTCGGCGATGAAGCGCCTGGGGGGGGACCCCGCGAAGATCAACCCGCTGGTCCCCGTGGACTTGGTGATCGACCACTCGGTGCAGGTCGACCACTACCTGGGCCTCGGGGCGCTCGACCTGAACATCGAGCTCGAGTTCGAGCGCAACGCCGAGCGTTACGAGTTCCTGCGCTGGGGCCAAAAGGCGTTCGACAACTTCCGCGTGGTGCCCCCCGGCACGGGCATCGTCCACCAGGTGAACCTCGAGTACCTCGCCAAGGGGGTGATGGTCGGCAGCGACGCGCAAGGCCCCGTCGCGATGCCCGACTCGCTCGTCGGGACCGACAGCCACACGACGATGATCGACGGCCTCGGCGTCGTCGGCTGGGGCGTGGGGGGCATCGAGGCCGAGGGGGTCATGCTCGGCCAGCCGATCTACATGCTGATGCCCGAGGTGGTCGGCATGCGCCTGGTGGGCAAGCTCCCCGCCGGCGCCACGGCGACCGACCTCGTGCTGACCGTCACCGAGGCCCTGCGCAAGGAGAAGGTCGTCGGCAAGTTCGTCGAGTTCTGTGGCAGCGGCGTGTCGAACATGTCGCTCGCCGACCGCGCGACGATCGCCAACATGGCCCCCGAGTACGGCGCCACGATGGGCTTCTTCCCGGTCGACGACGTGACGCTCGGCTACCTGCGTCAGACCGGGCGGACCGACGACGAGGTGACGCTCGTCGAGCGTTACTGCAAAGAGCAGCACCTGTTCCGCACCGACGCCTGTCCCGAGCCGACCTTCACCAAGACGCTCGAGCTCGACCTGGCGACGGTGGTGCCGTCGCTCGCGGGCCCGAAGCGCCCGCAGGACCGCGTCGCGCTCTCCGACATGAAGTCGTCGTTCAGCGCCGCCCTCCGCGCGCCGGTCGGCCCGTCGGGCTTCGGGCTCGACGACGCGAAGCTCGCGCGCAAGGCAACGGTCAAGGACAACGGCCACTCGGCCGAGATCACCCACGGCGCGGTGACGATCGCGGCGATCACCAGTTGCACCAACACGTCGAACCCCAGCGTGATGGTCGCCGCCGGCCTGGTGGCGAAGAAGGCCGCCGCGCGGGGGCTCAAGGCCCGGCCGTGGGTCAAGACGAGCCTCGCCCCCGGCTCGCGCGTGGTGACCGACTACCTCGCCAAGAGCGGCCTCGACAAGGCGCTCGAAGCGGTCGGCTTCTTCACCGTCGGCTACGGCTGCACGACCTGCATCGGCAACAGCGGCCCGCTCCCCGAGCCGGTCGCCAAGGCCGTCGTCGAGGGGGACCTGATCGTCTCCGGCGTGCTGTCGGGCAACCGGAACTTCGAGGGGCGCATCAACCCGCTGGTGAAGGCCAACTACCTGGCGAGCCCGCCGCTGGTGGTCGCCTACGCCCTGGCCGGCACGACCGACTTCGACCCGTTGACCGAGCCGCTGGGGCACGACCCGGCCGGCGCCCCCGTGATGCTGAAGGACGTCTGGCCGACCCAGGCCGAGGTGCAGTCGGTCGTCGATGCGTGCGTCCTCCCCGAGATGTTCCGCAACCAGTACGACGGCGTCTGGGACAAGAACCCCAAGTGGAACGCGATCGAGACCTCCGAGGGGGAGCTCTACGAGTGGGACGCCGCGAGCACCTACATCCAAGAGCCGCCGTTCCTGGCGACGCTGACCCCCGACACGCGCCCCATCGAGCCGGTGCGGGGCGCCCGCTGCCTGGCGCTGCTGGGGGACTCGGTCACGACCGACCACATCAGCCCCGCGGGCTCGATCGCCAAGGACTCGCCGGCCGGCAAGTTCCTCGTCGCGGCCGGGGTCCCGCCGGTTGACTTCAATAGCTACGGCGCGCGGCGCGGCAACGACCGGGTGATGACCCGCGGCACGCTGGCCAACATCCGCATCCGCAACGCGATGACCCCCGGCGTCGAGGGGGGCGTCACGAAGCTGCTCGCCCCGACCGGCGCCGGCGAGGTGCTGCCGATCTACGACGCCTCGATGAAGTACCAGGCGGCCGGCGTGCCGCTGGTGATCGTCGCCGGCGCCGAGTACGGCACCGGCAGCAGCCGCGACTGGGCCGCCAAGGGGACCTACCTGCTGGGGGTCCGGGCGGTGCTCGCCACGAGCTTCGAGCGGATCCACCGCAGCAACCTGGTGATGATGGGGGTCCTGCCGCTGGAGTTCGCCCCGGGAGTGACCGCCGCGTCGCTGGGCCTCACCGGGGACGAGGTGTTCGACATCCCCGGCCTGACCGACGCGCTAAAGCCGCGCCAAACGCTGACGGTAACCGCCGCCCTCCCCACGGGCGAATCGAAGTCGTTGGAGATGACGGTGCGGATCGACACGCCGGTGGAGCTGGACTACTACCGCCACGGCGGGATCCTGGCGTACGTGGTGCGTAAGCTGCTGGCGGGGTGAGGGGGAAAGGGTTCACCACACAGAGCACGGAGGACGGAGAGGAACGTGAGCAAGTAGTTCGGGTGCCACTGCTGGCTTGTCCAGCAGTGCGAAGTTGGTACCCGCTT
>JBOFFC010000162.1:0-4862 GCA_051648405.1 Lacipirellulaceae bacterium
CTAGGTTCGCGCGACAGCACGCCCAGGTAGAGGTCACGGGCGACTGCGTGATTCGACTCGCGGGAGTCGCCCGGGTGCTCCGCTAGCAAGCGTCCGAGCATCGTCCGCTGGCCGGCCGACACGGCGCGGTTGATCTGCGGGGTGTTCATCCGCGCCAGCGCCTGCGGGATCGAAGCCTTGATCGTCTCTCGCGGCAAACTCGGGTCGTAGCCGAACGCCGTGTTGAAGACCATCCTCGGCGTCACCAGGCCGGGTCGGCCCGGCGCCCCCGGGGTGCCGAACCGCGCCAGCGACGCCTCGTCGATCTGGAGCGCGGCGAGCATCGCCCCGAACTGCTGGTCCCCACGCAATGGCTGAGCGACACTCGCGGCGAACGGCTTCTCGTGCGGCTCGCGGCGTGGACGTGCTTCGCGCTGGTACGCCTCGGTCAGCATCACCGTCTCGAAGAGCCACTTCACGTCGTAGCCGCTCGCCACGAAGGCCCCCGCGAGCCGCTTCGCCGCACGCGGCGCGCTCGCCGTCCGCCCGGGACCGAGGTCATCGACCGGCTCGTAGAAGGCCTCGCCCACCAGCTCGCCCCACAGGCGATTGGTGAGCGCGATCGAGAACCATTCGCTCCGCGCGAACTCCTCCGCCAGCGACGCACGGCGCTCGGCGTCCGGCGTGCCAATCGGCAGGCTCGCTCCGGTGAGGAAGAACTTGGGCGAAGTGCGCGTCCCCTCGGCCGCGGGGTCGTTTAGGTCGTCCATGTAATGCTCGGGAGACCCGCGGCGGTTGGCGTTCTCTTTTTTGCGGAACCGCGGGCGGTCGGGCCGGTCGTTCACGACGACGGCGAACTCCGGCGGCTTCGCCATCAACGTCGGCCGCACGCCGACGCGCGGGAAGTACGCCGCCAGTTGGTGAAACTGCTCGCGCTTCCAGTTGTCCCAGGGGTGGTCGTGGCACTGCGCGCACTGGATCTGGACCCCCAGGAAGACGCGCGACGCCTCGGCGGCGACGTCCTCGGTCCGGCCGTCCTGGGCCATGACGATCGCCGTGGCGCCGTTCTCGCGCACCGAGCCGGTGGCGGTGAGGAACTCGCCGGCGACCTCGTCCCAGGGGCGGTCCTCGTTGAACCACGCGCCGAGGTCCTCGACCATCGCCGGGCCCGCCAACAGCGCGCGGTCCTCCAGGCGGCGGCTCAGCACCACGTCGCGCCAGTAGCGCGCCTGGGTGAGCCCGAACTCGGGTCGGGCGAGCAGCGCGCGGATCGCGCTGCGGCGTTTGTCGGGAGCGTCGTCGTCGATGAACGCCCGCAGCTCTTCGACCGTGGGGATCGACCCGACAAGGTCCAGGTGAGCCCGCCGCAGGAACGCCGCGTCCCCCACCAGAGGGGCGAGCGCCGCCGGCTCGAGGCCGACGTCGTCGACCACCAGCCGGTCGAGCTGCCGCGCGACCTGCGCCGTCGACGGCCCCCCGGCCAGCGACCAGGACGCGGCCAGCCCCACGAGCCCCGCGAAGGCGATGTGAACGAAACGTTGCATGACCGAACCCCCAACGGGCCCCAACGCGAGTCCCCGACTTCCCATCCTAACCCCGGTCCGGCGGCGAGGCGCCGCGGGGATTTGGGGATCGGGCGGCGTTCTCGCCTCCACTTGGCCGCACAAATCGGAATAGACTAGACCGAACAGGCCCCACTCGCCCCGGAAGCTACCCGCGATGGACTACCGCGAACGAATCTCGATCGACCCGGCGGTCCGGGGGGGCAAGCCGTGCGTGCGCGGCCTGCGAATCACCGTGGTCGATGTCCTCGAGTACCTGGCCGGGGGGATGTCGGTCGATGCGTTGCTCGACGACTTCCCCGACCTGACGAAGGAGGACGTCCAGAGCTGCCTCGCGTTCGCCGCGGACCGTGAACGCCGGCTCGTCGCGCCGCAATGAAGCTGCTGGTCGATCAGAACCTGTCTGCACGACTGGTCTCCGGACTTGGCGGCGCATTCCCTGACTCCTCCCACGTCCGGGACCTGGGGCTCGCGGCTGCCGAAGACCTGGTGGTCTGGGACTACGCAAAGCGAAATGGGTTTGTCATCCAGTCGAAGGACAGCGACTTCCGTCAGCTCAGTTTCTTGTACGGTCCACCCCCGAAAGTGATCTGGCTTCGACTTGGCAACTGCGGGACTCAAGTCGCCGCCGACACGCTTCTGTCCAGCCTCGATGCGATCCGTGACTTCGAGACGGATCCTTACGAGGCGCTGTTGGTGCTCGACCCGATCGAGTGACAGGCAGGGCGAGCTTGTCAGCCGACCCACCATAAAACGAAAAACGCCCGCCAGGGGTTGCCTGGCGGGCGTTTTCGATTCGTGTCGAGAAGCGGGGGCGACGCGTCGCTCGCGGATCAGCGCTTGCTGAACTGCGTGCCGCGGCGGGCGCCGTGGAGGCCCGGCTTCTTGCGTTCCTTCATGCGCGAGTCGCGCGACAGGAAGTCCTTCTCGCGGAGGATCTCGTGAACCTCGACGTTGTGGGCGAGCAATGCGCGGGCGATCCCCAGCAGGCAGGCGCCCGACTGGCCGGTCGGGCCGCCGCCGTGGGTCAGGATCACCACATCGACCGTGCTCCGCACGCCGCACGCCTCGAGCGGCGCGAGCACCGCATTGCGGTGCTGCACAATCGGGAAGTACTCCTCGAACGGACGCTTGTTGATCGTGATCTGGCCGGTCCCGGGGCGGAGACGGACCCGCGCGACGCTCGTCTTGCGGCGGCCGGTCCCGAGGGAGTCAGCGATCTTTTCGGCGGGCATAGGTTGGGGGCTTTCGGCTCGTGGCTGTCGGCTGTCGAACGAGTGCGGTGACGGCGCCGGAGGGGTTACTTCACGCCGAGGTCGGCGACCATCGGCTGCTGGGCTTGATGCGGGTGCTCGGGGCCGGCGTAGACCTTGAGCTTCGCGAGCATCGCCGAAGCCAGCTTGTTCTTCGGCAACATCCGCCGCACCGCCTCGGTCAGGATCATCTCGGGCTTCTTCTCCAGCCGCTTGTCGGCCGTGATCGTCCGCTGCCGCGGGTAGCCCGTGTACCAGGCGTAGGTCTTTTGCTCCCACTTCTTGCCGGTGAACTTGACCTTCTCGGCGTTCACCACCACGACGAAGTCCCCGGTGTCGATGTGCGGCGTGTACGTCGGCTTGTGCTTGCCCATCAGGATCGTCGCGATGTCGCTCGCCAGGCGGCCGACGATCTTGTCGGCGGCATCGACAATGTGCCACTCGGGCTGGAAGTCGCCGGGCTTCGCCACGTACGTCCGCTGGTGGGCCTGAATCGTGCTCATCGTGGACCTCGTGGCGGGCCTGTGGGGCCCCTCTAGCGGAACGAACTACCGGGATAGCGGACCCAGGGGGCCCGCCGAGAGTCCCGTAAGGTATCCGCCCCCGCCCGGCCTCACAAGCCCTGGCGCGGCGGGGAAATCGGCCGGAGCGAGAGCCTCTGCCGGGCCCCTTCCGGCGAGACTCCTCCGCGCAATCCGGCGGTGATTCCCCCGCTCGGCCGCGGCTATAACGTCTAGGCAAAAAACTCCCCCGACTTGCGTCGGAGGCTCCGGTCCCAACGACGACGGCGTGGTGGCGCCCAAAATCCCCGCAGCCACTGCGCATTCCGTCCTCCGCATTCCGCCTTCCCCTTCGCTCCTATGATCATCGGCGTTCCCAAAGAGGTGAAGTCCGACGAGTACCGCGTCGCCATGCTGCCGGTCGGCGCCGAGGAGCTCGTCCGCCGCGGGCATCGGGTGCTGATCGAGCGGCAGGCGGGGGTCGGCTCGGGGCTCCCCGACGAGGCCTACGCCGAGGTCGGCGCCACGATGGTCGATTCTCCCGCCGAGGTGTTCGGCGAGGCCGACCTGATCGTCAAAGTCAAAGAACCGCAGCCCGCCGAGTGGAAGCTGATCCGTCCCGGCCAGACGCTGTTCACCTACTTCCACTTCGCCGCCAGCCGCGAGCTGACCGAGGCGATGCTCACCACCGGCGCCACGAGCGTCGCCTACGAGACCCTCGCCGACGACAACGGCCGCCTGCCGCTGCTGACCCCCATGAGCGAGGTCGCCGGGCGGATGAGCGTCCAGGAGGGCGCCAAGTACCTCGAGAAGCCGCAGATGGGGCGCGGCATCCTCCTGGGGGGCGTGCCGGGCGTGGCGCCCGCGCACATCACGATCCTCGGGGGCGGGGTGGTCGGCGCGAACGCCGCGCGGATCGCCGCCGGCTTCCAGGCGAGCGTCGCGATCCTCGACGTGAACATGGACCGCCTACGCTACCTCGACGACATCATGCCCCCCAACGTCGACGTGTTGTTTAGCGACCGCCACACGATTCGCCGCCAACTGGAGCGCGCCGACTTGGTGATCGGCGCCGTGCTGATCCCGGGGGCGAGGGCCCCGCACCTCGTCGAGCGCGAGGACCTCAAGCGGATGCAGCCCGGCAGCGTGATCATCGACGTGGCGATCGACCAAGGGGGCTGCATCGCCACCAGCCGACCGACGTCGCACGCCGAGCCGACCTACATCGTCGACGACGTGCTGCACTACTGTGTGACGAACATGCCCGGCGCGGTGGGGCGCACCAGCACGTTCGCGCTCTGCAACGTGACGCTGCCGTACGTGATCCAGCTCGCCGAGCGCGGCGTCGAGGCGGCCGCCGCGGCGTCGCGCCCCGTGTCGCGCGCGATCAACACGTTCGCGGGGGAGGTCACGAGCCGCGCGGTGGCCGACACGTTCGGCCTCCCCTACGCGGCCCGCTTCGCGGTGTGACGTTCGAGAAGTCGCACGCAGCGGGGCGAGGACGCGCGACGGCGAGCCGGCGGCGAAAGCCGTCGGAGTGATCGAGGCACGGCAGACTCAACCGTTAC
>JBOFFC010000163.1:0-1571 GCA_051648405.1 Lacipirellulaceae bacterium
GGCTAAGCAGGTCACGCCAGCACCGCTCCTTCGCCAAGTCCCGCTCGACGTTCGCCATCGACCTTCTCCAAGCCAGAGAAAGACGAAGCTTGACCCGCCAGGCGGGCGGCTAGAAGATGTGGATCACGGAACGTTCACAATGGGAACACTACTTCGTATCCCGTCCCTCCCGCCAGCGGTCCGGGACCCGTCACCCAAGTGCCGGCTGGCGGTGAAATCGGGAAGGCACTTCCCCTCGGAATCTCTCGCGATGGCAAATTGTAGCGCCCGTTCAGCGCCAATTGCGGCAGAAATCCGTCTGACCGCGGTGCCACGAATGTCCCTGGAGTCAAGCCGCCTCAGTACTTGTTTACCGCCCGTCACCCGGTGAGTGGTAGGAGCAGCCGGGTGCCATGCTCACCCTGATAGAGGATGAGCATGTGTCCCGCCGGTAGTGTCTGTCCGCATGCCCAGCGCTACCGCGTGGGCATGGCACCCGGCCCGCATGCGAACGACACGCCGTCGATCCCCAGCGCTACCTCACCAGCGTCCTAGCAAAGATTGGCACGACGCCGAAGGAGGAACCGGGGCAGTTCCTCCCCGAGGCGTGGAAGGCCGACGACGCGGCCGAGCCGGTCGATCAGTCGTGACGGTCCCCGCGCAGCTTCTCGATCACGAACACGACGACGAAGACCAGTAGCGGCGTGCAGCCGATCAGGACGGCAATCGAACCCGTGACCCACGCCCATAGGTACAATCGCGAGAGGCCACCGAAGTAGGCCGTTGCAAGTAGCGCGTAAGTGGCAAGCCCAAGTGCTGCGATCAGCACCATGATGACGCGTTCGGGTTCGAGGCGACGCTGCGACATCAGTCGCCCCCTTGCGTCGAATACCAGTACGCTCCCCCTGCGGCGGTGCCGCCCAGAATCAGTGGATCAAGAACTCCGACGTCGATCGTATACCAGAAAGCCTGGCCTCGATTCATCCCGGCGCGGGTGAACTCACCGGTGCTCAGGTCGATCACTCCCCGCGGGGCGTACTGCTGACCGGTTAGCCGCTGCCACGTCGTGACCGGCCCCACGACGAACGGCCTTCGGAACGCCCCCTCGGCTGCCTCGGGGATGAAAATCGGCTCGAAGTTCCCGCTGGGGCTCAAGCCCGTGCGGCTCGTCAACGCCCATCCCGAGCGGTTTGCGTTCGACGCTGGACCCGCATAAAGGTCTCCCGGCAAACCCAGCTTGCCGCCAGTACGGATCGCCTCCCCCGCCTGCGTCATGTGAACCAACCGCGGACCTGTAGATGGCGAAACGGACACAGTAGATCTCCGGGGTGGCGTCTAACCTGAAACGCAACGCTAGCGTGGTGGAGGATTGACGTAGGAGAGCCATCGCCGGGTTGTTCGGATGTTGTTGTGTGACAGCATCTTCACGGAGGGCCCGGCGATGGCGACGCAGCTTACAGCACTTTCGAACTTGGTATAGCGCCAGGAGTGGAGTTTGGGTAGACCGTTCTCCAACCAAGGAGGACGGGGATGAAGGCGATTTCGGTCGACTTGCGGGAGCGGATCGTTGCGGCGTACGACCGGGGCGAGGG
>JBOFFC010000164.1:0-12019 GCA_051648405.1 Lacipirellulaceae bacterium
CCGGGAGTGATCCCGGGGCGCCGCCCCCCGTTCGTCGTCTTGATCCGCGTCTTGCCTAGAGGGCGATCGCTTCGGCAACCGCCGAGGCGAGGGCCGCCTCGGCCTCTTCTTCGTCGTCGGCGTCGCCGAACAGCGTGAAGTCGAAGGCCGCTTCGTCGTCATCGACCGCGCCGAGCGAGAAGAGCAGCAGCGCCTCGTCGAGTGCGTCGCCGTCAAACGATGGCCCCGCGACCACGCCGACTTCTTCGGCGTCAACCGCGAACGCCTCGGCCAGCGGCCCGCCGAGGACCGGCAGGACCGAGCTCACCCCGTCCAGGTCGGCCACGATCGGCTCGAAGACCGGCATGGTGATAAGGGCCGGGGTGCCGGGGGCGTCGGGGGTGTCGTCGTCGCCGCTCGTTGCAAAGGCGGGGCCCGACGTTGCGAGCGAAATGACCTGCAACGAGTTGCCGAGGTTGTCACGCCACACTGTGTAGTCGGCGGCATCGACTCGGCCGTCCGCGTTGCCGTCGGCGCGAAGGTCCGACGAGGACCCGTAGGAGCCGAGCCAGATATCGCGGTCCGCCGATTCGACGATGCCGTTTCGGTCGTAGTCGCCCGAGAGGAACCCCGTCGCAGCAGGCTGCTGCGTGGTGGGTAACAGGTAATCCTCCACCTCGCCGCGCGACGCTGGTCCGGTGAACGACAACCCGTTCGAGCCCCAACGGAAGCGAGCCGCAAGCGCCCCAGCAGAGGTGTTCACCGTTGATGGCGTCGAAACAATCAAGCGCGTGGTTGCACCCGACACGAGTGCTAGGTCCGTGCTGATTCGCTCACCGGCATCGAGCCAGTCACCGTCCCCATTGAAATCGACCCAAGCGTTCAGCACGCCCACTCCGTTGGCCGCGATGTCGAACTCGATCGTCGAGTTGGGGAGGATCGACGTGCTGAAGAGCCGGACGCCGTCCTCGTCATCGACGCCGTCGAGGTCGTCGGCCGACGCGTTGAGCGACGACAAAGCCCCCGAGTCGGCTTCGACTCGGTTCCCGAGTCGAACGCCGGCCACCACCGTGTGGCGTGCGCCGTTCTGAGCCAGTGTGGTTGGGAAGTTCCGGCCAGTCAGCCCATCGATCGCCAGGTCGCCGAAGTCCTCAGTAAAGGTCGTCCTAAGGTCGAACACGCCGAACGATCCGGCAGTTGTCACGCTGCTCGCCGTCACCGTGACGTTGCGACCTCCGGAAGTCGGCAAGGTCTGCTGCAGGGTGCCGCTCAACGCCAGTTGAACCGTGTAGGCGCCCGTAGTGCCGACGGCGAACTGGTAAGCGCCGGTGTCATCAGTGACGGTGGTGTCGAGCACCGAGCCGCCGCCAGCCGACAGCAGTTGCACGGTAACCCCTGCCAGCCCCCCCTCTCCGGCGTCACGAACGGCATCGCGGTCGAGGTCGCTGAACACAAGTCCGCTGACTCCCTGCGTCGCCGTCTGCACCGACTCAACCAGGAACGCAGCGGCGACGGTCTGGCCGGGGTTCGCTACCCGCGCGATGATCCCGTCGGGCGGGTTCAGGAATTCGAACCCGGGACCAAGCGTGTTCGGGTCCACGCGCAGTGTCAGCTGTACCGCGGTCAGCGTGCTCAGCGATAGGGAGTAGTTGCCAGTCGCGTCGGTCGTTCCGAACGCCTCGCCAGCCTGACGGACGCCGTCTTGGTTGGCGTCGTTGTAGACTACGGCCCCGGCTAACCCGGCGTCGGTCGCGGTCAGCAACCCGTCGCCGTCGGAGTCTTGGGCTACGCGTCCCCCGGCGCCTACCCTCGGCGTCGTCGGGAGCAAGTAGTCCTCGACTTCTCCGGAGTTGGCCGAGCCCGCGTAGCTGATGCCGAACGGTCCCCACCGGAATCGCGCAGCAAGGCCCGAGGCCGACGTGCTGACGTTCGACGGGGTGTTGAACGATACACGATTGGAAGTTCCCGAAACGAGACCGACGTTCACCGCGACTTGCTCGCCTGCGTCGTTCCAGTCGCCGTCGTCGTTGAAGTCGATCCACGCATTGAGCGACGCCCCCTGGCCGGTGGCGAAGATGTCGAACGTCACCGTCGAGTTCGGCAGGATCTGACTGCTCACGAGCGTGACGCCGTCCTCGTCGTCGGAGCCCGTAAAGTCGTCGCCCGTCGCCGAGGTGGACGTCACGCCGTCGAGTTCGATATCGACCCCCGAGCCGAGGAAGAAGCCGGGAACGACCGTGTGACGCGCCCCGTTTTGTGCGAGGGTCGTCGGGTAGCTGTGGCCGGCGTCAACGAACAGGTCGCCGTAGTCCTGTGTCCTGCGGTCGAACAGACCGAACGAGAGGCCCGCGATGACTTGGCCTGTGGCCAGCGCGACCGTGATCGCGGCGTTGTTCGCCGGCGACGTTTGCTGAAACGGCTGTCCCGCGAGGTCCACACGGAGCCGGTAGGTGCCGGCGCCGCTTGGGGCCAGCGTGAACACCCCTGCTGCGGTGGTCAGCGTCGATAGCTCGCCCGTGTCGAACACGTTGTTCGCATTGGCGTCCACGTAGACTCGCTGTCCCGCGAGCGGGACGTCGCCGGTCTCGCGCACGCCGTCGCCGTCCTTGTCGTCGAAGATCGACCCGCTGAGGATTCCCGCGACGCCCCCCAGCGGTTGCAACGAGAAGTTTTGAGTGGCCGTCGAACCGGGCGCGAGTCCGAGCGAGGCGGTCCCGTTCGCCGGAGTGACGAACTGGAGAGTCGTGAGATCGACCGTCGATGAGTCAACGCGGACGGTCACATTCGTCGTCGCCGTGAGCCCACTGACGATGAACGAGTAGGCGCCAGTTGCCGAGGTCACCGCCTGCGGCTCGTTCGCGTCAACGGTGTTGCTGCCGTTGAGGTCGGCGTACACCAGCGCGCCGGGGATCGGCGTGTCGAAGGTGTCCACTAGGTTGTCCGCGTCGAAATCCACGAACACGCTCCCTTGGACCGAGACGTTCGTCTCGGCCGGGTCGGTCTCCAAGAGGAAATTGACCTCGGCGATCCTGCTCGTCTGCAGCGGCTGGTCGAGCGGTGACGCGAAGATCTGCACCGTGTAGGACGCGCTCGACGCGTTGTGGGAGACCGATCCAACCGTGGCGTCGATCGCGGAGGCGTAGCTGCGGTTGATCAGCCGTTGGGCGACGCTCGCGTCCTCGGCGTCGGTGCGGCCCTCGACCGAGACTTCGTACTCGAAGGTCCGACCCATGCAGCGGGCGAACCAGTCGTCGTAGGCGCGCTGGAACGCCCCCGTCGTCGGGAAGTTCGCGGGGTCTGGCGGCGCGGGAGTCGCCATCACGTCGAAGAAGTAGTTGCCATCGGCGCCGGTCGTGAAGCGGTCGAACACACCGGTCGCAGTGCGCGAGGTCACGTTCCCCACCGCGTCACGCTGGACGAGGAACTGGCTGGCGACGACCGTCACTCCGGAACCGAAGTTTTCTTGGCTGTAGTCGAAGTTGCGGTAGCTGAGGGGGACGCGCTCGACGGTCGGGGGGATTGAGAGCAGGTAGTCGCTCTCGTCTGTGTTCCGCGTGCCGAAGCTGAACTCGACGTCTTGCACGCTGACGGTCGTTCCTGTCGTCCGCGAAAGAAACGACTCGATGGCGCCCTGGATACCGGTCCCGTTGGCGTTCAGGTACTCGTTGCGATCGACCACCGCATACAACTTGTCCGCCGCCTTCGGGCCGGCTTCCGGGTCGCGGGTCTTGTAGATCCCGTCGAGGCTGATCTGCCCGGGACCCGGCGTGTTTGAGTTCGTGTAGAACACCCCGTCGCTGGGGTCGTCCAACACAACCGTCAGCACCTGCGAGCCCGTGGCCGTCGTGACGGTCACCTCGCCGAACTCGACGAAGCGGTCGAAGTTGAAGTTCTCGTCACGGGCGGTGCCCGAGATATCCTGCTTGTTGTCATCGACGCCGACTTTGCCCTGGATCCGGTTGCCGGTCGCCCTGGTGCCGTGTACGACGAACTCGAGTTCCGCGCCGAACGTCACCGCCGAGTCCCCAAAGTTCTCGACGTAGATGAACCATTGGTCGTTGCCGTTGGCCCGGTTCTCGCTGTTGCCTATGACGTTGAACAACTCGCCCCAGTGCCGGTTGGTGCTCCAAGTCCAAGCAGTCCCGGCAGGCACCGCGTCGTCGAGCGTGATCTCACCGACCTCGAACTGCTCTGAGCCAGAGATGATGTCGTTCAACACGGTGAACCCGATCGAGCCGTCAATCGCCTCAAAGCCCACGCGGTTAATCCCTTGTTTGCCCTCCGCAAACTGGATGACTTCCGCGCCGCTCGCGTTCGGCCGGTAGGGGTTCAGCTCCGATTGGGTCCCGTCAGGGGCGATCAACGTCAACCGCATTTGGTCGATGTCGCCGGACGCGACCTGCGTCCGCAGTTCAAGCCACTCGAGCGACAAGAAGGGGTCGTTGAGGCCCGGGTCGAACTCGATCGGGATCAGGTTCGAGCCACGACGGCTGTTGAACTCCCGCGTCCCGTCGGGGTTGTAGAACGGCGCGCCTGTGATCACCTCGCCGACGTCGCCGACGACCGCCGACGTGACGGTCGTCGTCGCGAGGTCCGCGAGGAACTCCTGGTAAAACGCCGTGTCGATATCGACGACGCTTACGCCGCCGGTGACCTCGAACGGCACCGTCCCGGGGCCGAGGTCCACGAGCGCCCTCGGCTGCACTCGGAACGGGCTGCCACCCCCCCCCCGCACGAACGTGGTCAACGTGACGTCGTTCGTTAGCCGCTGTGTCGGGTCGCGCCAGGCCTCAGCGAGCTTAACCGCGAGCTCCGCATCGACAACGCCGTGGGCGTAGCCGATTTCCTCGGCGTACTGGCCGTAGCCCCAGCTCGACGTAAACCCGGCGCCGTTCTCGAACCGCAACGGGATGTTGTCGGTTGTCGAGGGGCTCAGCAGGTACTCGAGCCCGAGCGCCTCGTCGGGCACGCTGCCGTTGGCAAAGATACGGATGGGGTTCGGATTGTTCGCGACGTTCGAGTTCGCAATCCTCAAGAACGCCGACGGGACCGGGGGTGGGCCGACTTGCGGCGCGGTCAGAGGGATCGGCCCGGTGTTGACAAGTCGCGGGTCCATCGGGTCGTAGGCCACACCGAGGTCGAAGTCGGGGTTGCCCAAGTCCAAGCCGGGAACCGCCCGGCGATAGAAGCCGCGCATGACCTCGGCGACCCCCGTCGTCGGGTTGATCGCGGTGTTGGGGAGGATCGCCCCTTCGATCTCGACGGTCGCCAGGTTGCCGTCGGTGTCGAGGTTGTAGTACGCGTACTGCGGGATCTGGTACTCGTTTTGGAAGCCTTGCAGCACGTTCGTGATCCAGGTCTCGCTGAACTGGTCGTTCTGGCGAGCCGACATCATCAGGATCTGCTGGACGTCGCGGAGGCTGAGGTTGGGGTTTGCCTCAAGCATCAGCGCGACGACACCGGCCACCATCGGCGATGAGGCGGACGTGCCGTTCATCGCCGACGTGTAGTTGATGTTCCCAAGGAAGTCCCCGTCGGTCTCGAAGTTGAACTGCGGCGAACCGTTCCGGCCGTCCTCGCCGGTGAGGTCGGTCGTGGTGATGCCACCCCCCTCGATCCCCTCGTCGGTACCGATGTCGAGCTGGGTGGTGCTCGAGGGGGCGACGATCAGTACGTTGGCGCCCGTCTCGGTGAAGCCGGTCACCGTTCCCGAAGAGTTGTTCTCGTACCGGCCGTCGTAATCGACAGCCCCTACGGCGATGACGTAGCGACTGTTTTTGAACTGGTCGTACTGGGCCGACTGGTAGAGCCCGATCGGGTTGAACGGGTTGATGAAACTGTTTCCGTTGTCGTTGCCGGCCGCCGTCACATGGATCGAGCCGAGGGCCTCGATCTCGTTGACGTCAAAGAGCCCGTCGCCATCGACGTCGTTCCATTTGGCGCGGCCGAAATTCGCCGAGGCGGCGAGGGCCTGAAGCGCCCCCTCGGGCATCTCGATCGCCTCGCGACTCAACGGGATGAAGCCCCAACTGTGGTTGTAGACATCGACCACCTCGTCGGCAGGTGGAACCTCGGACTCCTGCAGGACCCCGTCGCCGTTGAGGTCGAGGATCTGGCCGTTGCGGAACGTAAAGACCAGCGGGAACGCTGTGATCGGCGCCCCTTCCGCGTCGAAGTCACCACTGATCAGCCTGACCGGGATCAAGTCCGAGTTGTACGCGATGCCAACGCCGCCGAGGCTGTTGTTTCGAGCGCCGATGATCCCCGCCACGGCGGTGCCGTGAAAGTCCGTGACGTCGGTATTAGTGGCGTCAACGTCGTTCTGGATGAAGTCGAAGCCAAGGCTCGTGAGGAACGCCAGGTCCTCGTGCGTTATGTTGAAGCCCGAATCGACGACCGCCACCTGGACCCCGGCGCCGGTATAGCCGAGTGTCCACGCACCGATCACGTTGATGTCTTCGCCCGGGACCGCTCGTGATTGTTGGTAGGTCGGAGAGTCTGGTTGCTCAACGAGCTGCCCGGTCGCATTGAGGTGCCACTGGTTACCGTAGAGGGGGTTCCCCCCCACGTTGGCTGACATCACCTGGCGATCCTCCAATCGCTCGATAGTCCGGCGGCGCGGCGCCTTGTAGAGCTTGGCGTCCGGCGCGGCGGAGAACAGTCGCTGCCAAACGTTGCGACGGGTGGGGCGGCTCGAGCGGTGGTGACGCACTTCGCTAGTTCCTGAGTCCGTGGTTTAACGACACCCCAGCACGCGTGCGCGGGGAGCGGCCTGCTTCTCTGGTCGAGGTGTGACTGCCACTACGCCGGTTCCGAACGGCGAGCCGAGTCGAATGTTCTGGGCGGCCGGGCGACCCGTTTGGTCCTCTGGATCAGCCCGCCGAGCGCTCTACGACTTGCGGTGACGAGTCACGCGGCCGATCCGCGTGGTTCGCTCCGATCGCGTCAGTTATTCCGGCCGGGTGGCCTGGGGCGCGCACTGTGCTCGCCCCTATAGCAGGCCTGATGCGGCCCCCCGGCGTCACGCAGCGCATGCCCCAACGGCACACTTTGCCCGGATTAACGGACACCGATCTACAGTAACCACCCCCCGGAATGCGGTCAAACTTCTGGGGCAGAAGGGTTTAGGGTCCCCCAACCGGGGGGGACGAGGCATCCCCTGAGGCCGCCAGGCAAAATTTACGGCCTGTGCCGGAACGACTGGTTCGGCGGGTCGTGCCGCTCCGATAGACACTTGCGAAGAACCGGCCTGTGCCGGGGGCCGCGCGGGGGCGTGGCCTGGGGGGAGCAACCCGACACGGGCGACGGCCTGCGCCGTCGATCCGCGGGGTGTAGCAGCAGTCCAACCGCGGCGTCAGCGCCGCGATTCCGCAGTCGGGGGGGAAGCGATGAGGATCCGAAGCAGCCAGTTCCGCGCCGCCGCTCAGCGAGTCGCCCAAGGGGCCGCGATCGGGGCCGTCCTCGCCGGGCTAGGGGCCAACGCCTCGGCTCAAATGCCGGGCGGCGGGGTCTACCCGGCCCTGCACCAACAGCCAATGGCGCCCCCCTACTCGTTGGAGGGGGACTACGTGAACGCCCACGGCGAACCGATCGTCACCCCGGCGAGCTACGGCGCGCCGTGCGGGTGCCCGAGTTGCTCGGGGGGCGGAATGATGGGGGGCTGCCTGGCAGGCCCGAACGCTGGGGCTGGACTCAGCGGTTACGACCCCATGGGGGGCGCCGGCCTGAACACCGAGCAGTGTGGCCCGCACTACTTCGACTTCTCGGCCGAGTACCTTCGGTACGAGCGCGACGGTTCGCCGATCGGGGCGGGCCGAGTGATCTCGACTTTCGGGTTTGCGAACTCACTCCAGGACGGCAGCCCCGACCCGACGAGTGTGTTCGCCCAGCGAGCAATCACCGACGAGACGATCGGCGGCGGCACGGGTGACGGATACCGGCTTACGGGCCGGATCGACGTCGGCGCCCTGTCGGTCTTCGAGATCGCCTACAGCGGCATCTACGACACCGACGGCAACGCGGGGGTCGCCATCGCCGACACTCAGGGAACGATCACCCCAGGCAACCCGAGCGACAACCAGACGCTGTACACGGTGTTCAACGACTTCGGCTCACGAACCGGAGGAGTGGTCGATCCCAACGGTCCGTTCCGCTTCACCGACAATGCGCTAGAGCACCGCATCGGCTACGAGTCGGAGCTGCACACGGCCGAGGCCCTTTTCCGGCGATACTGGGTAGGCTACAGCCCGCGAGTCAGCGGTACGGTGCACGTTGGATTCCGGTACACGAACCTGCAAGAGGAGATCAGCTTCTTCTCGCGCAGCGACTTCGGATCGACCACGTTTGCGTTTGACGCCGACAACCGGCTTGCCGGTTGTCAGGCGGGCGTCGATGGGTGGGTGACGATCGTGCAAGGGCTGCGTGTCGGTTCCGACGTGAAGGCCGGCGTCTACAACAACAACTACCGCGTCGGGACGGTCAATGGTGACACGGCGGCGTTCCTCGGCGAGCTGCGGCTGTCGCTCGTCGCCGACCTGACGCCGAGCTGGTCGTTCAAGACCGGCTACGAGCTGCTCTTCATCAGCGACCTGGCGCTGGCGGGCGACAACCTGTTCGTCCCCGGGGGCTTCGGCGGCGCCACGACAGCGACCAGCGCCGACGTCGACGGCGAAGCGTTCTTCCACGGCTTTCACGTCGGCGCCGAGTACGTCTACTAGCTGCCGCCGGAGTGGGGCGCGCGAACCCGACCCCACCAGCACCCGTCTTGTCGAACGCCCCCCGTGGCCTCTTGGGCCGCCACGGGGGGCGTTCGGCGTTACGGCGGCCGGGCTTCGAGCCCGACAACAACGTAGGCGCCCTGGCGGGCTGACGTATACTAGAGCCGAGGCCCGCGGCGCCAGCGCCGCCGATCAGGCCCCCGCGTAACTCCCGACAGGAACCCAACGAGCCGTATGGAAATCGACCGCAAGCAGGGGGTCCAAAGCGAGTCGGCCGTGCTGGTCGGCGTGCAGCTTCCGGAGCACGAGCCCCTGGTCGAGGAGCCGCTCGAAGAGCTCGCCGGCCTGGTCGAATCGGCCGGGGCCGAGGTGGTCGGTCGGTTGGTCCAACGGCGCGAGGCCCCGGACGTGACGGCCTACGTCGGCAAGGGGAAGCTCGCGGCCCTCAAGCAGATGGTCGAGGCGAGCGAGGCCGACGTCGTCGTGTTCGACAACGACCTGGCCCCCAGCCAAACGCGCAACCTCGAGCAAGAGCTCGGCGTGAAGGTCCTGGACCGGACCGAGCTGATCCTCGACATCTTTTCGACGCGGGCCCAGACGCACGAGGCGCGGCTGGCGGTCGAGCTCGCGCAGCTCGAGTACTCACTGCCCCGCCTCAAGCGGATGTGGACCCACCTGTCTCGGATGAAGATGGGGGTCGGCATGCGCGGCCCGGGCGAGAAACAGCTCGAGACCGACCGGCGGCTCGTCGAGCGACGGATCCAAGACCTTAAGCGCGACCTCGACAAGGTCCTCAAGCGTAAAGAACGCGAGGTCGCCGCCCGCACCGACAACATGACCGTCTCGATAGTCGGCTACACGAACGCCGGCAAAAGCACGCTCCTGAACCGGCTGACCGACGCCGACGTCTACGCAAAGGACCAGCTCTTCGCGACGCTCGACACGCGGACCCGCCGCTGGCGGCTCCCCGGCTGGGGGCCGGTGCTGCTAAGCGACACCGTGGGCTTCATCCGCAACTTGCCGCACCGCCTGATCGCCAGCTTCAAGGCGACGCTCGAAGAAGCCCGGCAGGCCGACCTGCTGCTGCACGTCGCCGACGCCAGCAACCCGGCGGTCATCGACCAAGTGCGGGCCGTGTACTCGGTCCTCGACGAGCTCGGCATCGACCACACCGACACGCTGCTGGTGCTCAACAAGGCCGACGCGGCCGAAGACGCGACCATCACGTTCCTGCTGCAGCGCTACGCCGGCGCCGTGACCTTGAGCGCCCGCACGGGCGAGGGGCTCGATCGCTTGACGACGGCAGTGAGCGACGCCCTCAGCCGCGGCTTCATCGACGCCGACGTCGAGATGTCGGTCACCAACGGCCGCTTGCTCGCCTACCTGGCGAAGCACGGCGAGGTGCTCAGCCGCACGTTCACGGACGAGCGCGTGACGGTCCACTGCCGCGTGCCGCGCAAGTACCTGGGGCAGGTCTCGCCGCTGGAGGCGACGGTCACACCGCGCGACGCCGGCGCGTGGGCCCCGTCGGTGACGCCCTCGGTTGCGAGCCCCGCGGAGCCGCCGCGCGACGCCTCGGGGGGCGCTGTGGGCGAAGTCGCGTGACGCACCCCGCCGCGCCTCTCGAAGGTCGCCGCGCGCTCGTCACGGGGGCTTCGTCGGGGATCGG
The DNA here is from genome assembly GCA_051648405.1 of Lacipirellulaceae bacterium. Taxonomy (GTDB): domain Bacteria; phylum Planctomycetota; class Planctomycetia; order Pirellulales; family Lacipirellulaceae; genus JBOFFC01. Next base: position 10,366 of record JBOFFC010000164.1, read on the forward strand.
CCGCGAGCTGGCGATCCGCCTCGCCGAGCGTGGCGCCCGCGTTGCCCTGCTCGCTCGAAACGTCGAAGGCCTTGCCGAAACGGGGCGACTGGTCCGCGAAGCAAAACGGGACCCTCTGGTGCTCCCAGGGGACGCGACCAGCGCCGCCGACCGCCAGCGGGCCCTCGACGCGATCGTCGCAGCGTGGGGAGGCCTCGACCTGCTCGTCAACAACGCCGGGGTCAGCGCCCACGGGAGGTTCCACGAGTCGCGCCCCGAGCGCCTGCGGACCATCTTCGAGGTCAACCTGTTCACGGCCGCCGAGCTGACGCGCGAGGCGACGCCGCTGCTCGGCAACGGCCAGCGGCCGTGCGTCGCGTTCGTCGGCTCGATCCTCGGCTGGCGCGGCGCGCCGCACAACGCCGAGTACTGCGCCAGCAAGTTCGCCCTCCGGGGCTTCGCCGAAGCGATCCGGCCGGAACTCGCGCGGCTGGGGGTCCACGTCCTGCACGCCTCGCCCGGCACGGTCGCTACGGGGTTCTTCGACCACCTCGTCGAAAAGCGCGGCGAGCTGCCTTGGGGCCGGCGTCGTGGCGTGACGCCGCGGTTCGTCGCCGAGCGCATCGTTCGCGGGATCGAGCGCCGCGCGAACGAGGTCACTATCGGGTGGCAGGCCGAGTGGTTCGTGCGCGCGACGCGCTGGGCGCCCTGGCTCGTGGACCGCATGATGAAGCGGTATGGATAACGACGCGCCCCAACGGCTTCTTCTCGCCCTGCTCGCCCTCCTACTCGTCCTCTGCGGGGGAGGGCCTTTGAGCGCTGCCGAGGGGCTGGCGGGCGACCAGCGCGAGGTGGCCGAGCGCTACGAACGCCTCGAAGCGGCCGCGCTGCGGATCGCCGACCTCGCCGAGGCCTCGGCCGCTGCCGAAGGGGCGCCCGCCGGAGCGGCCCGCGCCGAGCAGATCCGGGCCGCGATCCGCCAGGCGCAGACTTTGGGGGTTCGCGAGCGGTTCGGACGCGTCGTCGAATTGCTCGAGGGGGAACGGTTGGCCGCGGCTCAAGGAGACCAAGCCGAGCTCGCCGCGGGCCTCGAGGAGCTGCTGCGGGTTGTGATGACCGACCCCCGGGAGTCGCGGCTGGGGGAAGAGCGGAGGCGGATCGAGCGGCTCGCCAAAGAGCTGCGCTCCGCGGCCCGCGACCAACGAGACCTTCGCGACCGCACCGAGTCGGGCGCAGAGGACCGCGGCGCCGAGTCCCTCGCCGACGAGCAGCGCTCTCTAGGCGAGCGCGTCACCGGCCTCGGCGAGCTCGCCGACCAGGTCGAAGGGGCGGGGACCGCGGGAACGCCTCACCAGGGGGAGCAGGGGGGCGCACCGCAACCCGAAGGGGACTCGGCGCCCCCGTCGCTTGGCGAGCGAGTCAAGCGGGCGCAGGGCCCGATGCAGAAGGCCGAACAGCGACTCCGTGAACAAGACCGCGCCGACGCGTCCAAACAACAGCGCGACGCCGAGCGGGCGCTCGAGGCCGCGCAGCGCGCTGCCGAGGAGCACCTCCGCCAACTGCGCGAGGAAGAGCACCAGCAGCGCCTCGCGAGCCTAGCCGACCGCCTTCACCGCATGCACGCGGAAGAGCAGGGGGTCCTCCGCGACACGAAGCGCGCGACCGAAGCGGAGCG
>JBOFFC010000165.1:0-29262 GCA_051648405.1 Lacipirellulaceae bacterium
CCCCCTGAAGGGGGAGGGGGATTCTTGGCGCAGCGCTGACTCAAGAGGAACCGTGCTACTCGTGGCTCACTGTCTCGCTCGACTTGTGGCGCCCTGAATTCGCGTCCACTGCCCGCTTCGCTTTATGCCCACCCCAACACCCACGATCGCGCTCGAGGTCCACGACCTGACGGTCGCGTACCGCCGGCGGCCCGTGTTGTGGAACGTCGATTTCCTGGTCCCCGAGGGGCGGCTGGTGGGGATCGTGGGGCCCAACGGCGCCGGCAAGACGACGCTCATCAAGGCCGTGCTCGGACTCGTGCCGATCACCAGCGGGCGTGTCGAGCTTTACGGCAAGCCCTACGCCGAGCAACGGAGCCTCGTCGGCTACGTGCCGCAGCGCGAGAGCGTCGATTGGGATTTCCCCGTCACGGTGCGCGACGTGGTGCTGATGGGGACCTACGGCCGGCTCGGCTGGTTGCGCTGGCCGGGCCGCACCGAGCGCGCCACCGCCGACCGCTGCCTCGAGCAGGTCGGCCTCGCCGGCTACGAAGACCGCCAGATCAGCCAGCTCTCGGGCGGGCAGCAGCAGCGGGTGTTCCTGGCGCGGGCGCTGGCGCAGGACGCCCGTGTTTACTTCATGGACGAGCCGTTCGCGGGAGTCGATGCGGCGACCGAAGGGGCGATCCTCACGCTGCTGCGCGAGCTCCGCGCGGCGGGGAAGACGGTGTTCGTGGTCCACCACGACTTGCAGACCGTCCGCGACTACTTCGACGACGTGATCCTGCTGAACCTGCGCCTCGTGGCGAGCGGCCCGATCGGCGAGGTCTTCACCCCCGAGAACCTGCAGCGGACCTACGGCGGTCGGCTGACGATCCTCGACCAAGCGGCCGAGGCGGTCGCGCGGCGTCAGACCGTCGGGGACCCCGCGCCGGGCGCGGGCGCCAAAGTCGCGGGGGGGCCGCCGTGATCGCCCTGCCGTTGGCGGTGAAGGTGGCCCTCGGCGCCGGGCTGCTCGGGGCGACCGCGGGGGTCGTTGGCGTTTACGCGGTGCTGCGCCGTCGCGCGCTGCTGGGGGACGTGCTGGCCCACGCCGCGCTCCCCGGGGTTTGCCTCGCGTTCCTGGTGGCCGGCGTGCGCGAGGCGGGCCCGCTGGCGCTGGGGGCGCTCGCCACCGGCCTCGCCAGCGTGTTCTGCGTCGCGCAAATCCGCCGCTGGACGCGCACCCGCGAGGACGCGGCGCTAGGCGTCGTGTTGAGCACGTTCTTCGGCGCCGGCGTGCTGCTGCTGTCGGTGATCCAGAAGTCGGGGGGGGGCGCGCAAGCGGGTCTCGACAGCTACCTCTTCGGCGAGGTGGCGAGCCTCACCTCGCGCGACATCGGTCAGCTCGCGGTCGCGGCGCTGGTCGCGCTCGTCGCCGTGGTCCTGCTGCACAAGGAGCTCAAGCTGTTCGCCTTCGACGAAGGCTTCGCCCGCGCGCAGGGCTGGCCCGTCGTGTGGCTCGACTTCGCCGTGATGGCCTCGGTCGCAGCGGTCGTGGTCCTCGGCCTGCCGGTGTGCGGCGTGGTGCTGATCGCGGCGATGCTGATCTTCCCGGCGGCCACCGCGCGGTACTGGACCGACCGGCTGTCGCGGCTCGTCGCACTCGCGGGTCTGTTCGGTGCGCTCGCCGGGGGGCTCGGGGTGCTGGTCGCGAGCCCGGCTTTCGCGCACGCCCTTCCTGCGGTGCTCCGCGGCCCTTCGTTGCCTCCGCCGGGGCCGACGATCGTCCTCACCGCCGCGGTCCTGTTCGTGCTCAGCCTCTGCTTCGCTCCGCAGCGGGGGCTCGTTGCGGCGGGTGTCCGGCAAGGGCGGCTGCGGCGGCGCGTGCGGCGCGAGCACCTGCTGCGTGGCCTCTACGAGGCGACCGAAGCGCACGGTCCCGCCGATCGCGTCGTCAGCGACACCGAGCTCGGTGCGCGCTACGGCGACCCTCCTTCCGTCGCGCAGCCGACGATCGCGGCGGCAGAGCGCGACGGGTTCGTCGATCGCTCGGCGGGGGGCGTGCGCCTGACGGCGCGCGGCCTCGCCGACGCGCGGCGTGTGACCCGCACCCACCGGCTGTGGGAGCTCTACCTGGTTCGCTACGCGTCGATCGCGGTCGATCACGTCGATCGCGACGCCGACGACGTCGAGCACCTGCTGCCCCCGGAGCTCGTCGATCGGCTCGAAGCCGAGCTCGTCGCGCGCGGCGACGGGGTCCCCGCTTCTCCCCACGAGTTGGGGGCCTGACCCGTGTCGCTGTTGGACTTAGTGAGCTCGATCGACTTCCGCGCCGCCGCGGTGGCAGCCGTCGCGAGCGTCGCCTGTGCGCTCGTCGGCTCGATGCTCGTCGTCCGGCGCCAGAGCATGCTGGGGGACGCCCTCTCGCACGCGGTGCTGCCGGGGATCGCGGTGGCGTTCCTCGCCACGGGGAGCCTCGCCCCTGGGCCGATGCTCGCCGGCGCCGTGGGGTCGGGGCTGGTTACGGCCTTCGCGGCCGAGACGCTGCGCCGTCGCGGCGGGGTGGGGGCCGACGCGGCCTTGGGGATCGCCTACACGGCGATGTTCGCGCTGGGGGTGGTGCTCGTGAAGCAGCGGCTCGACGGCGCGCACTTCGACGTCGCCTGCGTCTACGAGGGGTCCCTGTTGCACGCGGCGCTCGACACGGTGTCGTTCGCCGGCGTCGAGGCGCCCCGCGCGCTCTGGTCGGCGCTCGCCGCCCTGGGGCTCGTGCTGGGGGTCTACGCCGCGCTCTGGAAGGAGCTCAAGCTTTGCGCGTTCGACTCGGCGCTGGCGACCACGATGGGCTACTCGGCGGGCGCGGTCCACTACCTGCTGATGGCGCTCGTCGCCGTGACGGCGGCCGTCGCGATCGAAGCGGTCGGGGCGATCCTGGTCGTGGCGATGATGATCACCCCGGCGGCGACCGCGCAGCTCTTGTCGCACCGCCTGGCGCCGATGACCGCGCTCGCGGCGCTGATCGCGGCGACGACGGCCGTCGGCGGCTACGCGCTCGCCGTCTGGTTCGACGTCTCGCCGGCCGGCGCCATCGCGTCGCTCGCCGGGGTGGTCTACGCGATCGCCGCGCTGGTGTCCCCTTCGAGCGGCGTCGTCGCGAAACTCGTCGATGCGTTCCGCCTCGCGCAGCGGGTCCGGCGCGACGACATCGTGGGCCTCGTCTATCGGCACGAAGAGCATGGGGGTAGCGCGCCCCTGCCGGTCGCCGACGTGCTCGCGGCGGTCGGCTCCGGGTTTTCGACGAACTGGGCGCTCTGGCGGCTCGCCCAGCGGGGGAGCGTCCACCGCACCCCCGAAGGCCTGCGGCTGACGGACGAAGGGCGCGTGGCTGCCGAGCGCCTGGTGCGCTCGCACCGGCTGTGGGAGGCGTACCTCGTCGAGACGGTCGGCTTGCCGAGCGATCACGTCCACGCCGCGGCCGACTTGGTCGAGCACTTCGTCGATCCGGCGCTCGAAGCGGACCTTCGCTCGACGCTCGGCGACGCGCCGCTCGACCCGCACGGGCGGCCGATCCCTTCCCGCGACTGACTTACGGAAGCTTGACAGGATTACAGGATGAAGGACGCGATCTACAGGAAAAGCGACGACGACGAAATCCTGTCGATCCCTTCCTACATCCTGTAATCCTGTCAAGCTTCGAGCCCACGCAGGACGCGGAGGTTGACCACGTCGAGGTCCTCACCCTCCTGCTGGCCCTTGGGCGTTTCGAGGTACATCGGCGTGTCGGCGAAGCGCCGGTCGTTCATCAGGTGGCGGAACGGCTCGAGGCCCATCTGGCCTCCGCCGATGGCCGCGTGGCGATCGACGCGCGAGCCGAGCGGCTTCACGCTGTCGTTGAGGTGCAGCGCCTTGACGCGCCCGACGCCCACTGCGCGGTCCAGCGCATCGACCGTCGCCTCGTACTCGGCCCGCGTCTCCATCGCGTAGCCCGCGGCAAAGGCGTGGCACGTGTCGATGCACACGCCGAGCCGCTCGGGCTCGGCGACTTGCGCCACGATCGCCCCCAGATGCTCGAAGCGCCAGCCGAGGTTTGACCCCTGCCCCGCCGTGTTCTCGAGCAGCACCTGCGCGGTCGCCTTCGGCAGGCGGCGGTGGACTTCGTCGAGCCCGGCGGCGATCCGCGCCAGGCCTGCTTCCTCGCTGCTGGTGGTGAAGGCCCCCGGGTGGGCGACCACATAAGGAATGCCGAGGAGCGCCGCGCGCTCGAGCTCCACAACGAGCGCCGCGACCGACTTCTCCCACAGCGCGTCGTCGGGCGAGCCGAGGTTTATCAAGTACGAGTCGTGCGCGATCGGCTGCGAGATCCCGAGCCGCCCGAGCGCTTCGCGGAACGCGGCGACGTGCGCGGGTTCGAGCGGCTTGGCGTTCCACTGGTTGTTGTTCTTCGTGAAGAGCTGCACGCAGTCGCACCCCGCCGCGTGCGCCGCCTCGACCGCCTTGTACGCCCCGCCGGCGATCGACATGTGGGCGCCGAGCTGGGGCATCGCTGGTTCCGATCGGTTGGGTGTGGCCGCATCGACGACGTGGTCGTACTAGTGCGCCGTTGGCGCGTTGACGGCGGACGGCGGCGCGAAGTCGGTCAGCTCGCGCGGCGGGATCGCGGCCCGCAGCGCGTTGAAGATGGCGAGCACGTCGATCAGCTCTTGACCGACCGCGCCGGCGACGGGTGACAGCAGCCCGAAACTCGCCACCCCCATCCCGACCACGCTCAGCGCCATCCCGCCGACGGCGCTCTCCAGCGCGATCCTCCGCATCCTCCCGCTAATGTGCATGAACTCATCGACCTTCTCCAGGGAGCTGTCCATGATGACAACCCCCGCCGATTCGGTCGTGATGTCGCTGTGTTGGCCGATCGCGACGCCGACGGTCGCGGACATCAGCGCGGGGGCGTCGTTGATCCCGTCACCGACGTACAGAGTACGGGCCTTGGCCGTCTCGGCGCGGACGATCACCACCTTTTCTTCGGGCGTCTTCTCGGCGTGGACCTCGTCGATGCCCAGCTGCTCGGCCAGGTACCGGACCTCCGACTCCCGGTCACCGGAGACGATCATCACCCGGTCGAAGTCGTGGCGCGGGTTCAAGTGGCGGATGAACGACGCCCCCTCGGCCCGCGGCTCGTCGCGGAAGCGGTAGGCCGCCGCGTACCGTCCGTCGATGACCACGAAGCACTCCAGTCCCCCGGCGTGGGCTGGCATCGACTCGGCGCCCTCGACCGGGTTCTTGGCCAGCGCACCGCGGCTGGCGATCCGCACGGCGCGCCCACCGACCACGCCGCGGACCCCCTCGCCGGGGGGCTCGCTGATTTCGGCGACGTCCTGCAGTGGAAGGCCGGCGGCCTCGCCCGCCGCCAGCACGGCGACGGCGAGCGGGTGCTTCGAGTAGCGCTCGAGGCTGGCCACCAGCGCCAGCACGCGGTTGGCGTCGGCCCCGGGCGCCATCACCTGCTCGGTCAGGCGGGGGCGACCGTAGGTGAGCGTCCCCGTTTTATCGAAGATCGCTGTCCGGCAGGTGGCGATCGTCTCGAGCACCGCCGGGTTCTTGACGACGATCCCGCGCCGCGCGCACAGCGAGATCGCGCCGATGATGGCGATCGGGATCGCGATCAACAGCGGGCAGGGGGTCGCGACCACCAGCACCGCCAAGAAGCGCGTCGACTCGCCGCTGACCGCCCACGCGGCCAGCGCGATAAGCACGGCGAGCGGCGTGTAGTAGGCGCCCAGCGTGTCGCCGAGTCGCCGCATCCGCGGGCGGTTCTCTTCGGCCGTGTGCATGACGCGCATGATCTTGGCGTAGCGTGAGTCGGCCGCCGGGCGCGTTGCGCGGATCGTCAGCGCCGCGTCGCCGTTGACCGCGCCGGAGATCACCTCCGACCCCGGCGCCTTCGCCATGCGGAACGGCTCGCCGGTGAGGAACGACTCGTCCATCGCCCCACGCCCTTCCGAGACCACCCCATCGACGGGGCAGGCCTCGTGCGGGAAGACGACCAGCGTGTCGCCGACCGCCACGTCGCTCAGCGGGACGTCGCGCAGCGAACCACTCTCGTTGCGGTGGGCGACCGACGGCATCCGCTGCGCCAGCGCCCTGAGGACCGACGAGGCGCTGCCGAGCGCGTACGCTTCGAGCGCCTCGCCCCCGGATAGCATCAGCACCACCAACGCCCCCGCGAGATGCTCCCCGAGGAGCGTCGCGGTCACGATCGAGATGCCCGCGAGCAGGTCCGACCCGAAGTCGAGCCGCGCGAGCTTGAGCCCCAGCCCGTACAGCAGCGGGATGCCCCCCAACACCAAGACGGCCCACAGCGGGGCGTCGGGCCAAGGGTCCGGCGAGCGCAGGCCGTATCGCAGCAGTAGGTGGAGCGCTATCCCGGCGGCCGCGAGCGCGGCGATCGCCACCATGCCCCGCTCCCCGCGTCCCCCGTCCGGCGGTCGCGTTCTCTCGTCGGCCATCGACATCGACCTTATCGAGAGGGCGGGGGCAAGCAGCACTCCCGCAGCGTACCGCATTCGGTCATCCGCCGTGCGCGCGGGCGCAGCTCCGTGACCGTCTAGCGAGCGACCGACGGCAACGGGAACCGCCACGACGCCACGAGCGCCAAGGACGCGGAGACGCGAAAAGAACAGCCGCCGATGCACGCAGATCAACGCGGATGGAGGACGTTCAGCCTTCGTCCGTTCCCTGTTCGTCCGTGTCTGCGAGCATCTGCGTTCATCCGCGGCCATTCTTCTTCCTTCTCTTCTGCCGTCGCGATCCTTGGCGCTCTTGGCGTCGTGGTGGTTCCCGTACTTGCGAGTGCGATTCGATTGCAGGTGCATCGCCAGCGGCCCGGCTCGCGACCTGCTATCCTAGAAGTTGCCGGAGAGGACCGGGCGACCGCCGGCCGTACTCAACGTGCGGTGGGAGGAAAGTCCGGGCGCCGCAGGGCAGGGTGGTGGGTAACCCCCACCGGCCGTGAGGCCAGGGAAAGTGCAACAGAAAGCAGACCGCCGATGGGGGGGCTGCGTCCCAGGGCTGTCGGCTCTTGGCTTTCGGCTGTCAGTAGACGACGGCCGATGGCCGACAGCCCGAGGCGCAGCCCCTCACAGGCAAGGGTGAAACGGTGCGGTAAGAGCGCACCAGCGGGGGTGGCGACACTCCCGGCTAGGTAAACCCCACCCGGCGCAAGGCCAAGCAGGGGGCAGGGCCGGCTCGGCCCGCTACGACCCCCGGGTAGGCTGCTGGAGGGGGCGAGCAATCGCTCCCCTAGAAGAATGGTCGCCCGTCTCCCCGCGAGGGGGGGCGACAAAACCCGGCTTACAGGTCCTCTCCGGCCTTGTTTGCCGTGGGTTTATTTCGCGACGTGCGCGCGGCGCCGCCCCGGGCGAGGGGTGGGGGTCGCCCGGGGCGGCGTCTGTCCGCACGCCTGCGGGGTCGGTCAGTAGGCCGGCTTGTAGCCCGAGGCCGTCTCGGTCGGAGCAGCGCTAGCAACGACCGGCGCGGGGCTGGTGCGGCGCTTCGGCGCCACGGTCTGGTCGGCCGGGACCATCTCCTGGTCAACGACCTGCAGCAGCTTCGAGATGCAGAGCTTGTTCATGCTGGTCCGCAGGTCGTGGGCCTCGGTCCGCAGGTACTCGTGCATGCTCTTGGGGAGCCGCACGGTAATGACCCGGGTCGGCTCGCTCTCGGTGTCGGCGCTCGCCTTGTTCTCGCGGAGACGCACGAGCATCTTCTGGATCTCGGCGTACTCGCCCGACTTCTCGAACTCGGTGAGGTCGTCGAAGCTCGGCAGGGTCCGCCGAACCACGCCCTCGATACCGAGGACTTCGCGGAAGAAGGTCACCCAATCGGGGTCCTGCCGGTACATCCGGTCGGCGACCGTGAGGAGCTGCTGGTAGGTGGCGTTGCCGGCGCCGGTAGCGGCGCTTCCGGCGGGCGAGGTGGCGTGGCCGTTGGTAGAAGCGGTCGAGGGGGTCGCGTTCGTCGCGGTAAGCACGGGCGTGTCTCCGTCCTGGCGTGCGGAAGGGCGGGGCCAACTCCAGCCCCACGCTGTCGGACGCATTCTGGAGGGCGCCAAACGGCCGGCCCTAACCTCCTTGCACTGCTGGCACTTACAGCGAAACGGCCGCGGCGCCTATTCCGCGTCACCCCCTGCCCGTCCCTTGGGCGGCGGGGGTCTGCCCAAGAATTAGGCAGTCGGGTTTTCCCGCGACACGAAGTGTCCAGTCCAACAGGGCCCCGCCGACTTGAGGGATTCCTAAAAAATAAGCGGCTCGCGACCGGGGGGGTCGCGAGCCGCTCGTGCGTATCGGTCGAGTTTCGCGGCCGAATCAGGCGATCTCGTCGCGGATCTTCTCGAGCAGCTTCTTCGTGAGCCGGACCCCCTCGTACTCGTCGGGGTTCTCCCCCTCCCACTCGATGCCGACGTAGCCCGAGTAGCCGTGGTTGAGCACCGTCTTCAGGACCCGCGGGAAGTCGGTCTGGACTTCGATGCCGTCGGCGTTGAACTCGTAGCTCTTGGCCGACACCGCCTTGGCGAACGGCATCAGGTCCTCCATCCCCTGGTAGCGGTCGTACCAAACCGCCTCGGGGGTGCCGCGGCCGCTGATGCAGAAGTTGCCGAAGTCGGGGAGCGTGCCGACATTCGGCCGTGCGACTCGCCGCATGACACCGGCCAGCCAGGCGCCGTTGGACGACAGCCCGCCGTGGTTCTCCACAATCACGTTGAGGCCGAACTGGTCCCCCAGCTCGCCGAGCCGCCCCAGGCCGTCGGCCGCCAGTGCTAGCTGCTCGGCGTAGCTGCCGCTGCTAGCGGCGTTCACGCGGATCGAGTGGCAGCCGAGCGCCTTGGCCGCCTCGAGCCACTTCTTGTGGTTCTCGATCGCCGTGGTGCGGGCCGCCGCGTCCGGGGCGCCAAGCTCCCCCTCGCCATCGACCATGATCAGCAGGCTGCGGACCCCGTGGTCGGCGCACCGCTTGTTGAGCTCGGCCAGGTAGGACGCGTCCTTTGCCTTGTCGTTGAAGAACGCCGTGACGTACTCGACGGCGTCGATGCCGAACTCCTCGCGGGCGACCTTCGGGAAGTCGAGGTGGTCGAGCTTCTTGTCGAACAGCGTCTTGTGGAGCGACCACTCGGCCAGCGAAATCCGGAACGGCACGATCGGTTCGGCTGCGGCGGACCAGCGGGGGAGCGTGGCGGCGGCGACCGCGGCCCCGGCGGCGGCAAGGAACGAGCGGCGCGAGGGGGTCGGATGGACGGCAGTCATCATCGTCGGGGCCCAAAGAGGCGAGGGGTGCGGAACAGAAGCGACGCCGTAGTGTCACCCGCCGCCGGGCCCGATTCAACAGCCGCTTTGCGGCAGTGGGCGAAGGAAAGATGGCAGAGGAAAGAGGCGAGAGGTTGGAGGCGAGAGGCCACCGGGGGGCGAGTCCTGGTGCCCGCGGCGCGTTCTCTCCGAAGACAGCGGCCTCTCCCGTAAGGAGGAGGGGGAAGCTTCGTCGTTCGCCAGCTTGCTCCGTCCGATCGCGATGCGGATCAGTCCCTCACCTCTCGCCTCTAACCTCTCGCCTCCGCCGCCAGGCGCCGCCCGTTGACCCCTCGCGCGGGGCTGCCGAGAATCCACCCCTTCGCAAAACCCTTCCGACACCGATCCCCCGCGACCCAGGAGCCCCTTGATGGCCGCCGCCCCGATCACGATGACCGCCGGCAAGCTCAACGTGCCGGCCGAGCCGATCGTGCCCTTCATTGAGGGGGACGGGACCGGCCCCGACATCTGGCGCGCCAGCCAACTGGTCTTCGACGCCGCGGTCGAGAAGGCCTACGGCGGCGAGCGCAAGCTGGTCTGGAAGGAAGTCCTCGCCGGCGAGAAGGCCTTCAACCAAACGGGCGAGTGGCTCCCCGAGGCGACGCTCGAAGCCTTCCGCACCTACCTGGTCGGCATCAAGGGCCCGCTCACCACGCCGGTCGGCGGCGGCATCCGCTCACTGAACGTCGCCCTGCGCCAGATCCTCGACCTGTACGTCTGCCTGCGACCCGTGCAGTACTTCACCGGCGTCCCCTCGCCCGTGAAGCAGCCGGAGCTCACCGACATGGTGATCTTCCGCGAGAACACCGAGGACATCTACGCGGGGATCGAGTTCCAGGCCGGCACCGAAGACGGCGCCAAGTTTGGCAAGCTGCTCGCCGAGGCGTTCCCGGGCCCCTTCAAGAAGGTCCGCTTCCCCGAGAGCACCAGCTACGGCGTGAAGCCCGTCAGCAAGGAGGGGACCGAGCGCCTGGTCCGCGCCGCGATCGACTACGCCGTCGCCAACGACCGCGCGAGCGTGACCCTTGTCCACAAGGGGAACATCATGAAGTTCACCGAGGGGGGCTTCCGTGACTGGGGTTACGACCTGGCGACCAATGCCTACGGCGCCGAGCTGCTCGACGGAGGGCCGTGGCGCGTCATCAAGAAGGGGACGCACGGCGCCAATCAGGACGTCGTCGTCAAGGACGCGATCGCCGACGCGTTCTTGCAGCAGATCCTCACCCGCCCGGCCGACTACGACGTGGTCGCCACGCTGAACCTCAACGGCGACTACATCTCCGACGCCCTCGCCGCCTGCGTCGGCGGCATCGGCATCGCCCCGGGGGGGAACATCAACTACCAGACCGGCCACGCGATCTTCGAAGCCACCCACGGCACGGCCCCCAAGTACGCCGGCCAGGACAAGGTGAACCCGGGCTCGGTCATCCTCTCGGGCGAGATGATGCTGCGTTACCTCGGCTGGACCGAGGCGGCGGACCTAATCCTGAAGGGCCTCAACGGCGCGATCGGCGCCAAGACGGTGACCTACGACTTCGAGCGTCTGATGGAAGGGGCGAAGCTGCTGAAGTGCAGCGAGTTCGGCGCAGCGATCGTGAAGCACATGGGGTGACGCGGAGGCGAGAGGTTGGAGGCGAGAGGCGAGGGACGTGGGAACGCCGAAGGCGTTCGCTCACGGAGCCGCGACCGTCGAGGGAGCGACCAGGGAGCGACGCCCAGTGATTCCCCAGTTCAGCCCCCCCCTTGAGGCCACTTCATGAGCTACCAACGGCAGAAGGTGATGCGAGCGCTTGCGAAGCGCGGATTCGTCGTGATCCGTGAGGGTGGCCAGCATACAATCGTGGGGAATGAGGCTGGACAGCGCGAGTCGGTGCCTCGGCACTCGGAACTCAACCGCCACACTACTCGGCGGATTGCGAAGAACCTCGCCTTCGACTGGTCAGCGTTCGAACAGGAGATCACATGAAGTCCTACCACGTCGTCGTCGAGCAGGCGGAGGACGGTTGGCTCGCAGCACACGCCGTCGAGGACGAGAGTGTGCATACGCAGGGGCGAACCCTCGACGAAGTTGCCGCCAACATCCGCGAAGTCGCCGAACTGCTGCGTGGCGAGCGCGACGTGCAGGTCGAGTTGACCGTGCCGAGCTCGGTCACGCTGGCGGCGGAGCATGCCTGACGCCGGAGAGGCGCGAGGTTAGAGGCGAGAGGCGAGCGGGAACGGAACGCCGAAGGCGTTCGCTCACGGAGCCGCGACCGTCGAGGGAGCGACCGGGGGAGTCCGAGCGTTGTTGCCGAGTTGCTGAAGCGAATGCCGCTAGGGATGAAGCATGAGGTGCGCTTTCGAGGAGAAGCAATACGAAGAGTGTTTGAACAACGAGCTGTTGGCTCGTAAACCGCTTCTTTCTTTTCGAACAATGCTGCCGTATGTCCCGGGTCAAGTCCTCGAGAACGTACTCGGATTTGACGCAGCAATATACACGGCGAACCCGCTCTTCTGGAGAATGGTCGGTGCACCATGGCCGGGGCTCGCGCCGTGGTGGCAGAATCCCCGATGGACTGGCGTAGCTCTCCTCCAGGAATGGTGGAGGGAGCTGGAAGATTTGGTCGATGCGTTTCCGTCGTTCCGCTTCAACGTGTTCGTCCAGCACAAGAGACCAGACTACTTTGAAAGTGATCGCGCTAGCGAATGGCAGGAGTGGCTCAGGCCGTACTACAGGTACACGCTCGCAGGTCACCAGCAGGCGGCGCTCGAGCGGCTAGAGCGACTTGCCGCGGAGAAAGCTATCGTTGTCTACGCCAGCCCTGCATTTCATTTGCGCGAGCAGTTATGGCGTGCTGCCAGGGATCGCGAGGTGATCGAGCGGTCAAATTTCTGCCAGCCTACCAAACTTGCGGGCCATAAAAAGTACACCTACTGCGAGCCAGGCAGTAGTGGGAAAGGGCACTCTGAGTCATCCGATATCGAGTGCTTCGACTTCTACAACAGGTTCAACGTATTGCTTGAGGTCGATGCGACATCGCAATCGAACATCGAGTTTCTGGTGGAGACGGGGCAAATAGTTCAAGAGGCTGTAGGCACGGTCGCCGGCCTGACAGATTCGTACAGCGAGATTTTTGATTCGATCGCTGGTGCAGAGAACAACCCGTTCTCAAGGGCAATGGCGAGTATCACAGCGTTCGTGTTCGTTTCAGGGGTGCGATGGAGCGTCTGCTATGATCCGCGTAGAATGGTCGCATCGCGGTGATCAGGTTGGCATCCCAAGCCAGCAGATGTTGCCCCCTCGCGGAGTCTCCGCCTCACGGCTCCGTCCCCAGCCACCCGATGCGCACGCAACCGGACGCACGAGGCGTCCGGCTAACCCCTCCGCCGCGGCCCGATCGTCCGTGTTCGCGCGTCTTGGCGGCCCTTCGCGGTTCTCTCCGTTTTGCCCGCTTGCGTGGCTCCGTGCCCGTCCACGTGGTATGGTTTCCCATATGAAGACAACCGTAGATATAGCCGACGGGCTTTTCCTCGACGCCAAGCGAGTCGCCGTCGAGCGGAACACCACGCTTAAGTCGTTGGTGGAGGAAGGGTTGCGGCTGGTTGTCGAGCGTTCGGCCGTCGCCCCGCCCCCCTACCGGCCAGTGACGTTCCGCGGCGGCGGCCCCGTCGATCCGACAGAACGGGGTTTCTGGGACAACATCCGCGACCACGCCTACCCCGACGACAGCGCCGCCGGGGCGTCCGGTTGATCGCGATCGACACCAACGTGCTCGTCTACGCCCACCGCGAGGAGTCGCCGTTCCACGTCGAGGCGGCCGCGCGCCTCGCGGAGCTGGTCGGCACGGGCGAGGCGTGGGCGATCCCCTGGCCCTGCGTCCACGAGTTCCTCGCGACCGTCACGAACCCGCGGAAATTCGTCCTGCCGACTCCGACGTCCGTGGCGCTCGACGCCATCGCCGCCTGGGTAGAGCAGCCCGCGGTGCGCCTGATCGGCGAACGAGCCGACCACTTCGAGGTCCTTGCTCGCTTGCTGACGGTCGCCAAGACGGGCGGCGGTCGCGTTCACGACGCGCGGGTCGCGGCGATCTGCCTGTCGCACGGCGTGAGCATGCTATGGACCGCGGACCGCGACTTCGCGTTGTTCCCGCCGCTGCGGTGCGAGAATCCACTGCTGCAAGCGTAGCCCCGGTCCTGCCACTTCGAAGTCAAAGTGACACATATCGTGTCGCAGCGACTTCTTTCCCGGGCCACCCCGCCGCGGCCGATTCGGCGCAACCTGCTTATCCATCGACGATTACGACGATCAAGCCGATTTGGCGCACCAGTAGCATCGATAGCTGTTCGTACGCCGCGATCCCCTGCCGGCGACGTCCAAGTCTTCGAGATCGGGAGCGAATCGTGATGTCCAAGCACCTGCTGGCGGCGGCCGCCGCGGCCGCGTTGTTCTTTGTCGTGGGAACCGAGCGGGCGAGCGCCCAAGGCGTTCACTTCAGCTCCGGCCGAGTCCATGTCGACGTCGGCAACCCCCACGGGCACGGGTACGGCTTCCATCGGTCACCGGCCTACGGCCGACGCGTCGTCGTTGGCTACCCGGGGTACGGCGGTGGTTACGGGTCCCCCTACGGTCACCGCCGAGTGGTCGGGTACGGCGGTCATGGCCATCACGGGCGCAGCGTGTGGCACGACACGAGCCACTACGACTGGCACGGCCCGAGCCTGCAACCGCACGGCAACCACTTCGACTACGTTCCCGGTCACTACGACTTCCACCGCGACGGGCACTGGGACCACCACTGAGTTTGCCACGTCCATGCGGCGCCAACGGTGTGGCCGGGGGGGACGTTCCCCCCGGCCACGCTCGGCGTCGTCGGTCGCGTCCGGCTCACTCCTGCCACAGTAGCGCCAAGAAGAACCCCGCCAGGCAGTCGTCGGGTCGCACGCGGACGCACCGCGCGCACTCTTCAGGGAGCGCCTCCCGCGGCCACTGCGCGACCCCCGGGCGCCCCGGCGCTCGGCGGGGAAGCCCGCGGGCAGCGGCGCTCGACTCGCAGCGGCTTCGCCCACTCACAACTTCCCCGTCTTCGCCGCCGCGATGATCCGCCCCGTGGCGGGCTCCTGCGCGTAGACCACAACCTCGGTCGGGCCGGCTAGGTCGGTGGGGCGGGGGAGCGACACGGCACCCGCCCCCGACGGATCGACGCTGACGGTGCGGAACGCACGGACCACATTCACGTGCCCCAGCGTGCGACCCCCGTTCTCGCCCTTGGCGACCACTTGGTCGGCCGACGGTTGCACCAGCGCCACGTTGACGACGACACCCGCGTCGAGGCCGGTCGCCCGGTACGAAACCTCGACGTCGCCGTTGCTTATCGACGAGGCTTCGACGACGAGCACCGCCGTCGGCGCCTCGGCGAGCGTCGACTGAAGCCGCGCCGCGGCCCGCTTCTTGTCGGACCCGACGAACCCCTCGCGACCGTTGACGATCATCTGCGGGGTGTACACACCGCGCTCCCCCGCCGTTGCGGCGTAACGTCGCTGGCGGTCGGAGTAATCGCCTGAGCTGAAGGGGTCGGTCCAGCCGAGGTCGTTCCAGTAATCGACGTGGAACGACAAGGGGTAAACCTGCAAGTGATTCTGGTCTCCCCAACCGCCAATCTCGGCGAGCAGGCGGTCGGCGGGGGGGCAACTGCTGCAACCCTCGGAGGTGAACAGTTCGACCACAGCGAAGCCCCTGGGGGCACCGTCGTCGGCCTGCACGGTGGTCTCCGAGGCGTCTTGAGCGCTAGCCCGCGACGCGGGAGCAAGAACTACGAACGCGGCCGCGGCTACGGCGGTGAACCCAGTAAGGGTTGTGACGAATCGAAGCGACATGGCTTAACCCGTTCTTGGTCTGGAGTGCGAGCGAGGGGAGGGAGGGGAGTCGGCAGACCGTGCTCTCGCAGGTCTCGGCCGCACCCGTTGGACGCCCCGTCCCGGGGGAACCTTTCCCCGACGGGTAGCGATCCGGCGGGCTTTGCCCCCGGTTTGGTGATCCGCCATACCGTGGGAGGGGCCGCATAAACCGCGGGGGCTCACCCCTTGCGCAGCAGCGTCAGGAAGAACCCCGCTAGGTAGTCGTCCGGCAGCACGCGGACACAGCGTGCGCACTCGTCGGGGAGCGCCTTCCCCCGCCAGGCGGTGACGCCCGGCATCCAGCGCTCGGGGGCGAAGCCAGCGGGCATCGCGATCGGCTCGACGGTCACGGCGCCCGCCGTGCGCTTGAGCGTGTGGGCGATCACCAGCTCGTTCTCTTCGGGGGAGAACGAACAGGTGCAGTACAGCAGCCGGCCGCCGGGGCGGAGGGCGTCGATGGCCGAGCGGACGAGCGACTTCTGCTTCCGCGCGCTCTCGGCAAGCTTGCGCGGGCCCCAGTAGGCCAGCGACTCGGGCGAGCGAGGGTCGAACCGCGCCTCGCTCGAGCAAGGGGCGTCGAGCAGCACCGCGTCGAAACGCCCCGGCGTCTTGCGGCCGACCTCGCGGCCGTCGTGGCCGTAGGTCCGCACGACGTCGGCGGCCCCGCAGCGGGCGAGGTTCGCGCGGAGTTTGTGCAGGCGCGACGCGACCGGCTCGACCGCCGCGAGCGTGCCGTCACTTGCTCCGTCCGCACTGCCGGCGAAGAGCGCGGCGGCGAGGTGGAGCGTCTTGCCCCCGGGGGCGGCGGCCAGGTCGAGGACGCGCTCCCCCGCCTGCACGCCGAGCACCAGCGGCGCGAGCATGCTGGAGAGGTTCTGCACGTAAAGTCGCCCCGCATCGACGAGCGGCGAGTGCGTGACGCGCTCGCGGTCGGCCGGGTCGATCGTCGCGGCGCCCCCGTCCGAGGAGGCGGGTAGCCAGGGGCAGGGCGTGCCGGTGACCCCGATCGCGGCGAGCTCGGCCACGGGGTCGGTGGCGCCGCGCAGCGGGTTGGCCCACACCCCGGGGCGGCGGTCGGCGCCGAACGTGGCGGCGACACGCGACGCTTCCTCGGGCCCGACGAGCGCGACGAGCCGCTCGAGGAACTCGCTCGGGAGCGTCGCGGCGGCGGCTTGCGGGGCGGGGTCGGTCATTGGCGTGTTGCCGACTACGATACCCGCTGCAAGGCCTCCGCGACGACACGTCCCGATTCGCGTCATCGACGCGATGACAGGTCGCGATTCGCACCTTCCTCGCCTCTCGCCTCCAACCTCTCGCCTCTCCCCGTGCCCTTCCGCACCACGCCCGACGACTCCCCCGCGATGCCGCCGGGGGTCCCCTACATCGTCGGCAACGAAGCGGCCGAGCGGTTCAGCTTCTACGGGATGAAGGCGATCCTGTACGTCTTCCTTACCGAGCACCTCACGGGCGCGTCGGGCGTGGCGGCGACGATGGACGCGACCGAGGCGAAAGTCTGGGTCCACTCGTTCAACACGGCGGTCTACCTCTGCCCGCTGCTGGGCGCGATCCTTAGCGACTGGCGGTGGGGCAAGTACCGCACGATCCTTTGGCTGTCGCTCGCCTACTGCCTGGGTCACGTGGCGATGGCGCTCGTCGATGTGCCGCAGTGGACGGGGTTCGACCCTCGCGCGACGCTGCTCGTCGCCCTGGGCCTGATCGCCCTCGCTTCGGGGGGGATCAAGCCGTGCGTCTGGTCGCACCTCGGCGACCAGTTCGGCCGGCGCAACGCGAACCTGCTCCCGAAGGTCTTCAGTTGGTTCTACTTCTCCGTGAACTTGGGGGCGTTCGTCTCAACGCTGCTGACCCCCTTGTTGTTAAAGGAGTTCGGCCCCGGAGTGGCGTTCGGCGTGCCGGGGATGCTGATGGCGCTGGCGACGCTCGTGTTCTGGCTCGGCCGAAACCGCTTCGTCCACGTCCCGCCGGCGGGTGACCACTTCTGGAACGACGCTTTGTCCGGCGAGGGGCTGGCGGCGATCGTGCGGTTGCTGCCGCTGCTCGGCCTGCTTGCGGTGTTCTGGTGCCTGTTCGACCAAACGGCAACAACGTGGGTAGAGCAAGCGAAGCACATGGACTGCAACGTGCTCGGGTTCACGCTTGAGCCCGCGCAGACCCAGGCGCTCAACCCGATCCTGGTCCTGTTGCTGATCCCCGTGTTCACCCTAGTGGTCTACCCGTGGTTCGCGCGCCGTTGGCCGCTCTCGCCGCTGCGGCGGATCGGGCTCGGCATGTGCCTCGCGCCGCTGGCCTTCGCGATCGCAGCCCTCGCTCAAACCGCGATCGACGGCGGCGCCACTCCCCACATCGGCTGGCAGGCGCTTGCGACCCTGGTGCTCACCGCCGCCGAAGTCCTGGTGTCGATCACGGCGGTCGAGTTCGCCTACACGCAGGCGCCCCCGACCATGAAGGCGATCGTGACGGGCCTCTACTGGATGTCGGTCGCGGCCGGCAACGGGCTCACGGTGCTTGTGAACCTGTACATCCAGAGCCGCGACAAGAAAGGCGAAGCCGTGCTCGAAGGGGCCGACTACTACTGGTTCTTCACGGTCGCGATGGCGGTGGCGGCCGCAATGTACGTCGTGTGGTCGCGGACGTACCGCGAGCGGGCTTACCTGCAAGGCGAGCGGTGACGCGGTAGTCCCCCTCCCCCTTCAGGGGGGGCCCGGGTACACGGGGCGCCCCCGCCCCCCCGCCTTCCCGCAAGAATCGGCTCCCCCTGAAGGGGGTGGGGAGTTCTTGGTCACTTCCCGATGCAGAATCTGGCGAACACCTCGCCGAGCACCTCGTCGCTGGTGACCGCGCCGACGACCGCCGCGAGCGCGTCGAGCGCCGCGCGCAGCTCCATCGACACGAGCTCCTCCCCCAAGCCCGCCTCGTGCGCTTGGATCGCCGCGCCGAGGGCTTCGTCCGCACGTTCGAGGCCGCTGCGGCAGCGCTCGCTGACGACGGATGCGTTCGTGGCGCTGTCCGCCCGGTCGGCGCCGGCGACACGCAGGGCGATCGCCTCGGCCAGCTCGGCGAGCCCTTCGCCCGTCGTGGCGCTCGTTCGTAGCAGCGCCGTCGCTTCGGCCATCCCGAAGAAGTCGCAGCGCGTCAGGATCGAGATCGCATGCGGGGGGGATGCGACGCTTGCCTCGCCAGTCCGGCACTCGACGACGAGCGCCGCCCCCTTCAGCACGTCCGCGGCCAGGCGCTGCGACGCGTCGCCGGTTGGATCGACGCCGGCTGTGTCGACGAGCTCGCACTCGACCGACCCGAGTCGCAGCGGCGCGGTGACGGGGTCGCGGGTCACCCCCGGCAGGTCGGCGACGATCGCCCGCGGCGTGCGCCGGTCGATCCCGAAGCGCTCGACCAGCGCGTTGAAGAGGCTGCTCTTGCCGACGTTCGGGGGGCCCGCCAGCACGACGCGCGGCCGGGGGCCGACGTCGCCGCGCGAGCGGGCCTGTGCGAGCGCCCGCGCGACGACGCCCTGCGCCGAGCGTAGCCGCGCGGCGACCTCCGACCGTTCGACGAAGCGGACCCCCTCCTCATCGACGAAGTCGAGGCCCGCCTCGAGGTCCACCAGCAGGTCGAGCAGCCCGGCGCGCACTTCAGCCAGCGGCCTCGACAGCCCCCCGGCGAGCTGCGCGAGGGCGGCGCCGAGCTCGTCCGCCGACCGCGACTCGATCACGGCGAGCACCCCCTCGGCCTGCACGAGGTCGATCCGCCCGGCTACGAGCGCGCGGAGTGTGAACTCACCGGGCTCGGCGATCCGCGCGCCGCACCGCACGCACGCGGCGACCAGCGCCGCGAGCACCGCGGGCGAGCCGAGCGCGTGCAGCTCGGCCGACGGCTGCCCCGTGTAACTGCGGCCGTCGGGCCAGAGCAGGACGTCGCAAGGGAGCGTCCGCTCGTGGCCGTCGAGGGTCACGCGCAGCGGGACGTTCGCCGAGAGGCGCGCGCCGTTGTGGCCGAAGCGCTCGGCCCCCGCTAAGGCGGCGAGCAGCTCCGCGGTCCGCGGCCCGCTGAGCCGGACCACACCGCGCGGCGCCGCGCCGCGGGCCGAGGCGACGGCGACGATCGTGTCCTGGGTGTCGAGCACGGCCTTCGCGCCCCGCGGGGGCTACTTCTTCCGCTTCGCCTTCGGGCGGCGGACGGCGGACGTCTTGGGGGTGATCGGCGGCGGAAGCATCGAGGTCCCCGTCGCGTTACCGGGGGCGGGGGTGACCTTCGGAAGCAGTTGCCGCTCGGCGATCCCCCACAGGCTCGACGCGATGAAATAAATGCACAGCCCGCTGGGGACTTTGAAGAACATCAGCCCCATGAAGACCATCATATACTTCATCATCGACTGCTGCAGCTTCATCTGCTCGTTCGTGGGGGGGGGCATGAACAGCTTCTGCTGCAACAGGAACAGCCCGATGGTCGCCAGCGGCAGCAGGTTGAAGTACGGCCCGAAGGCGAACATGCTGTAACCGTTGTCGAACCAGCGCGGAGTCCACTCCGACCAGTTGAACAGCATGTCGGGCGCCGACAGGTCGCTGCAGAAGCGGATCGCGTCGGAGAAGAGGGGCGCCTGGCGCAGCTCGACATCGACCGCCAGCGCGCGGTACAGGCCGAGGAAGATCGGCAACTGCAAAAACATCGGCAGGCAGCCGGCCGCCGGGTTGTAGTTGTGCTTGCGGAACAGCTCCTGCTGGGCCTGGCTCCGCTTCTGCATATCGGTCTTGTACTTCTCGACGATGCGGTCGATCTCGGGCTTCAGCTCCTGCATCTTGACCATGCTCTGCGCCTGCTTGCGGCTCAGCGGGAACATGCAGCTCCGCACGAGGACCGTCAGCATCACGATCGCCACGCCGTAGTTGCCGACGATCGCGTAGAACGTGTGCAGGATGCCGAGCATCAGCCGCGCGACGGGGCCGAACCAGCCGTAATACAAGACGCCGTCGAGCCCGTGCGCGGGGTCGTCGTTCACGCGGTAGGCGGCCAGCAGGTTGGGGAGCTTGGGGCCGGCGAACAACCGGAAGCGGTCGGTCAGCTCTCCCCCGGCCGCGATCGACACGGGGGTGCGGGTGAGGACGAACGAGGCGTTCTCCCGGCGATTGGTCTCGGAAACGCTCAGTTGCGGCGTGGCCACGCTCGCGGTGGCGACCGCGACGCGCATTTCGCTGAAGCTGGTGTCGGTGAGCGTCTCTTTCAGCGGGATCAGCACCGAGGCGAAGTACTGCGCATCGACCCCCGCGTAGGCGAGCGGCTTCTCCTGGCCCATCGGGGCGACCGAGCCCGAGGCGACTTCGGCGCAGGAGAACTGCGAGAAGCGGTCGTTCGCGTACCGCACCACGACGTCACGCAGGCCGTAGGGGCTCCAGCCGCGGCCCACTTTCTGGGTGTACCAAAAGCCCTCGATCGGCAGCCCGTTGGGGCCCGTTAGTTCGTAGACGACGTCGCGCTCGTCGCCGGCTAGATTGCGGACGGTCACTTCGAGGTCGATGTGGTATGACGGGTCGGCCGGGTCGTCGGCCTTGCCGTCGCCGACCTGCGCGACGCGGAACGTCTTGACGACCTCGATCCCCAAGTCGGCGATCCGCTTTCGGAACGTGGCCGAATCGGCGTCCGAGGCGTCGGCGACCCACGGATCGAACTCGAGCCGGCGGTTCGCGACCTTCACGCGCTTGCTCTTAGCGCCGAGCTCCCCGACCTGCACCAGTTGCACGACCAGCGAACGGCGCGACACGAAATCGGCCGGCGGCTCTTCGGCGTGCAGCAGGACGTTCTCTTCTTCGGGACGCACCATGCACGTCGGGTGTCGCTTGAGCTTCACCGCGATCGGCGGCGTGTCGCCGTTGGGGCGCAGGACGCCGAGCGCGATCGTCTGCCGCGGCTTGGTCGTGGCGAGCGCCTCGCGGAGGTCGGCGGCCGAGGCGATCTCGGTCGGCTCGGGCGACTTCGCGGGGTCCTTCATCACGCGCTGGAGAGACACAATCGTGTCCCCCGGCTTGAGGCCCCCCTCGGCCGCGGGGGTCCCGAGGCCGACGACCGTCACGCGCGCGCCCCCCCCCTTACCGTCGGCACTGTCCTGGGCGTCGACCGCGGCGAGCTCGCCGAGGTATCCCGCGCGGTTGTCGGGGTCGTGGAACCGCGGGCTCGCAAGCTCGATCCGCTCGATGCCGGCGCCCGTGCTGTCGAGCGTCACCAGCATGCGGTGCGGGCCCGCCGGGTCGAGCGAGCCGATCGCTAGCCGCCCCCCAGCGGGGACTGGCTCGTCATTGAGGGGGGCTGCGGGGTCGTTCGGCGCAGCGGCGACGCCTTCCGAGTCGCCCTCGTCGGGGGTCGCCCCGTCGTCGATCAGATCGTCGTCGCCTTCGGCCTGCGCGATCGCGTCGGCTGGCTTTTGGTCAGCGGCCGGGCGTGGCGGCGCCAGCAACCCCTGCGACAGCATCAGGATCGAGACGCTCAGCAGCAAGAAGACCAAGAAACGCTGGTCGAACGACTGAGCGCCCGGTTCGGGACGGCGGGGATTCATCGCGTTGGGGGTCGAGGAAGGGGCGCGCACCAAAGGCGCAAGCCCCTGAACTTACCCGAGCGCCCCGGCAAAAGAGAGGCCGGGTTCCCGTTCCAACCGCCGACGCACCGTCAGCGACCCTGCTTGATGCGGTCGCCGAGGAAGTTGTCGATCTCGGGGATGCTGTAGATCAGGTCGGCCGTCGCGTCCACGTCGTAGTCGATGCGGTGGAACGTCAGGCGATTGTCCTCCTGGATCACGTAGCAGGCCCGCGGGTCGCCGTCGCGCGGCTGCCCGACCGAACCGACGTTGACCATGAACTTCTGGTCAGTGACGTGGTAGACGTACTCGGTCTCTTCGGGGGTGATGAAGTTGCGGCTCTCGGTGAACACGCCGGGGACGTGCGTGTGCCCTTGGAAGCAGCCGTGCGTCACCAAGCTGAAGAGTTTCTCCATCTTCTTCTGGTTGTAGACGTCTTCCGGGAAAACGTACTCGTTGACCGGGTTCCGCGGTGACCCGTGCACGTAGAGCCAGTCCCCGTCGCGATGCAGCCGCGGCAAACCACCGAGGAAGTCCCAGCGTTGGTCGATCCGGTCGCGGTCGCCGCGCGAGCTCTCGAGTTGCTCGCGGGTCCAAAAGATGGCCCGCTCGGCGCTGCTGTTGAACCCCTCGGGGTCGAACAGTGCCCCCTGGTCGTGGTTGCCGAGGATCGAGACGCGGCAGTTGTCGATCACCGCGTCGAGGCACTCGCACGGGCGCGGGCCGTAGCCGATCACGTCGCCGAGGCAGAACACGTCGTCCACGTTTTGCGAACGGACGTGCGCGAGCACCGTCTGGAGCGCTTCCAGGTTCCCGTGGATGTCGCTGATGATCGCCCGCTTCAAGGCTCGCGCCTTTCCGGTTAGCTGCCGCGTGCCGATACTCGTGCGGCCCCCCCCCGAGGGGACCTCCGCGGCGCGACGCCCGACTACGGCCGTTTGCGGCGGGAATCGGGCGTCGCCACGCGGCGCCCGAACACGGCGGAACCTCAAGGAAACTAGATCCCCCCCGGGCCGCGGTCAAGCGGATCGGGGAAGGGCCAATCACCCATGCCGCCCGAGTCCTTCCCACCGACCGGCGCCAACCAACCCCGCGGCACGGGGCGGATGGTCGCGATCGAGACCTCCGGCCGGTTTGGGTCGGTCGCGGCGGTCGAAGGGGTCGGACCGGGGGAGCCCCGCCTCGTCGCGGCGATCCCGCTGCCGCGGGACGAGCGCTCCGCCCGGACGCTCGCCCCGGCGCTCGCCGCGCTGCTCGAAGCCGCGGCGTGGGAGCGGGGGTCGATTGGCTGCGTCGCCGTCGCCTCGGGGCCCGGCTCGTTCACGGGTCTGCGCGTCGGCGTGACGACCGCCAAGGCCCTGGCCTACGCCTGGCGAGCCGACCTCGTCGCCATCGACACGCTCGCCGCCCTTGCCCGCGAGGCCGAGCCAACGGCCCGCGGCTGGGCCCTGATCGACGCGCAGCGGGGCGAGCTCTTCGCGGCGCCGTTCGCCGGCCAAGTGGCCGAGGCGACCCGCCGACTATCGCTCGCCGCGGTGCTGGCGGAGCTCCGCCAGGGGGATACGGTCCTAGGGCCCGGCGTCGATGCGCTCGACGACGCAGCCGGCGCCCCGACCGCCATCACGTGGCAGGACCTCGAGCCGAGCGCGGCCGCGGTCGCGCGGCTCGCCTGGCCCCGCTGGCTCGCGGGAGAGACGGAAGACCCGCTGACGCTCGTCCCCGAGTACTACCGCACGAGCGCCGCCGAGGAGAAGCGAGCCGCGCAAGGAACGTAGCCGCACGAAGCGAACCGCCACGACGCCAAGAGCGCCAAGGATCGCCACGGAAGAATCGCAGCGACAGATCGCTGAAGCGCGACCCTCAAGGGAGCGACCAACCAGCGCGACAAGGAACTGGTGGCTGAAAAGGAGTGCCCTTACCCCATGGCGATCCTTGGCGCTCTTGGCGTCGTGGCGGTTCGCTTCACGGCCCCGCGAGCGACTCCTGGGCCGCGGCGATCGTCAGGTCGATGTCCGCCTCGGTGTGGGCCGCCGAGACGAACAGCGCCTCGTACTGGCTGCACGGCAGGTAGACGCCGCGGTCCATCATCCCCCAGAAGAAGCGGCCGAAGGCCCCCGTGTCGCAGAGCGCCGCGTCGGCCCACGAGCGGACCGGCCGCTCGCCGAAGAACAGTGTCAGCATGCTTCCGACGCGCGCCAGCGAGTGGGGGACGCCGGCCGACTCGGCGGCGGCGCGGAGCCCCCTCTCGAGCCGCGCGCTGAGCGCTTCGAGGCGCTCGTACGGCGGGTCGTCGCGCAGCGCGCGGATTGTCGTCGCCCCGGCGGCGGTCGCCAGGGGGTTGCCGCTCAGCGTGCCGGCCTGGAAGACCTTCCCCTCGGGGAGCACGTTCGCCATCAGCTTCGAGCTCCCGCCGTAGGCGCCGACCGGCAGGCCGCCGCCGACGATCTTGCCGAGGGTCGTCAGGTCGGCCTCGATCCCCAGCAGCTTTTGGGCGCCCCCGAGCGACAGCCGGAAGCCGGTCATCACTTCGTCGCACAGCAGCATGGCGCCGTGCTGCCGCGACCGCTGCAGCGCCGCGAGGAACTCGGCCGAGGGGACCACCACCCCCATGTTGCCGCAGACCGGCTCGAAGGCCACGGCGGCGACGCGGTCGCCGATCCGCCCCATCGCCTCGTCGAGCGCCTGCGGGTCGTTGTACGGCAGCACCACGGTGTCAGCCGCGGCGCCCCGGGTGACCCCCGGCGAGTTCGGTACGCCCAGCGTCGCCGCCGCGCTGCCGGCCGCCACCAGCAGGCTATCGACGTGCCCGTGGTAGTTCCCCGCAAACTTGACGACGACGTCGCGTCCGGTGACCCCTCGCGCTAGGCGCAGGGCGCTCATCGCCGCCTCGGTCCCCGAGTTCACCAGCCGGACGCGCTCGATCGAGGGGACGCACTCAACGATCAGCTCGGCCAGCTCGCTCTCTCCCTCGGTTGGGGCGCCGTAGCTCGTGCCGCGGCGGATCGCTTGACCGAGTGCCTCGACGACCGGCGGGTAGGCGTGCCCGAGGATCATCGGCCCCCACGAGCCGATGTAGTCGATGAGCCGATTGCCATCGACGTCCCACAGGTAGGCGCCCTCTGCACGCTGGATGAACAGCGGCTCCCCCCCCACGGCGCCGAACGCCCGGGCGGGACTGTTCACGCCGCCGGGCATCAGCGACCGGGCGCGCTCGAAGGCTATTTGCGAGCGGGCGTAACGGGCGGGATCAGCGGTGGGCATGGCGAGCGGTCCGGCATTGGGGGCGATTCCCCCGCGGTCCTACCGCAGTGCGTCGCCGACGACAACCGGCCCCGGCACGCGCGGTGGACTTTAGCGCCGCCGCTTGCGGCTTAGCGAGCCGAACACCGCAGCAACGCCCGCCAGAGCGATCGCCCCCGGCTCCGGAACCGCGGTCGCGGAGCTCGGCGCAACGTTGCCGTAGTTCGCGACCCAAACGGCGTAGTCCGCCTGATCGACGACGCCGTTGGCGTTCCCGGCCCCGTCCACGAGCGGGTTGTTGCTGTCGAGCGCGTCGCGCCAAGTCGTGTAGTCGGCGGCGTTCACTAGGCCATCGCCATTGAAGTCGCCGGGGAAGAAGACCGTCCCGGGATCGATCGCCGTCGCCATGACGAGCGAGTTGCCCGAGTAGACGAGGTCGAATTGCAAGCCCATCGGCGCGGTCGGCAGGGTGACCGTCCCGAACGTCCCCGTGATCCCCGCGGGGGCGTCGATCAGCAGGAAGCTCTGGCCGAGCACCGGGGCGAAGCCCGCGGGCGCCGTGACCGTTAGCGAGCCCGCCAGAGCCACGGGCCCCTGGGCCGAGACCTGCGCCAGATTAGCCCCCTCCGACGGGTCGGCGGAGGGGTCCGAAAGGCCCAGCGCCAGCGAGCTCGCCCCGACGAACGATACGTTCGAGAGGAAGAGCGCGTTCCCGCCGGCGAGGACCGACACCTGCCCGCCGCCCGAGGTGGTGACCGAGTCGTGGAACGTAGCAACGCTGTCGGTCGCGACGACGATCCGACCCGTGTTGGCGATGGTCCCGTGGACGTTGGTGGCGCCCGACGCCGAGGCAATGACCCCTGCGTTGGCGAGCGCCTGCGACAAGCGGATCGTCCCCCCTTCGAGGCCGATCGTTCCGGGCGCCGCGCCCCCGGGGTTCGTGAGCGTCCCGAGGAAGTCGATCTCCCCGGCCGCCGTGATCGCGCCGACGTTCGACACCGGCCCTTGTAAGCGGAGGACCTGGTTGGGGAGCGTCTCGAGCGCCCCGCTGGCGAGCACGTCGATGCCGCCGCGGACGATCCCGTCGCCGCGCAGCAGCCCGTTCACGTCGAGGTTCGTGACGTTCATCGCCCCGCCGCTCAGCTCGATGCGCCCCAGAGCGCCAATCGTCCCCTGCGAATTCAAGGCCGAGCGGTCGGCATCGACGATCGCTCCGTCGGCGATCGAGAGGACCCCAACCCCCGTCCCCCCGACCACCAGGTCGTCGCCGATTACCAGCATCGACTGGCTGCCGCTGACCGTCAGGTAGCCCGTGCCGGTGGCGTCGCCGCCGAGCGTGACGTCGCTAGTCGTCGACTCGGTGCGGAAGATGGCGCCATTCGTGATCGACATCCGCCCCAAGCCGGCGACGCCGACCGTCAGGTCGCCGCCGATCGACGCGAACGTGAAGAGGTCCTTGACGACGAGCTCGCCGATCCCCGAGGCGTCCCTCCCCACGAAGATGTTGCCCGACGAGTCCGAAAGGTCGAGGAACGCCTCGCCGGTCACCTCTAGGTACCCGTACCCCCCTTCGCCGACCACCAGCGTCGGGTTGATCGTCGTCCCCGAGCTGTCGAGGTGGAACCGCGTGCCGGCGCCCGTGACGAACATCCGGCCGAAGTAGCCCGGCTGATGCCCCACGGACGTTTGGTCGTACTGCAGCAACGAGCCGCCGTTCACGCGGACGATCGCCTGCGGGTTCCCCGTGTTGGGGTCGCTGCCGTTGCCGACCGACGTGCCGATCAACAGGTCGGTGGTCAGGCTCCCAGGCTCGCTGACCGTGATGCTGAGGGGCCCCGACGCCGTCACGGCGGCCTGAGCCGCCGGGGCGCCGAGGGCGAGGAGCAGGGGGGCACGCGTTACGAGAGAGAAGGCGCGCATCGTGGGGGTCTGCTGTGTTTGAACGAGTGGACCGGCTCCGCCGATCGTCTTGGACCGAGTCTAAGTGGCCGTAAGCCCTTGGGCAACGAAAGTTTCTCGCCGGCGCAACGTGGACTCGGCGGACCACGGTCCTCCACCGCTCCAGGCCGGTCCCCGAGTGTCGTTGTCACTCGGTCGCCGACCGTTTCGCGGCTGCTAGCTGGATCGCTTCGTCGAGCAGCGCGGCGGTCGCGGCGGTCCGAGGCACGAGTCGCTCGAGCGCTGCGGCGCCACGGGCCGCGGCCTGGGGGTTGGTGGCGGCGAGCCCTCGCAGCGCGGCGAGGCGCTCCTGGCAGAACGCGACGAGCCTCTTCTCCTGGGCCGCGTGGGCCGCGGCGAGGCGCTGGGCCTCGCGTCGCGCCAGGTCGGCGTACAGGTTTCGGGCGCGCGCCGTTCCCTTCGAACCGGTAGACGCCGCGGGGGCGGCGAGCAGCGTCGCGAGCTCGCCGAACGCCTTCGCGCCCAGTTCCGGCGACTGGCGGCCCAGCTCGACCGCCCGGGCGTGGAGTAGGTCCTCGGCGCTCGCCCCCCGGCCTTGGACCCGACCGGCGAGCCGCCCGAGGGCAAGCTGTTTTTCGAGCGAGCGCGTCGCCACCTCGTCGCTCCACTGCCGCACCTCGTCGATCCGGGGATCGTTCGGGAACCGCTCGAAGAACTCGGCGAACGCGGCCCGCGTCCCGGAGTCGGTGTCGCCCCGCTCATTCCGCTCGGCGAGACGCGCGTGGAGCGCGTTGGCGTCGAGCGGCCGCGTCCACCACCAGGCGCCTGCCGAAAGGGCCACGATCGCCGCCACGAGGATCACCGCCGGCCCGAGCGCCGAACGCCAGCCGCCGATCGACTCGTCGGCCTCGGGCGCCACCGCCGTGTACCGCACGGTGCGCGGCGCGTTCTGCGGCGTAGCGGGATCGGCCGGCGCCGCCGGGGTCGAGGCCTGGGACAGGCCGGGGAGGGAGATCGATTCGCCGAGGATCGGGGGCGCCTCGCGCGTCTCGGCGGGGTCGGCGTCGAGAAGCCGCGAGTCGATCGCGTCGGGGTCGATCGCCGGCCGGCCGCGGAACTCGCCGACGACGAAGTCGTCTTCCATCGTCGGACGCGCCAGGGCGTGAAGCATCGCCTCGAGACGGCGCGCAAGGACCAGCGTGTTCGGGAACCGCGCCGCGGGGTCCTTGTCGAGCAGCTGCGCGACGATCCGCTCGAGCTCGGCGGGGATGTCGGGCGCGTAGCGACGCAGCGGCTCGGCGACGGCGTAGAGCTGCAACTGCAGCATCGCCGGCAGTGACTCGGCGCGGAACGGCGGCCGCCCCGCGAGCAGCGCGTAGATCACCCCCCCGAGGCTGTACTGGTCGCAGCGCGCCGTCACCGGTTTGCCCGCCGCCTGCTCCGGCGACATGTAGTCGGCCGTCCCCAGCACCCCCCCGGCGATCGTCACCCCCGTGGCGCCGAACAGCCGCGCAATGCCGAAGTCGGCGAGCTTCGCCTGACCCCGCGGGCCGATCAGGATGTTCGCCGGCTTGATGTCGCGGTGCACTATGCCGTGGTCGTGGGCGTGCTTCAGCGCGCGGCTGACCTGGACCGCGATCTGCGTGGTTTCACGCCACGAGTAACGCCTCCCGCGGCGCAGCTCCTCCTCGAGGCTCGGCCCCTCGACCAGCTCCATCGCGTAGTACAGCGTCCCCCCCTCTTCGCCGTAGCCGTACAGGCGGACGATCCCCTCGTGGCGCAGCGTTTCGAGCGACGCGATCTCGGCGTCGAACCGTTCGCGGAAGCCGTCGCTGGTGGCGAGCTGAGGGCTGAGCGACTTGATGGCGACACGCTGGCCCGTCTCGCGGTGCGTCGCTTCGTAGACGAGCCCCATCCCCCCGCGGCCGAGCTGCTTGCCGAGGACGTACGGCCCCAGGGTCGGGGCCTGCGAGGCTTCGGCGTGCGCGCCTTCGTGGGTCATTCGCCGTCCCGCGACTAGTTGCAGTGAGGTTCTCACACGGGGAGCTCACCCAGTCTCCCACCCCCTTCAGGGGGTGGCCGCGTTTCCGTGGGGAACTGGGGGGAGGGGGCGCCCCGGGTACACACCTGGAAACGCCCGTTCCGTTCTGCTTCAGCGTAGTCGAGCCGCGCGGTCCGTCGCTAGCGAAGACGGCGCCACCTTGCGATCCAAGAGCCCTTGCCCCGCTCGGCGCTGGCGCCTTACAAGCCCCGCGCGTGCGCTCCTGCGCGCGGACGAACGCCCTCGACCGACGCCCCGGCGTCGCGGAGCTGAGTGAGCCATGCTGAACCCGATTCGAGTCGCGATGATCGCGGTGCTCGTCACCGCTTGCTGCT
>JBOFFC010000166.1:0-29828 GCA_051648405.1 Lacipirellulaceae bacterium
TGATCGACACCGACATGTTCACCCCCAAGACGATCGTCCGCTTCACGGGGCACGACAACGGCGCGGTGTACGGCGCGCCGCAGAAGCAGCTCGACGGCACGACGCACCTCGAGAACCTGTTCGTGTGCGGCACCGACCAAGGCTTCGTGGGGATCATCGGCAGCATTGTCAGCGGCATCGGGATGGCGAATCTGCACTGCTTGAAAGAGTAGGCAGTGGGCAGAGGGCAGTTGCGAGTCGCGTCGTGTCGATGCGCTGAACCCTCGACGACGCGTCGATGCCACAACTGGGCGACGTTCCCTTTGCCGCCAGGAAACGCACCGCTTAAGGGCGTTTCGCCGTCAGCGGGACTGCTGCCCGATGCTGTAGAGCGCTTTGTCGGTCCGCAGCAGCAGTTGGCCATCGACCACGGCGGGGGTCGCCATGATTCGGCCGTCGAGCTGGTTCACGGCCAGCGGCGCCCCCTCGGGCGCAGCGGCGTCGAGGACGGTCGTCTTGCCGTCGTGCCCGAAGAAGTAGACTCGGCCCGCCGACAGCATCGGTGAGGCGGACTGTCCTCCGCCGATCCGCTTTCTCCAGAGCTGCTTGCCCGTCGCCAGGTCGAGCCCCACGCCGATCCCCTGGTCACTGACCGTGACAAGCGTTTGGTCAACCAGCAAAGGGGACGCCATGTGGGGAGTCTGCCGCTTCGCACGCCAGACAACGTGGGTCGCAGTCACGTCTCCCTTGCCGTCGGTGCGGACGGCGATCACCTTGTCGTCCGCGAAGCCGCTCGCGTAGTACAGGACCCCGTCTCGCTCGACCGGGCGCGGTACGACAGAAAAGCCGTTTCCGTGGTTGACCCGCCACAGTTCCTTCCCGGTCGAGGGGTCGTAGGCCACGAGCCACTCGGCGCCGGGAACCACGAGCTGTTGTTCGCCGGCGACCGAGATCACCAGCGGCGTCGAATAGGACTTGCGAACGTCGGGGTCGGTAGCGCGGAGCGGCGGCCGTTCTGTCTTCCACAGCCGCTCGCCAGTCGACTTCCGGAGGGCCGTGACGTACTGCTTGTCGGCCCCGTCGCAGGTGAGGACCAGCAGGTCGCGCCACAGGACGGGCGAACTCCCCGGTCCGACGTAGTGTTCGAGCTCTTCTCGGCTACGCCAAAGGACGTCACCGGAAGCAACGTCGAGGGCGCAGGTTCCATAGGTCCCGAACCAACAGTACAGACGGCCAGCCTCGATGACCGGCGTCGGCGACGCGTAGCTGTTGAGCGAGTGAATCGCGTCCGGAGAGTCCACTTCGAAGAGCTTGACTTCGTCGGCCGTCTTTCCGGTGACCCGATCGACCGACACCGCCAGCAGCGAGAGACGCTTGGCGAGCGCCGCGTCGGTGGTTCCCCCTTGGATCTTCGCCTCGGCTTCTTCGGCAGTAGCCGCTTCTTCAATCGCCGTCGTCATCCAGACGCGGTCCCCCTCGACGACGGGAGACGACCACCCGCGGCCGGGGATCGCGGTCCGCCAGGCGACGTTCTCGCCCTCGCTCCAAACAAGGGGCGCGGTCTCGGCGACGACCCCTTGCCCCCCCGGCCCCCGGAACTCGGGCCAAGAGGCTTGACCCACCGGCGCTTCGCTTTGCGCAAGCGTCGAGAGTGAGATCGATAGAACGAAGACCGCCCGACTAAGTCTCATTGCGCCTTGCTCTCGTCACGAGGTTCTTGATCCCCCTCTTCTAGCCGCAAGCCGGCGCCGCGGCAAATCGTCGGTCACCGGCGGCGAGGTCCTAAGGCCGGGTTGTTTAGCCCGGGCTACTCGGAGGGGCGCTTCCCAGACGAGCATCGACACGACGCGACTCGCGCTTAGCGTCGCTTTCGTCCCCGCGGTAGGCTGCTGCGATCGACGCCACCCCGCCACGACTCCGCCCGCGGTTCTCGCTGCTGAACCTGCTGCTGCTGACGGCGCTCGTCGCGACCTCGCCGACGACGGCGATGCTGTGGCGCGAAGTCGGGCCGCTGCGGGCGCAGGTGCTGAAGCTCCGCAACGAGACCGGACAGCTCACGGTCTTCGACCCGGCCAAGGTCTACGTCAAATCGATCGAGACGCTTGCAAATGACACCTGGAAGTGGCGAGTTCACCTGCCGAAGGGCGTCGAGTACGACCTCCAGACGATTGTGGGTACGGTCCGCGGAAGAGCCCCTGGCATGTCGAAGTCGGAGTGGTCCGAGAAGTGCGGGTACAACTGTGGCGCTCCCGACTTGGGCGCCGGCGAGTTCACGATCACCGTAGCGCTGAGGCGCGAATCCGAGGATACCGGTACGTGGGTTGTGGACACCAAGTTTCGCAACGAGGCCACCCCCCACATAACCCGCGGCGGAGTTTGCGGCACGGCCGGCATGGACTGGCTGGGTGACGAGCAGGGGAGCCGAGAGGTCAGCGGGGACGCGGTTGCTGATGGTCAGAACGAGATCGACGCGACCAACGGTCTGGAGCTGATGACCGTGCTCCGCTGCCAAGTCACGCGGAACGCGAGCGGATGGTCGTCGCAATCGCCTGATCGCACTCGCGACAACGACGGAGTCGCCGTCTGGATCGTGCCGCGAGAAAAGTGAGCCGCTCCCCGACGCCCCCCCGTCCCGCTAGACTACGGCGTCGCCCTCTGCCTGCCGCCCGCTGCCCACTCCCCCGCAATGCCCAAAGACTTCCTCGCCAGCGCCCGGGACCACTACGACGTCGTCGTCATCGGCGCCGGACTCGCCGGGCTGACCTCGGCCAACATCCTAGCGCGGCAGGGACGCTCGGTCCTGCTGCTCGAGCAGCACTACAAGCTCGGCGGGCTCGCCACCTGGTTCAAACGGCCGGGGCACCACCTGTTCGACATCTCGCTGCACGGCTTCCCCTACGGGATGGTCAAGAGCTGCCGGCGCTACTGGAGCAAGGAGATCGCCGACTCGATCGTCCAGCTCACGGGGATCCGCTTCGAGAACCCGATGTTCTCGCTGCGAACCGACTTCACGCGCGACGACTTCACCAGCAAGCTCATCAACGACTTCCGCGTGCCGAAGGCGACGGTCGATGAGTTCTTCGACACCGCGCGGGGGATGAACTTCTACGACGACCAAGGGACCACGGCCCGGCAACTGTTCGACCGCTTCTTCCCCGGGCGCGAGGACGTCATCCGCCTGCTGATGGAGCCGATCACCTACGCCAACGGCAGCACG
The DNA here is from genome assembly GCA_051648405.1 of Lacipirellulaceae bacterium. Lineage (GTDB taxonomy): Bacteria > Planctomycetota > Planctomycetia > Pirellulales > Lacipirellulaceae > JBOFFC01. Next base: position 3,197 of record JBOFFC010000166.1, read on the forward strand.
CTCGAGGACCCGGCGATCAGCTACGGGATCGTCTTCAGCAACTTCATGTCGAAGGGGGTGTTCACCTTCGAGGGGGGGACCGACAAGCTGATCACCGCAATGGGGGTCGAGCTCAAGAAGAGCGGCGTCGACGTCCGGATCCGCAGCGACTGCGAGCGCATCCAATGCGAGCAAGGCCGCGTGACCGGCGTCACGGTCAACGGCCGGCGGATCGCCTGCGACGCGGTGGTGAGCAACTCGAACCTGCGGAGCACGATCTTCCGCCTCTGCGGCGAGGAAGTGTTCGACCGCGACTTTATCGACCAGGCCCGTGCGGTGCGGATCAACAACAGCAGCACGCAGGTCTACATCGCGCTGAAGCCGGACGACCCGCTGGAAGAATCCACCGGCGACCTGCTGTTCACCAGCACCGCGCCGACGTTCAACACCGAGGCCCTGCTATCGCGCGACGTCACCAGCCGCACCTATTCGATGTACTACCCACGGACCCGTCCCGAGGGCCGGCCGCAGAAGCTGATCGTCAGCAGCACGAACGCCCGCTGGGAGGACTGGTCGGACCTCCCCGACGACGAGTACCAAGCGAGCAAGCAGGACCTGTGCGAGACGACGCTCGACGCGCTCGACAAGTACGTCCCCGACGTGCGCAGCCGCGCGGTGCACGTCGAAGCGAGCACCCCCCGCACGTTCAACCACTACACGCACCACGTCGCCGGGGCGAGCTTCGGCACGAAGTTCGAGGGGCTCGCGGTGAGCCGCGCCCTGCCGCAGCAGGTCCACGGCCTGTTCCACGCGGGGAGCGTGGGGATCATCATGTCGGGCTGGCTGGGGGCGATGAACTACGGCGTGATCGTTGCCAACGAGGTGGACAACTGCCTGATGACCGGCGGCAGCCAATCGACCGCGGGTTTTGAGGCCGGGGTCGCGGCCGACGTGGCGGGGTGACGGAAGAATTGGCCGCAGATGAACGCGGATGAACGCGGATAAGAAAGATGCCGTTGGAGCGGGCGTTAAGCCAACCGTAAGGAGCGGTCTGTTCCTTGCGTCGATGCAACTACAAAGCCTGTGCTCGGCGATCAGATTCGCAGTTCAAGCTGGCCACAAACCTGGGCCCGTCGTGGTCGAGCTACTCCGGTCGCTACGGGACGATTTTGTCAGTTCATCCAGCGGCCCTCCCTCCGAGAGACTTCCAGCGATCACGCCTGACATGGAGGTCGGCGACCTGATTGCGGCCGCGGAAGTGCTTAGCGCCACAGTTCTCGGCTTTCTCTCTCCAGACGAAGCCGAAGAACAGCGGGACACCTTCGGCTTTCACGCCATCCGATGAAATCTGCGTTCATCCGCGTCCATCTGCGGCTATTCTTCGTCGCGTAGTCAACGCGCTGGCGGCGCCGAGATACCGGCAAGGACCTTCGCCTGTGCTTCGGCGAGAAGGGCGTCCGCCTGCTCAGGTGTCACCGACGGGAACTGCTCGAGGAACTCGTTGACGGTGTAGTCCCCTCGCAGGTGGTCGAACAGCGACACAACCGGCACGCGGGTCCCCTTGAAGACGGGGGTGCCGCCGAGGATTTCCGGGTCGATGTGGACGACGCTGCTCATCCCCCCAGACTACCGCGCCGGGCCCCGATCGGCCATGCTATAGAGGCCTTCGTCTCGCAGAGGAAAGCCGTCCATGAGTTTCGACCGAATCGCCACCGACGCGGCGGTGCTTGGTGGCCAGCCCTGCATCCGCGGTCAACGCCTCACGGTGCGCCGCGTCGTTGAGGCGGTTGCGCTGTACCCCGACCGGTCCGAGCTGAAGCGCGAGTACCCCGAACTCGACGACGAGGACGTCCGGCAGGCGCTAGCCTTCGCCGCGGCGAACCTCGACGACTCGGTCGTCGAACTGCGATAGACGGCATGGACCTGCTTCTCGACCAAGGCCTGCCACGCGGGGCGATAGCGTGCCTCGTCGAAGTGGGGATCAGGTCGCAGCATGTCGCGGAGCTAGGGATGGCGGCCTCCTCGGACGAAGCGATCTTGCAGTTCGCCCGAGACCAAGAGCTCGTCGTGGTGTCACTCGATTCCGACTTCCACACGCTGCTGGCGACCTCCGGCGCTTCCTCCCCGTCGGTGATTCGCATTCGAGTCGAAGGGCTCCGCAGCGATGCTCTGGCGGAGTTGCTGCGTCGAGTGCTCGACACCGTTGCAAATGAACTCGACCGCGGCGCCATCGCGTCCGTGACCCAGCAAACTGTCCGTGTTCGGTCGCTCCCGATCGGCGCGAAACCCCGTTAGTCTTTCGTATCTGCGTTCATCCGCGTCCATCTGCGGCTAAGTCTTCCGATGTCCAAAGAACAGATCCACGCCGCGATCCCCCACCGCGACCCGTTCCTGCTGATCGACGAGGTCGTCGAACAGTCCGACGCGCGGATCGTCTGCCGCAAGGCGTTCAGCGGCGACGAGTTCTGGTACCGCGGGCACTACCCCGACTACCCGCTCACCCCCGGCGTGCTGCTGTGCGAAGCGTGCCTGCAAGCGGGCGCCGTGCTGCTGTCGAAGATCACGACCGAGGCCCAGGGGGGGCAGGGGAGCGCCGGCGGCGTGCCGGTCGCCACGCGGCTGGGGAACGCGCAGTTCCGCGAGATGGTCCGCCCCGGCGACACGATCACGATCGAGGTCGACCTCGCCGAGCGCCTGGCGAACGCCTACTACATGAAGGGCAAAGTCACCAACGACCGCACCGGCAAGCTCGCCGCGCGCTGCGAGTTCGCCTGCACCGTCGCGGAAGTGGGTTGAGCCCTTAGACCCTCCCGGAAAAAAATCCCCTCCCCCCAGGAGGAGGGTTAGGGTGGGGGCGCCCCGAGTACCCACCCCACCCCCACCCCAGCCCTCTCCCAACGGGGGAGGGAGAAATCGTACTGCCCGCTGCCGTCTGCCCACCGCCCACTCCCCATGCCCTCTGACTTCCTCCAACTCGCCGGCAAGACGGTCCTGGTGACCGGCGTGGCCAACAAGAAGTCGGTCGCGTGGCACGTCGCGCGGCTGCTGGTCGAGGCCGACTGCCGGGTCGTCTACTCGGTGCGCAGCGAGAAACGCCGCGATGAGCTGCGCAAGCTCGTCGGCGACGCCACGGTGCTCGTTTGCGACGTTGAGGACGAAGCCCAGGTCGAGGCGCTCGGCGCCGCCGTGGCCGCGGACTGCGAGCGGACCGGCCAGCGGCTCGCCGGCATGGTCCACTCGATCGCCTTCGCCGACTACGACCCGGCGGACCTCGACCCGGCGAACCGGTCCGCGGGCCCGAAGCCGTTCCACGAGACGCCAAAGAAGGCGTTCTTGCGGACCTTCGACATCAGTTGCTACTCGCTGGTGGCCCTGTCGCGGGCCCTGAAACCGTCGCTGGCGGACGACGCCTCGGTGGTGGCGATCTCGATCTCATCGACCGAGATGGCGAGCGAGAATTACGGCTACATGGCCCCCATCAAGGCGGCCCTCGACTCGTCGCTGGTGTTCCTCGCCAAGTCGTTCAGCCGCTCCAGCAAAGTGCGGTTCAACGCAGTGGCGCCGGGCCTCTTGAAGACCAGCGCATCGGCCGGCATCCCGGGGTACGTCGATTCGTACCTGTACGCCGAGAAGGCGACCCTGCGGGGCGAGGCTCTGCGGACCGAGGAGGCGGCCGCCGCCGTGGCCTTCCTGCTGAGCCCCCGCTCGTCGGGGATCAACGCCCAGCGGCTGGTGGTCGATGCGGGGATGCGGACCAACTACTTCGACGCGGCGATCGTCCGCGCCGTGGTCGAACGGGGCGACGGGTGACTTCCCGCAGTGCGGACGTCGGATTTCGGGCGCCCAGCGGTCGGGTCACGCGGCGTTTGCGGCCTCCAACGGGGTGCCATGGGGCGTTCTAGCTCACCAAGCGGCGGGAAAATTAGTGGCGGTTTTGGGAGGGGAGTGATACCCTTAACTTGTGCAGCTAGCGGCGGTTGCGGCGAATGCGGCCGCGGCGGGCGCCAGCCAACGCACGGCTCGTCTCAGGCGGCGGGCCCCAAGACGGGGCGTGAAACCAGGCGTACGGACTACCCGAAACCAAGCCCGCACGGCCCGTCGAGGCCGATCCCTCCCGATCCAGCATTACGTTTCGCGACTTGCCGCGTGTGACCCTCGCCGAGGGCTCGCCGTGCGATGAGCTTGTGGGCTGCGCACCCGCGGCCACGAACGAACCCCTTTCAGGCGCGGATGTCCCCGAGCGAAGCCGACAAGCTGCTCGACCTAGTGCGCAAGAGCGAGCTCGTGCCCCCGGAGCGGCTCGACTCGGTCCTTGATCGCCTGCGCAACGAGCGCGGCGGGACGCTCCCCGAGTCGCAGGTCGAGCTCGCCGACCTGCTGATCGCCGCCGACGTGCTCACCCGCTGGCAGGCCGACAAGCTGCTCGCCGGCAAGCACCGCGGGTTCAAGCTCGGCAAGTACAAGCTGCTCGGCCAGATCGGCAAGGGGGGGATGAGCCACGTCTACCTCGCCGAGCACATCCTGATGCGCCGGCGGGTGGCGGTCAAAGTGCTGCCCGTGAAGCGCGTCAACGACCGCAGCTACTTGCAGCGATTCCAGCTCGAAGCCCGCGCCGCGGCGCGCCTCGACGACCCCAACATCGTCCGTGTCTACGACATCGACAACGACGGGGACACGCACTACATCGTCATGGAGTACGTCGAGGGGCGCGACCTGCACCAGACGGTCGCGGCCGACGGCCCTCTGCCGTACGAGGTCGCCGCCGACTACATCGCGCAGGTGGCGCGGGGCCTCGAGCACGCCCACCAGATGGGCCTCGTGCACCGCGACATCAAGCCGGCGAACTGCCTGGTCGATTCGACGAAGACGATCAAGCTGCTCGACATGGGCCTCGCGAAGCTGACCGACGACGAGACGTCGCTGACGCTCGCCAACGACGAGAACGTGCTGGGGACGGCCGACTACTTGGCGCCCGAGCAGGCCCTCAACAGCCACACGGCCGACGCCCGGGCCGACATCTACAGCCTCGGCTGCACGCTGTACTTCTTGCTCGTCGGGCGCCCCCCGTTCCCCGAGGGGTCGATCAGCGAGCGGCTGCTTAAGCACCAGGTCGAGTCGCCCGAGAGCATCCTCAACAAGCGGCACGACTGCCCGCTGGCGCTGGTCGATATCTGCACGCGGATGATGGCGAAGAAGCCCGCCGAGCGGCCGCAAACGGCCGGCGACGTGGCGAACCTGCTCTCCGACTGGCTATCCGGGCGTGACTACGTTCCCGTTCACGGCCGGCCGCCGCTGACGGGCGAGGGTTCAGGCACAGGCATGGGGAGCGGACTCGGGAGCGGACTCGGCCGATTCGGCCAAGCGGGCGCACCCGGTTCCGTCGGCGCGGCGGGCTCGGCGTCGGGGTCGGGTAAAGGGCGCGGCCTGGGTGGAAACATCGCCGCCATGCGGACCACTCCACTCCCGTCGTCGAACACCCCCCCCGCACGCAGCTCGGCGACCTCCGACACCGAGGAAGACATCGGCCTCGCGCCAATCGAAGACGAGGGGGACGACCCCCGTTCGCGGAACGCCAAGAAGGCCGCCTCGTCCTCCGGTGTGCTATCGGACGAGAGCAGCCCTAAGGTCGGGGGGGGATCGAAGAAGGGGGGGAGCGGCGCCAAGCCCGGGTCGAGCAAGGCCTCGGGCTCGGGGTCCAAGGCGTCGCTCAGCACGACGTCGCAACGCCCCAAATCGATCTTTGAAGAAGAGTACGCCAAGCAGGTCGATGACCCCATCGCCCGCCGTGCGGCGATGGCGGATCAGTACGACCCGCTCCACCCCCCCGGCTACGTAAATCCCTACATGCGGACCCCCTGGTACGTCTGGGCGGGGCTCGGTGTCGGGGCGCTGGCCCTCGTGGGGGTCGTGATCGCGCTACTTTAGCCCGGGGTGGAAGGCGACGCGGCGAGCGTTACGCCCACTCGACCGCCATCATCAGACAGTTGACCCCCGAGCCGATCCCCAGCAGCGCCACGCGGTCCCCTGCGCCGACGAAGCCCTCTTCGGCCGCCATCGACAGGGACGCCGGCAGGGCCGCGGCGCCCGTGTTCCCCAGGCGGTCGAACGTCGCGTAGTCGATGGCCGGATCGACCCCTAGCGCGCCGAGCATCCGTTTACGGTGCGCCGAGCCGACTTGGTGGCAGACGGTCCGCCGCACGTCGCTCGGCGACCACGCGGCTTCGCTCAGCAAACGCGTGTAGTTCTCGGCGCCCGCGGCCACTCCCGCCTCGAGCAGCCGCTCGCTGTCGGTCCGCATGACCTCAACCAGGCCTTCGCTGCGGCAGAGCGTGTGGTGCTCGGTCCGCGCCAGCGCCGACGACGCCACGAGCCTCCGCCCCGTGCTGCTGAGCGATTCGTCGCAGAGAACCACCGCGGCGCTCGCCGAGCCGATCGTCAGCGACGCGATCGAGTCCTTGAGCGTCTCGCGCGTGAGCGACTGGTCGGCGTTGAGCTGCGCGATCGTGTTCTCAACCAGCGTCCGGCCGGTTTCGGTCCCGACCACCACGCCGGCCTTGATGCGGCCCACCTCGATCAGCGACGCGACGAGGTCCACGCCGCTGAGGACCCCCAGGCAGGCGTTCGACACGTCGTGCGCGATGCAGGCGGTCGGCAGACGCAAGGCGTGGTGCACGCGGCACGCGGTGGCCGGCTCGAGGCAGTCGCGGCAGACGCTCCCGTGCAGGCAGGCGCCGAACACGTCGCGGGGCAGGCCGCTCCGCTGGATCGCCAGGTCCGCCGTGCGGATGCTCACGTCGCCGGGGAGCGTTCCCGGCGGGAAGAACCGCCGCTCGCGGATCCCGCTCATCAGCTCGAGCCGCCCCTCGGGCAGGCGGAGGCGGCGGTACAGCGGCTCTAGACGGCGCTCGACCTCGTCGCTGCTGACGACTTCGTCCGGCAGGACGTGGGCGACCGCTTCGATGCAGACCCGACGGAACCGCACGGCGTCGTTGGGGGGAACGGAGGGAGTCGGAAGGTGGGGCGCCGCGGATACAGGTTGAGGATAGCCCCCGCGCGTCGCGGGGACGACCCGCCGTCGCCCCCGCGAGAACCGAGCGACGTCGCCGCACCGCGATGCAATCCTCGGCCCGCCGCCGAAGGATCGGACCGCACCCCGCCGGCGGGCTAGCGGGGGGGGATCCGGCAACGCGCGGGCGCCGATCGGCTGCGTTTTGGCCCTTCGCAGGTCGAGTTCGGGGGCGTCGAGGACGACCGCTTGCCCAATTGGTTGTGCTAGCGTGGAGTGTCGCCTCCCAAAATCTTGTCGATGCACGATGAAAGCCTTCGGCTTCGGTATCTTTCCGCCCGGTGACTTGCTCACCGTACGAGGCCGTCGATCGACGGTCGCCCAACAACCCGGGGTCTGCGAAGGACCGCCAACTACCGAACCGAGGGAGACGACGCCCGTCGGGGCGGTTCACGAGGCGCCCGAGGGCGCCGATTGACTCGCCCCGCCCCGCGACGAGCACCCCGGCGTGTCAGGGAAGACAAACGGCGCGAGGGACTTTGCGCCGGTAGACACGCCCCGTAGGGTCCGGCCCGCCAACGAACCGGCGGGCCGCGTTGTTGGGGCGCTTGCGTGTAACAGCGCGAGCGCGCACGGCGCCCGCTTTCTCGCGGCGAGGCCGTTGATTGCACAGACCCGTCCACTCGGCGCCACGATGGCGCCGTCAGCAGGGAGCGCTAGACCAATGCCGAAGCCCGTCATCGCACTGAACGCCGATTTCCGCCGCGCAGCCAGCGACAAGCCCGCGGTGAGCTACGTCCCCGCCGGCTACTACGACGCCTTGCTCGAGGCCGGCGCGCTGCCGCTGATCCTCCCGCCGCTGGCCGACGAGGAGGACCTCAACCAGGCGCTCGACCTGGTCGATGGCGTCCTGCTGGTCGGGGGCGCCGACCTCGACCCGCGCCGCGATGGCTGGATGCTGCACCCCGCCGTCCGGCCGCTCGACCCGCGTCGCGAGACGTTCGACCGCACGCTCGCCCGCGTGGTCTGCGAGCGCCGCATGCCCGTGTTCGGCATCGGCCTGGGGATGCAGTTGCTGAACGTCACGATGGGGGGCAACCTGTTCCTGCACCTGCCGGAGGACCTCCCGAGCGCGTTGCCACACAGGGACTCGCTCGACCCCGCGCACCGGCACACGCTCGAGCTCACGCCGGGGTCGATCATGGACCGCGTCTACGGCGACGGCGAGCTGCGTGTGAACAGTTGGCACCACATGGCGATCGACGAGCTCGCCGAAGGCTTCCAGGTCACCGCCCGCTGCCCGGACGGAGTGATCGAAGCGATCGAGACCATGGAGGGCGACTGGTTCGCGATGGGGACGCAGTTCCACCCCGAGGCCGGGACCGCCAGCGCGCTCGACCTGCGGATCTTCGAAGAGTTCTTGATGGGCGTGAAGGAACACGCCAACCCGGTGCGTATGGCTGCCTGAGGGCGCACGCGGGAACGTCGTGAGCGAACGGATTCGCTCCCCATCACACGGCCCGGCGTGCGGCCACGCGCGCCGGGCCGTGTTGGTTTTTAGGGTGGGTGAAAACCCACCAGCACGGTTCGTAGAGTCGGCGCCTTGACTCGCAGGGTGGGCGCCAACCCACCATCCGCTCCAAACGGCGTCACGCCCTGAGCGTCCCCCCGAGCACCCCCACGAAGGCCCGCAACCAGGCCGGGTGGGCGGGCCACGCCGGCGCGGTCACCAGGGCCCCATCGACGCAAGCGCTGTCGAGACCCGGGGAGGGTTCGTCCCACACGCCCCCGGCGAGCAGCACGTCGGCCTTGCAGGCGGGGTAGGCCTGCATCCGCTTGCCGGTGACGACCCCCGCCGCCGCCAGCAACTGGGCCGCGTGGCAGATCGCCGCGATCGGCTTGCCGGCCGAAGCGAAGGCCCGCACCAGGTCGAGCACCGACTCGTTCGTTCGCAGGTACTCCGGCGCACGGCCGCCGGGGATCACGAGGCCCGCGAAATCGGCGGCGTTCACCGCCGCAAAGTCGCCGGTGATCGCAAAGTTATGGCCGCGTTTCTCGCTATAGGTCTGTTGCCCCTCGAAGTCGTGGATCGACGTCGCCACGGTGTCCCCCGGCTTCTTCCCCGGGCAGACCGAAACGCAGTCGTAGCCCACCATCGAGAGGGCCTGAAACGGGACCATGACTTCGTAGTCTTCGACGAAGTCGCCAACCAGGAACAAGAGTCTCCGCATCGGACCAGAGAGGGTTGGAGTGCGAGACGCGTCGGCGCCGCGTTGGACCACGCCGACGTTATTCCTTCTTCGACGTCAGGTTGAACTCGAACTCGTTGTTCTCCCCCGACTTCACCTCTCCGCTCAAAGTCGTTTCCGAATTGTAACGCGCCGGGATGTACTCCTCGTGGAGTCGCGTTCCCATCGAAGGGATGATGTCGCCCATGGGGCGCGACGCCTCGACCTTGACGCGGTGTTTGCCGGGGACCGCCTTGAGGGAGAACTTCCCGTCGTGGATCGGGCCCGCGTCCGGCGAACCGGCCCCCTCGGGGGTGAACGTCACAAAGCCCGTCGAGATGGGCTCGCCGTCGAAGGTGACGGTTCCCGAGATCGCCGACTTCCCGTTAGCGGGACCGCAGCCGCAGAGGGTCGCGACGACGAGCGACGCCGCCAACCCTAGCCATCGACTGCTTCGACTGCTTCTGAAAAAATGCCTGGTCATCAGAGGGCTTCGTCTCCGTTTCGGCTTCCGAGGGCGTTGTAAACGAGCAAGTCGATCCCGTCCGTGATCGTCTCGACCGAACCGTCCACACGGGCCGCGTTGACGACGCCAGGGTGGTAGCTGCGGGCCGACATCTGGAAGTCCGTGCCGACCAAGTTGCACGGGACCGCCTCCTGCTGGAATTGGCAGAACGGGATGCGGTCGGGGAGGCTCGTGTTGGGGGGGTTGAGCGTCGTGAACGAGACCCCGCCGTGAATCGGGTTGTAGTACCTCCCGCGGATGTCGGGGATGGGGGGCGACGCCGAGTCGGCGACCAGCTTGATCTCGCTGAAGGCGAGCGTGTTGGAAGTCCCGTCGGTCACTTCGGCGATCCGGACCCCGCCACGCTCCGACTCTTTCCGGCGCGCGAAGTACACCCCGTCCTGGTAGGCGCTCGAGGCCGTGCCGGTGTGCTGCGGGTTCGTGCCGTTCAGCAAAGGCTTGTTCAGGAACTGACTCCCGGTGCAGCCGACGTAGTTGCCGTGGAAGCCCTGCGTCGGGGGCACGTCGGTCGGGCTGCCGCTCCACCCCCCTGGGTAGGTGACGATCTTCGCCGGCAGCTCGTCCGAGGGGCACAACATCGCCGAGATCACGGTCTCGGAACGAAGGAACTGGAAGGCCATGGCGCCGGTCTTCATGTGCTCCTCAAACTGCTGCGAGAGGACGTTCTCCTCGAGATACGGCAGCAGCTCGTGCAGCCAGCAGCGCCGGTTCTGGTTGGCGGGCCCCGACGCCGTGTTGGGGGAAATCCACCCGTACGTGCCGTGCGGAAAGAACTTCTTCGACGACTCGTAGTTGAGCGACGCGAGGGCGAGCTGCCGCATGTTGTTCGTGCATTGCGAACGCCGTGCGGCTTCGCGCGCCGCCTGGACGGCGGGCAACAACATCGCGACCAGGATGCCGATGATGGCGATGACGACGAGCAACTCAACGAGCGTGAACGCGCGGTCGTGGAGGACGTGACGGGACACGGCGGCAGGACGGGGGTTCACAGGGTGACCTCGGAGAGATAGCGGCGAGCAGAAAACAGAAGAGAAGCGGAGCGCGGGGCACCCGTTCCTTCGGGCGTGTCCGTGCCGTGCCGTGCAGGGCGAGTAGCGATTCGCAGATAGCGTAAGCTGCCACCGCCCCGCTCCAAGGAGACAATCGGCCCGTTGGCAAAGGCGTGGGGGGGAAGCGGGTCGCACCTGCACGGCACGCACGCAACCGACTCAGCAGGTCCGAGAAAAGGGGCGAGATCCGGGACAAGGGCAAGTCGAGCCCGCGGCGTGCAATTTTTAATAGTAGCCGCATGCGATTGACGATTGACGCCAAACGCATGTCGATTATTTGCCAATCCGCGCGATCGACTTCGCCATCGGGCGTGCTGCGGCTCGCGACGACGCCGGCCGGCTGCAGCGACCCGCACGGCCGGGGTGGGGGCGCGACACCACTCCATCTGCCCTTACGGACGCTCTCGCCACCCTCGTCGTGACCCTCCCCAGGAAAGCCGCGGACCCCCCGCGCGAACGGCTTGCTCACGCCCGAAAGACCATCACGCACCTACAACTACAATCCCCACGGGCGGGCGGGTAGGATACGGCTAGGCGCTCGTCGGGCGTTCGTCGTTGACCTCGAGGTACTCGGGGATCCGTTGGATCTGGCCGCTGCGGTCGATGCAGGCGATCGTGCTCTCCCCTTCGGCGATCAGCCGCCCCCCGACGGTGACGCGGTAGCGGTGGTCGATCCGAGCGCCGCGGGCCCGTTCGGTCCGGATCCAGACGCGGAGCGTGTCGCCGTAGCGGCTGGGGTAGTGGAACTTGCACTGCACCTTGCTGACCACCAGCAGCACGCCGGCCGCTTCGAGGTCGGCGTAACTGTGCCCGACCGCCTTGAGCAGCTCGATGCGGGCGAGCTCGAAGTAGCGGAAGTAGTTCGAGTGGTGAACGACCCCTTGGGCGTCGGTCTCGTAGTACCGGACCTCGAGGTCGAACTCGTGTTCGCGCGTCATGCCGAGCTTGGTGGGAGGGGCGGCGTAGGAGGGATTCGCCAAGCCGCGCTGACCGGGGTGGGGCCCGATCGGCGCCGAGAGGCTTGCGTTTTGGCGGGGGCCTGCCCGACCGTACCGGACCCCGCGAGTTGCAACAAGCCGTTGCTGATTCTATCTTTACGGCTATTGGGGTCGGCCACGCCGGGCCCTTTGCCGTCCCCGCCCTAGGCCCCCCCTATCCCAGGCGAACGAGGCGCCGATGAGCATCGGTCAAGGCTCCGGAATCGACTCGATCACGGCCCACGGCCGCGACTACCCCACGATCCGCCAGTTCACGGTGTTCCTCGAGAACCGTGTCGGGCAGCTCATGGAGGTTGTGCGGCGGTTTGAGGGGAGCCGTGTGCGGATCGTCGCCCTGACGATCAGTGACTCGACCGAGTGCGCCCTGGTGCGGTTCCTTCTGAGCGACCCCGAGGTCGGCCGCGAGATCCTCGAACGGGCCGGGCTGGCGATGGTCGAATCGGACCTGATCGGGGTCGAGTTGCCGAACGCCCCGCAGCCGATCCTGCAGGTCTGCACGGCGCTGCTGGCCGCCGAAATCAACATCACGCAGGTCTACCCGTTGTTGGTGCGCCCCAACGGTCGGCCGGCGGTGGCGCTGATGGTCGATAACATTGAGCACGCCCTCGAAACGCTCGCTGCGAAGGGCTTCCACACGATCCACGAAGACGAGCTTCAGAAGTTCGACCCGCAGGCGTAGCAGCCTGTTGATTTTTCGACAGGCTGCGTCGTCGCAGGGAGGCGACGTCGAAACCGTGGCGCTTTCGCCGCGGTTTCGCGAGCCGCGAGCGGCTCGGCCGTGAGCTTGGCGAGGTTGAAAAACGCCACGACGGCGTTTCTCAACAGGCTGGTAGAGAAGCCGTCGGCCGTGGGCGGTGGGCAGCAGGCGGGACCAAGTTACGCAGTAGGCGAGCAACCGGGGTTTTCTTCGATGGCGATCAACGTAACTTGCCCGGGCTGCATGGCTCGCTTCACCGTCGCCGACGAGCACGGCGGGAAGACCGGCCCGTGCCCTAAGTGCAAGAAGCCGATCACGATCCCCAAGGCCGAAGAGGCGGTGGTCATCCACGCCCCGACGGGGGACGGCCCGCGCGACGCCAAAGGGAAGCTGGTCCTTAAGACCGAGAAGCGCAAGGACGGGAGGTTCGACCCGCTGGTCGCCACCGGAGTCGGGGGCGTCACCTTGCTGACTGTGCTCGGAGCGTTGTTGCTGAAGGGCACTCCGGCGGCGAACGACTACCCGGCCCTCGTGTCGGGTTCGATCTTGCTGGGGCCGCTGCTCGTTTGGGCCGGCTACCAGTTCCTCCGAGACTCCGAGCTCGAACCGTACCGCAACGGCCCCCTGTGGCTGCGGGCCTCGATCGTCGGCCTCGCCTGCGCCCTCGGCTGGGGGGTCTACTTCCTGCTCGCTTCGCAGGTCGGCGAGACCGACTGGCGGGTCGCGGGCCTCGAGATCTGGCAGATGGGCTTTGCGGGCGCGGTCGCCGTGGGGGTCGGCGCCTTCGCGGCCTTCGCCGCGCTGGACCTCGAACCGACGATGGCGGCCCTACTGTCCTCGATGTACTTCGTGGTCACCTGCGGCCTGCGGTGGTTGATGGAGCTCCCCCCCGTCCCGGGGCTCAAGGAGTGAACGAGCGAGCGATTCAACGGGCGAGGGGCGACGCGGCGTACACCATGGCATCTGCCCTTTGAGCCACTATGTCGCTCCTTCAGCTCCCCGAGGTCGCGGCGCTCGACGGCAGCGGGCCGAGCGTGCGGATCCCCCCCGGCGTTGACGTGCCGATGACCCCCCGCGTGCGGGCGCTCGTCGATACACACGAGTTCCGCCGCTTGTCGCGGATCAGCCAGTTGGGCCTCGTGGGGCTGGTCTACCCGGCGGCGAACCACACGCGTTTCGAGCACTCGCTGGGCGTGTTGCGGACGGCGATCGAGTACCTACGGAGCCTGGCGACCGACGAGCGGTTCGCGGCGCTGGTGCGGCGCGAAGACGCCGAGCTGCTGCTGGTGGCCGCGCTACTGCACGACCTGGGGCACTGGCCGTTCTGCCACCCGATCGAGGACCTGGGCCTGCCGCGGGTCCCCGACCACGAGCTGTTCGCCAACAGCTTCCTGCTCGAAGGGGAGGTCGCCGACGCGCTGCGCGACGACTGGGGGGTGAACCCGCGCGACGTGGTGGCGCTCCTTTCGGGCAAGCCCACCGACCGCCGTGGGAGGCTGCTGAAGTCGCTGTTGTCGGGCCCGATCGACGTCGACAAGGCCGACTACCTGATGCGTGACAGCCTGCACGCCGGCGTGCCGTACGGCCAGAACTTCGACCGCGCGCGGCTGGTGCGCAGCCTGTGCGTCAACGAGGCGGGGGACGGGCTAGCGATCACGGAAAAGGGGAAGACCGCGGCCGAGATGATGGTCTTCGCCCGCTACGTGATGTTCAGCGAGGTCTACTGGCACCCCGCGGTGCGCGGCGCGACCGCCATGCTTCAGCGGGCGTTTTTCTTGACCCACCGCAACGCAGACCTCGACCAACTGTTCCGCAAAGCGGAGGGCCCTTTCGTCGAGGCCCTGGTCGAGGCGGCGGGCGACGGCCCCGCGGCCGACCTGCTGGCCGGCCTCTTCGGCCCGACGCGCCGGCTCTACAAGCGCTGGGCCCAGTACAGCCTGTTCGAGGACCCCGAGGTCTATCGCTTGCTCGCGAGGCGCCCCTACCCGTGGCTGGTGCGCTGCGCCGAGGAGCTCGCCGGCGTGGTGAGCAAGGCGTGGGGCCGCGTAGTCGCCCCGCACGAAGTGCTGCTCGACGCCCCCCCCGTGGAGCTCGAAGTCGAGTTCAACGTGCAGGTGTCGTTTCCCAAGACGGGGGAGTACCGAATGCTCGGGGAGATCTCGCCGGTCGTGAAGACGCTCGCCCGTGAGCAGTTCGACGACTACGTGAAGCGCGTGCGGGTTTTCGTCCACCCGCGGCTGATCGACGACGCCCGCGCCGCCCGTGACTTGCCGGCGATGCTCGCCGAGGCGGCGCTCCGGGTCGCCTGACGAGAAGCGCTCAGACTCGACTCACGCCAGCGCGACGGCCGCGCCGCGGGGGCTGGGGAGCGACTCGCGGTTGATCGCGCCGAGCTCGACAAGGTGCTCGACGAGCGGGCGTTCGCGGTCCCTCTGCAGCATCAGGAGCTCGGCCACTTCCGAGCGGGTGAGCAGCCCTTCCTCGATCGCGACTTCGCCGAACCGCCGCTGCGACAGTTTCTGGAGCCGCAGCAAGTGGAGCGTGTCGCGGGGCGAGAGAATCCCCTCTTCGATGGCGATCTGCCCGAGCGGCAGGCGCTCGTGCCGCTGCCGCGCTACGGCCTCAACGAACGCTTCAGGCGGCACCGCGCCCGACCGCACGAGTTCGAGTTCCAAGTCCATATCGCGCCCCTCCGGCCATCGAGCCGGTGCTGCTTCCAGGTGTTGCGGTCGTCTAAGCCGAGCGTGGGGCAATCGCCCGGTGACAGCCTCGCGGCGTCATGCGCCAGGGGATACCTGAACCGTAGCCCATGCGCTCCCAGGCAAACGCCGGCGAAATGTTTCGATTTCACCCACCCGCAATCCGCGCAGGCCGCAGGACCCAACCGGAAGTCGTTGCGCTGCGGCGGCCGCGGACGCTAGTGGGCCGGGCGTCGTCCGTCGGGGCGCCGAGAGCAGCGCGACGCGCAACAAGCGAAGCTGTGCTTTCCGGGAAAGATGGAGGATCTGCGGAGAGTCTGCCGATAGCACTCGTACTCACCGGCCGCCACGGCCCCATCGCACGACACTTCGCGAGCTCCCCCACGTCTCATGCTGGCGACGCGCCCCCGCTACCTGTTGATTGCCGAGAGCGACCCGTCGCTCGGCGAGCGTTCGTGGAGGTTTGCCCTCCACTCGTCGGACAACCCCTGGACGGTCGCCGCGAGCGACGTCGAGTCGGGGGCGAGCGACGACCGCCTCGAGCTGCTGGCCGTTGTGCGCGGCCTCGAAGCCCTCGATCAACCGAGCGAGGTGACCCTCGTAACACGCAGCGAGTTCGTCATCAAAGGGATCGAGCGCGGCCTGGCCGACTGGCGCAACAACCACTGGCGTTGGGAGCGCTTCGGCCGTTTGGTGACGGTCCGACACGCCGACCTCTGGCGCCGGATCGACCAGGCGCTTCGCTTCCACACGGTCCGCTGCCGGAATTGGAACGCCGAGGTCCCGGCCACGACCGCGGCGCCAACCGCCGCGACGCTCGCTAACGACGCGGCCCGTGCCGCCGCGCCGCAAGGCAGCTCCGCGGGCGCCACGCTCGACGGCGTCTCGAACTCGCCGGCGATGGTGATCGTCCCGACACCGCGGGCCCGCCGCACGGTGCGGCTCGCCGAGCGTGCGATCGACCAGCGGGCCGCGATGGCCGGGTGAAACCCACCGCCACACGACGCGCCCCCCCCCGTCCGTTCGCTACCCACAGCTAGCTGCGTCCCTACGATTCACCCCACCGTCCTGGAAATCCCCGCCGTGCGCACCCAAGCAACCCTCGACGCGATCGGCGCACTGGTACAGGGCCGGCACGAGAACCCCTTCGACCTGCTCGGCCCCCACGAGGTGACCGAGAACGGTCGTCGGGCGCTGGCCGTGCGGGCGTTCCTGCCGAACTCCGATCGGGCGTGGGTCATCGACCCGGCCGAGGGGCGTTCCCGGGCGATGCGACGGATTCACCCCGCGGGGCTGTACGAAGCGATCTGCCCGATTGAAGATGGGGCCCTTGGGGGCTCAGGGCGAAATGGCATTAAGGGCGGCAACTACCTCCTCCGGGTCTCCGACGAACAAGGCGGGCAGCGGACCATGCACGACCCCTACGCTTTCGAACCCCTGCTGTCGGACTACGACCTCCACCTCTTGAGCGAGGGGACCCACTGGGGCTCCTACGAGCGGCTCGGCGCCCACGTGCGCGAGATCGACGGCGTGGTCGGCGTGAACTTCGCCGTTTGGGCGCCCAACGCCGAAGGGGTCTCGCTGGTCGGCGACTTCAACGCTTGGAGCCAGAAGACGCACCCGATGCGCAAGCGGATTCCCAGCGGGGTGTGGGAGCTGTTCGTCCCCGGGATGGCGGTCGGCACGCTGTACAAGTTCGCGGTCAAGCAGCTCGGCGGGCGCGTCGTGGAGAAGTGCGACCCCTACGGGTTCGCCGCCGAGGTCCCGCCGCGGACGGCGAACATCGTCAGCGACCTGGCGAGCTACCAGTGGAACGACGCCGAGTGGGTCGCCAGCCGTGCGCAGCGCAACGCGCTCGACGCACCGATCTCGATCTACGAGCTGCACCTGGGGAGTTGGCGCCGCGACCCGGCCGACCCCGAGCGGTGGCTCAGCTACAACGAGATGGCGCCGATGCTGGTCGATTACTGCCAGCGGATGGGCTTCACTCACGTCGAGCTGATGCCGGTCAGCGAGCACCCGTTCACCGGCAGTTGGGGCTACCAGACGGTCGGCTACTTCGCCGCCACAAGCCGCTACGGCTCGCCCCAAGAACTGATGGCGCTGATCGACCTGCTGCACCAGCACGGGATCGGCGTGATCATCGACTGGGTCCCGGCCCACTTCCCGAAGGACGACCACGGCCTGCGGCAGTTCGACGGCTCGGCGCTGTACGAGCACGAGGACCCGCGCCAAGGCGAGCACCCCGACTGGGGGACGATGATCTTCAACTACGGCCGCAACGAGGTCAGCAACTTCCTGATCACGAACGCGCTGTTCTGGCTCGACAAGTACCACATCGACGGTCTGCGCGTCGATGCGGTGGCCTCGATGCTGTACCTCGACTACAGCCGCGAAGACGGCGATTGGGTCCCCAACAAGTACGGCGGTCGCGAGAACCTTGAGGCGATCGACTTCCTCAAGCAGTTCAACGAGCAGGTCCACCTGCAGCACCCGGGCGTGCTGACGATCGCCGAAGAATCGACCGCCTGGAGCGGCGTCTCGCGACCGACCTACGTCGGCGGGCTCGGCTTCAGCCTGAAGTGGAACATGGGGTGGATGAACGACACGCTGCGGTACATCCGCCACGAGTCCATCCACCGCAAGTACCACCACGACGAGCTCACGTTCTCGCTGATCTACGCCTTCACCGAGAACTTTTGCTTGCCCTTCTCGCACGACGAGGTGGTGCACGGCAAAGGCTCGATGCTCGACCAGATGCCGGGCGACCTGTGGCAGAAGTTCGCCAACCTACGCCTGCTGTACGGGTACATGTGGACGCACCCCGGCAAGAAGCTGCTGTTCATGGGGGGTGAGTTCGGCCAGTGGAACGAGTGGGACTGCAACACGTCGCTGCAGTGGGACCTGCTGCAGTGGGGGGCGCACCAGGGGATGCAGAACTACGTCGCGCACCTCAACCACCTGGTCCGCGCCGAGCCCTCGCTGCACCAGTTGGACTTCGACCACAACGGCTTCGAGTGGGTCGATTGCCACAACCACGAAGACAGCGTGCTCGCCTACCTGCGCCGCGGGAAGGACCCCAGCGACTACGTGGTTTCGGTCAGCAACTTCACCCCCGTCCCGCGGCACGGCTACAAGCTCGGCGTCCCCGAGGCGTGCTGGTTCGAGGAGCTGAGCAACAGCGACTCGACGTACTTCGGCGGCAGCGACGTGGGGAACGGCGGCGGCGTGCTGGCCACGGGCCGCGGCGCCCAGGGCCGCCCGGCTTCGATCGAGATCACGCTCCCACCGCTGGCGACGCTGGTCTTCAAACCGCGCCGCGGGTGAGAGCAACGAAGCAACGGCTCGCTTGTCCCCCTCCCCCTTCAGGGGGAGGGGCTAGCAGCCTGTTGATTTTCCAACAGGCTGCTTCGTCGCACGGAGGCGACGTCGAAACCACGGCGTTTTCGCCGCGGTTTCGCGAGCCGCGAGCGGCTCGGCCGCGAGCTTGGCGAGGTTGAAAAACGCCACGAAGGCGTTTTTCAACAGGCTGCTAGGGGGAGGCGGCGTCCCGGGCACACGGCTTGCTTGTTCCCCGATTCGCCCCGGGTCATTGACCCGGGGCTAAGCCCGCCGCGAGCGCCACCTCGGGTGGCATTGCCGGAGGGTCGAGCCCGAGCTTGCGCACCTTTTGCTCGACCCTTTCGAGCGCCTTTACGAGCTGCCGCGGCGGCGCGCCGGTCTGTTCGAGCTTCACCGCGCCGTGGATCGCGCGGAGGTACTCGGTCATCAGGTGGTCGTGGAGGTGGTCGAACTTCCAATCCGCGAGGCTGCGGAAGAACCCGCGGAAGCGGTCGCGCTGCCGCCACAGTCCGGTCACCGGGCTCACTCGGCCGCGGCGGTCGAGGTACACCTCGACCCCGCCGTGGGCGTACCCGAGCCACCGCGGCGGGACGCGGGTCACGATGTCGTTGTTGTTGACCCAGCGGTAATACTCCATCTTCACGTGGTTGATGAAGCGGCTGTCGCCGACGCGCGGCGAGCCGAACGTGAAGACGGCGCGGGGATTCGAGTCGATGTGCGACAGGAAGCAGCGCCCGGCGCAGATGGCGGTCATCGCCCCCCCGAGCGAGTGCCCCGCGAACCAAAGCGTGCGCGTGTTGCTCACCAGGGCCTGCTCGAGCCGCGGCCAGAGGTCGTCCACCTCGCGCTGGAAGCCGCGGTGGACGCGGCCCCCGGTCTGGACGATCGCCGTCTTTGCGTCGAGGTCGGCTTTGATGTCGTTCCACTGGTGGGGCTCGGTCCCGCGGCAGACGATGACCGCGTCGGTCTCGTTGCCGAAAAGGTAGGCCTGCGCCCCGTCGCGGTCGTAGAACCGCGTCTCGGGGAGGCCGACCTCCATCGCCACCCGCCCCGCTTCGGTGCGACACAGGTACGACGCCTTCGAGAGCTCGGCGAACAGCAGCGAGCGGCCGAGGAAAGACAGCGGTTCGATCCGCCCTTCGACGCGGCTTACGGGCTGAAAAAGCTCGGCCGGCGTTTCGGCGCCGTCGGGGAACGGCGCTTCGAGGGCCGGGGGGCATTCGACGGCGGGGGCGGGGCTGTTCAAGACGGCGACCCGGGGGGCGAAGCTTGGCGGAGGCTAGCGACCCCGAATCTACCGCTCGCTTGCTGCCCCCTCAACCAAGACGCTAACGTCGGAGGCCCACGGTGCGAGATCCCGCGGCGCCGCGCCTCAATCGGCGGTCGCTTCGTCGCGGCGTTCTTGCCAGTAGATGGCGGCGACCGCGTACTCGTCGGCGGCCTTCTCACTGAACCGAGCCTTGGCGGCGTTCAGCCACGTGACGAAGAAGTCGCAAGCGCGGCGACTGACCCGTGGGGCGCCGTCGGCGCTGTCAACGCGCCACGCCCCGCTGAGGGCCAGTTGGTAGCGGTCCGATCGCTCGGTCACCGCGCGCACGACGAGCCAGCCCGGCTCGCGGAACACCACCTCGGGCAAGCGGCCCCCCTCCTTCACCCAGTCCCCGAGCGGCACGTTGGCGGCGCGCTTGCCGTTTTGGATCAGCTCTAGGTACTCGACCTTGTCGCGCGTCGCCAGGTCGAGGCTGACCAGCAGCTCGCAGCGCCCCGAGCCGTCGAGGGGGAAGGCCTCGCCCGGGGGCTCGCCCCCTGCGCGCGGCCGGAGCAGGGGCCCGTTCGTCACCACGACCCCCCCCCCGGCGACGGCTTCCCACCACGGCGCGCGGCGCTCGCCCGGCTTGCCCGTGTAGACGAGCGTGCGACCCACCCCCATCGGCTCTTCGTTGAGTCCCGACCCACTCCCGGCGAGCGGCGGGAGGTCGAAGCCCGCTTCAAGCGTCTGGAACCAGACGTGCTCGCCCCAACGGCCACGCCCCTGGTTTCCCTGGAACGCGGTCCCCTGCGCGCGGTAGCCCGCTTCGTCGGCCTCGGCGAGGAACGGCGACTCGGCGCCCCCGTCGATCACCAGCAACCCATCGACGACGCCGTGAGCCAGCCACAGCGGAAGTTCGAACGAGCTGGCCGCGGCGACCACCTTCCAGCCAGCGTCGCGCGCCTGCTTGAGGAACTCGACGGTGGGCTCACTCACCACCGGGATGTCGGTTGCTACAAGCTTGTCGGTCGGGTCGATCAGCCAAACGACGCCCCGCTCGTCGCGCCACAGGCCGCTCGAGCCGAGCGTCGCCTTGGGCCCGGTACCGCGGGGAAACGCGTCCCAGCCGCCGTCGCGCCAAGTGACCGCCACCGTTGGCGTGTGGGCGAGCGCCTCGACGCGTGTGATCAGCGGCCGATCGACGGCCGGTCGGGCGGACTGCACGTCGGCGCAGACCCAACCCTCGTCGGCGAGCGTGGCGAACCGGCGGGGCTCGACACGTTTCTCGTCGCTGGCGTGCCGCGTGATCTCGAAGTGACCGGCCTGCGTGCGGTACTCGGGGCCGGCGTCGATCGCGAACCGATAAGCCCCCACGCGCAGGCCGAGGGTCGCCTCTCCCTCGATGTAGCAGTGGTCCCCCAGCCGCGAGAGGCCCCAGCCCGCCGCGGGGACGTCGCGCTCCCGCTGATCGACCAGGCGCATGCGCGCCGCGATCGGCTGCTGCGTGTCGGCATCGACGACCTCGACGCGCAACTCGCCGTCCGGCCGCCGACCGACGGCGGGGGCCGTCAGCAAGCCGAAAAGCAGCAGCGCCACCACGATCGAAAGGGTAGGGGAGAGCCTCATGCGTACTGTTTCCCGCGGTTCGATCCCGTACCCCACCACGCGACGCGGCGGCCGCCCCTCGAGCACCCCAGCGTAACCCGCGGCTCCCCACCACAAAGCCCCTTCGGTCGATACAATGCGGTCTTGCCCCGGGGCCTGGCTGACGCCTTGGGTGAACCCTCGGGACCCCGCTCCGTAGCGACGCGTATGGCTAACGACTACTACGCGACGCTCGGCGTGACGCGGGAGGCCACCGACGAGGAGATCCGCAAGGCGTACCGCGACCTGGCGCGGAAGCACCACCCGGACCTCAACCCGGACAACCCGAAGGCGAAGCAGAAATTCCAAGAGGTGCAGGTCGCTTTCGAGGTCCTGAACGACCCCAAGAAGCGTGAGCAGTACGACCGCTTCGGGTCGGCGTTCGACCCGTCCCGCGGCGCGGGGGCTTGGCCCCCGGGGGGCCAGACGTGGGGCTCGGGTCCCGCGGGGGCGTCGGGCGAGGGAGCGGCGTTCGAGTTCGACCTTGGGGACCTGTTCGGCGGTGCGTCGCGGCCGTCGGGAGGGGGGGGAGCGTTCGCCGACTTGTTCAAGCAGTTCGGCGGGGGCGCCCGCCCGCGCCCCGCGCCGGCGACGCGCGGAGGGGACATCGTCCACGAGATCAGCGTCTCGTTCGCGACGGCCGTCGCCGGGGGTGAAGTCGCGCTAACGGTCGAGCGCGGCTCGGGAAAGCCGGAAGAAATCCAGGTAAAGGTCCCCGCCGGGATCGAGGACGGTCGCAAGATCCGTCTGCGAGGGCAGGGGAACCCCGGCGCGCGGGGGGCGGTGGCGGGTGATATTTTGCTCACCGTGCGCGTGGCGCCCCACCCGTGGTTTCGGCGGCGCGGCGAGCGGCTCGAGGTGACGGTCCCCGTGACGATCGCCGAGGCGATGCGCGGCGCAAAGATCGACCTGCCGACCCCCAAAGGGACGATCACCCTCACGATCCCCGCCGGCGCCACCAGCGGCCAGACGCTTCGCGTCCGCGGGCACGGCGTGCAGTGGCAGGGAAAACCACCGGGGGACCTGTTCGCCGAGGTCCAGGTCGCGCTCCCCGCGGACCCGAGCGCCGACGACCGCGAGGCGCTCGCCGCGATTTCCGATCGCTACCCGCAGTCCCCCCGCGCGAAGCTCGCCTGGTGACCCCAACGGCTGGCGCTTCGCCGCGCTACGAACCATGAACCCGCTCGAAGACCCGCCGACTCGCGCGTCGCTCGCCATGGCCCTGTTGGCGCTCGTGCTTGTGGCGATGCTGCTGGTTGGGCTCGCGATGTGGGGCGCGCGGTGGGCGCGGCGCTGGGGGGGTGACCTCCGCAAGCCGCTCCCCGAACGCCCGCGACTGCGCCCCGAACACACGCCGCCGGTGCGCTTCGCTCCCACTGGGGCGGACGCCCCCGGTCGCGACGCGGCCGACACGACCGTCGAAACGTCGAGCGGCAAGACGAGCCCGGGAGCCCCCTCATAGAACCCCAGCCAACCGACGCCCCGTCGAACGAGTCACAGCCGAGCGCAACGCAGCCGAACGAGCACGACGCCGGCCCCGACCTGCGGTTCCCGAAGCACCTGCGGCTGCGGACGAAGCGCGAGTTCGACGCGGTGTTCGCCTCCCGCGTGAGCGCCGCCGACGGCGTGCTGCTGGTCTTCGCGGGCGCCAACGAAGTGCGGCACGCGCGGCTGGGGCTCGCCGTTTCGCGGAAGGTGGGCAACGCCGTCCGGCGCAACCGCTGGAAGCGCGTGCTGCGCGAGGCGTTTCGACTGTCGCAGCACAGTTTGCCGCCAATCGACCTGGTTTGCCTGCCGCGCTCGCGCGACGTCCCGTCGCTGGCGCTGGTGGCGCCGTCGCTCGCCGCCCTCGCCGAGCGACTCGAGCGGAAGCTGTCGCGTCGCCAGCAACCACCGCCGGAGCCCGCCCCGTGATCCCCTGCTGGCGTTTCGTCGTTGCGGCAGGGCGCGACCTGGCCATCGTTGCGCTGGTGGCGGGGGTGCGGTGCTATCAGGCGATCCTGAGCCCGCTGCTCGGCCCCTCGTGCCGCTTCACGCCAACGTGCAGCCAGTACGCGATCGACGCCGTGCGCCGCCACGGGCCGCTTGCGGGCTCGTGGCGGGCACTCCACCGCATCGCCCGGTGCCACCCCTGGTCCCGCGGCGGGCACGACCCGGCGTAATGGCATTCCGGCGCCGCTTGGCCCGCCTTGCGGCGGTTCCGGGGTCCCCCTATTCTCCCGCCGCGCCCACCGCCGCAGGAGGCCTCCTGCGCGCGGCAAGCACGACCCACGGACGGGTCGAGAGCGCGCCCTCACGACGGAGCGCACAAGGATGAGTCGTCAAACCCGGACCGCCGCCCGCTGGCACACCGCTGGTGCGCTGTGTTGCCTAGCGATCGCGACCTTCGCGGTGTCGGGCTGCGCGCTCCCCGTCCTGCCGGGCCTGAAGTCCGACAAGGGGGCCGAGGACAAACTCGACGAGCTCGCCGACAACGACTCCGACACGGCCGGCGAGCCCTCGACGACCACACCGCTGGTCTCGAAGTACGCGTTCCCGTACGGCCTCAACTACGTAAAGGTCGAGGCCGTCGCGCTGGCGACCGGCCTGGCGGGAACCGGGGAAGACCCCCCCTGGACGCCGCAGCGCGCCGCGCTGCTCGACGAGATGGCCCGCCGCAACGTGGAGAATCCCAACGAGGTCCTCGCGTCGCTCGACACGGCGATCGTGCTGTTGCGGGCGTTCCTCCCGCCGGGTGTGCAGAAGGGGGACCGCTTCGACGTCGAGGTCCGAACCCCAACCCGCAGCGAGACGACGAGCCTCCGCAACGGCTGGGTGATGGAAGCCCGGATGACCGAGCTCGCGGTGCTCGACCAGCAGATCCGGCAGGGGAGCGTGCTGGGCCTCGCCGAGGGGCCCGTGCTCGTCGACCCGTCGGCGACCGGCGAGGACGACGTGGCGATGGCGACGCGTGGCCGGGTCCTCGGCGGTGGCGTCGCGCTCAAGTCGCGGCCGCTCGGCCTCGTGATCAGCCAGGACCATCGCTCGGTCCGCATGTCGCAGTCGATCGCCAAGGCGATCAACGACCGCTTCACCCGCAAGGACGGCGCGCGGAAGGTGGGCGTCGCCGAGGCGAAGACCGACGAGTTCATCGAGCTCCAACTGCACGACCGCTACAAGAACAACATCACGCGCTACGTCCGCGTCGTGCGGAACGTCGCGGTCCGCGAGACGCCGTCGGCGACGCAGGACCGCCTAGCCCTGCTCGAGAGGCAACTGCTCGCCCCGCTGACCGCTTCGACCGCCGCCCTGCGGCTCGAGGCCATCGGCGGAGAGTCGGCTATCGAGAAGCTGCTGGTGGGCCTCGCGGCGCCCGACGCCGAGGTCCGCTTCTACTCGGCCGAGGCGCTCGCCTACCTCGACCAAACGGCCGGCGTCGAGGCGCTGGCGAAGTCGGCCCGCGACGAGCCCGCGTTCCGCGTCCACGCCCTCGCCGCCCTCTCGGCGATGGACGACGTCACGGCGTACGAAGCGCTGCGGTCGCTCCTCGCCAGCCAGAGCAACGAGACCCGATACGGCGCGTTCCGTGCCCTCTGGGCGATGAACGAAGAGGACCCGATGATCCGCGGCGAACGGCTCGGCGGACAGTTCGGCTACCACGTGCTCGACGTCGAAGGGCCGACGATGATCCACGCCACGCGCAGCGACCGGCCCGAGCTCGTGATGTTCGGCAAGGGACAAAAATTCAAGCTGCCGCTGGTGCTCGACGCGGGACGCGACGTCCTCGTGAACGGCCTGACGGGGGACGAAGTCGTCGTCAGCCGCTTCGCGACCGGCCAGGCGACCGAGAAGCGTGTCGTCTCGACCGACGTCGATGAGGTCGTGCGGGCGATCGTCGAGCTCGGGGGCGCCTACCCCGACGTCGTCCAGGCGCTGCAACAAGCCAAGAACGACGGCGCGCTCGAAGGGCGCTTCGCCGTCGATGCGCTGCCGCAGTACGGGCGCGGTTACGACCGCGCCGAGCAAGCGGGCGACGGCTCCAAGGAAGCAAAGGACGAGCCGGTCGATGCCGCCGAACGCGGCGCTGTCGAGCCGGGTGTCGGCTCGTACCGCGTCGGCACGCCGCTCCCCGACTTGTTCTCGCGTCCCAAGTAGCTTCGCGCGCGGGCGATGCCCCGCCCCAGGGGGGGGATCCGACTCCCGCGGCCCACGGAACGACGCGGAAGCCCATGCTCAAGTCGCTGGAACTCGCCGGCTTCAAGAGCTTCGCCGACAAGACGCGGCTGGAGTTCCCCTCCGGGGTGACTGCCGTCGTCGGCCCGAACGGGTCGGGCAAGTCGAACGTCGTCGATGCGATCAAGTGGGTGCTCGGCTCACAGCGCCCCAGCAGCCTCCGCGGCAAGGAGATGACCGACGTCATCTTCAACGGCGCCGCCGGGCGAAGGCCGCTGAACTCGGCCGAGGTGACGCTCGAGTTCGACAACCCCGAGCCGGTCGATGGCGGACGACGGCTCTTCGACCTCGACGAGACGGTGGTGCGCTTCACGCGCCGCGTGTACCGCAGCGGCGAAGCCGAGTACCTGGTGAACGGTCGCCCGGCGCGGCTCCGCGACTTCCGCGAGCTGCTGGCCGGCACCGGCGTGGGGGAGGGGGGGTACAGCATCATCGAACAGGGGCGCGTCGATGCGGCCCTGCAAGCCTCGCCGCTCGAACGGCGGAAGCTGTTCGAGGAGGCGGCGGGCATCAGCCGCTTCCGCCTCAAGAAGCAGGAGGCCGCCAAACGCCTCGAGCGGGTCGATCAGAACCTGCTGCGTCTTTCCGACATCGTCGAGGAGGTCGAGGGGCGCCTCAAACGCGTCCGCTCACAGGCCGGCAAGGCGCAGCGCTACCGCGACGCGTCGGCCCGCCTGCGCGAGGCCCGCACCAGCCTGGGGGTCGCCGAGTGGCGCACGCTCGGCGCCGAGTGGACGCGGCTCGACCAACAGCACCGGTCGCTCGCCGAGCGACTCGACGTCGCGCGACGGCAACTCGAGCAGCAAGAGACGCGGCTCGCGGAGATGGGGGGGGACGCCGCCCCCCCGGACCGCTCGCTCCGCGAAGCCGAGGGGCAGTTCGCCAAGGCCCGCGAGCGGATCGCCCGCGACGAGGCGCTCGTCGAGCACGAGCGCCGTCGCCGCGCCGAGCTCGCCGTGCGAATCGAACGGGGGCTCGTGCGCGTCACGGCGGCCCGTCGGTC
>JBOFFC010000167.1:0-16267 GCA_051648405.1 Lacipirellulaceae bacterium
TGAACAGCCAGGTCCCTCGTAGCGCTTTCGCGGAACGGGCTGCGGGCTGGTACCCGGGTCGCCCCCTCCCCCTGAAGGGGGCGGGGGGTGTTGGCACGATGCGCGAACCCCAATCCGTCCCTCACCTCTCGCCTCTATCATCTAACCTCTGCCATCTATCATCTCGCGCGCGTCAGCGCAGCCCGAAGCACTCGATCTCGAGCCGCACCAGCTCGCCGGCCACCTCGGCGGCGGTCGCCGGGCGGCGCATCGGGTCCTTGGCAAGCATACGGTGTACGAGTGACGCCACGCTCTTGGGGGTGTTGGGGCGCGCGGTGCGGAGGCAGGTCGGCTTCGCCTCGCGGTGCATCGTGAGCAGCGCCGCGGGCGAGTCGGCGTCGAGCGGCGGCCGCCCCACGAGCAGCTCGTAGAGCGTCACGCCGAGGCTGTAGAGGTCCGACCGCGCGTCGGCCACGCTCGCCGACGTGAACCGCTCGGGGGCCATGTAGTGGAGCGTCCCGACCACCGGGCGGGTCGCCCACGAGCGCGACTCCTCAGGGGACTGGCAGAACCCCGTGTCGATTAGCGTCGTGTGGCCGTCGGGGCCGACCATCAGGTTCGCTGGCTTCACGTCCCCGTGCACCATGCCGGTCGCCGCGTGGAGCGCCGCGAGCGCCTCGGCGCCCTGCCGCGCGATCCACAGCCCGAGCGGCATCGGCGGCCGCCTCCCCGCGGCCAGCATCGCCGCCGCCGTCTCGCCGGCGAGGTACGGCGTCACGACGTAGAACGGCGGCGCGGCGACGTGCGACGACAGCACCGGCGCCAGGTTTGGGTGCGAGACGCGCGTGCCGACCCACGCCTCGCGGCGCTGGGCCTCGATCGCGGCGGGCTCGCTCCACCACTCGCGCTTGAGCGACTTCACGGCGTAGGCGGCGGCCGCGCCGTCGGCGTCGGCCGGCCGAGCCAAGTAGACCCGCGTCAATGCTCCTTCGCCGAGCACACGCACCAGTTGCCACGGCCCCATCCGCCCAACCGCCTTGCGGCGTCGCGACGGGTCGCCTCCCAGCTCACGTTGCCCTAGCACGACGCGCGGCGCTTCCCCACCGTCGGCGTGCGCGCCGACGCGAGTTACTCGCCCCGTCATCGCGGTCGCTTCGATTGTCGCCATCGCGACGTCGCCCCCTCAGCGGCTCGACGAGTCGGCACGCTCCCACCACAGCGGTGGGGCACCGCCTCGGTTTCATCGGCGGTTTGGCGAGCCTCGGGTGAGACGAACGGTCGTGCCGGATGCGCTGCGCCACTGGCGCCGCTAGCAGCCCGCTCGAGACTCAGCAGCCCAGCAGCCGCGCGACGACGCCGCGGGCCTGCGACTCGTCCTCGACCCCCGTGACGATCACCCGGCCATCGGCGAACAGCGTCAGCCCGTGCGGTGGGGCATCGACGCGTACGAGGAACTCGTTGCCGCGAACAACCCCCAGCGTCGCCAGCCGTTCGCGCGTCGCCCGCAGGTCAACCGCCGGGGCCCCCTCGGGGGGAGAGAGCTGCACGGCGCCGCGGCCGCACAGTGTCACCGAGCTGTGCGCCCTGCGCCCGTCGAGCCACGCGAAGTCGCGTTCGCCGCACGCCCGGCAGCCGGGGGTCGGCTTGATCGACAGGCTGCGCCACCGGTTCGCCCACAGGTCGATCACCGTCAGGCCGTGCGCGACGGACTCGCCGGCGCCGACGAGCAGCTTGATCGCCTCGAGCGCTTCGAGCGACGCGACGACCCCCACCGCCGGGCCGAGCACCCCCAGCGCGTCGCACGTCGGCGTCTCCCCCGGCGCAGGGGCGTCGGGCACCAGGCACGCCAGGCACGCGGTCTTGCCGGGGACGATCGGCATCACGCGCCCCTCGGCGCCGATCACGCCGCCGTAGACCCACGGCGTGCCGGTCGCGAGCGCTAGGTCGTTGAGCAGCAGCCGGGCCTCGAAGTTGTCGGTCCCATCGACGAAGAGGTCGCAGCCGTCCGCGAGCTCTCGCGCATTGCGGTGCGTAAAGTCGGCGACGATCCCTTGGGCGACGACCGAAGAGTTCACCGCCCGCAGCCGGCGCTCGGCCGCGACCGCCTTCGGGGTTCCCTCGGCGGCGTCGGCCTCGGTGAACAGCGACTGCCGCTGCAGGTTCGACAGCTCGACATAGTCGCGGTCAACGATCCGCACGCGGCCGACCCCCGCGCGGACGAGCGACTCGGCGACCGTCGAGCCGAGCGCGCCGCAGCCGACGACCAGCACACCCGACGCGGCGAGTCGCCGCTGGCCTTCGATGCCGATCGGCGCGTAGCGGACCTGCTTCGCGTAGCGCGCGAAGGGGTCGATGGGTTGCTCTGAGTCGGCGGGGTTGACTGCGTCGGCCATCTACACAACATATCCAGCGAGGCCCGTGTGCGGGGCGAGGCTCGCTTGCAGCCGCTCGCACGCCCGCCGGGCCGACGCCGCATCGACCGCCGACGGGTCACGCCGCACGGCGACGACGGGTCTTCCCGACGCGATCGCCCGTTTAACCGCCGCGGCGTCCCCCGCATCGACGATCACAAGGCCCGCCGCGGCCAGCACCGCCGGCTCGGCCGGCGTGGAGTACGAGGTCGCCGTCTCGAGCAGCAGCACGCCCCACGCGGCCGCCTCGAGCCGCGTGGCGTCGTCGAACCGCTCCCCCACGAGCCCCAGCCGCTCGCGGCGTAGTCCTTCCCAATCGACCTCCCCCATCCCCCCGAACCATCCCCGAAACACCATCCGCCGCCCCTCGAGCCGCAGGTTCGCCCCGCTCTCCGCGAGCCGCCGCAGGCCGACCGCCACCGAGTGCGACTCGACCGTGCTCTCGCTGTCCATGACCTCGACCGTCAGGTCGTAGAGCATCGGCAAGTCAGGAGACCAGTAGCACGGCTCGACGACGTCGAACCGTCCGCTCCAGCCGTCCGCCTCACTCACCGTCCGCAGTGCGAAGCCCGACGGCAACGTCCGCGCACAGCGCGACCGCGGCCCGCGGAGCGACCCGCGCACCACCGCTCCAGGGGCGAGCGGCGGCATGCGTACGGCGAGCCGCGCGGCGGAGTCCGACGCGGCGGCGAGGGTCAGCTCGAGGGTTTCGAGTGTGGGTGGGCGCAAGGCAGCAAGTCGTGGGTTGTGGAGCTCCGCGACGCGGCGGAAAGGCTTCGGTCCGACGTCACTTTAGGGCGTGCGACCGGCCGCCACCATCAACAACTCGATCGCGGTACCCTCGGCGACGGCGTGGTGAACGCGATTGCCCGCGGGTGTCCGAATCGACTCGGCGATCGCGTTTTCTCCATCCGGAGGTTGAGTGAATCGACGCGACTGGACTAGAGTGCAGGCCCCGCGTGTCGGCGGCTGACGAACGGCGGCGACATCGCGGACTCGTCTTCGCCAAGCCTTCCAAGAGTGGAGCAGACTAATGATCTGGACTCGATCGTTCGCGGCGTGGATCGTTGTGGTGGCGACTGCGGGCCAAGCTTCGGCTCAGGGCATTCTGCCGCCGCCGATCAACTTGCCTTTCGATGCGCTCTACACCGTTGGCGCCAACGGCAGCACCGATCCCGTGACGACCTTCGAAGTCGGGGGCCCGGCGCCGTGGCTGTACCTGGACCTCCCCGACGGCGCGGTTTCGAGCTTCTCGGCATGGGCCTACAGCGACTGGTTCGTTGTGGGTTCATCGGCGCCGCGGTTCCGCTCTTCCAACGGCGTCTACACCGACTTCCAGATCGGCGCGGCCGGTAGTGACAAGTACTGGATGGCCCCGACCGAGGCGCGGTGGCAGGCGTCGGGCGCCGTCGGAGAGTGGCGAGTCTCGGCCTCACACGCCTTGGTCGAGCTGATCTTGATCTACGGCGTCGGCGTGGGCAACACGTGGGCCACTGGCGCCGGGACCGTTAACTTCAACGTCGTCCAATCGGTCCCCGAGCCGTCCGGGATCGCGCTCGCGTTGGCGACGGTTGCGCTGGCAGTCGGGCGCCGCCTCCGGCGCTGACGCGGACCGTGGTTCCCGTTCGTCGGTCGGGGGTTCACCCGTACAACGCAAACTCGTTCGAGTCCCCCGTCAGCAGGCGCAACAGCTTGGGGTGCACGAACAGCTTCTCTCGGCCGACGGTGAGCTCCTGGAGCACGCCGACCTCGACGAGCGCCTTCAGGTGCCGCGACGCCGCGCGGCGCTCGGCGAGCCCCGCCTCGACCACGTTGCCGATCCGGCAGTACGGCAGCTCGAAGACGAGGCTCACCAGCTCGTGCCGGTAGACCTGCGGTGCCTTGGCGCGGATGTGGCTCGCGGTGTGCTCCATCAGCTGTGCAATGGCGTCGATCTTGTCTCGAGTCCAGAGGGCCGTCTCTTCGACCCCTTCGACGATGTAGAGCGTCCACGCCTCCCAGGCGTCGTCCGTCGTTACGGCGAGCAGCAGGCGGTAGTAGTCTGCGCGGGTCCGCAGCAGGTAACGGCTGAGGTACAGGATCGGCAGCGTCAGCAGCCCCTCGCTCACCAGGAACAGGCTGTTCAGCACCCGCCCCGTGCGGCCGTTGCCGTCGGTGAAGGGGTGGATCGCCTCGAACTGGTAGTGCCCAACCGCCATCCGCACCAGCGGGTCGATCTCGGTCCGTTCGTGAAGGAAGCGCTCCCAGTTCGAGAGCAGCCCGCGCAACAAGTCCTCTCCCACGGGCGGGGTGTAGACGACCTCCGCGGCGCCGCCGGCCGTCTCCCTGGCGAGCGCCGTCCCGGGGACGCGCCGGACGCGGGTCTCGACCCCCATGATCTGGGTGCAGACCTCCTCCGCGGTGCGCAGGGTCAGCGGCCGCGCGGCGAGCGAGCGGAACCCCCCCAGCAGCGACTGGCTGTAGCGCAGCGCCTCCTTGGTGGCCGGGTCGGACGCGTCGTTGCGGTCCCGCTGGGCGAACAGCCGGTCGCTGGTGGTGACGATGTTCTCGATCTCCGAGCTCGCCTGCGACTCGAGCAGCGGGATCGAGTTGATCAGCACCCCCTGATTGGGGATCCGCTCGGCCGCCTGCTTGAGCTCGGCGACGGCCGCTCGTGCGGTGATGCAGCGCTTGAGGACCGCCCGGGTCTCGAGCTCCGCGGCCGGCGGGAGCAGCGGCAGCCGGTTGTAGGGGGCGTCGTGGCGCCAGACGGGGGGGGAACGGCGGCTTGCGGCGGCTTTTATTGTGGTGGCCACGCAATCAGGATAGCTCGCCGCGATCTGCGGGTCAACGAAACGTGTCACTTAATTGAATAGAAAATGACACGTCGTGTGCGAACTGTCGTCGTCGGTGACACGTCCCGGCAACGTGTCACTTTTGTGACGCCTTAGTGACACGTCACCGAGGACCTGTCGTTGCCGATGACAGGTCGCAGGGAGGCTCGTTCGCGGCGGTGCCCTCCGCTCAATCCTCCTCCATCGCCGCCTCTTCGGCGTCGAGGGCGGCTTGCGCCTCGTCGCGCCGTCGGAAGGCCTCGGCCAGGGCGCGGCCGGTGGCCGACTCGGCGCACGCGGCGACTTTCTCGGGGGGGCCCTGCACGACGACCCGCCCCCCCTCGGCCGCGGCGCCGGGGCCGAGGTCGATGATCCAGTCGGCGGCCATCATCATCGGCACGTTGTGCTCGATCACGACCAGCGAGTGCCCCACGTCGAGCAGCGCGCCGAAGCAATCGACGAGCCGTTCGACGTCCGAGAAATGCAGGCCGGTGGTTGGCTCGTCGAGGACGAACAAGGTCCGCGCCGCTTGCTTGGCCGCGAGCCGCCCGGCGAGCTTCAGCCGCTGCGCCTCGCCCCCCGAGAGGGTGCTCGCCGGCTGGCCCAACTGCAAGTAGTCGAGCCCGACGTCGATCAGGGTCCGCAGTTTGTGCTGCACCTTGGGCTCGCCGCGGAAGAAGCGGAACGCCTCGTGGGCCGTCATCTCGAGGACCTCCGAGACGTCACGCTGGCGGTACTTCACGTCGAGGACTTCGTTGCGGTAGCGCCGGCCGTCGCACTCGCGGCACTTCATGAAGATGTCGGCCAGGAACTGCATGTCGATCTCGACGTAGCCGGCGCCCTGGCAGGCGTCGCAGCGCCCCCCATCGACGTTGAAGCTGAAGTGGCTCGCCGTGAAGCCCCGTGCTTTCGCGTCGGGCTGCTCGGCGAACACACTCCGGATGGGGTCGAACGCCTTGATGTAGGTCACGGGGTTTGAGCGCGGCGAGCGACCGATCGGCTGCTGATCGACCAGCACCACTTCGTCGATCAGCTTGCCGCCGAGCAGGTCGGCGTAGGGGAGGGGACGCTCGTCGTCGCCACGCGGCTCGGCGTTGGTGGCGGCCCCCTTGAGGCGTTCCGCGAGCGCGGGGACGAGCGTCCTGCGGACGAGGCTGCTCTTGCCGGCGCCGCTGACCCCCGTCACGACGCACAGCAGGCCGAGCGGGAACTCGACGTCGAGCCCCGCAAGGTTCGCCCCCTGCGCGCCGAGCAGCGTGATCGAGCCGTGCTTGGGGGCGCGTCGCGTCGCCGCGGTCGCGCGGATCGAACGCCGCCCGGCGAGCCAATCCCCCGTCCGGCTGGCGCGGCACTCGACCATCTCGGCCGGCGTGCCCGTGAACACCACCGTCCCCCCTTCGACCCCCGCTTGGGGGCCGAATTCGACGACGTGGTCCGCCGCCCGGAGCGCGCTCTCCTCGTGCTCGACGACGACCACCGTGTTGCCCCGGTCGCGTAGCCGCGTGATCGCGCCGGTGAGCGACTCGACGTCCCTCGGGTGGAGGCCGGTCGAGGGTTCGTCGAGCACGTAGAGCATATCGACGAGGCTCGAGCCGAGCGTGGCCGTCATCGCGACGCGCTGCGCCTCGCCCGTGCTGAGCGTCCGCAGGGTGCGGTCGAGCGTCAGGTAACCGACCCCCACCTCGGCGAGGTAGGCGAGCCGAGCGTCGACCGCCGAAGCGAGCGTCTCGGTGAGCCGCTCGGCGCCCGCCACGGGCGGCAACGCGCGGAGCCACGCGCGGGCTTCGCGGACTTCCAGTCGCATCACGTCGGCGTAGCTCGCGTCCCCGAGTCGCAGCGCGAGCGCCTCGGGTTTCAGCCGCGAGCCGTGGCACGCGTCGCACGGCCGGTAGCTGCGCCAGCGGCTGAGGAACACGCGGAGGTGCATCTTGTACTTCCGCCGTTCGAGCCAGCGGAAGAAACCGTCGAGCCCGCCGAAGTCGTGCTCGGCCGACCCCTCGACGACGACGCGAACCTCGTCGGGGGTGAGCTCGGCGAACGGCACGTCGGTGCGGAGCCCCACCTTCGGCGCGAGCTTCAGCAGCTCGGCCAGCTCGTGCTCGTAGGCGGGCGTGTTCCACGGCGCGACGGCGCCTTCCTTGAGCGACTTGCCGCGGTCGGGGACCACCAGCCCCATGTCGGTCTCGACGACGCTGCCGAACCCCTCGCAGCGCGGGCAGGCGCCCAAGGGGCTGTTGAAGTTCAGCAGTTGCGGCTCGGGCTTGGGGAACTCGCGGCCGCAGCCGTTGCAGCGCATCCGTGTGTCGTAGCGCGCGACGCGCCACGGCTGCCCATCGATCTCGATCGTCCCCCCGTCGCCCCCCGATTGGCGGAGCAGCACGCAGGCCCCGTCGCCGCCGTCGAGCGCCCCCTCGACGCTCTCCGCGAGTCGCTCGCGATCGACGCGTCCTCCGGTGATCCGCTCGGTGACGACGAAGAGCTCCGCGCCGTCGGCGAGGTGCAAGTCGCTCGCCGCCGCGAGCTCCACGGTCCGCCCCGCGGCGATCGCGCGGACGTAACCTTGGTCAACCAGCTCGGCGAGCGCCCGCCCCGCTTCGGGCCCCGCCGCCAGCGTCCGCGCGAAGCCGAGCATCGCGCGTTCCCCGTCGGCGAACTGCGCGACGTCGTCGGTGATCGTCTCGGCCGAGTCTTGCCGCACTGCGCGATCGCAGTCGGGGCAGACCACCCCGCCGAGCGCCGCGAACAGAACGCGCAGGTGGTCGGCCACTTCGGTCGCCGTCGCAACGGTCGAGCGGTTCGAGCGGGCCGCCACGCCGCGCGTGACGGCGATCGCCGGGGGGAGCCCGTCGATCCGCTCGACATCCGGCTTGTCGAGCTGCTCGAGGAACTGCCGCGTGTAGGGGCTGAAACTCTCGATGTAGCGGCGCTGTCCCTCGGCGTAGAGGGTGTCGATCGCCATCGACGTCTTTCCGCTCCCCGAGGCGCCGCAGAACACCACCAGCTTGTTGCGCGGGAGGTCGAGGTCCACGTCGCGCAGGTTGTGCGTCGCCGCGCCGCGGACGCGGATCCAGGCGTCGTTGTCCGTCGCGGCGTCGCGGGGCATGCTTGCGGGCGTGGTTGGGTGTGGGGGAATCCCGTACGATACCCGCCTCGCGGGGGGCGACCCAGAGGCGGCCCCCCCCGCGCAACGGGCGTCAGCCACCCCGCCGGAGCGAGCAACGGTGAACCCGATCGCGGAACAGGTCGAACGCCTCCGCGCCGAGGTCCGGCTGCACGACCGGCGGTACTACGTCGATGCGGCGCCGACGATCAGCGACCGTGAGTACGACCGCCTGATCGACGAGCTGCGCCAGCTCGAGGCGGCCCACCCCGAGCTGGTGACCGACGACAGCCCGACGCAGCGCGTGGGGGGCGAGCCGCTGGAGGCGTTTCGCACGGTCGCGCACCGTCGGCGGATGTACTCGATCGACAACTCGTACGACGCCGAGGAGCTCACCAAGTGGGCCCGGCGCGTCTTCGAGGCGATCGATCCGGAGGTCCTTTCTGCCGACGCGGGGGTCGCCGAGATCGACGCCGAGGTCGAAGGCCTCAAGGGGCAGCGCGACGAAGCGGCCAAAGCGCGCCGCGCGGAGTTCGAGTCGGCGCGCGAGTCCCTCAAGCGGCAACGCGAGGAGCGCCTCGCCTGGGCCGAGCAAGCCGGCTACCCGATCGACGGCGGCTACACGGCCGAGCCGAAGGTCGATGGCGTCGCAGCGAGCCTGCGCTATGAACGGGGGCGCTTCGTGCAGGGGCTGACGCGCGGCGACGGGGTCCGCGGCGACGACGTCACGCAGAACCTCCGCACGCTGCGCTGCGTGCCGCTGCTACTCGACGGCGACGCTCCCCCCGACGTGTTCGAGGTCCGCGCCGAAGTCTACATGCCGCGCGGCGAGTTCGACCGCATCAACCGCGAGGCCCAGGCCGACGGCGAAGAGCCCTTCGTCAACCCGCGTAACGCGACCGCGGGGACGCTCAAGCTGCTCGACCCGGCGATCGTCGCCCGACGGGGGTTGCGGATGGTCGTCCACGGCCGCGGCGAGGCCGAGGCCTTCCGCGCCGGCAGCGCGCCGACGACGCACTGGGAGCTGGTCGAAGTGAGCGCCCAATTCGGCCTCCCCACGAGCTCGCTCGCGGAGCGAGCATCCGACACCCACGCGCTGCTCGACTACATCGGCCGCTTCGAGCGGACGAAGGATTCGCTCGACTACGGCGTCGATGGCGTCGTGGTGAAGGTCAATCGCTTCGACCTGCAGGACGCCCTGGGGTTCACGTCGAAGTTCCCGCGCTGGTGCCTCGCCTACAAGTACGCCACCGAGCAGGCGGCGACCAAGCTGCTCGACATCGAGTGGCAGATGGGGAAGACCGGCAAGCTCACGCCGCGCGCGAAGATGGAGCCGGTGTTCGTCGCCGGCACGACCGTTCAGCACGCGACGCTCCACAACGTCGGCGAGCTGCGTCGCAAGGACGTGCGCCTCGGCGACACGGTGATCGTCGAGAAGGCGGGGGAAATCATCCCCCAGGTGGTGCGGGTGCTCACGGAGCACCGACCGCCGAGCGCGCAGCCGGTCGTGCTGCCGACCGAGTGCCCGTCGTGCGGGGCGGTGCTCGAAGTCGAGTTCGACCAGCGACGCCAGGGGGAGATCGACGGCTGGCCGGCGAAGCTCGCCCGCGAGCGGATCCGCGCCGAAAAGAACGGCGCTCCGTTCGAGCCCCCCGCCCAGCCAGCGCCCCTCTGCGAGCTCGACGAGTCGGGCCGCTACTGCCCCAACCCCGAGTGCCCCGCGCAGCTGATGCAGCGGCTGTGGCACTTCGCGGCCCGCGGCCAGATGGAGATCGAGGGGCTGGGCGAGAAGGTGATCGAGCAGTTGCTCGCCGCCGGCCTTGTCGGCGGGTACGGCGACCTCTACCGCCTCCACACGCGGCGCGCAGAGCTCGTCGCCCTCGAGCGGATGGCCAACAAGAAAGTCGACAACCTGCTCGCCGGGATCGAGGCCTCAAAGGCCCGCGGCCTTGCCAGGGCGCTGGCCGGGCTGGGGATTCGCCACGTCGGATCGACCGTGTCGCGGGTGCTGGCCGACCACTACCGCTCGATCGACGCGCTCGTCGCGGCCGACGAAGCGGGCCTGACGGGGTTCCGCGTCCGCGGCGGGGAGTCGGGCGTGGGCCCCGAGATCGCCCGCTCGCTCGTCGAGTTCCTCCACGGCGAGCGCGGCCGGGCAGTGATCGACGACCTGCGGCGCGAAGGGGTCGTGATGGAGGCGCCCGACGACGCGCAGGGCGAGCTCGTGGGGCCGCTCGTCGGAAAGACGCTCGTCGTAACCGGCACGCTCACCCGCTACAGCCGCAACGGGATCGAAGAGCTGATCGCCCGCCTCGGAGGGAAGGCGACCGGCAGTGTCTCGAAGGGGACCGACTACCTGGTCGTGGGCGAGAAGGCGGGGAGCAAGCTCGCCAAGGCCGAGGAGCTCGGAGTCCGGGTCCTGACCGAGGACGAGTTTGACAAACTCATCGCCGGGGCGGAGTGACAGGAAGCAACCACAGATGAACACGGATGAACACAGATTCGTCCGGCGGTGGTGGACCGTTGAACTCCGTTAACGCCTTGATCGATAGCTTGGGAGAAGTTGCCGGTGGTCGGCCGTATCCTCATCTGCGTTCATCTGTGTCCCTCTGTGGTTCCCGTCTCTCTTCGCAGCCGGTAGACCCGATGCCGACCGAATTCCGTGCCGTTGACTGGGAAGAAGACCTGGTGCGCGACTGCCGCGTGGTCGTGCGGCTGGCGCTCCGCGAGGACGTCGCCGGCGAGCGCGACTGGACCAGTTGGGCGATCGTCGGCGCCGACCGACGCGGCGCGGCCGACGTCGTGGCCCGCGAGTCGGGTGTGGTGGTCGGCGTGAAGGTCGCGGCGCTCGTGCTCGACGAGGCGCGCGCCGACGCGACGTGGACCGCCGCCGTCGCCGACGGCGACTCGGTGGACCGGGGGACCGTGGTCGGGCGGCTCGAGGGCTCGGCCCGCGACCTGCTTACGTGCGAGCGGGTCTTGCTCAACTTCATGGGGCGGCTCTCAGGGATCGCGACGCTCGCGTCGCGCTACGTCGCCGCCGTCGCCGGGACCAAGGCTCGGCTCTACGACACGCGGAAGACGACCCCCGGTTGGCGCCTATTAGAGAAGTACGCCGTCCGCTGCGGAGGGGCTTGGAACCACCGCACGGGGCTCTACGACGCGGTGTTGATCAAGGACAACCACCTCGCGCTGGCGTGCGAAGAGCGGCTCGGCCCCGCGGCGGCGGTCGAACTTGCGCGCCGCGCCATCGCAGCGGAGGCCCCCGGTCGCGTCCCCACGATGGTCCTTGAGGTCGAGGTCGATACCCTCGACCAGCTCCGCGACGTGCTAGCGGCCCGGCCCGACGTCGTGCTGCTCGACAACATGCATCCCTCGACGCTCGCCGAGGCGGTCGCGATCCGCGACGCGCAGGCCCCGGGGGTCGTCCTCGAGGCGTCGGGCGGGGTCCGGCTGGAGACGGTGGGCGCCATCGCCGCCTCGGGGATCGACCGAATCAGCGTCGGCGCCCTGACGCACTCGGCGAGGGGGCTCGATTTGGGTCTCGATTGGCGGTCGGGTCCGCCCCAATCCCCCCGCGGCCGGCCGTAGCCTACCAGCGGCCGGCCGTAGCCCACCCCTGGGCGCCGTGCGCCCCCGCACGAGCGTTACGGCCGATAAACCCTTCCCCGCCATAAAAGTCATTGACACGGGGGCGTCGGCGGTTACCGTAGGGAGAGTGCCGACGCAGCGCGGCCTCTTATTGCGCTATCTGCCAAAAGGCGAGTCGTCCTCATGAGTGTCAACCCGGCGGCGGCGGAGCGATCCGCTGTGCAGCCAGCGCGGCATTCGTGAGATCGGCTCCCCTCTCAAAAGCCCCCCGGGTCAGACCGCGGTGAGGCGACTGCGGGGTGGGTAGCCCCGGCTTGGTCATCAAGGTTTGGTTGACCCAGGTTTGGTGGTCCCCGATTGATCGAAGCGATCGGTGTCGTGGCGCTTTGGCGCCCGTCCGACGCCCTGGTGGTCACGGCCCCCTCGCTCTCCGCAAAACTCGGCCTCGCTGCGCGCGCTCCTTTG
This sequence comes from Lacipirellulaceae bacterium, assembly GCA_051648405.1. Taxonomy (GTDB): domain Bacteria; phylum Planctomycetota; class Planctomycetia; order Pirellulales; family Lacipirellulaceae; genus JBOFFC01. Next base: position 12,360 of record JBOFFC010000167.1, read on the forward strand.
GGGGCAGGCCCAGCGAGCTAGGCCCCCCCGTTCAGGGGCCAGCCACGCCGCCGGCATCTCTAGGCCCCTACGCCGAGCCGTCCCCCTCTTTGCGGGACAGCTCGCGTCTCTCGGGCCCCTCGCCAGTCCGATCGCTCCGCACGGTTCGCGTCTTCGCCGCGGCCCGTGCGAAGCGACCAGGCGATCCCCCGTTCGATCCCCGTGCATTCCTTCGCATTCCCGTTTGTTCCACGCCCCGCGGCGAAGCCCGCCGCGAGGCCCTCTTGAGGCGCCACCATGAAGAACACGATGAACATCAGCTCTTGGCTCCGTGCGGCAGTCTTGGTTAGTTCGGTCTCCACGGCGGGCGCGAGCCACGCGGTCGCGACGCTCAACTTCAGCAGCATCGAGACCGTGCTCGCCGATCCGAGCGACTCGATGTCGAAGATGCACGCCTCGTGGGTCGGCTGGCAGACGCAGGTCTACGAGTACAACATGCCCTTCATCAAGCTCGAGAACACGGCCGATTCGCCGGCGATCCTGCAGTACAAGATGACGATCGGCGACAAGAACTACCGCTTCTCGAACGAGTTCAAGAACAAGGCCAAGACCAACTCGTGGGACATCCCCGCGAATGGCGCGTTCGCTCTCCTAGGGAAGTCGACCCCCAGCATCTCGTTCACGTCGCTCGTCGAGGACGGCGACGACACGCTCGTCCTGAACTTCGGCAACGGCGGCCTGCAGCCGGGCCAGCGCGTGATCTTCCAGGTGGACATCGCCCCGAACGCCGGCGCGACCAACATGCAGATGTTCTCCCCTTACACGTCGGTGTTCTTCACCCCCAACGGCCACTCGACCACCAACAACTCGGTGATCACGATCGACTACGCCGGGGTCACGCCGAACTCCGTTGTCACGCTGCCGAACTTCGCGATCGACAGCAGCGCGGTGGTCTCGTTGTCGACTCCGCGGCCGTACAACCAGATGCAGATGGTGCCGGTGTTCCCCGACACGACGATCCCTTCGATCCCCGAGCCGGCTTCGCTGGCGCTGGTGGCGTCGGTGCTGGGGCTGGCGACGGGTCGCCGCGGCCGCGGCTGCTGAGGCGTTTGTCTCGGCTTGCCCATGGCTTTGGTTCACCTTGGCCTCGGCAAAGACCCCTGAAGATGTTGCGAGAGTCAAAGCGGTCGAGTTGCGTCCGCCGATCGACGCCGTGCCAGTCGCGGCCGCGGTGCGGCCCGTCTCGCACCCGCGTCAACGCAGTCTCGGCCCCGCCTAGCCGCGTTCGCTGCCGCTCAGTGGTTAAGTGAGCACCGAGATTCGATCGACCCCGGCGCCCGTTGCTGGCGCCTCAGCGCCGGGGTCCGACCGAGCGGGCGCTCTACAACTCAAGATCCCCCTCCCCAGCGAGCGAGGGGCGCCTCCCTTCCCCCCCCCGAAGCGGCGTCCCTCGCTCGCTTTTTGTTTGCGCCGCTTGCCTAACCGGCACGATGGTGCTGCCGGCTGCTCTGATCGCAGCGGTTCTTCCCTTCGCACGGGAAATGCGCGAAAGCCCGGTTGGTCCGATTCCGATCCTTAGGACGGGGTTGGCGAACCCGTGGGCGCGGACCGGCCGGGGGGCCGTTGTGGCGCTCCCGCACGCCGTGCCGCGGGGCAGCAATGCCCGGCGAGGCGTGTGCCCGCGTTGGTCGCCAGCAGGATTTTTCCTAGGGGGGAACTCAGGATGACTCGTATTCTGCGCGGAGCGTGCGCGCTCGGCATCGCCGTCGCCATGGGCGTCGGCGGCCCGGCCTTTGCGGCCGGTGGTAAGGAAACGACGGCCAAGCTCGCGGTTGGCGCGTCGGAATCGGGAAAGGTGCAGCAGGCGAGCTGCGACGAATGCGGCGACGTCGGTTGCGAGTGCGCCGAGCCGTGCGACTGCGGCGAAGCCTGCGGCGACGGCTGCGGATGCGGCGTCGGCGGGGGCCTTGGATTGGCGGGTGGCGGCGCGGGTCGCGGGCAGTTCTTTGTCGGTGGCGAGTACCTGTCGGTTCGCTCGAGCTTCAGCGAGGCGACCGCTTACCGCCGCATTGACCTCGGGGACAACACCGAGACGCTCGAGCAGTTCGACTTCAACTACGGTGGTTCGTTCCGCGCCTACGCCGGCTACCGGCTTTGCGAGTGCGGCGGAGAAATCCGCTTCACCTACACGAGCTTCGACACCGACGGCGAGTTCAACTCGGGTGCGCTCGACAACAACGGCCAAACCGTCAGCATCGAGAGCCCCTACGAAGTCGTGGCGCCGGGCAACGGCGACTCGCTCTCCGGCACGGCCGACACGAACGTCGATATCTACGACATCGCGTTCGCCAAGACGATCCCGCTCGGGTCGCCGCTCGGCTGTGCGACCGATTGCTGCGACCCGTGCGGCGGGTACTGCCCGGCCTGGGACCTGCAGTTCATCGGCGGCATCCGCGTGGCCAACGTCGATTCACGGCTGAGCTACGCTTCGCAGACGCCGAGCAGCACGATCGTTCCCGACCGTACCGCCGAGAGCACCGTCAGCTTCGACGGCGTTGGTCTTCGGGGGGGCTTCCTCGGTCGCCGCTACATCGGCCGCAGTGGCATGGCCAGCGTTTACGTCCGCGGCGATATCTCGCTGCTGCTGGGTGACGTCGATTACACGGCCAACGGGACTGTGTTCCCGCGGACCTCGATCAGCACGACCGAGGTGATCCCCGTCACGGACCTCGAGGCGGGCGCCACGATGTTCTTGACCCCCAAACTGTCGGTGACCGGCGGCTACTTGCTGTCGGCCTGGCACGACCTGGGGCACCGCGCCGAGTACGACTACAGCGTAACGGGCACGCAGCTCGTCAGCATGGACGACGCGAACATGATGATGTTCGACGGCTTCTTTGTGCGTGGCGAGCTGGCGTTCTGATCGTCGCGATCAAAGCCCCGCTACAGGGGACTGAAAACGAACACGGGCCGCGTCGGTCATGCCGACGCGGCCCGTGGTGTTTTGTGTTGCTGACTCGGCAGCCTACAAGCTCCACTCAACCCAGCAGGGTTAGTAACCGAGCAGGCGCTCGCGGCGGGCGCGACGCTGGGCGCGCAGCTTAGCGCGGCGCTTCGTGGCGCTCGGCTTCTCGTAGAACTCGCGGATCCGCATCTCTTTCTTGATGCCACTCCGCTCGACGAGCTTCCGGAAACGCCGCACGGCCTCCTGGGCCGTCTCCTTGTCGCGAAGCGTCAGCTTGACCACGTCTTGGTACCCGTGTGCCTGGATTTGGATGAAGCCTGCCGCGGGGCAGGGGAGTTTGATCGGTCAGGGGACGCATGCCAGTCCTCGGCCAGCTTTCCCCAGACCCAATAGCGTATCACCCCCGGGGGGGCGACGCCAGCCGTTCTCGGCCCGCTTGGCCCGGTCGTGAAACTCCGCGGAAACGGCCCCCTTGGCCCCAACCGCGTCGCCCCGTGGGGGGACCCGGACCCTCCCCGCGCGGCGCCGCCGACCGGCCCGTCAAAGTCTCGCGCCGTGGGCCGCTAGCCCCCGCTCGGGGCGCCTCATTGGGCTCTTCCGGCCTCCCCCAGGGGGTCGATCGTTAGGGGCGGTGGCGGCGAGACCGTGCGTCGCCACGTGAAGGACCGAGCTGTCGGGCAGCCGCTCAGGCGAGCCCACTCCCCCGCAGACGAGCTCACCGTGCAACACGACGAACCCGCTCCCAGGACCCAGGACCCGCGGCTGGTGGACTTGGACCGCCGCCAAGAATCGCTGCTGCTCGAGCTTCGGCGGCTCAACGAGCGGATCGAGGAAGCGCTCCGCGGCGTCGGCGTCCAGGCGGCCTAACTGCCTGTTGAGAAACGCCGTCGTGGCGTTTTTCAACCGCGCCAAGCTCGCGGCCGAGCCGCTCGCGGCTCGCGAAACCGCGGCGAAAGCGCCGCGG
>JBOFFC010000168.1:0-17146 GCA_051648405.1 Lacipirellulaceae bacterium
AATTGCCCGGCTGCTGCGGCAGAGGAAACGGGTCTAGAATGCCCGATGGGTCGGCAACCCCGGCCGTCACGCCGCTCGCCTTCCCCCCCTGGCGGCGACCGTCCCTCCCGAAGCCTCTCGCGAAACACCCCATGGAAGCAGGCATCGTTGGGCTGCCGAACGTCGGCAAGAGCACGCTGTTCAATGCCCTCACCTCGGCCGGGATCGCCAGCGAGAACTACCCGTTCTGCACGATCGAGCCGAACATCGGGGCGGTCGCCGTCCCCGACCCGCGACTGGGGGTCATCACGCAGTACATCCCCCCCCAGAAGGTGGTGCCGGCGATCCTGCAGCTCGTCGATATCGCGGGGATCGTCCGGGGCGCCAGCGTCGGCGAGGGGCTGGGGAACCAGTTCCTGTCGCACATCCGCAACGTCGACGCCATCCTGCACGTGGTCCGCTGCTTCGACGACGGCGACATCATCCACGTCGATGGCTCGGTCGATCCGATCCGCGACATCGAGACCATCGACACCGAGCTGATGCTCGCCGACTTGCAGTCGGTCGAGTCGATGCGCGACAAGGCTAAGAAGAACGCCCGCACCGGCGACAAGGACGCCAAGCGGCGCGTCGAGATCCTCGACGAGTGCTACGCGATGCTCGCCGAGGGGTTGCCGGCCCGTGGGCTATCCTACGAGGACCCGGGGTCGATCAAGATCCTCCGCGAGCTGCACCTGCTCACGGCGAAGCGCGTGCTGTACGTCGCCAACGTCGAAGAGGACGACCTCGCCGGCGAGGGGCCGCTCGTGAAGCGCGTCCGCGAGCGCGCCGCGGCCGAGGGGGGCGAGGTGGTCCCCGTCTGCGCACGGCTCGAAGCCGAGCTCGCCGAGCTCGACCCAGCCGACCGCGGGGAAATGCTCGAAAGCGTCGGCCTCGCCGAGCCGGCGCTGGGGTTGCTCGCCCGGGCCGCGTACCGCGTGCTCGGCCTGCAGAGCTACTTCACGGCGGGCGAGAAGGAGGTCCGCGCCTGGACCATCCCCGCCGGCGCGACCGCCCCGCAGGGGGCGGGGGTGATCCACACCGACTTCGAGCGGGGCTTCATCCGCGTCGAGGTTTACTCGGTCGATGACCTGGTAGAGCACAAGACCGAGAAGGCGATCCGCGAGGCCGGCAAGATGCGCGTCGAAGGGAAACAGTACGTCATGCGCGACGGCGACATCTGCCACTTCCTGTTCAACGTGTGAGGTCCCGTGGCCCGCTTCCGCTAGTCGGCTACAACGCCGTTCGGCGAACGAGGGACAGCTCCTAGTCGGCGTACGAGAACGTAGCGTCGAAGTGCTCGAGGAAGCCGGCATGGCCGAGGATCGGTTCGCCCCAGGTCCCTTGGATGACGCCGACGACCAGCGGCAAAAGGCCGAGCTCGAACGCGACGTCCGAGGAGACGAAGCACTCGTCAGCTCCCGTATCGACCAGACCGTATAAGTCGAGAGCGGTTCCCGCATTCGACACACGGATCGGGACTACCGGGCGGCAGGCGACCTCACGCGAAGGGGCCGCGAGTGTCGCATCGACGTCGTACGCGGCGTAGGGAAACTTCATCGTCGGAAGCCGACGAGCCGGACGTGCGCCGGTGGCGCTTTTGCAAACCGCGGCGTCCCCTCGCCCGCGTCCGCGGCCGCGACTCGGCAATCCCTCAGGGTGTCGGCCGAGGCGACGATTCTCGCGCCGTCGTTAGTGAACGCGATCCACTTCCCGGCCAGCTCGCCGGGAACCCGAATACCGACGGCCGGCGATGGCTTAACAGCCTGCTGATTTTTCGACAGGCTGCGTCATCGCAGGGAGGCGACGTCGAAACCGTGGCGCTTTCGCCGCGGTTTCGCGAGCCGCGAGCGGCTCGGCCGTGAGCTTGGCGAGGTTGAAAAACGCCACGATGACGTTTTTCAACAGGCTGCTAGAGGGGTGGGGCATATCGACTTGCCTCGTGTGCGGAGGGAGGCCTGTTCTGCGTCAGCAGTGGATTCTAAACCGGCCCGAGTGAGCCAACCGAGCTGAGTCGCCGCTACCCCATTTCTCGCACCCCAGCCTGCGAAAATCTTCTCGAAAACCGCGATAGGCCAGCAGACGCGGCTTGTCGGCAGTTGGCGGGGGGGATATCTTTGGGCTATCGAACTTGAGATTCATTCTCATTTGACGAAACGACGCACCACCGGCCGCCCCTTGAGCCGATAACTGAGCTGGGGACCAGTCCCCCGCCCGCCAGGAAGCCTTCGATGCCTACGCTGGTCGCCCCCGTCGCCCAAGACCCCCGGACCTCCCAGGCTGCCGAGCCTAGCCGCGGCGAGTGCGCCCTGGCCGAGCTCCGCCCCGGGTCGCGTGGTCGGGTCGCACGCGTCCTTGGCGAGGCGGCGGACATCGCCCGGCTCCAGTCGATGGGCGTCTGCCAGGGTCGCCTCGTCGAGGTGCTCCGCAGCGGCGACGCGTGGATCGTCCGCGTGCTCGGCTCGCGTGTCGGTATCTCACAGCGGTTGGCGGCTTCGGTGCTCGTCGTCGCCGCCTGAGGCCGCCCAAGGGGGCCCTCGGCAGGAGGGGCGACGCCGTGAATGCAGGCCCTTTGGCGAACGACCAGGTCCGCCGTCCCCTGGAAGCAGTCGGCAGCGCCGCGCCGATCCCATCGACGCAGCGCGTCGCCTTCGTCGGTAACCCCAACGCGGGGAAGACGTCGCTCTTCAACCGCCTCACGGGCCTCCGGGCGCACACGGCGAACTTCGCTGGAACGACCGTCGAGCACCGTCAGGGGCCGCTCCGGGCCGGCGACGGTAGAGTGGCGATCGAGCTGATCGACCTCCCCGGCCTCTACAGCCTCGAGGCGGTGACTCCCGACGAACAGGCCGCGCTCGCGGCGCTCGAGGGACGCCTCGCCGGCGAGCCGAAGCCCGACGCGGTCGTCCTGGTGCTCGACGCGACGAACCTCGAGCGTAACCTACCGCTGGCGATCGAGACGCTCGGTCGCGGCCTGCCGACGCTCGCGGCGCTGAACATGTCGGACCTCGCCGACCGGCTCGGGTTGCGGCTCGACCTGAAGGAGCTGAGCGCGCGGCTCGGGTGCCCCGTCGTGCGCGTTTCCGCCCGGACATCGGACGGTGTCGATGAGCTCGCCACCGCGATCCAGGCGCTCGTCGAGCGCCGCCCCCTGCCTCAGCTCGACGCCGCCGCGTGCGCCTGCACGTCGTGCAGCGGGTGCAATTACGCGTCGCGGTTCGACTGGGCCGCCAAGGTGCGTGAGGCGTCGGTGAAGGGGGACCTCGACGCCCCCAGCCGCGTGTCCGACGCCCTCGATCGGGTGCTGACGCACCGCGTCGGGGGCCTGGTTGTCTTCGCGCTCGCGATGCTCGCGACGTTCATGCTGATCTTCTCGGTCGCCGCCGTGCCGATGGACCTGCTCGACGGGCTCTTCGGTTGGGCCGGCCAAACGGTCGGTCGATGGATGCCCGACGGTGACCTCAAGAGCCTGGTGGTCGATGGCCTGATCGGCGGCGTCGGCGGGGTCCTCGTGTTCCTGCCGCAGATTTGCCTGCTGTTCTTCTTGTTGTCGCTGCTCGAGGACTCGGGCTACCTGGCCCGGGCGGCGCTCGTGATGGACCACCTGATGCGGCGGGTCGGCCTGCCGGGCAAAGCGTTCGTGCCGATGCTGTCGGCCCACGCCTGCGCGATCCCGGCGATCATGGCGACGCGTGTGATCGAGGACCGCCGCGACCGCCTGGCGACGATCCTCGTCGCGCCGCTGATGAGTTGCTCGGCCCGTGTGCCGGTGTACGTGATGGTGATGGCGCTGATGTTCCCGAACGACCCGCTGAAGGCGTCGCTGTTGTTCGCGGGTGCGTACCTGCTGGGGATCGTCGCGGCGCTCGGCGCGGCGTGGGTGCTCAAGCGGTCGGTGCTCAAGGGGGAGAGCCGGCCGCTGGTGATCGAGCTCCCCAACTACCGCCTGCCGTCGCTTACCAACGCTTTCGCGACGACACTCGACCGCGCCTGGATGTTCCTCAAGAACGCCGGGACGACGATCCTCGTCATCTCGGTCGTCCTGTGGGCGATGGCGACGTACCCGAAGACCGATCGCGACGCGCTCCCCGAACCTGCCCGCGCCGAGCTTGCGGCCCTCGACGAGGCCGGGGACGAAGCGGGCGCCGAGCGCCTCGTCGCCCGCGTGTCGCTCGAGAACTCGGTCGCCGGACGGCTCGGCCGGCTGGCGCAGCCGCTGTTCGCCCCGCTGGGGTTCGACTGGCAGACAACGGTCGGTGTCGGCACGTCGTTCGCCGCCCGCGAAGTGGTGGTCTCGACCCTCTCGGTCTTGTACGGCCTGGGCGCCGACGGGGACGAGACTTCGTTGCTGGGGGCGCTGGCGTCGGCCAAGCGGGACAACGGCGAGTCGGTGTTCGACACGCCGACGTGCCTCAGCCTGCTGGTGTTCTACGTCCTCGCGATGCAGTGCCTGCCGACGCAGGCCGTCACGCTGCGCGAGACGGGGAGTTGGAAGTGGCCGTTGCTGCAACTCGGCTACATGAGCGTCCTGGCGTATGTCGCCGCGCTGGTGGTTCACCAAGTTGCGAGGCTGCTTGTGTAGGGGGCCTCCCCGCAGAGCGCGACCGACCGGGTGGCGGGGGGGAAACCGGCCGCCTAGTGTAAGGGAGTCCGACCACCCCGCCTCGATCCCACCGCCCCGCGCATGCCCCCGTTTCCCGGTCGTCGCTGGAGCGACGCGACGACGGTCGATTTCGCGCGGTTCGCGGCCCTCCCCGCAACCGAGCGGGCCGGGCTGGTCGCGGTGCTGCCGGTTGGCGCGACGGAGCAGCACGGGCCGCACCTCCCCGTGGGGGTCGATGCCGCGATCGTCGATACGCTCGTCGAGCGGGTCATCGCCGCGGCGGCTGCCGAGGTCCCGTTCGTCGTCCTCCCAACGGTCCGCGTCGGCAAGAGCGACGAGCACCTCGCCTTCCCCGGCACGCTGTCGATCGGCGCCGAGACGCTTGTGGCGATCCTCGCTGACTTAGCCGAAGGGGTGCGTCGCGCGGGGATCAAGAAGCTGGTGTTCTTGAACGGGCACGGGGGACAGTCGGCGGTGCTCGACGTGGCTGCGCGCGACGCACGCCACCTTGGTTTGCTCGCCGTCGTGTGCAACTGGTGGGCGTTCGGTTTCCCCGATGGATTGTTCCCCGCCGAGGAGCTTCGGCACGGCGTTCACGCGGGACAGGTTGAGACCTCGATGATGCTGGCGATCGCGCCGCACCTCGTGAAGGCGGCGAGCGCTGAGCGGTTCGTCCCCTCGTCGGTCGGAGTCGAGCGCGACTACAACCGGCTCGCGACGTTGCCGAGCCCGGGACGCGCGCACTTCGGTTGGCTCGCCCAGGACTTGCACCCGAGCGGGGCGTGTGGCGACGCGGCCGCGGCGACGGCCGAAGCGGGAGAGCGGGTCCTTGCGCACACAACCGCCGCGCTGGTCGAGCTGCTGGCCGAGGTTTCGCGGGCCCCGATGTCACTGCTGGCGGAAGCCCCCGCAGTATTGATCGAGGGGGGCGAAGCGTGACCACGCAGGCGGCGCCCCCTCCCACAAAGGCCGCCCAGCCGGCGGCGATCGAGCTCGTCGGCGTCGGCAAGCGCTACTCGAGCGGCGCCGAGGCGCTCGCGGGGGTCGATCTGCGGATCGAGCGCGGCGAGTTCGTCTGTCTCGTCGGCCCTTCGGGGTGCGGCAAGAGCACGGCGCTGCGGATGATGGCCGGCCTCTCGAGCCCGACTGCCGGGCGCGTGACGCGCGCGGCGGGGGACCCCGACTCGGGGGGGGTGGGCTTCGTGTTTCAAGAACCAACGCTCTTCCCCTGGTCGCGCGTCTGGGAGAACGTCTACCTGCCGCTGCGGCTGCGCGGCGAGTCACGCCGCGCCGCGCGCGACGCGGTCGATGCGGCGATCGAGAGCGTCGGCCTCGCCGAGTTCGCCCGTGCCTACCCGCGGCAACTGTCGGGGGGGATGAAGATGCGGGTCTCGATCGCCCGCGCGCTCGTCACGAGGCCGGCGCTCGTGCTGATGGACGAGCCGTTCGCCGCCCTCGACGAGCAGACGCGCTTCCGCCTGAACGACGACCTGCTCCGCCTGTGGGGCGCCGCTCGGCAGACCGTCGTGTTCGTCACGCACAGCGTGTACGAATCGGTCTACCTTGCGCAGCGCGTGGTCGTGATGGCGTCGCGCCCGGGGCGAGTGACCGACGACATCCGGGTCGATGCCCCGCACCCGCGCGCCGAGTCGTTCCGCCGAGACGTGCGTTACGGCGAGCTGTGCCTCCGCGTGTCGGACGCCCTCGCCACCGCGTCGAAGGAGCCAGCCCGATGAGCGAGCCGACCGAGTACGCCGCCGATGCGTCGGGGGAAGCGTCGTTCCTCGAGCGGGGCTGGGTCCGTGTCGTCGCACCGATCGCGATCGGCCTGCTGGCGCTCGTCGCCTGGGAAGCGGCGGTCCGCTGGTGGGGCGCCCCCGAGTACCTGCTCCCCGCCCCGAGCCGGATCGCCCAGACGCTCGTGGCCGAGTGGCGCGAGCTCTTCGGCGCGCTGGCGATCACGGTCCGCACGATGCTGTCGGCGCTCGCCCTTGCGGTGGTCGGCGGCGTGGGGCTCGCGCTTCTGTTCACGCTGTCGCGTGTGCTCGAGGTGAGCCTGTTCCCGTACGCCGTCGTCTTGCAGGTCACGCCGCTGATCGCGGTGGCGCCGCTGATCAACGTGTGGCTCGGCGACTACCCTTGGCTGGTGTTGCTGGCCTGCGCGTGGATCGTGGCGTTCTTCCCGATCCTCTCCAACACGGTCGTCGGCCTGCACAGCGCCGACCACAACCTACGCGACCTGATGCGGCTGTACGGCGCGACGCCGTGGCAGCGCGTGCGGCTGTTGCTGGCGCCGGCTGCCCTCCCTTACTTCTTGGCGGGGCTCAAGGTGGCGGCGAACCTGAGCCTTGTCGGCGCCGTGGTCGCCGAGTTCGCGGTCGGCACGGCCAGCGGGCAAACGGGGCTCGCGTCGGTGATCCTCGAGTGTGGCTACCGCCTCGAAGCGCCGACGATGTTCGCCGCGCTCGTGCTCGTCTCGGCCACCGGCGTCGTTACCTACTTCCTGATCCACCTGCTGTCGCAGTGGCTGCTGAGCCCGTGGCACGACAGCGCCGTCCGGCGTGAGGGCTGACGTGACGCAGAGCCTTCCCCCTACGCCTTGGGCGGCGCTCGAGCCCCCCGCGAGCGGCCCCTACTGGATCGATCGCGTTCGTTTCTTCGATTGGGATGGCCCGCGCAACGCAAGCCTGTTGGTCAACGACGGGCGTATAGCGGACGTCGCGTTCGCGGATCGCAAGCGACGCTCGCCGCTCCCCGCGATCGACGCCGGCGGGTCGCTGCTGCTGCCACTGCTCGTCGATTGCCACGTCCACCTCGACAAGTGCCACGTCGCGTCGCGCTGCCCCGCCCCCGAAGGGGACTTGATGGCGGCGATCCAGGCGACCGAGCGCGACAAACGGCTGTGGACCGAGGCCGACCTGCGGCGCCGGGCCGGGTTCGCGCTCGCGAATGCCGAAGCGGCCGGCGTCGGCGCGATGCGGACGCACGTCGACCACGCGTCGCCCCACGCCGCAGAGCGCGCCACACCGTGCGACGTGCTCGCGGTAATGGCCGCGCTGCGCGACGAGTGGCGGGGTCGCGTCGAGCTGCAGTGTGCGACGCTCACGCCGATCGACCGCTACGCCGACGCAACCGACGCCGCGCTGCTCGCCGACCAGGCGGCGCGGCACGGGTTCGTCCTGGGGGCGTTCTGCTACGACCAGCCGGCGCTCGAAGCGGGGCTCGTCAACTTGTTCAAGGTGGCCACCGAGCGCGGGCTCGACGTCGACCTGCACGTCGATGAGGGGCTCGACCCGAAGCTTGAGGGCCTCGAGACAGCGTTGCGCATCGCGCTCGCGCAGCGCTTTCAGGGCCGCGTGATGTGCGGGCACTGCTCGGCGCTCGCCGTGAAGGAGGCAGCCGATGCGCGCCGGATCATCGAGCTCGTGGCCGAAGTCCGCTTCGCGGTTGTCACGCTGCCGACGACAAACCTCTACCTTCAGGACCGCGCAACGGGATCGACCCCGCGACGCCGCGGGCTGACGCTCGTCCACGAGCTCCGCGCGGCGGGGGTCACCGTGGCGGTGGCGACCGACAACGTCCGCGACCCCTTCTACGCGTACGGCGACTTCGACCCCGTCGCGGCGCTCGCGCTCGCGGCGTCGGCGGCGCACCTGCGTCCCGAAGAGTGGATCGGGGCGATCACGTCGGGCGCCGCGGCTGCGGCGGGTTTCGCGACGCGAGCGACGCTCGGAGTCGGCGACCCGGCCGACTTCGTCCTCTGCGAAGCGCGAGACCTTGGGGAGCTGATGAGCCGCCCTTGGGCGCCGCGCAAGGTGTTCCGTAACGGTAAGCTTGTCTTCACCGCGAGCCCCCGCTTCCGCGAGCTCGACGACCTCGACACGAGCCCCACCCGATGAGCGACTCGACCATCGATTGGCGTGCGTTCCGCGAAGCGATCGCCGGCGTCGCCGTCGCCGACGACCCCGAGGTGCTCAAGCTCAAGTCGCGCGACTTCTACTGGTACAGCCCGATCCTCGTCGAGCGGCTCGACGCGGTCCGGGCGGACCTGGTCGTGACGCCGGCGAGCGAGGACGAGGTTCTGCGCGTGCTCGCCGCCGCCGCGCGCGTCGGCGCCCCCGTGACGGTCCGCGGCGCGGGAACGGGGAACTACGGCCAAGCGATGCCCCTCGCCGGCGGAGTCGTGCTCGAAACCACGAAGCTCAACCGCGTGCTGGGGGTCGGCGAAGGGTGGCTCCGCGCCGAGGCGGGCGCCCGCCTCGAGGGGGTCGATCGCGCGGCGCGGGAGACACAGCAGGAGCTGCTGATGTGGCCCTCGACCAAACGCAGCGCCACGCTCGGCGGGTTCGTCGCCGGCGGCAGCGCGGGGATCGGCTCGCTGCGGCACGGGATGCTCAAGGACGCGGGGGTCCTCCGGCGCGTGCGCGTCGCCACCTGCGAGCCGGCGCCGCGCGTGCTCGAGCTCGCCGGCGCCGACATCCTGCAGGTCCACCACGCTTACGGCACGAACGGCGTGATCCTCGACCTCGAGGTCGCCCTCGCGCCGTCCGAGGACTGGGTCCAGTGCCTTACGACGACGCCGACCTACGCCGACGCGATGCGGCTCGCGAAGCTGGTCGGAGCGAGCGAGCTGGCCGTCCACTGCCTATCGACGGTCGAGTCGCGGGTCGTCCCCTACCTCAAGCCGCTGCGCGACAAGCTGCCGGCCGGACGGAGTTTCGTCGTCGCGATCGTCGCGCGGCGGAGCCTCGCCGAGTACGAGCGTCTGGCGATCGAACACCGCGGCGAGCAAGCGTTCGCCGGCGACGACGCCGAGCTCCGCCGCCACGGTCTGCCGTCGCTTTCGGAGTTCACCTACAATCACGTGACGCTCCAGGCGCTCAAGGTTGATAAGAGCGTGACGTACCTGCAGGTGCTGTTCCCGCCGCCGATCGACGTCGATGCGATCGAGTCGCTGGCCCGACACTTCGGCGACGAGCTGCTGTGGCACCACGAGCTGGTCCGGGCCGCCGGGGCCCTCGTCGCCTTCGCAATCCCGATCGTCCGCTACACGGGGCGCGAGCGGCTCGAAACGGTGATCGCCGAGCTCGAGGCGCGCGGCTTTCCCGTCTTCAACCCTCACACCTACGTGATGGAGGACGGTGGCATGAAGCAAGTCGATCCGCGGCACATCGCCTTCAAGCGCGTGGCCGACCCGCAGGGGCTGCTGAACCCCGGCAAGACCCGCGGCTGGGACGGCCCCGGCCCGCGCCCGGTCGCGCCGAACTGAGAACGACCCTCCCCCCACGACGCGCCGCCGATCAAACGCGAACAAACTATGAACAACCAAATAGCAACGCGCCGACTGGCCCTGCTGTTCGCCCTGACGGTCGGGAGCACCGCCAGCGGCGCCGACCCCGTGAAGTTCGCCACCAACTGGCGCGCGCAGGCCGAGCACGGCGGGTTCTACCAAGCCCTCGCCGACGGCACGTACGCCGACGCCGGGCTCAACGTGACGATCGTCCAAGGGGGGCCGATGGTCAACAACCGCGCGCAGCTCGTCGTCGGTCGCATCGATTTCTACATGGGGAGCAACCTGATCCAGACGTTCGACGCCGTGAAGCAGGGGCTGCCGACGGTCACCGTGGCCGGGTTCTTCCAGCGCGACGTGCAGTGCCTGATCGCCCACCCCGACGCCGGCAACGAGGCCTGGAGGGACTTGCCGAAGGCCCCGATCCTCGTCGGCGCCTCGGGTCGGCAGACCTACTTCCGCTGGCTTAGCGCCAAGCACGGCTTCCAGGACTCCAACGTCCGCAACTACACGTTCAACATGGCCCCGTTCCTCACCGACAAGCGTGCCGTTCAGCAGGGGTTCGCGACCGCCGAGCCGATGGCGATCGCCAAGGCGCTGGGGCACGAGCCGCGCGTCTTCTTGCTCGCCGACCACGGCTGGAACACGTACTCGACGCTCATCGACACCCGCGCGGAGCTCGTGCGCGACAACCCGGGCCTCGTGCAGCGGTTCCTCGACGCCTCGATCGTCGGCTGGGTCCGCTACCTGTACGGTGACCCCTCGGCGGCCCACGAGCTGATCCGCAAGGAGAACCCGCAGATGCCGGTCGAGCAGCTCGACTACTCGCGCCGCCAGATGATCGACCGCGGGATCGTCGACTCCGGGGAGACGCTCACCAAGGGGATCGGGGCGATGGACGCCGAGCGGGTCGCCTCGTTCCTCGCCGCCGTCACCGAGGCGGGGCTCTACGTCCCGGGCGAGGTGGACCCCGACAAGGGGACCGCGCTCGAGTTCGTCAACAAGGGGGTCGGCCTCGACGAGAAGCGCCGACTGCTGGCCGAGGCGGGGCCCAGCGGCGACGCACCGACAGCGGCCCCGTAAGCCACGTTCGGCACGGTCGCACACTTGCTCCCGGCGCCGCATCGCCGATACTTGGTGCTCCGGCGCTCGGTCTACGGCGCCCCCCGCACACGCAACCCCCACTAGGGAGCCTCCCCATGTCTCGCGCCGGCGCCGTTACCTTCAAGGGCAACCCGATGACCCTCGCCGGCGAGGCGGTCGCCGTCGGCCAGGCGGCCCCCGACTTCACGCTCCACTACTTCGAGGGGGGGATGAAGTCCCTCGCGCTCGCCGACCTGAAGGGGAAGCCGACGCTCCTCTCCGTCGTGCCGTCGCTCGACACGGGGGTCTGCGCGATGCAGACCAAGAAGTTCAACGAGCAGCTCGCCGGCATGGGGGACAAGGTCAACGCCATCACCGTGAGCCTCGACCTGCCGTTCGCGATGAACCGCTTCTGCGGCGCCGAGGGGATCACCAACCTGCGCGTCGCCAGCGACTACCAGGACCGCTCGTTCGGCCACGCCTTCGGCACGCTGATCGAAGAGCTGAAGATCCTCTGCCGCGCGACGTTCGTGCTCGACGGCGCCGGCAAGATCACCCACGCCGAGTACGTCCCCGAGGTCACCAGCGAGCCGAACTACGACGCCACGCTGGCGGCGCTGAAGTCGCTCGTCTGAGGTGCGGAAGAAGCAGCCGCAGATTTACGCAGAGGAACGCGGATTGAAGTGCTCCGTCATTCGCGCTTCTTCGCGCGTATTCGCGGTCCCCCTTCGTCATCCGCGTGAATCTGCGGCGATTCGTCGTCGTCGTCAGGCGGTGGTGGTCAGACCGCTCACACGTTCAGCAGCGACAGCGTGTTGCCGTAGTACAGCGACCAGATCGCGTGGTCCGCAGAGTCCACGTCGCCGTCGTCGTCCCCGTCGGCAGAGAACTGCTCCCAATTGCCGACGGAACCGAGCTGCTCTGCGTACACGGTGTAGTCACCCGCGTTGACCGCGCCCCCGGCCACACCGTCGCCGTCGTAGTCGCCGAGCAGGTCGAACACCGCGTCGATCACGTCGGGCTTCCAGGCAACGCTCGTGCTCCCGGTCACGCCGCGGATCGACATGCTCTTCTTGACGTCGAGGTCGCCCCACGCCACGTCGGTGTCGGTTTGCGGGCCGTTCCCGAGGTACTCCATCCGCTCGCGGGTGAGCGTGAACTTCCAGGCCGGGACCCAGATCGTGCTGGGGCTGCTGGCGTTGTTCGCCAAGTCGATCGCCTCGCGCAGCGACAGCGCCTCGAGGTTGTCGGCGTGGTTGAACGTGTCGCGGGCCGAGGTGACGACGTAGGTCGGGGTCCCCAGCACGTCCCCAACGCCGGGGGTCGTGTCGAAGAACCCGCCCGCCGCCGACTCGTACATGTTCTTGCCCCTGTTGAGCTTCGTCACGTTGCCGTTGGCCGCGACGCCAATCCGTGTCGGACCGCCGTAGTAGCCCGGCTGCACGTTCTGGGCGAAGATCGTCTCGCCGACGGTCACCGACGCCGTGTTGGAACCCCAGGCGTTGACCTGCACCGCGGCGCCACCGAACTGCTGGGCCGTGTCGTTGTTCTGGAACACGCTCCGCTCGATCACGACCGTCGCCGCATCGACAGCGATGGCCGTGGCGCCCGCATAGGCGGTGTGGTTGACGATCGCCGTGTCGGTGACAGTGAGGCTCGCCCCCGCGCTGACCGAAGCGACTTGACCCGAGAGCTGCGTGGCGCCGTTCGCGACCGTCAGCTTCGAGAGGCCGAGCTTTCTGCCGGCGCCACTGACCCCAAACGCGCGGCCGTTGTCGCCGGGGGCCGCGCCGAGCCCGCTGTTGTCGATGATCGAGAAGCCCGGTCCGTAGCCGACGATCGCCACGTCGCCGAGGATGTCGAGGTCGTTCACCGACACGCTCGCGGTCGTCTCCGTCCCGGTGCGCGACAGCGTGTAGCGGCCCGTCGGCAGGACGACCGTGGTCGGCCCGCCCGCTCCGTTCGCGTAGTCCACCGCCTCGCGGAGGCTCACGTCCCCGAACGACAGGTCGCCGTCCCAGTCGTCCACCGTCGTCGAGACATAGACCATCCCCGGCTCGATCGACTTCCAGTTCCGGTAGTCAACCGAGCCCGCAATGTTGTCGCGGACCACGCCATCCCCTGCGAGGATCGTGAACCGGAAGCGGAACTCGCCGCCAGTGACGCCGTCTCCCGACGGGAACACGCTGGTCCCCGTCTCTGTCACTGCCCATGGGTTCGCAAACTCGCCGTCGATCGCGGCGCGGCTCATGTCGATGACCGAGTCGCTCAGGCGGATCAGGTACCGGCCGTCTGCGAAGGCGCCGGCGAGGAACCTCCATGAAGCGACTCGACTCTGCCTGTCGTACTCGAACCTGACATCTCCTGCTGGCGGCGCACCGTCGAGGTTCACCAGTTGCAGCGCGTTCTTGGTGACGAACACCTCTTCGTTGAACTGGACGCTCACTGTGTCGCGCACCGCAGGCACGGACAGCAACTGCTGCCCGGACCCGTCGTACCAACTCATCTGAAACGGGCTGCTCGGAAACAGCGAATTCGACACCATTGTCTCCGTCACGCGCGGCGCCCCGCCAGTAGACGCTGCCACGAGGTCTGGGTACGCCGAGAGGTACGGCAGAAGCTCACACCCGACGACGCCCTTGTTCGACTGCCACACCGCAAGGTCGGCCGCATCGACGACTCCGTCGCCGTTCCCATCAGCCCGAAGGTCGGGGACGGATCCCGGTGTTGTGGCGGCGACCCACACCTCGCGGTCGAGTTCGTCCACAACATCGTCGTCGTTGTAGTCGCCCGCGAGCTCGCATGGGAACGGCGCCCGCAAGTCCTGCCACTCCGTGAGGTCCCGAAGGTCGATGACCTCGTCGGCGTTGGCGTCGGCCCGCAGGTCCGTTGTCGAGCCGAACGTCTTCTGCCAGATCACGTGGTCGAAGTCGTCCACCCACCCATTGTCGTTGAAGTCAGCAGCGGCAAGGGCGGCGAAAAACGATGCCGCGGTCGCCGGATTGCTGCTGCCGTAGGCGGACTGCCACACCGTGTAGTCCGCCGCGTTGACGATTCCGTCCCCGTTGCCGTCGGCGCTCTCGTAGGGAATCACGCTTTGCCCAAGACGGTCACGCCAGAACGTGTAGTCCGCCGCGTTCACCGCGCCATCTCGATTGTAGTCCCCCGGCGGTCTCTGCTCGACTGGCGAGGTTGGCATCGCTATCTCTGAAGTGTTTCCGTCCGCGCTTCTGATCGCGACGATCCCTATTCTTTCTCCTGCCAACACCCCGAACACTGTGCTGTTCGGTATAGTAATCGTAGTGTTATACGCCGCCCCGCTTACTGCGGTCACGCCACTCACCGCAATCGACGCCCTCCAGCTGTACTGACCCGTCGCCGGCGTCACCACATACACCTCTACCGTGTAGTCTCCCGCTACATTCATATCCAGATTGAGGCCAAACGTCCAGTTCCCATTCGCCAACACTCCGTGCGTCGCGTCGATGCGCGGCGTATTCAGTAATGTGTTCGCCCCGGCGTCTGCGTCGTCCGAGTCGTTTTGGTTCACGCCAACCGCTCCTAGGTCTACTGGGATGCCGACGTTACCCCGATAGAAGTTCGCCATCACCCGATTCCTTACTCCACCGACGACTGCCACCCCGGCGCCGCCATTAAAGTATAGGAGATTGTTCTCTCCCACTACATTGTCGTCCGAGCCGCTGACGAATCGTATGCCGTCGCCCGTGTTCCCGTAGTTCTCGCCTAACCCCGCCGTCCCAATAAAGTTGGCGGAGAGTACGCTCCCGTCGGCGTCACTAATCAGCACGCCGTGCCCTGTGTTACCTCCGATGTAGTTGAGGTTCACTGGCACGGTGCTCCGCTCGATCGTCACGCCGTTCCCGCCGTTCGCTATGACCGCCGTGCGAGAGCCGTTTATACCGATTCTGTTGCTCTCAATTCCCGTTGCGCCCCCTGGGGATATCCATCTGCTGTCCGCGAAAACGATCCCGCCGTCTGCATTTCCTGCGATGGTGTTGTTGTATATGCGCGACGCGTCTACGTCGGCGCTAACGATCGACGGCACGTTCCGAATTCGGATCCCGTAGTCCCCGTTGCCAACGCCAGTGGTGCTGCCACGCGCTCCAATCGCGTTGCCAGTCACCGCTACACGCGCAAAACTTACGTTCGCGACTTCAATGCCGTCACCGCCATTACTTACGAGTGTGCAATTGTTTACTGATATCTCCCGGGCACGCGCGCCGGTCGCCAACTGTACTGAGATCCCGTCCATGGCATTGCCGGAGACTTCGCACAAACGAATGCTTAGTGCAGCATTGTTTGGAACATCTTGAACGAAGATCCCGTGGCCACTGAACCCGACGACGATCAGGTCTTCCACACGCATGGTCGGCGACGACGCGGTAAGCGCGTTCGACGTAATGTTGAAGGCCAATCCGTTCCCAGTGATCCCCGTACCATCGATCCGCACGGTGTCATTCACCGCCGTCACCTCTAAGGTAACCGGCTCGGTGATCGTCGGCAGAGCCGACGAGAGATCGATCCCGGAGCTAACAGCCGCCCCAGAGAACCGAATCACGTCCACATCGCCGGGATTGTTCGGCGCGATGCCTGGTAAGTTCAACGCACCATTGGCTTGCGTGATCGCCCACCTCAGCGTGCCGGGTGCCCCTGTATCCGCTGCCGACGTCACGTTGTATGTTTGCGACGCGAGCAGGCGCCTGTCTTCGAGGCACTCGACCATCAGCTCTTTACGTAGACGCGAACCGCTTTTCTTCATCGCTGATACCTTGACTTGTGAGTTAGTGAGGCCGCTGCTATCATCCGGTGACTTGCCAGCAGCTTACACGCTCCGTCGCCGTCTGCTACCTGTGTCCCGATTGAGTACTGCCTACCGCCAGGCTTTGCTCATCGTGCACCGCCGATTGGTCTCCCGTCAAGTGGCGGCTTTTGATACCCCTCCGATCCGGAGTGAGCCGTCACCCGGTCGGCGGCGGTGAGCTCGCTCGGCCTTGGCCATACTGTCCGGCGATCCTACGCTGGCATCGCCATTAGTCCTCAGGATGCAACATGGATACGAAGTTGAATACATCGGCCGCCCTGGTGGCGGTCACGTTCCTCGCAAACCTCGCGGGCGCCGAAATCGTGACCGTTGAGTTCAGCGGTGCCGTTATCACTCATGCTGGCGCGAGCGCGCACTTTGCCCATGTAGTGGACGGCGAACGCGTCGTTGGGACGGTCTCATACGACACCAGCACACCCGGCGTGGCAATCGATAGCAACGTCGCGGCATATGTTCAGAGCACTCCAGAGGCGGTGGCGGTCGCCATCGGACCACACCGATTCCGATCGGAAGGCATGTCTGTTGCGGCAGTGATGACGGAGTTTGTAGGCGTGTCGTGGTCGTCTGGCGCGAACGAGTACCACCGAAGCGTTTCTGTGTCGGACGGTCTGTTGCCTGACAAGGAGCGAAACTACTACAACGAAACGTCGATTTCGGGATCGCATGTGACAGCAGATGGTGTGCTGCTTAACGGTGGATTGCTGGTATCTTTCGTCGATGACCCGTCGATAGGGCAGCCACCTGCCTTGATTCTTCCTCGCGCAATCGACCCCGCGGTGTTCCGATTTGGACAGGGGGCGATTCAGATCGTCGTTCCAGAGGTGGTCGATCTCGGTGGTGTGAGCGTGACTTTTCCAAGACCCGCGCATGTACTGTTCGCAATCTACTACATACGCACTATCCCAGAGCCGACCGGGACGATACTCGCTGGTTGCGCCGGCCTATGTCTAGGTGCACGCAAACGACGACTGGATGCTGTGCGTCGGACGGAGAGGCGTCAGTATACGGCATTATAGCGTTCGTGTTGTGTGCATTTACGGCAGCGAGCTATGCGGTCGTCACCTGCGTCAGTAGGTGCTGCCGCAGGGCGATCTCGTAGTAGGTGCGACTGCCGGCCGATGAGTGCGGGGCGCCGTCAAGCTTCTTCATCGGAAACGCACAAAGACGATTCGCGGGCGCGGAGTCCCCAGAACGTGGCCGGAACACCCCCGCGCGTGTCACGCGCTTTTTGTTGGCGAGCCGGCGGCGCCAGCCGTCGGAGTCGTCGCGAGGAACAAGACTCAACCGCGGCGCGACGACTCCGGGGGCT
>JBOFFC010000169.1:0-34989 GCA_051648405.1 Lacipirellulaceae bacterium
AAGCGGGTACCCGGCGCAAGAAACTCCGGCGGCTGGCGCCGACGGCTCGCCACTCCCGGGGCTTGCGCCCGGGGCTCTGGTATCGCGGCCCGGGGCTCAGGGGGTGATTGCTGCTGCTACCGTCGCGGGCGTGGTTCCCTTCGGGGGGCGCCGCTTGCTATGCTAGTCCGCCAGCGATTGCGATTCCCCTGCCCCGACTGCGGTCCTCCGTGGTCCCCCCATGCCGCAGTTTTCTGGTTCGGTCAATCGGTACTCGGGCCGCGCTTCGCTCGGGTGGTACGCCGCGCTGCTGGTGTTCGGCACCGGGTCGCTGGCTTTCATGCCGGCGTGCTGGGGGGACCCCGAGAAGCCGATCTCGGTCCTCGATGCCTTGTTCACGACCACCAGCGCGTGCTGCGTGACGGGCTTGTCGGTCCGCTCCACGGCGCACGACTTCACGTACTTGGGGCAGGGGATCATCCTCCTGCTGATCCAGCTCGGCGGGATCGGCATCATGACCGTGACGACGTTCATCGTCGTGCAGTTCGACAAGCGCGGGAGCCTCCGGCAGCGGAGGGCGATCGTCGATACCCTCGGCGCCGGCGGGCGTGGGGACATCAAGCGGTTGCTGCGGAACGTGCTGCTGATGACCTTCGGGTGCGAGGCGCTGGGCGCCGCGATCCTCGGCGCGTTCAACCTGTGGCACTACGAGAAGTACGCGGCGCTCGGCGTCTGGAACGGGTACGGCGAGGCGATTTGGCACGCGGTGTTCAACAGCGTGTCGGCGTTCAACAACGCTGGGTTCGCGCTGCATGACACGAACCTGATGCCGATGGCCGATAGTTGGGTCGTGAACCTGACGGTTTGTTGGCTGATCGTAACCGGCGGCCTGGGCGTGCCGGTGGTCTCCGACTTGTGGCGGAACCGGAAGAAGCCGTGGCGCGAGCTGCTGTCGGACCTTCAGCTCCACTCGAAGCTGATGCTCATCGGCACGGCGGTGCTGATCGCCGGCGGCCTAGTCGCGTTCCTGTCCCTCGAGTGGGAGGGGGCCCTGCGTGGCGACTCGTTCGACCAGAAGGTCGTCAAGTCGCTGTTCCACAGCGTCACTTGCCGGACCGCGGGGTTCAACACGACCGACGTCGGTAAGCTGACCGACGCGACGTTGTTCATCAGCATCCTGCTTATGGCGGTCGGCGCCGGGCCGTGCTCGACGGCTGGCGGATTCAAGGTCACGACGGCGGCGATCCTGACGCTCCGCGCGTGGGCCACCTTCCAGGGATACTCGCGGGTAAACGTGTTCCGGCGGACGTTGCCGGAGAGCGCCATCGACCGCGCCGTCGCCACGGCCATGTTGTTCATCGTGCTCTCGATCGTCGCGCTGACGGCGCTGCTGATCGTCGAGCAGTCGTACGGCGGTCTCGCGAGGCGTGACAACCTGTTCCTCGAAGCGGCGTTCGAGTGCGTCTCGGCCCTGGGGACCGTCGGCCTATCGACCGGCATCACCCCCCAGTTGAGCGACCCGGGGAAGGTCATCATCATCATGCTGATGTTGCTCGGCCGCCTGGGCCCAATCACGACGTTCGTCGCGTTGTCGCACAGCGAGCGGAAAGAGCCGGTCGAGTTCCTAAACGAAGAGCCGCTCGTCGGCTGACGTGGGGTTTTCCGCTAAGCCGCGAGCGGCCCGGTTTCTCTGTCATCTAACATCTCGCCTCTCACCTCTCCCGCAATGGCCGACCACAAGCTATTCGTCGTCATCGGCCTCGGTTCGTTCGGCGGGGCGCTTGCCACGCGGCTCGACAAGAACGGCTGCCGCGTCGTCGGTATGGACCAGAGCAAGGAACGCGTCGAGCTGCACAAGGACTCGCTCTACGAGGCGGTCATCGGTGATGCCCGCGATCGAGACTCGATGGCCCACCTGCCGATCTCCACCGCCCAGGCGGTGTTCATCAGCATGGGAGAGGACATCACGCAGTCGCTTCTGGCGACCCTGCACGCCAAGGAGCTTGGCGCCCGGCAGGTCGTGGTCAAAGGGGTGACCCAGGAGCACGCCAAGATCCTCAAGTGCCTGGGGGTCGACCGCGTGATCTTCCCCGAGACCGAGATCGCCCGACAGCTCGCCGACCGCATGACCTGGCCGAACGTGCTCGACTTCCTGCCGATCGACTCGGACTACAGCTTCCTCGAGATCGCCGCCCCCGACAGCTACGCGGGGAAGATGCTGCAAGAGCTCGACCTGCGGAAGCGATACGGCGTGTGGGTCGTGGGGGTCAAAGACGCCCTCACGGGAAAGCTCGAAATGTTCCCGGGCGGCCAGTACACGCTCTCCGCCGATCAAGTCCTGCTGATCGTCGGCAAGCAGATCGACGTCAACAAGCTCAGCGACCTGAAGTGAGGGAGTAGGCAGAGGGCAGCAGGCAGTAGGCAGCGGGCGGTGGGCAGTAAGCGATAGCCTTTGGTCATTGGTGCTTGGTCATTGGTCGTTCTCTGGTCCTTCACTCCGTGCCCTCCGCGATCTCAGCGGTCAATCCCCTGCGGTGCACCCCCCTCAGCCCTGCCCGGCGAGCAGCTTCTTCTGGTACTTCGCCTGCACGACGTCGATCGCCACCAGGATCGCGATTGTGAAGTAAAACGTGCTCTTGGCCATCGGCTCGACGACCTGGCCGAACAGGTGCAGGTGCGCGAGGTGGCCCCCCTCGCCGATCAGCATCACGCCGATGATGAACAGCACGAACAGGCCGAGCACCTCGTACAGGCGGTTCTTCTTCAGGAACGCCGCCACGCTGTCGGCGAGCGCCACCATCAGCAGGCCGCTGATGACGATCGCCAAGGCCATGGTCCAGGTGTTCTTGGTGAGCGCCATCGCCGACAAGATCGAGTCGAACGAGAAGACGAAGTTCATCGCCAGCATCGAAGCCAGAACCCGCGCGACCGAGCCTTGCGGCTTCGCTCCCTGCGTCTCGGGGTCGTGGTGCGCGACCATGTGCAGGATCTCCTTTACGGCCGTGTAGAGGATGAACACCCCCCCGGCGAGCACCACCAGCGCATGGACCGTCACGTCCCCCGAGATCATCCACGAGAGCTGGCCGTCCTCGGGGAGCGAGAACAGCGGCCGCTCGAAGTACTTGATCGCGTTCAGCACGACGAACAGCAGGACCACCCGCATCACGATCGCCAGCGTCAGGCCCATGTGGCGGACCCACTGTTGCTTCTCCTCGGGGGCCCGCTTCGCCTCGATCGACAGGTAGAGCAGGTTGTCGAACCCCAGCACCGTCTCGAGCAGCACGAGCACGCCCAGGGTGATCAGGTTGCTGACGGTAAAGAAGTCGGCCATGCGGAGAGGCGAGAGGCTGGAGGCGAGGGGGGCAGGACGCAGCCAGGATAGCAGGATCGGGGCGAACGTCGGGAGTCCGACCGGCGGGGCGACTCGTGTGGTTCGTCCGTCGGACGGGAAGTAGAATCGTCAGGAAGCGGCTCGACTCCCGCGAGCAAGTCGCCCGTCGAGATTCTGTCTCGCCCCTCAGGACCAGCCCCGATGACCTTCTCTGGCCACGTACGGAACGGCGTAATCGTCCTCGACGACGGAGCCCCGTCGCCGCCGGAAGGGACCGCCGTGCGCGTCGAGGTGCTCGCCGAGCCGGCGTCGCGGACCCTCGCGGAGCGCTTCAAGAACGTGATCGGCAAGGCGGAGGGGCTGCCGGTCGATGCCGCCTCGCGTCTCGACGACTACCTCTACGGCGAACTCGGGTCATGAGCACCGTGTTCGCCGACACCGGCTTTTTCGTCGCGCTGGTGAATCCGCGCGACGCGCTCCATGCGTCGGCGCTCCGCTTCGCCGGAGACACCACGCGCGACCTCCTGACGACCGAACTCGTTGTCGTCGAACTCGGCAACTTCCTGCGACGTCCGTCGCAGCGGACGTTGTTCTTGGAGGTTGAACGAGAGCTGCGGATCGACCCGTCGTGCGAGGTGCGCCCGGGGACCGAGTCCTTGATTCAGCGAGCTATCGAACTGTTCGCCGAGCGACCCGACAAGCAGTGGTCGTTGACCGACTGCGCCTCGTTCATCGTTATGCAAGACCACGGAGTCACCGAGGCGCTGACCGGCGACCACCACTTCGAGCAAGCGGGTTTCGTGGCGCTGCTCCGCGGCTGACTGGCGCCACAGCGGGTCACGGAATGTGCCCGACGACGGCCGTCGTCAGGCCGTGGCCTTCTTCGCCCCCTGCTCGACGGCGATCAGCCCCTTCACCAGGGTGGCGCGGACCGCGAGTTTCACGCCGAAGGGGTTCGCGTCGATCATCGCCAGCAGCGGGTCGCTCTTGAGCAGCGACTTGTGCTCCTCGACGGCGGCGCCGTACTCGGTCCGGTCGCCGGACTCCGCGACGATCGTGAGCGCCGCGTCGAGTCGGTCGCCGAACCTCGCCGCCACCGCGTCGGCGATCGAGCGGGCCAGGCGCTGGCACTCGTCCCCCTCGTGCGCCGAGATCTCGGCGGCGAGGGTCGCGACCTGCTTCTGCGCTTCGTCCAGCGCGCCCCGCCAGGCGGCGCGGGGGTCGCCGGTCGCGCCCCCCGTCTTCGGCGCGGCGGTGGCCACGGGGGCCGGCTGGGCGAGCAGCGCCTCGAGCTTCGCGAGCGCCGCGAGCCCCGCGTCGGGCGTCATCTCGACGAAGCCGTCGGCGTACGCCTTGGTCTGCTTCAACAGGTCGAGCACCGCCGCCCGCTGGTCGGGACGCGCGGCGACGAGGTCTTTGATCGCCGCGTTGAGCTGCCCGAGCCGCTCCTTGATGCGGGCCTTCGCCACCTCGGGGGTGACGGCGGCGGCGGCGCCCTCGCCCCCCTCGTCGTCAATCGGATCGAGCGAGGGGACGATCTCGATCGCCGGCTTCGCCTTGCAGCCGGCACTGTCGGCCAGGAACGCCTTCAGCGCCAGGTCCTTGACCGGCGGCTTCTCGTGCCCGTCGGCGATGCTCAGCTTGAACGACAGGTTCTGCCCCGAGCCATCGACGACCCCCACGTAGCTCTCGCCGCGGAAGCCTTGTTTCTTGGCGGCGGTCAGGAGCGTCTCCGGGTTCCCCTTCTTGAAAACGGCGAGGTAGACGACGCTCGGCCCCTTGCAGATCATCAGGTAGCGACGCGGCTTCCCCTTCTTCACCTCGTCGAGGAGAGCGGCGGTGTCTTCCGAAACGGCGGCGGGCATGGCGGTACCGATGCGCTAGTGGTGCGTTTGAGGTAGCGATGAACGTGGACGTGTGGCGTCGGCTCACGTGTAGTACGTCGAGCCCTTGTCGTCGGGCTTTGGGTTGCCCCCGCCGCCCGTGACGTAGAAGGGAACGCCCCCTTCGCTCGAGCCAGTAGACCCAGAGAATTCGCCGACGGAGGTGTTCTGCTGGCCGCTGGCGGACGGTGAAGAATCGGCGGTCGAAGGGGAAGCCGAGACGCCGAGCAGCTTCTCGAGCGAGGCGATCGCGTCATCGACTTGCTTGTCCGTCGCTTTCGAGCCTACGGACTCGGACTTCTCCGCTTCCTTGTCGAGCGAGCCCTTCTTTGCGGCGGTCGTCTTCTTCAACTCGTCGAGGGCCGACTTCTTCTTCTTTTGCTGGCCCGTGTCGCCGCCGCCGCTGGCGAGGAACTCGCCGACCCGTTGCTTCGTGGTCGTCGCCTCGTGCGCCTGGAGGCCGGTCATTCCCTCCGTGACGTGAATGTACTCGACCTCCCCCATCAGCTTGTTCTTCCGCGACGCGCCGAGCTTGTCGAGCGCACGCTCCCCTTGGTGGAGTGCGCCGAGGAGCTTCTCGAGCTCGCCGCTCTGGTCGGCGATCAGTTCTTGCTCGTCCTTCGCGTCGTAGCTGGAGTCGGCGTCGAGCTTGCGGGTCATCGCGAGCGTCGCTTGCCGCAGCTTGATCTCGAGCACCGAGGCCGCCTCGGCCCCCTCCTCGACGAGCCCGTGCAACTGCTTGCCGCGCCCGAGGAGGAGGTCGGCGCCGACCCACGACCGGTCGAGGAAGCCCCCCTGCGCTAGCAGCGTCTCGACCGACTGGATCAACTTCGCGACCCCCGGGCGGTAGTGGCCGCTCTGGTTGGTGATCTTCGTGAGACTCCCCTGGTAGTCCGTCTCGAATGAACCGGCGCCGGTAACCTCCTTGCCCGAAAGGACGCTGGAGTGGTGCTTCCGCAACTCGACGTGCTGTGACTTCCCCGTATCCGGGTGCGGGGCGGTCTCGTTGATCTCGTACTTCTCCGGCTTGAACTCGTGCATCTTCCCCGTCTCGGGGTTGATGACCATCTCCGACGAGTTCAGAGCGCCCTGCCGCAGCAGGCCGTCGGCGCCGCGCAGGTTGCCGTCGAGGCCGATCGTCAACTCGGACTCGTCGCGCTCCTTGTCGCCGTAGTACTTTGTGCGGACGTGCTTCGACTCCTCCCACTTCTTCTTCCGTGCCGGGTCGTCGATCCTGCTGGCTCGCCATCCAAGCTTGAACTGCTCGCCGGCGTACTCGTCGCCGAGCTTCTGCGGCGAGACCCCCGTGGCGTTGAGCCGCTTCAGCTCCTTCTCGAGCTTGGCGTCCACGTCGTCGAGGTCGGCGCTGAGCTTCTTCAGCGCTGCGTTTCCCTCCGTTTCCTTGACGATCGAGTCTTCAATCTGCTGGCGCAGCGCCGAGCGCTCGTCCTTCGCGTTCTCGTCGAGCGCGTCGAGTTTCTCGGCGAGCGCCTCGACGTCGCGCTGCGTCTGCTGGAGCGACTCGTCCCCCGACACCACCTCGGTGACCTTCGCCCGTAGCGCGTCGCGCTCCTTGAGCAGCGCCGCGATCTTGGGGTCGGCCAGCAGCGGGTCGGCGTGGTCCTTCTTGACCTTCGGGTTCGGCGCCTGCGAGGCGCCGGAGGCGCTACTCGCCGAAGAGGTGCTCGCCGTGTAGGAGCTGGTCGCGTCGGACGAGCCCTGCTGGCTCATCTCGCTGCCGTACAACGACGTTGCGCCCCCCGTTCCGCCCCCCGTGAAGTTGGTGACGTAGTTGTTGGCGTCCTTTGGCAGAGGGGCGGAGTCGTCCTCCGCGTTGAGCAAGGGCGTTACGTAGTTCCCCGTGGCGTCCGCGGTGCTCCCCGAAGTCGAGGCGGACGCTGTCTGCAAGACGTACCCGTCGGAGCCGAGGGGCAGGTCTGCCGTCTCTGTCTCCTCGCTGTCCGCCTCGGACTGCGCGCCGTCGCTCTCGAACACCGGGGACACGTAGTTCGGAGAGCCCCCCTGCTGGCTGGGGGCCTGTTGGGTGGAGGCCTGCTGGCCGAGGGACTGTTGAGTAGGGGCGGGCTCGATCAGCCCCAGCGCCTTGGCGACCCACTCGAGTTGGTCGGTAGAAGCAGTACGGCCCGGCATGACGGGGGTGCTCCGGAAGTGCTGTGCGGGGGCGCCGCGCCGGTCCTTGCCGCGGCGAAGGTCGTGAACGACCTCGTTATACGCCAGCTCGTTCAAACCGGGGCGGAGGATTCGGCGGAAAAGCGCACCCCCCGCGTTGGGGGGCAACGCCGACGTGGCCGGGGCCCGATGGGGTAGCTACGATTGTCTGATGGTTACGATCCGCTACACCGGTGACGCCCTCTGGGAGCGAATGGAGCGAGCCGTGCAGAAGGTCCGCGAGCGGATCGAACGGGTCGCCACAGCGCTCGACGGAGCCGGCGTCCCCTACGCCATCGTGGGAGGGAACGCGGTCGCGGCGTGGGTCGCCCAGGTCGATGAGGCAGCGGTCCGGACGACGGCCGACGTTGACGTGCTCCTCGACCGTTCGCGACTCGCCGACGCGACCGCGGCGCTCGTGGCCGTGGGGTTCGTCTACGCCGAAGTGGCGGGGGTCACCATGTTCCTCGACGGGCCTGACTCGAGTCCCCGCGACGCGGTGCACGTGCTGTTCGCCGGCGAGATCGTCCGACAGCACGACCCGGCGCCGAACCCAACGCTCGACCGAGTCGATCGGCCGAGGGTGTGGGCGACGATCCCGTTAAACGAGCTCGTCGCGATGAAGCTCGTCAGTTTCCGCAGGAAGGACCAAGTCCACCTGCTCGACATGATCGGGCTGGGGCTGATCGACGCTAATTGGCGGTCACGGTTGCCGCCCGCGCTCGGCCAGCGGCTGCAGACGCTGCTCGACGACCCCGACGGGTGAGGCGGGCTTCGCGTAGGGCGTTCGGTGATCAATCGCCGCGAGAGTCTGGCATTCGGAACACGGAATGCGCCCCAGCGGCGGCGGTCGCTACACGCCTACTTCCGAGTCAATCGCTGCTGAAACGCACGGGCAATCGCCGCCTGCGCCTGCCTGGACAGCGGGTATGAGTACGCCGTGATCACCTTACCGGAAGCATCGAGCTTTTTCGGCTCGGCGCGGTCGGTCGCGGATTTGTCGGAGTTGGTTGTCGCCATTTTCCTTACCAAGTCGAGGAGGGATGTGGCATATTGTACACTATCCGTAGCGAGCGGCAACGTAGTTCGCGATCCCAATGCAGCAGTCGCCCACGTCCTGTCGTGGTGCGTCGTCGTCAAAGAATCCCGGGAGAATGGAGTCTAAGTAGACAACCGCAGCGAGTTCGTCAGTTTCTGGATTGATGATCGGCACGCCGTACCAGGACTTCGTCTGCGGGTTCACCGCCTTGGCTGCTTCCCGGGTGAAGCCCCAGTTCCGAACAAGCTCGTCAACGTAGTCGAGGAAGACATCGTTGCCTCGGGTTCCCGCAACGGTGGTTTTCTCTTTGGCGCATTGGCCAATTACTCCAGCGGTGCTCGGAAACCTCCGACCGCCGCAACTGCCGCCGCGTTCGTCTCCGAGATACTCAACAACCTGGATGAATTCGTCGCCGTTGCTCGTCGGTTTGTGGATGGTCACCCGAAGGCCCGATTTCTGTTGCTCGTCATACCGCGCCTTGATGAGGGACAGCAGCACCTGGAGGCATCCTTCGAGTTCGTGGGTAGAGTCAAGCCGCTCAGAGTTCCACCAGTCCACCGAGATCTTCGCAATCGAGAACGCGAATGTTCCAAGTGCGGCTGTTCCAAGCAGCACCCCGACGCACCAGTTGGGACCATCGAATGCTCGAACCACGCCGGCGGCGCCGCCAAACGATGCAAAGAGGGCAAGGGCCACGTCGTATGCGTGAGAACTCGACAGCAATCGCCATTGCCATGGTCTCGGTTCCGGTATGCCAGCCATGCTAGCGCTGCTCTTCTGCCAAGAAGTCATCAATCGTCTCGAACACCGCGATCCCAAGCGAGCGGGCAAGCCTTACCTCGCCTTGAGCACCGATCGACCGTTCCCATCCATCGACGCACACGATGGCATCGCAACGACGGACCATTTCCAGGTCGCCTTCAAGCCACAGATCGTCCGGGGCTGCTCCTCCGAACCTCGCGGTATTCTTGTGCGGGCAAATGCAGGCGCATCCGGCCAGCCAAACCTGAAGTGCGACGCGCTCAGCTCGGCGGAAGTTCTGCTCGATCTCCCATTCCGAATCTGCCCGATACGGTCCGGCTACGTAGACGACCTTCATTGATTCCTCACGCTACAACGGTGGGGCAGATGTCTGGCTCCGCTTCGTCATCTCAAACCACCCCGCGCTCCTCCAGCAGCTTCACCACTCGCTTCGCGCATTCCTCGACCGACAGCTCGGCGGTCGGCAGGACCAGGTCGGGCGCGGTCGGGGCCTCGTAGGGGGCCGACACGCCGGGGAACTCGCGCAGCTCGCCGGCGTCGGCCTTGGCGTAGACCCCTTGGGTGTCGTGCTCGCGGCGCCAGGCGTCGGGGGCGTCGACGTGGACCACCAGGAAGCGGTCGCGGCCGACCACCTCGGCCGCCTTCTGGCGGACGTCTTCCTGAGGGGCGACCAGCGCCGCGAGGCAGATCAGCCCGGCGTCGTTCAGCGTGCGGGCGACCTCCGCGGCGCGGCGGAGGTTCTCGCTGCGGTCGCCGATCGTGAAGCCCAGGTCGCGGCTGAGCCCGCGGCGCAGCGTCTGCCCGTCGATCGTCACGACGACCCGCCCTTGGTCGAACAGCATCCGCTCGACGGCGCCGGCGATCGGCGTCTTGCCGGCGGCAGGCAAACCGGTCAGCAGCACGGTCACAGGCTGCTGGCCGTAGCGCGCGGCGCGCTCGGCGGGGGTGACAGGGCTCTTGGCCGCCTCGATGCCGACGGCCGCCTCGCGGTCCCACGCGCTTTGCTCTTCTTCAGCCGCGGTCTGGTCGAGGATCATCCCGGCGCCAACGGTGACGTTCGACAGGCGATCGACGATGATGAACGAACCGGTGCCGCGGTTGCGGCGGTAGGG
Source organism: Lacipirellulaceae bacterium (assembly GCA_051648405.1). Taxonomy (GTDB): domain Bacteria; phylum Planctomycetota; class Planctomycetia; order Pirellulales; family Lacipirellulaceae; genus JBOFFC01. The sequence continues at coordinate 10,276 of JBOFFC010000169.1, forward strand.
GTCCATCGCGATCGGGTCGGCGAGCTCGAGCCGCACGCGGCCGATCTCGTTGAGGTGGAGCGCCGGCGCGTTCTCGCGCGACAGCGTGTTGACGTCGATGCGGTAGCGGAGCGTCTTGATGCGGCCCGTCGCCAGGCGCGTCGTCTGCTTGAAGACGTACTCGGCGCCGGGGAGCATCGGCTCGTCGGCCATCCAGACGACCGTGGCGTCGAACGCGCGGCTGACCGTCGGCACGTTGTCGGGCCGCACCAGCATGTCGCCGCGCGAGACGTCGATCTCGTCCTCGAGGGTCAGCGTCACGGCCTGCGGCGCGAACGCCTCGGGCAGGTCGCCGTCGAAGGTGACGATCCGCTCGACGCGGCTCTTGCGTTTCGAAGGGAGGGCCATCACCTCGTCGCCGACGCGGACCTTGCCCGAGGCGATCGTGCCGCAGAAGCCGCGGAAGTCGAGGTTCGGCCGGTTGACGATCTGCACCGGGAAGCGGAAGTCGATCAGGTTCCGGTCCGACGCGATGTGCACGTTCTCGAGGTGGTGCATGAGGGTCGAGCCCTCGTACCACGCCATGTTCGGCGAGTGCTCGAGCAGGTTCTCGCCGTGCAGCGCGGCGATCGGGATGAAGTGCTGATCGACCATGTCGAGGCGCGTGGCGAACTCGCGGTACTCGCGGCGGATCTCCTCGAACCGCTGCTGCGAGTACTCGACGAGGTCCATCTTGTTCACCGCCACCAGGACGTGCTTGATCCCCAGCAGCGAGACGATGAACGAGTGCCGCTTGGTCTGCACCTGCACGCCGTAGCGCGCGTCGATGAGGATGATCGCCAGGTCGCACGTGCTGGCGCCGGTCGCCATGTTGCGCGTGTACTGCTCGTGCCCCGGGCAGTCGGCGATGATGAACTTCCGCTTCGCCGTGCTGAAGTAGCGGTAGGCGACGTCGATCGTGATCCCCTGCTCGCGCTCGGCCTTGAGGCCGTCGGTCAGCAGGGCCGGGTCGAACTTGCCGCCGGTCGTGCCGAACCGCTTGGAATCGACCTCGAGGGCCGCGAGCTGGTCCTCGTAGACCATCTTGGCGTCGTAGAGCATCCGCCCGATGAGCGTGCTCTTGCCGTCATCGACGCTGCCACACGTCAGCAGACGCAGCATCTCCTTGCGCTCGTGCTCGCGCAGGTAGGCATCGATGTCGGTGGCGATCAGCTCGCTTTGGTAACTCATGAGAAGCTTGACAGGATTGCAGGATAGGAAGCGATTGACAGGACGCGAAAAGAGGAAGACAGCGCGGTTCGTATCCTGTTGATCCGCCTCAATCCTGGAATCCTGTCAAGCTTCTTCGTCAGTAGTATCCGCGGCGTTTCTTCTCTTCCATCGACGCGCCGGGGTCCTTGTCGATCGCGCGGCCCTCGCGCTCGCTGCGCGTGGCCAGCAGCATCTCTTGGATGATCTCGGGGAGCGTCTGCGCGCGGCTGCGGGTGGCGCCGGAAAGGGGGTAGTCCCCCAGTGTCCGGAAGCGGACCCACTCGCGACGCGACGTCTTGCGGATCTCGTCCGGCACGCGGTCGTCGTCCAGCGCTATCAGGTTGCCGTCCCACTCGACCACCTCGCGCTCTTCGGCGAAGTAGGCCGGCACGATCGGGATCCCCTCCAGGTGGATGTACTGCCAGACGTCGAGCTCGGTCCAGTTCGAGAGCGGGAACGCGCGGATCTGCTCTCCCTTATGGACCATGCCGTTGTAGAGGCTCCACAGCTCGGGGCGCTGGTTCTTGGGGTCCCAGGCGTGGTTCGCGTCGCGGAACGAGTAAACGCGCTCCTTCGCGCGGGCCTTCTCTTCGTCACGCCGCCCGCCACCGAAAGCGGCGTCGAACTTGTGCTTGTCGAGCGCCTGCCGCAGCGCGCCGAGGTTCATCACCTCGGTGAACTTCTTGCTGCCGTGGACGAACGGGCTGAGGCCCATCGCCAGGCCTTCCTCGTTGACGTGGTCGATGCATTCCATGCCCAGCTCGCCCCGGACGTGGCGGTCGCGGAACTCGTACATCGAGCGAAAGTTCCACGTCGTGTCGATCAGCAGCAGCGGGAACGGCGGCTTGGCGGGGTAGAACGCCTTCCGCGCCAGGTGCAGCATCACGCACGAGTCCTTGCCCATCGAGAACAGCATCACGGGCTTCGTGAACTCGGCGACCACCTCGCGCAGGATGTGGATGCTCTCCGCTTCGAGCTGCTGGAGGTGCGTCAGGTTGTACGACGTCATGGCGCTGCGGAGCGGGCGGGCTGCCCCCCGGGCGACGCGCGTTGCGACGCCGGGGCGGGGGGGGTCGGGCGAAGCCCGCCATCATCGTGGCTCCCGGGCCACGCGTCCAGGCGACGGCCGCGGAACGCTAGCGGTCCGACGCCCCTCGGCTCACGGCCAGCGCGGCAAGGCCCACGCCGAAGGCCGCCGCGCCGCCGAGTCGCAAGACGCCCCGCAGCCGACCGGCCGCTTCGGACGCCGTTCGCAGGGCCTCGCCGGTTTCGGCGAAGTCGAGCCGCGCGTCGCGGAGCCGCTGCTGAGCCGGCTGGTTATCGGGCTTTGCGAAGCTCAGCCGGTGCAGCTCGGCCGAAGCCTCCTGGTGCTCGGCAGCGCGCTCCGCCGTCCAGCCCGCCGCGGCGGGGGAGAGTGATCGGAGCCAGACGTCGGGGGCAACCGCGCCGAACCCGGCAATCGCGGCGCCGACGAGCGTCGCCGCGAGGCCCGCTCTTCGCAGGCCGTTGGTCCAAGAAGCAGCGGGAGCGGGGGCCATCGATCGGCGCCTGAAGCGAAGCGGGTCGTATCTCGCCGGACCGTCCGCGGCTACTTGGTGGCGATCCCGTCGGGCGCGGTGTAGACCGCGTCGTCTCGGATGCTGATTGCGAACGACATCTTGAGCGGCTCCACGTCGTCCGTAAGGAACTCGACGCGACCATCGAGGTACGCGGCGTTCACTCCGCCGGGGTGCAAGCTACGCGGCGCGGCCGACTGATACCCCACCCACCCGACGGCGTGCGACGATTCGGCCGAATCGACGCCGATCCACTTGCCGCAGGGCATGTTGGCGAGCTGCGCCGCGGCGAGGCCGTCGGCGGGGCACTCGACGAGCGTGTCGTAGTTCGGCCCGCGGTGGTTGGGCGTCTGCGACTGGTAAGCGAGCGCCAAACTGGCCAGGAACGGGGAAGCGATCCCGCCAACCCCGGGCGTCAACTGGTGCATATCCATCGCCAGCAGGGTCGAGCCGTTGAACGCCAAACCCCACGCGCCGCGCTCGTCGCGTTCGTGCGGCATAGTCCGCACTTCGCTCATCGCCATCGTCGAGCTCAAGCCATCGACGACCTTCTCGAGTCCCAAAGGATTCGCAAGGAACGCGCCGCGGTAACGCAGTTGCATGTCGTTGTGCATCGGCGACGTGTACGCCGCGTAGTTCCCCTTGGCGAACCGCTTGCCCCCACTGAACACCTCGTGAACAAACGGCGCGGAGTACGAGTCGTCGGAGGGGCAGAGGAGACTTTGCAACGCGGTCGATTGCGGCTCGCCCTGCTGCGCGATCGCGGGCGCTTCGAGGTCGATGCTGTCGGCGACGGCCGTCTCTTCCAAGTAGGGAAGGATCACCACGATCCACGAGTGCTGTTTGCCGCGACGCTGATCGACGACTTCGTAGGTGACTCCCGCGGTGGTCTTGATCACCGGGTCGAGCAACCCGCAGGGCGGAAGCGTCTTCTGCGCCGACTCGTAGTTGAGGCAGGCCAGCATGAGCTGCTTCATGTTGCTGACGCACTGCGTCCGGCGAGCGGCCTCGCGGGCCGACTGTACCGCCGGGAGCAGCAAAGCGACCAGGATCCCGATGATCGCGATCACCACCAGCAGCTCGACGAGGGTGAACCCCCCCTCAGGGCGACGCGTTCTCGCGGCCTGGCGTCTCGACGGTGACGATGCGTTGCCTGCCATGCGTCGGGACGCTGAGCTCGCGGCGGGTATAGGTAGGACGAGAAGAGCCGTCCGGGGGGCGCCAGCAAGCGCCGCTCGACGGCCAACCTCAGTATACGAGAACGAGCGGCCTCCGCGATCATTCTGGACAGCGACGCAACGAGAATCCGTCCCCCCTTCGCCCCGACATTGCGAGCGGGGTAAGCTGCCTAACAGCCAGAACGCCACCGGACCCACGGGAGGGAACCCCATGAAGCGATTGTTTGCGTTTTCGTTTGCCATCGGGTTCGTCGCCGCCGCGGCGTATGCCCAGGACAACTTGCCGACGCCCGACGCTCCTGCCGCTGCCGCACCGGGGCCTGCCGCTGGCGCTGAGGGGCCGGCCGACGCCGACGGGCAGTACCGCCTTCAGGTGAGTTACTGCCTGGGGCTCGACCTGGGGCGTGGGCTCGCGGCCGACGGGATTGAGGTGGACTTTGACGCGCTCGCCGCGGGGATACGCGACGCGCTCTCCGGCGCCGAGCCGAAGCTGACCGAAGAGCAGTTCGCGGCCTGCATGGGCCGGTTCCAACAAGAAATGCAACGCAAGGCCCAGGAGGCCCAGAAGCAAATGGTTGGCAAGGGAGAAGCGAACCTGGCCCGCGGCGAGAAGTTCCTCGCCGAGAACGCGACCAAAGAAGGGGTCCTCGTCACCCCCAGCGGCCTGCAGTACCGCGTAATCCAGGAAGGGGCGGGCGCCGCGCCCGGCCCGCGTGACACCGTCCGCTGCCACTACGAGGGGACGCTGATCGACGGCAAGGTGTTCGACAGCTCCTACAAGCGTGGCGAGCCGGCCGAATTCCCCGTCAACCGCGTAATCGCCGGCTGGACCGAGGCCCTGCAGATGATGAAGCCGGGCGCCAAGTGGGAGGTCTTCCTTCCCACAAAGATCGCCTACGGCGAACGCGGCGCGCCGGGGGCGATTGGCCCCAACGAAGCCCTCGTCTTTACGATCGAGCTGATCGCCGTCGTCGATTGACGCCGGACCATCGACCGACCGGCAATCGTCGATCGCGGCCCCCCGCCCGATCGGGCGGGGGGCCGCAGGACGCCGGCCGCGCCCGCCGCTCGGGTTGCGCACGTCGCACGGTGGTTCAGGGTAGATGGGAAATATGCGGCGTTTGACCGCCAAGATGTTGTAAAAAACCGACACGAATCGGCGGCCGACCCACTTCTTGGGCTACGGTAGGGGGCGGGTTGGTCCCGCAGCCCGCTCCGCGTGCGTTCGGAAACTCCGGACCGCCAGCGATTCGGCTCCCCATGTCGAAACATGATAACCTGGGCAACCCAGGAAGCCATTGCTTGACGCGCTGTCTGGGAGGGCTAGAATCTGTGCTCACCCCACAGACACAAAAAGCTCTCGGCAGAAGGGGTTGCGTCGCTGGTTGGGCGAGGCGCCGAGGCACGCGGCCTCACAAAAGCCCCGTTTTTTTCGTTTTCTGGAGGACACTTTCGATGCGGCGTAATTTCTTCTTTGCCTTGTTGCCGGCATTCGCAATGCTGGCGGCCCCGCTTGCCGCAGCCGCCTGCGACAACTGCGGTTGCTCGACACCCGCTCCCGAGTGCGGTTGCGACAGCGGCTGTGCCGGTTCGGCTGACAGCGGCTGCGGCGGCTCGGCCGCCGGTGGTTGTGGCGACGCCTCGGGCGCCGCGGTTGCTGCGATGGGCGCAGGCTGTGGGCCGACGATGGTCACCAAGACCATCTACGTGCCGCAGCAGGTCACCGAGATGCGCACCGTCACGTCGACCGAGTACACGACCGAGACCCGCGAGCGGACCTACACGGTCATGACGCGTGTCCCCAAGACCGAGGAGAAGACCCGCACCTACACCGTGATGGTCCCCGAGCAGAAGACCCGCACGGTCAACTACACGGTCATGAAGCCGGTGACGGAGACCAAGACGGTCGATTACACCGTCGCGGTTCCCTACACCGAGGACGTCGTCTCGACCTACACGGTCATGACGCAAGTCCCCGAAGAGAAGACCGACACGTACACGGTGATGGTCCCGTCGTACGAGGACAAGGAAGTGACCTACACGGTCATGACGCAAGTCCCCGAGCAGAAGACCAACTCGTACACCGTGCAGGTCCCCTACACCGAGCAGGTCGAGCAGAGCTACACGGTGATGGTCCCCAGCTACTCGGACCAGGCCTACACCTACTCGGTGTCGGTTCCCTACACCGAGACGATGACCGGCTCGCGGACTGTGACCAAGCGCGTCCCCGTGACGACCATGAAGACCGTCACGGTCTCGGGTGGCCACTACGAGACGCAGATGGTTGAAGTTGGCTGCGGCGGCGCCTCGGCCGGCGGCTCGGCCATGGGCGGCGGATGCGGTGGCGGCTGCGGCGGTTGCGCCGGTGGCTGCGGCGACTGCGGCTGTGGCGACTGCGGTTGCGCCACCAAGACGGTTTGCAATCGCGTTTGGGTCCCGACTTGCGAGACAAAGGAAGTCCCCTGCACCACCTACGAGTGCGTGACCGAGGAAGTTCCTTACACCTACAACGTCTGCAAGACCCGCACCGAGGAGCGCACCGGCGCCCGCAAGGTTTGCACGATGGTCGCCGAGACCAAGTCGCGCACGGTGACCGTCACCAAGTGCCGCGCCGAAGAGCGCACCAACACCTACACGGTGATGAAGTGCGTCCCCACGACGCAGTCGAAGACGGTCAAGGTCTGCAAGATGGTCCCCGAGACCAAGACCCGCACCTACAACGTCATGAAGTGCGTCCCCGAGCAGAAGACCCGCACCACGCAGGTCACCAAGTACCGCTCGGAGACCCGTCAGCGTGACGTCACGGTCACCAAGTGCGTCCCCGAGACGATGACCAAGGAAGTCAGCTACACCGAGATGGTTCCGACGCAGAAGACCGACACCTACACGGTGACGTCCTACGACTGCGTCCCCGAGACCAAGACCCAGTCCTACACCGTGCAGGTCCCCGTGACCGTCACGAAGGAAGTCCCGGTCACGGTCTGCAAGATGGTCGCCCAGGAAGTCACCGAAGCCGTCGGTGGCGGCTCGGCTGGCGCCGGTAACGGCGGCTGCGGCGGTGGTTGCGGCGGCGACGTCGCCACCCCGGCCGCCTCAGACTGCGGCTGCAACTGAGGTTGCTCCGTAGCTGACCCGAGAGTTTGAAACGACACGGGCCGGGTTCTTCGGAACCCGGCCCGTGTTTTTTATGCGCCCACGCCGCGGGCCGCCGCGCCCCGGTCGAGCGGCGTAGCAACGCTCAACGCGTCAGACGGCTGCGAACCGCCTCGACGATCCGCGGCGCCGCGTGGCCGTCGCCGTAGGGGTTTACCGCCTCAGACATAGCACGGTACGCGTTGGCGTCGGTAAGCAGCGTCGAGACGCCCGCGACGATCGCCTCGGAGACGGGTCCCACGAGGCGCACGGTCCCCGCATCGACCCCTTCGGGGCGCTCGGTCGTGTCGCGCATCACGAGCACCGGCTTGCCGAGGCTCGGCGCTTCTTCTTGCACCCCCCCTGAGTCGGTCAGCACGACGCGCGACGACTCGAGCAGCGCGACGAACTCGCTGTACGGCTGTGGCGGGAGCAGACGGACGTTCTCGCGCCCACCTAGTCGCTCGTGGACCACCCCTTGAACGTTGGGGTTCAAGTGGACCGGGTAGACGAACAAGTGCGTCGGAAACCGCTCGGCGAGCTCGGCGAGGGCGTCGCAGATCTGCCGGAAGCCGTCGCCGAAGTTCTCGCGCCGGTGCCCCGTCACCAGGACGCTCGGACGGTCGAACAGGTCGGGCCCCCCGACCGCACGCAACGAGCCACGGAGCGCCTCGCCGTCGTTGGTCGATCGCTGCCGCTCGAGCTCCATCCGCAGGGCGTCGATCACGGTATTACCGGTCACGAACACACTCGCCGGATCAACCCCCTCGGCGAGCAAGTTCTGTCGCGAGGGCTCGGTCGGGGCGAAGTGCAGCGCAGCGAGGGTCGTAGTGAGCCGCCGGTTCCCCTCCTCGGGGAACGGCGACGCCAAGTTCCCGGTGCGCAACCCCGCTTCGACGTGGCCCACCGGAACGCGACGATAAAACGACGCGATCGCTCCGGCGAGCACGGTCGCGGTGTCCCCCTGCACGAGCGTCATCGCCGGGTCGTACGCGACCAGCGCCTCGTCGATCCCCACCAGCAGGCGGGCCGTGACCGACGCCAGTGTCTGGTTTGGCTGCATGACCGCGAGGTCGCGGTCCACCCGCAGGGCGAACCGCTTCACGACCTGGTCGATGAGCTCGCGGTGCTGGCCCGTGTTGACGACGACCGGCTCGAAGTCGGCGGCCCGTTCGAGCTCGGCGATGACGGGGGCGAGCTTGATCGCCTCGGGGCGGGTCCCCATCAGGACCAGGACGCGGTGACGCATGGCGCGGCTAACATCGGCGGTGGGGATCGGGGACGACCCGCTCAGCATACCCGCTGGCGCCGCGTGGGTGGCTGTCAGCGGCGCGCGACCCTCGGGTTGTCGAACGAATCGCCGCGCGATCGCAAGGTGTTCAGCCCTGCTCGGCCGCGAACACGCCGTTGTCACGCAGCGCGCGGCGAACGCCGTTCACGGGGTCAGCCCGCTCGCGCCAGTCGGCGAGCACGCCGCGCGTGGCGAGCTTGTAGCGGTCGATGTTCACCCCGTCGGTGACTTCGCGGAGTGCGGCCAGCAACTCTTCGCTCGAGCCGCTTGTAAACCGACGGCCGTTGACGCCGTCGCGCACGAGCTCGGCGCCGGCGCCGACGACGTGGCTGACGACCATCGCCAGTCCCGCCGCCGCCCCCTCGTTGACGACCAGCGCCCACGGCTCGCGCTCGCTGGGGAGCACCAGGGCGTCGCACACCCGGTACAGTCGGCTCACCTCCGCCTGGTCCCCCAGGAAGCCGGTCCACACGACCCGCGACCGCAACGCCGCGGGGACGCGCGCCGCGAGCACGTCGCGGAGCTCGCCGTCGCCGGCGATCACCAGGTCCCAGTTCGGGCGCTCGACGGCCAGCTGGGCGAACGCGTCGAGCAGCAGGTCGATCCGCTTCTCCGGGACGAACCGACCGGAGTAGATGAGGCGCCGCCTGTCGGGCGCCAATCGGTACCGCTCGGCGGTCGCAGCGCACTCCTCAGCGGTGATCCCTTCGACAAGGGAGTAGTCCGGCTCGTAGGGGACGTAGTAAGTGCGCTCCGGGGTCCCGCCGAAGCGCTCCCAGTACGCCTCGCCGAGCGAACCGCAAACCATCCAGCCACTTACGAACCAGCCGATCGGCCGCAGCAGGGCCTGCTTGGCGACGCGTTTGACAAGGCTCTTGCCCCACTCGTCGTTAACGTTGCTGTCCGACCAGACGAAGCTCACGACGCCGCGACGCCAGCACCACCACAGCACGCGCAGCCGGCCGAGGTCGTCGTAGCCGTTGCAGATCACGGCGGCTACGTTCTCGCGGCGTAGCAGGTCGATCACCTCGCTCCCGCGGCGCCACTCGCGGAGTTGCCGCGCGAGGCTGTAGAGGCTCGCCACGCGGTCGCCGTGGCTGACGTCGCGAACGTCGATGTCTTCGACGTCGGCTGGTCCCCAACGCCGCTCCTTGTCGAGGTGCGTGGCGATCGTCAGCAGCGGCGCCTCGCGGAGCTCCGCCGCGAGCCGCCGGTGGAGGTGCAGGCGGTACGGCGGGAGCTGGTGGCAGACCACCGCCAGCCGCCCGGGCGCCTTCGACGGGGCGCCCCCGTGGTGAGGGTCGGCGGGGGTCGCGGCGGCGGGGGTCGCGGTAGCTGGAGTCATCGGCAGCGGCGTCGTCCTTGGCGGGGCGGGCGGGCAGGCCGGGCGCTCGCCGCCGCGTCGCGCACGCCGGGAGTTTACCTCGCACGGGCGAGGGGGTCGCTGGCCCGCCGGATGGCATCCGGTAAAGGTATCCGATCCGGCAGGAAACTCACCGCTCTCCTAGGGCGTCCAACCCGTCGCCAACCGCCCGGCTCGTCGGAGAGTGCTAGACTGGCTCACGCCGGCGAACCAGCCTTCCGGCCGCCGACCCGCTCTCCGACCGGTCCCGCGCTGATGTTTTCCAACGACGGCCTGCTCCTGATCTTCAGCATCGTCCTGGCCGCGGTCCTCGCGGCGGTGCTGTTCATCCCGATTGCGCGGGGGCAGTCCGACTTCTTCACCGCCCGGAACGTGTTCCTGGTGGGAGCGTTCGTCTTCAACGGCATGTCGGGGATCCGAACCACGTACGTCCCGCACTACCTCGACACGTACAAGTTTGGCGACTACCTGATGTACTTCGCCGGGGTGTGCGTGTTCTATCCGACGCTTCTCGTCACCTACCACTTCTTCAAGGCGCCGCGCCGATTCGCGGGGCGGAACCTGCTGCGCTGGCCCGCCGTTGACGGCCCGGTGCTCGTTTTCTTGGCGGTCGTGCTCACCGGGGCGATCGCGTTTCAAGTGGTCCGCGTCCCGATCCCCGTGCTGGGGGAGCTGCTCGGTCAGTTCGCCTACGCTGCGCCGCCGATCGGCTTGGCCTGCGCCTTCATCGCCTGGTTCCGATCGCCCTCCAACCCGTTCCTGCTGACGATCCTGGTGATCGTCGCGGGCCTTGGGCTGTTCGCCTCCATCAACGCCGGCATATCGCGTCGCGGGTTGATCGCAGTGCTTGCGAACCTGCCGATCACGCTCTACTGGATCTGGCTTCGCTACAAGCCCAATCGCACGGTCATCGCGTACTTGGCCATCGCCGGCGTGATCACGATCCCCGTCATCAGCGGCTTCACCATGGTCCGTCACATGTTCAGTCACGACGACCGCGCGCTCGGCGTCGGCGAGCGCGGCCTTACGCTGCTGCGCGAGCTCCCCAACGCGATCAAGCAGGGAGGATCGCTGGAAGGATTCATGGGGCAGGACTCGGTCGAGTGCGCAATCATGACCATCCACCTCCTCAACGACGGTTCACGGCGGCTCGAGGTCGATCCCTTCTACGCGATCAAGTACGCCCTCTCGAACCCCGTCCCGCGGAGCCTCTGGCCAGAGAAGCCCGAGAGCATGGGGATCGTCCTGCCGCGAGTCTCGGGGCTCGCGGCCCGCGGCATCAACGCCAACTTGGGGATCAACGTCGTCGGCCAGTGCTACTACGACGGCGGTGTCGCGATCCACCTACTCTACGGGTTCCTCGCCGGGTCATTTCTGCGGTTCTTCGACGAACTCCTGGTCCGCCAACCGGGCAACCCGCTGCTGACCGGCGCGTTCGTCGCGATGAGCGGCCACATGATCGGTTGGCCGCGCGGCGCCATCGAGGTGATGGGCCTGCAGATCGCGATGGCGTTCGCGTCGATGTGGTTCTTGAGCGTCGCGATGCGGCTCGTCTTCGGTGCGGGCCTCGTCTACCCGCGCACCGACCACATCACGACCTACCCGCTGCTCCGTTCGCCGCAGGACTGGGCCGCCTGGATGCGGAGCTACACAGCGTCTGCGCAGCGGGCGCTGTTGCGTCGGGGTGGCGGCGACTACGCCGACGCGGCGTGAGGCGACGCTAGCGGCCTGCTGAAGAACGCCGTCGTGGCGTTCTTTAACCTCGCCAAGCTCACGGCCGAGCCGCTCGCGGCTCGCGAAACCGCGGCGACAACGCCGTGGTTTCGACCTCGCCTCCGTGCGACGTAGTAGCCTGTCGATAGAGCGAACGGCGCTAAGTCCCCGCCAGCCACGACAGCCCACGGCGCCTCGCCCAGCAGGTAAACACGAGCGCAGTCGGCAGCGTCAGGGCGAATAGGAGCAGCCCCGGCCCCCCGTCGTCCCAACCCATGGTCAGGCGGAAGAAGTCCTTCAGCCCCTGGCTGAAGAGGACGTGCGACAGGTAGACGCCCAGCGCCAGTTCTCCCAGTCCACGCAGGTCGGGGAGCCACGCCGGCCGCCGCGACGACAGTGCGCAAAGCAACGCTCCGACGCCGGCGGCGGTCGCGAGCGGCACGTACCGCCCCCCGCCGAGGGCGACGATCCAAGCGGTCGCCAGGATCGTCACCAGGCCGTAGCTCGCCCGCGGCGTGATCCGCAATTGCGGGACGTGGAACCACGCGACCGCGTAGGCCAATCCCAACAGCGCGGCGGGGGAGGCCTCGACCCACATCCGCGGCGCATAGAGGTGCTCGGCTTCCCAGCCGCTGAAGTCGTAGACCGCGATCGCGATTGCCCCCCCGACGCACGCCGCCACGATCGCGACGGCGCTCGCCCGCGACCTCTGCGCGACCAGCCCGGTCAGCGCCGCGACGACGCACACCACAAAGACGAACGGCAGGAACCACAGGTGGTGCGTCGGCCCGGTGTAGAACCGCCACCACTCGAACGACACGGGGGTGACGACAGGCAAGAACAGGCTCGTGATCTGCCGCACGAGCGTGTAGACGATGCTCCATGCGAAGAACGGGCCGAGGATCCGCGACCCCCTCGCGAGGACAAACTGAACCAGCGGTTCATCGGGCCGGCGCGAAGCGTGGCGGACCGCGAAGAACGCCGCGGCCGCCGCGAAAAAGGGGACCGAGAACCGCCCAATCCCCATCCAGGGGGTGCCGGTCATGGCGTGGTGCCAAACCACAGACGCCGCCGCGACGATTCGCACGGCGTCGAGCAGCTCCCAGCGCCCCTCGGGGGCCGGGGAAGCCGGGGCGTCAGCCACCGCGACTTCCTCGACGAGTCGCGACGACGTCGATGGGGGAGCGCTCGATGGCAATCGACGTGCGCCCGGCAGGGGATCGAGGGGGGCGGGTGGCATCGCGGTTAGGTCACCAGGGGTTGGGTGCAACGCCCCAACTCGAGAGGGCGCACCTTCCCCAGGTTCTCAACCCCGGATGTCACGCCTCGGCGATAGGAAACCTAGAGAAAATCTAGGTCGAGATCGCCCCGGCCGGTAGCGCTGTGCCGTTCGCCGGCCCCCACACCGATCGGATCCGACGGCGCAAAGCCTTTTGCTACGCCACTTTACGACCCGTCTTGTAAAGATACGGATTCAGCGCAGGGTCGTTGTACATCTTGTTTTGTCGATAGACCCGCAACCGCTTGCGCCCGGCGAACACGTCCCCCAGGAGCTCGTCCAGCGACCGCGTGAGATCGGCCCGCTGCTGCGCACAGCGCTGAAGTTTCTCGTCAACGCGCAGCCGGTGGGCGTCGTCGGCCCCCTCGCGGACCAGCTCTTCCTGCAGGTGGTAGACGCGCAGCGCCATGATCGAGAGCCGGTCGATCGCCCCGCCGGGGGTCTCGGTGTTCATCGGCGCCGTGCCCGACGGCTCGACCCCGACGGCGGTCAGCATCTCGATCAGCGTCTCGTCGGTCCGCTCGATCCAGTCGTTCCGCTGCTGGTTGAAGCGGTCGATCGCGCGCTTGACCTCGGCGATACGGCGGTCCGTTGCATCGGGGCTGCGAGCGATGTCCTCCTCGTGCCACAACTGGTAGTTGAACTGGTGCTGCTGGCAGACGACCCCCAGCAAGCCCGTGTAGGGGTTGTCGAGCGGCTCGGCGTGCCAGCGGGCCACGGATGCCGACTGGAGTTCAACGATCTGGCCGACCAGCGTGGTGCTGTCGAGGGGCATAGCGAGGAGTCCTTTCCGGCGCGGCGCGAGCGCCCTTCCTGGGCGCTTCGAAGGGGCAGAATTCTACTGCTAGTTCGCGGATCACGACAACGCGAGTCGTCTGCTAGCACTACGGAAGAAGAGCCGCAGATACACGCGGATGAACGCAGATGAAGCAGCGAATGACCAATGACCAAGCACCAATGACCAAAGCCAGCAGGCAGAGGGCAGCAGGCAGTCGTAGTGACGAGACCGCCGATCGCCAGGCAGCTAGCCGCCCCCGCTCATTGGTAATTGGACATTCGCTGCTTCATCTGCGTTCATCCGTGTTCATCTGCGGTTCCCTTCCTTTCAAACCGGTGTGGCGCCGGGCGGCGGGGTTCCCCCTCCTTCGCGGACGTGCTGCGAACGGCCGGCGCGGTGCCCGGCGGCGTCGGGTAGGGCGTCGGTCGTCGGCTCGATCCGCGCGCGGTGCGCGTCGAACAGCCGTCGCAGCAGCGGCCGGCACCAGCCGCATCCCGTCCCGGCGCCGTAGCACTCGCTCAATTGCGAGGGGCTCGCCGGCCGCTCGACGCGCAGGTAGTTCTCGACCTTCCGTCGTGTGACGTGGAAGCAGAGACAAAGCTCGTCGTCGGGCTGCATCATGAGGGCGCGCCGCGGGCCGCTAAAGCGCCGTCGCCAACCGCCACGCGACGCGACGCGCGGTGTGGTACTGGGCGATGTCGAGCCGCTCTTCCGTGGTGTGGATGTTCCGCTGGCCGCACCCGAGCGTCACCGCGGGGACGCCGTGCGCCGCGAGCCAGTTCGCGTCGAGGCCCCCGTTGGAGACTTTCAACTCCGGCGAAATCCCCTCGGCTTCGAGCGCCGCGATCGCCTCGACGACCGACGGCTCGTCGCGCGAGAGCTCGAACGCCTCGTAGTCGAGCCGCCCCTCGAACACGACCGAACCGCGCTTGCCGGTCGAGCTGCGGACGTTCTTCGCTGCGCGGGCGAACGCCTTCTCGTACTGCTTGATGATCCGCTCGCGGAACGCGCGGTCGTGGCCGCGGGCCTCGAAGCGGAGCGTCGCGTGCTCGGCGACGACGTTCGTCGCGACTCCCCCCTCGATCGCGCCGAGGTTCGACGTGCCGCGTTTGCCGCGCTTCTCCACCAGCCCGTGCCAACCGTTCTCGACGAGGTCGGCCACCGCGAGCGACGCGATCGCGATCGCGCTCACCCCCTGCTCGGGGGCGATCCCGGCGTGGCTTGGGACGCCGTGGACGCGGATCGTCCCCTTGTAGCCCCCCGTCGCGCCGACGATTACCTTGGTGGGCGACCCCCCGTCGAAGTTGAACGCCAGCGCAGGCTTCTTCAGCATCGCGACGTTCATGTGCCGCACGCCGTACAGGCCGCGCTCTTCTTGCACGGCGAGGAGGAAGGTAAGCGGCGCGTGGGCCAACTGCTTGCCTGCGCGCAGCAGGCCGATCGCCGTCGTGAGCAATACGCCGACCCCCGCGCGGTCGTCGGCCCCGAGGCCCGTCGTGGGGTCGGCCGACGCCACCTCGTCGCCACGCACGACCGGCTTCGCCCCCAGGCAGACGGGGACCGTGTCGGTGTGGGCCGCGAACAGCCGACGGGGCGCCCGCGGCTTGCCCGCCAACAGAAACACGGCGTTGCCGACTTGGCCGCCGATCGGGCTTCGCTTGTGGGCCGTGTCGAACTTCAGCGGGTCGGGGCCGGCCCCCTCGGCCGTGAGCCGCTCGGCGACGAACCGCATGACGGCGCCCTCGTCGCCGCTGCCGCCTGGGATCGCCATCAACTGGCAGACGAGGTCGAGCGCTTCGGCGTCGGAAACGGGTGCTTGGTTCATCTGGCCGATTGGAACCCGACACCCGGGCGGCGACCAGCCGACCGTCTGGCGAGCCGGCGGCGTTAGCCGTCGGAGTTGTTGCGCCAGGTACCCGCTTCAATCCCTCCGACGGCTCACGCCGCTGGCTCGCCCTTGCGCGGGAGGGCCGCGAACCCGCCGATTGGCCGGCCTGTCGTGCGGGGGTTAGGATGGCCCTATGCTGCTGCTGATCGATAACTACGACTCGTTCACCTACAACCTCGTGCAGCGGTTTGGGGAGATCGACCCGTCGATCGAGGTCCGCGTCGTGCGCAACGACGAGCACCCCGTGGCCGAGCTCGCCGCGATGAACCCGGCGCGGGTGGTGGTCTCCCCCGGGCCCTGCACCCCCAGCGAGGCGGGGGTCTCGGTCGAGGCGATCCGGCACTTCTGCGGCCGCGTCCCGCTGCTGGGGGTCTGCCTGGGGCACCAGTCGATCGGACAGGCGTTGGGGGCCAAGGTGGTTCGCGCCAAGCGGCTGATGCATGGCAAGACCGACCTGGTGCACCACGAGGGGAGCCAGCTCCTGGAGGGGCTCGACAACCCGTTCCAGGCTACGCGTTACCACAGCTTGGTGATCGAGCCGGGGACCTTGCCCCCCGAGCTGCGGGCGACCGCCTGGTGCGTCGAACCCCCCAGCAGCCCATGGGCCGGCGAGCGGGTCCTGATGGCGGTCGAGCACCGCTCGGCCCCGCTTTACGGGGTCCAGTTCCACCCCGAGAGCTTCCTGACCCTGCAGGGGACCCAGCTGCTGCGGCGGTTCCTGGAGACCTAGGAGACCTAACAGTGGCGAAGCCGTGAGGGCGGATCGGTGGGCCATCGGAATAACCGGATCGGCCCCCCCCGAACCGTTCTCGTCGCATTGATCGTCACCGGGCGCGGGGGTACTCAGCCCGTCATGGCGATCGAAGTGGCCAAAATCGTTGACACTTCGCGGGCCTCCTGGCGAAGATGCGTCGAATAGGGCGAGCTTGTCGCCACGACCTTCGGCAGAGCGACGAGTCCCAACGAGTCCCCCCAACGAGAGGCAACGGGGTGGACGGGGCTCGGCGGCCGCTACGCGGGGGTTCGCCCCTACCGGCACACGAGACTTCTCCCGCCACCCGCCCCTCCGGCGATTGACGGCTTCACACGACTAGCCAAGCCCGCCGCCGAGTCGCCCCGTTCAAAAGGGGGGCGTCTCGCCCGAGCGGACCCGCCACCGGCCCCCCCGGGCCCGACTCCCCGGAGCTTCCTAACGATGCGCCTTTCCGTTCGCAAGCTCTTCGCGTTGTCGCTGGTGGTTGGTTGCGTCGCGGGGCTGCCGGCCCGCGCGGCGGTGAACTACACCGGGCAAGTCCGGCCGGCCTCGACCTCGTTCGGCGGCACGCTCGGCATCAGCCCGCAGGGGAACGTCGTCGATGACTTCCTCGCCGACCCCGTGTTCCCCGGCGGGGGCGCAGGCGGACTCGCGTGGAATGATCCGTTGATCTGGGTTAACTACGACAACAACCAGAACATCCTCGTCGGCGAGACGGGGTTCGGCTTCTTGGAGATCAACAGCGACAGCGACCTGCGTTATCAGAACGTAGTGCTAGGTGGCGTCAGCGTCCGCAGCGGGGGGGACTTCGACACGGCGACGGGCCTGCTTGCAGAGTACGACTGGCGGGACGACGCCTTCGATGCAGGGCCTTCGTCCAACGGCTTCGGCGTGTTCAACGTCACAGGGTTCGGCAGCGCCTACAGCAACGACCCGTACCTAGTCGATGAAGAGTACATCACCGCGATTGACGCCGTTACACCCGGCGGTGGCGCTGCGTTCTTCGGCGGAGCGGCGTTCCGGCTGCGGAGGGGCGGAGCCGATTTCGGCTACGACTTCCACGTCGGTCTCCGAGGTCGCGGTCAACTCAACGTCATCCAGGGGGGCCGTGTCGAGGTGATGGACGCCGTCACGGCGGGGATGGCGGCGACCGCCAACGGGGCGATCACCGTCGATGGGGTTGGCTCGTACCTCGTCGCCAACGGGCGATCGGAGTTCAACGCCGGGAACGGTGAATCGACTCGGAGCCGCCGTGAGGCGTCGATCATCGGCGGTTTCGGCAACGGATCGCTGTCGATCACCACCGGCGGCACCGTCGATATGTTCAACGGCGCTGGTGTGGGCGCCGTCTGGGCGATCGGCGTCGTTCCGCCAGCGAACGCGACGGGGGGAACCGGGTCGGTACTCGTCGATGGCGCGGGGAGCTCGTGGAACATCGCTCCCTCGGCGATCGGGATCCCGACGGAGAGCACTCCGAATCCCCCGCCCGGTAGCCGTTACGGTCTGCTCGTTGGCGACTTTAGCCGACTCGACACCTTGGCGCCGCGTTACGAGACCGGCGGCGGCGGCGGCCGACAGTTCTTCGGCGCTGGGAGCGTGACAATCCGCAATGGCGGCATCGTCCGCGTGAGCGACGCCGACGGTTTTCAAGGCGGCGCTTCGGACCTTGTCAACGCGAACGTGGGGGTCGGGCGCCTCGGTGAGATCGTCCTCGGGGACTCGTCGCCGTCGGTCGTGAACCCAGGGACCGGCGCCGCGGGAACCCTGTCCGTCGCGAATCGGCTGGAGAACGACGGGACGATCCGTGGCGACGGCTCGATCGTCTCGGGAGTCTTCTACAACCGCTACCTCGGCCGCGTCTCGGTCGGCGAGGGAGAGTCTCTCTCGGTCCGCTCGAACGGGCTGAACCCGTTCAACGACGCGCAGACCGGTGGAGAGGTGTTAAACGGCGCGGGGGGCAATCCACACGGCGGCGATTTTTTCCAGGCCAATGCCGGCGCGATCTCGGTCGAAGGGGGGGAACTCGTGTTCGGCCGCGCGTCCGACCAGGGCGTTAACTCCGGCCAACCCCCGGTACGAAGCAACAACATGTTCCACAACCTGAGGTTCATCGACGTCTCTGACAGTTCGACAACCGCGGTTCCGCTGTTCGACGAGGACGTCCGTGGAACGATCACCTCTCGCAACGGCACGCTGCGTTTCGAGAGCGGCATTTACAACACGAGCGTGATGGCGTTTGTAGGGGGGAGCAACTTGGTCGCGGGCGACGTGATCAACGCCCCACCTATCGATTACGACGGCGATCCAGGGGTGACACAGGAGTTCC
Organism: Lacipirellulaceae bacterium; assembly: GCA_051648405.1. Classification (GTDB taxonomy): domain Bacteria; phylum Planctomycetota; class Planctomycetia; order Pirellulales; family Lacipirellulaceae; genus JBOFFC01. Next base: position 28,764 of record JBOFFC010000169.1, read on the forward strand.
TGCGCCGTGGGACAATCGTCGTCAGCGGCGACGGGACCTCGGTCACCTTTGAAGACGACCTTCGGAACGACGGGGTGATATCGACTAGTTCCCTTAATCGCACCGGCAATGTCATCACGGTTCTTGGCAACTACTATCAGAACGGCGTTCTGCTGACGAACCCAGGCACGCCCCCGATCGTGATCGCCAACCGTGCTTTCATCCAAGGAGGCTCGTTCGTGATGTCGTCGGCATCTGGCGTCAGTTTCGACGCCGGCTACTCACAGCAGTTGATCTCGGCTGCTGGGGGTGTGGACGGGGTCTACTCTTCGTTGAGCTTGCCGACTCTCGCGGCGGGCTTGCGCTGGGACCCGATCTACACCACGACCGACATCACGTTGGTCGTGAGCGCGACGGCGATCGTGTTGCCCGGGGACGCGAACTCGGACGGGCTCGTCACGGCCGCGGACTACACGGTCTGGCGGGACACGCTCGGATCGACGACCGATCTGCGCGGCGACTTCAACGGCGACGGCGTTGTCGAGCAAGGGGACTACCTGACGTGGGTCGCAAACTACGGCCGGACTGCCACGAGCTTCTTGGCGACCGCCATCCCCGAGCCCGCCGCCGCGGTCCTCATGGGCCTCGCCGCGATGGGCCTCGGCCGCCGGCGTCGCTAGCGTCCCGGGCGCCATCGACCGACCGCTGCGCCGATTTTGCCGATTCTCCGTCGTGCGCGACGCTTCGCCGCGTCGATGATGCGAGGGGGGAGAAGGAGCCGACGCCTTGCGCGCCGTCCCGGGACCCCCACCGCGGCGGGGCAGGGGGCCTCGCCGCCGACCGAGAATCGGCCGCGACGCTCCAAGGCACGCCCGCAGCAAACGGGCGGCACGACCGCCGCGGCACGGAGGGACCACGGATGGCCACTCTCGCGCGGAAGTCGGATCGTGTTTGGGCCTGCTGCCTCGCGGCGGGCCTGTGGGTCGGCTGCGACCACGCGCTGGCCGTCGAGCTCGACGAGCCCTCGCCCGACGTGGCGATCGCGACCGACGACCCCAACGGGGACGGCTCGGTGCTGGTCTCCAAGCGCTCGGAGCCGGGGGAGGGCGCCGCAACGCCGTCGCTCGAGCCGATCTCCGAGCACTCCGAGCACGAGCCCGAGCTCGCCGCCCCCGAGGGGCCCGAGGCGCCCCCGGTCGAGGTGACCGATCAACCGACTACGGGGGAGGAAACGGCTGCCCGCGAGCCCCGTCGCACGCCGCGACTCGCCGTGCTGCCGACCGACGGCGACGCGGTCCTGACCGACGTGGCCCGCGCCTACGGCAACGACTCGCGCCCGCGGCCGTCGCGGTTCCACGGGGTGCTCCCCGGGTCCTCTACCAAGGCCGACTTGCTCGCGGAGTGGGGTGACCCCGCGTGGGTCTCCGAGGCCCGCGGCGACACCATCGGCGGCGAGGTGCTCCGCTACGACCTCAAGCCGTTCGAGCGCGTCGAAGCGCTCGTCGAAGCCGACACCGTGCAAGTGGTCCGCGTCACCCTGGCGGACCGGGCGACGGTCGATGCGCTGGCGCAGCGTTTGAGGTTGCAGAAGATCGACCCCGTCAACGTCGTCGATCCGGCGTCGAACGAGCTGCTGGGGGTCACGTTCCCCGAGAAGGGGCTGACGCTGCTCACGACGACCGACCCAACGAGCGGCGTCTCGAGCGTCACGCACCTCGTGCTGCAACCGCTCGACGCGCGGGCCTTTGTCCTGCGGGCCGAGAACCGCCCCGCGACGGCGTTCGCAAAGCAGATCGCCGACCTCGAGCGCGCGACCGAGGTTGGTCCCCCGCTCGCGCAGGCCTACTGGCTGAAGGCGGGGGTTTACCGACTCGCCGGCAAAGCGACCGACGCCGAGCTGGCCGCCCGCGAGGCAGTAAAGCTCGACGACGCACTGTCGGTCTACCGGCTCCGCTGGGCCGAGACGCTCACCGACGTCGGCAAGCACGACGACGCCGTGTTCGAGGTCCGCAAGGTCCTCGACGACAAGGGCGCGCCCGACTTGGTCCGCGCCCAGGCGCTGGCGGCGATGGGGGAGCTCGCGGCGCTCGGCGAGGCGACGATCGCGCAGAAGGCGATCGGGTTCCTGACCGCTTCGATCGAGATCGCCGACAAGCTCGCCACGAGCGCCGACGCGAACGAACGACGCTCGGCGAAGGACCTTCTCATCGACACGCACCTGGCCGTGGCCCGCGAGATCGCGCGGCGTGACTACGGCCAGAAGACCGAGATCGTCGGCGAGTGGATCGGCCGGGCCTCGGGCCTCGCCGAGGACCGCATCGCAAACGACGGCGGGACGCTCGACCTGCGTCTGACCGTGGCGCGGGAAGCGCTGGCGGCCGTCGCCTCGCTGCGGCCCGCCAAGGACCCGGCGCCCTGGATCAAGGAAGCGCAGGAGTCGGCCGACACGCTGCTCGCCACCGAACTCGACACGCTCTTCCGCCAGCGTGTCGAGTGGGTCCTCGGCGAAGCCTACCAAGAAGCGGTCCGTATCGAACACGCCCGCGGCGAATCCGACCAAGCGCTGCGCTACGGGACCCGCGCCATCGAGCGGCTGTCGGCCGGCGCCGAGCCCCGCGCGACGTCGGCCGACGCCGAGCTCACCGTCGGCCGGCTCTACTTCTACCTCGGGGCGGTGAACGCCGTTCACAAGAAGAACCACGAGGAAGCGGTCGGCTGGTACGAGAAGGCCCGCCCGATCCTCACCGCCGAGCGTTCCGAGTCGAACCTGGTCGTGCCGCGGCGCGAGGGCGAGGTGCTCGTGAGCATGTCGGTCTCGTACTGGGAACGCGGCCAGCGCGACACGGCGCTCGCGCTCACCACCCAGGGGACGAAGCTCATGGAACGGGCGGTCGCCTCGGGGGTGCTCGACGAACCGGCGCTGGCGGTCCCCTACGGCAACCTCGCGTCGATGCACCAGCAACTGGGCAACACGCCCGACGCCACGAAGTTCGGCAAGCTGGCCCGCGGGGCGCGGGGGTCGGCGCCGGTGGCGATGGTCCCGTCGGCCGTCAACGAGGCCAAGCCGATGCCGACCGGCAAGCCGAAGCCCGCCACGATGGTCGCCCAGAAGCAACCAACCTCGAAGCGACCGCTCGGCAAGCAACCGGCGATGGCCCGGCGGCAGGTGATCGACGGGACGACCGTCCGTTGACGCGCGGCGACGAGCAGCGTCGATCGCTCGAAACGCAGTACGGCGCCCTTTGGGCGGCTGCGCTCGACGGGCCCTCGGCAGGCGCCCTTGGCCAAGCGTCGGCGGACCCCGACGCGGCGGCGACGCTCCGGCAGTTCGACCTCGCGGCCGCTTTCTCGCCGAAGCGCGTCGCCAACCGCGAAGCGGCCGACTGCTGCCTGGCCGCCGCGTGGCTCGCGCACGGCGAGCTCGACGAGGCGCACGCCCTGGCGCAAGCGCACGAGGGGCCAGTTGCCGCCTACTGGCACGGCGTCGTCCACCGCCGCGAGGGAGACTTCGGCAACGCCGAGTACTGGTTCGACCGCGCGGGGGAAGCCCCGTGGGGCGCACTGCTCGCGACCGCCGCGCTCACCGACCCCGCAACGGCGTCGCTGGGCGCGCGGGGCCAGTGGGACGCCCGGGGGTTCGTCGCCCTGTGCCGCACGGCGGTTCGAGGCGACGCGACGCTGATCGCCCCCTGCGAGTCGCTGCAGCTCGCCGAATGGCGAGCCGCGTTCGACGGGTGCTTTCGAGCAGCCGCGGGTTGAGGTCGCGGGTCGGCGTGCGGTTGCGGTCGCGGGCGACTAGAATGCCCGTTCCCCCAACGCCCCGCCACGATCGCCGCATGCGATTCCTTGTCGTCTTCTGCCACCCCGACCCGGCGAGCTACTCCGCGGCGCTCGCCCAGAAGGGGGTCGATGCGCTCCGTGCCGCCGGGCACGAGACGCGCCTGCTCGACCTGTACGCCGAGGGTTTCGACCCCGCGATGTCGCTCGAAGAGCGGCGGACCTACAACACGGCGCCGGAAGTGAACGCGGCAGCGCTCGCTTCGCACGTCGAGGCGATCGACTGGTGCGACGCCTTCGCGTTCGTCTTCCCGACTTGGTTTCACGGTCCCCCCGCGATGCTCAAAGGCTGGCTCGAGCGCACGTGGCTCCCCGGCAGGTGCTTCGACATCCCGCAGGCAAAGGGAGAGGCCGCGCGTTCGCGACTGCGTCGCGTGAAGCGCCTGGTGGTGATCACCACGTCCGGCGCGCCGCGTTGGTGGTTGTCGCTGATCGGCAACCCGGGCCGCAAGCTGTTCACGCGCGGCCTGCGTCTGTTGTTCGCTTGGAACTGCCGAACGACGTGGATGCAGCTCTACTCGATCAACACGGCGACCGACGACGACCGGCGGGAGTTCCTCGACCGCGTCGATCGCAAGCTGCGCGCGATGCGCGCTTGAACAACCAGGACGCCCCGCTGGCGTGGGGCCGCGACATGAGCAGCGACGATCCCACCCCGGCGGCGAGCGGCGCGCCGCTCGCCCGCTACGCACCGCACCGCCGCGCGGGGGACCTCGTCCTCTTCTCGGGGGTGATCCCGGTTGATGGCGCGACGGGACGCGTCGTCCGCGGTTATGCCGACTTGCCCCCCGACGCGCGGCGCCTCGTCGGCGAGACCGGCGAGGTCTCGGTCGATGCGAAGGAGGGGCCCGCCCTCTGCCAGAGCTACGCCGTGCTCGACTCGATCCGGCGTCAGGTCGAGGCGCTCGGGGGGGAGATGGCCGACGTCGTGAAGCTCGTGCAGTACTTCCGCGACCTCCGCGACTTCCCCCTCTACAACCGCGTCCGCAAGCTCTTCTACCCGGGCGACCCCCCGGCGAGCACCGTCGTCCAGGTGTCGGCGATGCTCCCCAGCGACGACGTGCTGATCGAGGTCGAAGCGACCGCCTACCTGCCGGAGCAGCGAGGAAGGATGAGCGATGAAGGCTGAAAAGAAGCGCAGCCGTGCGCCGATCCGGAGGTCGTGGCTACGCGTCGCGTTCGCGACGGTCGGCCTCGCGCTCGTTTGTTGCTTCGGCGCGCTCACCGCCCAGAGTGAGGAATCGGTCCCGCCGATCGCCGTCGAGGAGCTCACGTTCTCCATCGACGCCAGCGCGGTCGACGCGTTCCTGCGGCTCGACGACAAGATCTGGACCCCCCACCTCGCCGAGCGGCCGGGCTACCTCGGCAAGGAGTCGTGGGTTGCCGACAAGCCGTCCGACGACGGCTCGCGCGAGGTGAAGCTCGTCATCCGCTGGCGTTCGCTCGCCGACTGGCACGCCGCCCCCAAGCAAGGCCTCGACGAAACCGACGAGCGCTTCGCCGCCGCGATGAAGCCGCACGGCGCCTACAAGATGACCGCGGGGCGCGCGTACTCGCTCGCCCGCACCGCGTCGGCGGCGCCGACGGTCGAGGCGCCGACGGTGCGCCTCGCCGAGCTGTGGGCCGACCCCGCGTGGCGCAAGCGCGCGCGGGACGTGTTTGTGCCGCGGGACCCCACGTTCGGCGCCGACAAGCGGTACCGCGCCGTGCCGCTGAAGGACGTGCTGTTCGAGCGGTTCGCGCTCGAGGGGCTCGACCCGCAGCAGACGACGCTCGTCTTAACCTGCGTCGATGGCTACCAGCCGACGATGACCCTGGCCAAGGCCCAGGCGTACGACGGCTGGCTGGCGTTCGAGGACCCCGACGTCGAGCGAACGACTGAAGGGGGCCCGGGCAACGAGTGGGTCGCCGTGCAGCCGGGGGGCAAGCGTGTGCCGATCGCCCCGTGTTACTTGGTGTGGCCCGACGCCCCTCGCGACGACCCCAAAATCGCCTGGCCCTACGCGCTCGCCGAGCTCGCGCTCGTGGGAGAGGACCCGCTGCGCAAAGCGGCGGCGCCGATGGACCCGGCGTTCGAGCCCGGCTTCGCGGCCTTCGCGACGCACTGCGCGAAGTGCCACCGTGCGAACGGGGCCGGCGGCGACCTCGGCCCCGAGCTCGCCGCGCCGCGCGCCGTGACCGAGTACTGGCGCCGCGACGAGCTGGTGAAGTTCATCCAGAACCCGGCCGCCTACCGCGCCGGCTGCCGCATGCCGCCGATGCCGCACCTTGATGCGGCGACGATCGAGAGCGTGCTGGGGTATCTCGAGCACCTAGCGGTGGTCAGTCGGCAGTAGGCATCGGGCTATCGCGAGCGGCGAAGCCGCGCGCAAGGCGAGCCGGCGGCGTCAGCCCCCGGAGTCGTCGCGCC
>JBOFFC010000170.1:0-11190 GCA_051648405.1 Lacipirellulaceae bacterium
GTACACGGCGCAACGACTCCGACGGCTAACGCCGCCGGCTCGCCCTTCGTCCCCGGTGACTCACCGGGGGCGAAAGGGTGGCGCTTGTGCCGCGAATCGCGGCGTGCAACAACGGCGCGCTAGTCGATGTTCCCTTGAAAGTGCCGCTTGCCGTGACGAACGACTCCACCGCAGAAGCCCTGCGTCAGCGGCTCGCCCCGCGCGGGCCGGTGATCGCGCCGTCGCTCTTGGCGTGCGACTTCTCGCGCCTGGCGGACGAGGTCCGGGCGATCGAGGCGACCGGCGCGCAGGTGCTGCACCTCGACATTATGGACGGGCACTTCGTCCCCAACCTGTCGTTCGGCGTGCCGGTGGTCGAGGCGATCCGGCGCGTCACGGACCTGGTGCTCGACGTCCACCTGATGCTCGACAACCCGGCGGAGTACGTCGGTGCGTTCCGCAAGGCGGGGGCCGACCTGCTGACGGTCCACGCCGAGGTCCTCCCCGACGCGCGGCCGCTGCTCGACGAGATCCGCAGGCTGGGCGCCGCGCCGGGGTTGTCGCTCAACCCGCCGACGCCGGTCGAGCTGCTCGAGCCGGCACTCGCGCACTGCGACCTGGTGCTGGTGATGAGCGTGATGCCCGGCTTCGGGGGGCAGTCTTTCGACCCCGTGGCGCTCGAGAAGCTCCGCTGGCTGCGCGACCACCGGGACTGCCCGGCCGTCCGCGAGGTGGACGGCGGCGTGAACCTCGACACGGTGGCCGACTGCGCGGCGGCGGGGGCCGAGGTGCTGGTGGCCGGGACGGCCGTGTTCGGCAAACCCCCCGCAAAGGGGGTGGCGCCCCCCCGCGCCGAGGAGGCGGCGATCGCCTATCGTGACCGGGTCGTCGAGCTGGCCCGCCGGGCGGGCGCCGCCGACTAGTTGTTCCTCCGGGGTTCCCTCGGGATGCAGACCGTCTTGCTCGTTCGCGCGGGCGCCACCGACTTCGACCTGCAGGGTCGCATTCAGGGGACGCTCGACGTGCCGTTGTGCGCCGAGGGGGTCCGCCAAGCCGAGGCGGCCGCGACCGGCGTCGCTGCGCTCGCCCCGACGGCGCTCTACACGAGCCCCGCCAAGGCGGCGTTGCAAACCGCCGAGATCCTCGCGCAGCGGCTTGACCTCAAGGTCAAGAAGCTCTTGAAGCTGCAAAACCTCGACCAAGGTTTGTGGCAGGGTTTGCTCGTCGAGGAGGTGCGGACGAAGCAGCCGAAGGTCTACCGCCAGTGGCAAGAGCAGCCCGAGACCGTTTGCCCGCCGCAGGGGGAGTCGGTGCTCGCCGCGAAGGGGCGGGTCGCCGAGTCGCTCGCCAAGGCGTTCCGCAAGCACAAAGGGGGGCCGCTGGTGCTGGTGGCCCCCGAGCCGCTCGCGAGCCTGGTGCGCCACGTGTTGCAGCGCGACGAGCTGCACGACCTGTGGAAGCCGTCCGAGACGTGCGGCGCTTGGGAGACGATCGAAGTCCCCGACGACGTCTTCAGCACCCCTTCGTGAGCGACGCGACGAGCCTCGGCGTGGTTACGACGCCGTGTACTGCTCGGCGTAGTCGAGCAACCAGCGATCGACGAGCTCGCGGAAGGCGTCGAGGTTCGCTTCGGCGATCGGTTGGTAGTGGTTGCGGCTGAAGGTCTCCTTGTTGCGGATCGCCCCTTTCGCCGACACGTCGATGACGTGGAACTCGTTGTAGGGAGAGACGGCAAGCAGCAGGCGGCTGAACAGGCTTTGGCGCTTGCCGCGGACGGCCAGCGCGTCGTCACGCACGGCCGCGGCGCCCCAGCCGCGCTCGTCCATCACCGCCTCGACGCGGAACCCGGGGAGGCTGTCGGCGAGCTCCTTGAGGCGCGTTTCGAAGTGCTCGACCAGCGTCAGCCGCGCAGCAGAATGGCGGCGCTTGAACTCCTCTTCGGAGAGCGCGTCGGCGGCGTCGGCGAACACCTTCTCGGCCCGGGCGCTGGCGCCGCGGGCAGTCGCTCGCTGCAGTCGGTCGCGGAAGTCCATCGTGGCGGCTACGGTGCTCGAGGGGTGTTGGCGGCGATTGCGGAACCCGCCGAGGAGTTAGTGTACGGGGCGCCGCGGGTCGGGCCCAGTCCGAGAGAGGTCGAGGGATGCACCGCGACTTTGTGATCGTTGGCGGGGGGCTCGCGGGGTGCGCCCTGGCGTGGACACTGCGGTGGCGCGGCGCGGGCGTGCTGGTGATCGATCGAGGCGGGCCGTGCGCGTCGCGCGTCGCGGCGGGCCTGGTGACGCCGATCACCGGCAAGCGGCTGACCGTGAACTGGCGGTGGGACGACTTTTGGCCGGCGGCCCAGGGGCTCTACCGGCGGGCCGCGGCCGAACTCGGCCTCGACCTGTGGCGCGAGGCCCCAGCGGTCCGACTGCTGGCCAGCGCTGACGAACGGGGGTTGTTCGATCGCCGCCAAGCCGAGCCGGGGTTCGGCGCGTGCTTGGCGGCGCTCGACCCGCCGCTCGACGCGCAGTCCCTGTACGCGGCGGAAGGCGCCTTCGCGATGCGTGCTTCCCGGCTCGACGTAGTCGCGCTGATCGACGCGACCCGCGGAGTGCTCCGCCAGCGCGGCGATTGGATCGACGCGACGATCGACCCGCTACGAGACGTCGATCGATCAGCCCCCGGACCGCTGCGACTCCCGGCACTGGGCGCCACCGCGTCGCGCGTCGTTTGGTGCGTGGGGCACACAACGCTCGGCCCGTCGTGGCTCGACGCGGCCCCGTGGGCTCCCGCGAAAGGAGAGGTCCTCACGATCCGAGTGCCCGACCTGTGCGAGTCGCGCGTGCTGCATCGCGGCGTGTGGCTCGCGCCGTCGCTCGGGGGCGAACCGGGGGTCTACGACGTGGGGGCGACGCACGCGTGGAGCAAGCTCGACGAGCGGCCCACGGACGCGGCGCGCGACGAGCTCCTCGGCAAGCTCCGCGCGTTCGTTCGCTCGCCGATCGAGGTGCTCGACCACCGCGTCGGCGTGCGCCCGGCGCTCGCCGACCGCAAGCCGATCGCCGGCTGGCGCCCCGACGACCCGCGCGAGGGGGTGCTCGGCGGGCTCGGCGGGAAAGGGGTGCTGTGGGCGCCGAAGGTGGCCGAGGGGCTCGCGCGGAGCGTGCTCGACGCAACGCCGATCGACCCCGACTTCGACTTCGCGCGGCGTTAGTCGGCGGCGGTCGTGGACTCGGGCGTGTCGAACTCTACCTTCGCGTAGACCTTGGCCAGCGGCAGCGCAGCGCCGATCGTGGTCAGCTCGATCCGGGCCTCGAGCCCCGCGGCCTCGGTCAGGTTCCAACTGCCGTCCGGCTGCCGCACGAACCGCTCGACGAGCGGTCGCTCTTGCGACACCAGCACGTACTCGCGGAGCGAATCGATCTGCCGGTAGTGGCCGAACTTCACGCCACGGTCGTAGCTCTCGGTCGATTTGCTGAGGACCTCGATCACCACCTGCGGATTCAGCAGCGTGTCGAGGTCTTGGTCTTCGAAGCGAGGCTTTTCGCAGGTGACCGCGACGTCGGGGTAGGTGTAGAGGCCGGTCTTATCGACCTTCACACGCATGTCGTTTGCGTAGACCTCGCAGGGTCGCTCCTCGAGGGCGTTCCCCAAGAGCCTGGCGACGTTCAGCGCGACGACGTTGTGCCAGCGACTGGCGCCGGCCATCTGGTACACGTCGCCGCGATGGAACTCGTGCCTGCGGTCGGCGGCGCGCTCGAAGGCCAGGTACTCCTCGGGCGAGAAGCGTCGGGAAAGAGCGGTGCTCATGACGGACCGGCGCGGGGGGAATTGGCTACTACCGATTCTACCACACGGGCCGAACGGCCGTCGTCCGCGGTGGTTCCGGTCGCTGTCGCGGGGGCCTGGTGGCCGGTAAACTGAGGGGCCCTTCGCCGCCCGCCGGCGAACGCCCTCTCCGGCGCCCTCCGAGGAACCGCCCGCGTGGCCGACGAACCGAACTTGCCCACCGACGACTCCCCCCTGCGTTTGCCGGGCTTCGACCCCGCGGTCAACGCGATCGCGATGCGCCTGATCGACCTGCCGATCGAGGACGAGCTCAAGGACAGCTACCTGACGTACGCGATGAGCGTGATCGTCAGCCGCGCGCTGCCCGACGTCCGCGACGGGCTCAAGCCGTCGCAGCGGCGGATCTTGGTGGCGATGAACGACCTGGGGCTCGTCCCGGGGGGATCGACCAGCAAGTGCGCGGGCATCGTCGGCGAGACGATGAAGCGCTACCACCCGCACGGCGACGGCGCGATCTACCCCACTCTGGTGCGCATGGCCCAGGAGTGGAACACGCGCAACCTGCTGATCACCCCGCAGGGGAACTTCGGCAGCATCGCGGGGCTCCCCCCGGCGGCGATGCGGTACACCGAGGCGCGGCTGTCGAACGTCGCCGCGATGATGCTCGAGGACATGAAGCTCGACACGGTCGATTTCACCCCGACCTACGACGAGAAGCACACCGAGCCGGCGGTCCTGCCGTCGAAGTTCCCCAACCTGATGGTGAACGGCTCGGGGGGGATCGCCGTCGGCATGGCGACCAGCATCCCGCCGCACAACCTGAAGGAAGTGTGCCACGGGATCATCGCCCTGCTGGACGACCCCGACATCACGGTCGGGGGGTTGATCGAGCACATCCCGGGCCCCGACTTCCCCACGGGGGGCGTGATCTGCGGCCGCAGCGGGATCATGAAGGGCTACCTCACCGGTCGTAGCACGGTCACCGTGCGGGCGAAGGTGACGATCGAAGAAGAGAAGAAGCGCAGGCGGATCATCATCAACGAGTTGCCGTACCAGCAGACGCGCGACGGGATGGTGCTGAAGATCGCCAGCCTGGTGAACGACGGCAAGATCGCCGGCGTCAGCGCGGTGAACGACGAGTCCGACCTGAACGAACCGGCGCGGATCGCGATCGACCTGAAACGCGACGCCGACCCGGACTTCGTCCTCAACCAGCTCTACAAGTACTCGCCGCTGCAGGACTCGTTCAGCGTCATCTTCCTGGCGCTCGTGGACGGCAAGCCGCGGGTCCTGAACCTCAAGGAGATGCTGCAAGAGTTCGTGCGGCACCGGGTGATCGTCGTCCGCCGGCGCACGCAGTTCCTGCTGTCGCGGGCCCGCAAGCGGAAGCACACGCTGCAGGGCCTGCTGCTGGCGCACGCGAACATCGACGAGGTGATCCGCGTCATCCGCGCCAGCAAGACGCAGCCCGAGGCGAAGGGCCGCCTGATGCAGATCAAGACCCCCGGCGCGCTGATGCGTCGGGCGCTGGGGGACGAGGGCTTCGGGCAGTTCCAGGCCGAGCGCGGCGTCGCCGAGGAGTACACGCTGACCCCCGTTCAGGCCGACGCGATCCTGAAGATGACGCTCGGCCAGCTCGTGAACCTCGAGCAAGAGAAGCTCGCCGACGAGCACGCGGCCCTGATGATCGAGATCGCCGAGTACCTGTCGATCCTCGGCGACGAAGCCCGGATCTACGGCATTATCCGCGCCGACATGGAGGAGATCGCCAACAGCCGCATGGCCGACGCGCGGCGGACGGTCCTCTCCGACGAAGAAGTCGGCGACGTCAACCTCGAGGACCTGATCGAAGAGGAGACGATGGTCGTCTCGATCAGCCACCAAGGGTACGTCAAACGCACGCCGGCGAGCGTCTACCAGGCGCAGCGCCGCGGCGGCAAGGGGATCAAAGGCGCCAAGGCCGACGACGACGACCCGATCGAGCACCTGTTCGTCACCAGCACGCACGACTACCTGATGTTCTTCACGAACCAGGGGAAGGTGTACTGGCAGAAGGTCTACAACCTCCCGAACCTGGCGCGCGACGCCAAGGGGCGCGCGGTCGTGAACCTGCTCAACCTCTCGACCGGCGAGAACGGCGCCCCCGCCGAGAAGATCGCCGGTTGTCTCGCGGTGCGCGACTTCACCACCCCCGACCACTACCTGGTGATGGCCACCCGCGGCGGCCTGGTGAAGAAGACCGACCTCGTCGCCTACGGCCGGCCCATGAAGACCGGCATCATCGCCATCAAGCTCCGCGAAGGGGACGAGCTCGTCGATGTCGCGATCGCCAAAGCGGGGGACGAGCTCCTGCTCGTCACGGCGACCGGCATGGCGATCCGCTTCGGCGAGGCCGACGCCCGCTCGATGGGGCGCAACAGCAGCGGCGTGAAGGGGGTCTCGCTCTCCAAGGGGGACGTCGTTGTGGGGATGGTCGTCGCCGACCCGGCCGCCACGCTGCTCACCGCCACCGAGTTCGGCTACGGCAAGCGGACTCCGTTCGGCCCCAACGCCGCGCCCGGCGAAGTAGCACCGCTGGTTGACCCGGGCGAAGGGGCCGACGGAGAGCCGGAAGCGTCAGCGCCCGGAGTCGAAGCCGCCATCGATTCGGCCGAAGACACCGCCGACGAGGGCCCGTCGGACGAAGCCTCGTCCGGCGCTCGCTACCGCACGCAGAACCGCGGCGGCAAGGGCCTCCGCGACATCAAGACCACCGCCCGCAACGGCCGCGTGGTGGGGGTGGTGAGCGTGACCGACGACGACGAGCTGCTGATGATGACCACCCGCGGCAAGCTCCAACGGATCCGCGCCGCCGACGTCAGCACGATCGGCCGCAACACCCAAGGGGTGCGGATCATGTCGCTCGACGAAGGGGACATCCTGACGGCGATCGTGCAAGTGCCACGCGAGGAAGCGGCGGGTGAAGCGAGCGAGGGTGAGGCTTGATCCGAGCCGCGACCGTCAAGGGAGCGACCGAACACGAGTAGTCCACGATCGACTCGGCGTGCAGCGCTTCCGCTCGACGCACTGTGCGCCGTACTCCAATGGCGCCGATCGCCCAAGGAAGAGCCCCGCCCGGTCGCTCCCTTGACGGTCGCGGCTCTGTTTTCAGCGCGTGCGCCGCGACCAGGCAGAGGGGGAGAGCGACACGGCCCTCGGCGATTCGTAAACTGCGGCGACGTCCGTCATCACTTCAACCCACGGAGGCCTCCCGTGTCCGACCGAGCGACCCGTGACGCCGAGCTCCGTGCGATGCTCGACTCGTACGGCGACGCCTGGAGCGACGTCGGGAGCTTCCGGCGCTGGGAAGTGGACTATCTCACGAAGCTGCGACCGACCGCGGACGACGTTCCGCTCTTGATCGAGGTCGCGGAGGAGTGGCTCCGCTGGGATTTGCCGGAGGACCAACAGCCGGTCTTCGCGGACGACGACGTCGCGCTCTACGCACCCGTCCACGCCTGGCGGTGCCTCGGCCAGATGGGCGCCGAGGAGGCGATCGAGCCGCTCGTGATGATGCTCGACCCGATGGCGGCGATGGAGGACGACATCCTGCTCGAGATGTTCCCCCCTGCGCTGGCGTGCTTCGGGGCAGCGGCGTTCGACGCGCTCGACGCGGTGGCGTCCGACCGCTTGACGAACGAGTGGGGGCGCGTCGCCGCCTTGAGCGCGATGGAGTACGCGGTGAATCGCAACCCGGCGCTTCAGGAGGACGTTGTCCGGCGCTTGAAGCGTCAGCTCGAGTGCTTCGACCTCGACGCGCCCTCCTTCAACGCCTCGGTCATCGGCTCGCTCGTCGAGCTCGGCGCCAAAGACGCGGCGCCACTGATCGAACGAGCGTACGAGGCCGGGGCCATCGACGAAGAGCTCGACGGCACGCTGGAGTGGGTCCTCTACGACCTCGGGCTCGCCGAGATGCCAAGCACCCCGCGGTTCAAGCGGACGTGGAGCGCGAGCGGGCCCGCGGTCCAGCGGGGTGTCGATCCCAGGCACGAGCTCCGCGCGAAGAAGAAACGCGAGCGTAAGGCGAAAAAGCGAAACCGCCGCTGAGGGCTGGCGTCGAGCAGCCGCGTAGCGATCCGGCGGCGCAAGCCGTCGGAGTCGATGTACGGGCGACGTGGTTGGGCTACGCACTCCCCGGACTGACGTCGCGGGGCTCGCCAAACGCCCCTTCCTTGGCGCCCGAACGGGGCGGTACGATGCGACTCTGCGCCGAGCGCACGGCGTTCGCCCTTTCGCGCATCTCGAACCCGCCCAAGCCCCGCCGATGATCACCCCTCGCCAGCTCCACGGCGCCCACGTCGCCCTCGTCACGCCGATGAAGCCGGTCGGCTCGCTGATGGCGATCGACTTCGACCGCGTCTACCAGTTGATCGACTCGGTGCTCGACGCGGGGGTCGCCGGCGTGCTGTTCGCCGGCACCACGGGCCAGTCGGCCACGCTGAGCCACGACGAGCAAGTCGATCTCTGCACCCGCGGCATCGAGTACGCCCGGGCGAAGGCCCAGGACCTCGGGCGGCGCATCGTCTGCCTCGCCAGCGCCGGGTCGAACTCGACCGACGAGGCGCTGCACCTCTCGGAACGGATCGCCGCGGCGATCCAGCCCGACGCGCTGCTGCACGTCACCGGCTACTACAACAACCCGCCGCAAGAGGGACTGCGGGCCCACTTCACGGCCGTCGGCAACTTAGCCGAGCGACTCGACACGTCGGTGATCCTCTACAACATCCCCGGGCGGACCGGCAGCCGGATCGAGGCCGAGACGCTGATCAGCCTGGCGGAGCACCCGGCGATCGTCGCCGTGAAGGACGCGACGGGGGACCTGGCGGCGCTCGAGCGCGTCGCCGAGGCGACCGACCGCGACACGTTCGCTCTGCTCTCGGGCGAGGACCACCTGGTGGTCGAGGTGGCGCGGCGCGGCGGGGTGGGGGTGATCAGCGCGTCGGCCAATCGCTGGCCGCGCGAGTTCCAGCGCCTGGCCGAGCTGGCGATCGGCGGCGAGTGGTCAGCGGCCGACGAGCTGCAAGCCGCACTCCAGCCGTGCGTGGATGCGGTGTTCTGCGTCAAGAACCCGATCCCGCTGCACCACCTGCTGGGGACCGGCCTGCGGATGCCGCTGGTGACGATCGACGAGCTCGACGCCCCTAACCGCGAGCGCGCCACGGCGACCCTCCGCGCAGCCGAAGCGATCCGCGAGTTCCCGCACGTCACGACGGGGGTCGCCGTGGGTTCGGGGCGGTAGCGCGCCGCGGTCCGTGTACAATCGGGGAGCCTCTCCCCCGATGCCGCGAGTCCTCCGCGCGAGTCCTCCGATGCCCTACCAAGTCCCGGCCGAACTGACCCCAGCCATGCGAAGGAGTGCGGTTCGCGGAACGGACACTGACGGCCGCCACGACCAGAAGCTGACTGTGGTTCGCCGTCCGGACACTGATCTTCCGCTTGGGTCCCGGCTTGTACTTTGTCGGCGCCAGCGAGCCGGTTTTCTCGCGTCGCCGCAGCAGGCCGCGGACGAACGAAGCACTGACCGCGAACCGCGCAGCGAGCTGCGGGCTCTTCCCCTCGCCCCGGTCGTACGCCGCAACGATCCGCTCTCGCAGGTCCATCGAAATCGCTTGCATCACCGTCCTCCTTGGTTGGAGAACGGTCTACCCAAACTCCACTCCTGGCGCTATACCAAGTTCGAAAGTGCTGTAACGGCACCGTTCATCGGGCCGCGGCAAACGACATTGATTCCAGAAACGGCGCGACCCGCGGCTCCGTGTGCAACGGATTGTTCGGTGGATTTACGGCATCAAGTCCAAGCCCCGCCAGCGGTCTTTTGCCAGCGATGCCAAAGCGCATTGTCTGTGCCGCGCACGAAGACCTCCAGCCGCCCATCGTGGTTGATGGCCACGGCGGCATTGCCGGTCAAGCCACCACCGAGTGAGTTCCAGCCGGACCACCCGCCCCCGGCACTATTCTGCCAGATGTGGTGCAATGCGTTGTCTGTGCCCCGCGCGAAGACTTCCAGCCGCCCATCGGCGTTTCGGCTGACCGTCGGGTCTGTCGTGATTACGCCGCCGAGTGAAGCGAATCCGCTGGCTGTCTGCGAATTGGCTAGCCAATTCGCGGTAGCGATATCTCCGGAACTCAATACGGACGTGACTCCTATTGGCACTGGAGCGATGATCGTCGTGGTTCCCGGAGTAATTGGAAACGCCGATCTTGGATAGTGCATAATGGAACCGAAATCATACGGACCTATGTCTGTGCCGTCAGCAATATGCTGATTAAAGTTGTGCAACTGAGCCGGTTGAATAGCAGCAATTACGATGGTCACATTGGCGTTTCGATCGCTTCTTCCCTGCTCGTGCCAAAAGCCCACCGCGTGTCCGATTTCATGAATCACGCTGCCCGCATTGAAGCCCCCACTGGCTAACGCACAAGAAATTTGTTGCGGCCCACCGTTTCTACCAACCGGGCTACTGCAGGCGTTCGGACTTGGAGTGAATATCACAAAGTCCGGTTCGGATGTTCGCGGATTTAGGCGAAAAGGCGTATTCGTGTTCCAATGTTGAATTGCTGCATTTACGAAACCGAGGGCGGTCGCATTCCCGGCTATCCCGGGGTCGATGGTAAAAGGAACGACGTTTCCGGGCCATCGTCGTGCGGTATTGTTGGCTACGAGTCCCATGTTTTCGCCTTCTGGTGAGTATTGCGATCGCCGAGCGACCGCGATAACCGAGTCGCGGGATTGGACCATCAATTTCAACAACGCTGAATTCCGCGACTTCGATTCATCGCATTGTTCCGTCGCTTTGCTCAGTTGATCTTAACAATGCAAGCGAAGAAAGTGTGAATCCATCATCGATTTCTCCGTTAGCTATCCTCGTACTAAGTTCGCCCCAACCTACATGCCGGATTTCCGAAATCGCTTCATTCTTGTCGACGGTTCGTCCGACTTCGACCATCGCTATGTAGACATGCACAATGCTAGACATCAGGCCTGAATCAGGGTAATAAGAGCCAAGCTTGCTAATCTCAGTTACATGTGCGCCGATCTCTTCTTTCAACTCCTCGATCACGGTTTGCGATAGCCCACGACTTTCGGACAGCGGCGGGGGGTTGCTCTACGCCGCTAGGACCGGGGCGTATTCGGTTTCGAACTGATCGGGACTCTTGTAGCCCAGCGCCTGGTGAAGCCGTTCGCGATTGTAGAACGACTCGATGTACTTGAACACGCTCAAGCGGGCCGCCTCGAGGTGCTCGTAGCTCTCGTGGTTGGCGTGAACGTTCCGTGATCCACATCTTCTAGCCGCCCGCCTGGCGGGTCAAGCTTCGTCTTTCTCTGGCTTGGAGAAGGTCGATGGCGAACGTCGAGCGGGACTTGGCGAAGGAGCGGTGCTGGCGTGACCTGCTTAGCCG
>JBOFFC010000171.1:0-15014 GCA_051648405.1 Lacipirellulaceae bacterium
CCCTCGCCACGGTCGTACGCCGCAACGATCCGCTCTCGCAGGTCCATCGAAATCGCTTGCATCACCGTCCTCCTTGGTTGGACAACGGTCTACCCAAACTCCACTCCTGGCGCTATACCAAGTTCGAAAGTGCTGTAACTTGTCAAGGTTCCGTCCGCGATTCGAGGTTCTTGAAGATCGTTGCCTGCTGACCGCGTTCGACGTCCTCGTCTTCTCTAAGGCCGAGGGGTTTCGGCACGAGTCGATCCCGGCGGGAATCGCCGCGATCCGGGCGCTCGGCGCCGCAAACGACTTCACGGTCATCGCGAGCGAAGACCCGACGGTCTTCACCCAGGCTAGCCTCGCGAGCTTCGAGGCGGTCGTGTTCCTGAACACGACCGGGCCCAACATCTTGAGCGCCGCGCAGCGTGCGGGCTTCCAGTCGTACATCCAAGCCGGCGGCGGGTACGTCGGTGTTCACGCTGCCGCCGATACGGGCCA
The DNA here is from genome assembly GCA_051648405.1 of Lacipirellulaceae bacterium. Classification (GTDB taxonomy): domain Bacteria; phylum Planctomycetota; class Planctomycetia; order Pirellulales; family Lacipirellulaceae; genus JBOFFC01. The sequence continues at coordinate 481 of JBOFFC010000171.1, forward strand.
GAACTGGGCCTGGTACGGCCAGCTCGTCGGCGCCTACTTCATCACGCACCCGGCGCCGCAGACCGCGACCGTGATCGTCGAGGACCGGTCGCACGTCTCGACCTCGCACCTTCCCGAGCGATGGGTGATCGGCGAGGAGTGGTACGACTACAACCTGAACCCGCGCGGCGACGTTCAGGTGCTGATGTCACTCGACAAGTCGACCTACACGGGAAGCGTCAACGGCCCCGACCACCCGATCAGTTGGTACCAGCACTTCCAGGGAGGCCGCTCGTGGTACACGGGGCTCGGCCACTTCTCGCAGACGTACGACAACTCGCTCTTCCGCCAGCACTTGCTGGGGGGGATCAAGTTTGCGGCCGGGGAGTCGCCGGCGGACCGCGGCGGCGGGGTCGATACGAGCTGGCAGAAGACCGTTCTGCAGCCGTCGGTCTCGAACCCGATGAGCCTCGACGTCGCTCCCGATGGCAAGGTGTTCTTCGTCGAGCTAACGGGCCGGGTTCGTGTCTACAACCCCGTGACCAACGCGACGACCACGGCCGCTACGTTCCCGGTGATCCTTGCCGGCGAGAACGGCATGCTGGGGATCGTGCTCGACCCGGCGTTCGCGACCAACAACCACCTGTTCCTCTACTACACGCCCCAAGGGACGAGCGTGAACCGCTTGGCGCGGTTCACATGGAACGGGTCCACGCTGGACATGGCTTCGCAGGTGACTCTGCTTGAGGTCCCGATCGACCTCGTTTGCTGCCACGCCGCCGGGTCGCTCGCATTCGGTCCCGACGGGTCGCTTTACATTTCAACCGGCGACAACACGGGACCGGCGGCAAGCGGCGGGTACACGCCAATCGACGAGCGCCTGACCCCCGAAGATCGACGCATTTTCGACGCGCAGCGCTCGTCGGCGAATACGAACGACTTGCGTGGCAAGGTCCTGCGCATCAAGCCCCAGTCGAACGGCACGTACACCATTCCCGCCGGCAACCTGTTCCCGGCGAACGGCTCGCAGGGTCGGCCCGAGATCTTCGCGATGGGGACGCGGAACCCGTTCCGCCTGTCCATCGACGAGAAGAACGGCTTCGTCTACTGGGGGGACGTCGGCCCCGACGCCCAAGCCGATTCCATCCTGCGCGGTCCGCGTGGGTTCGACGAGATCAACCAAGCCCGCAGTGCCGGCAACTACGGCTGGCCTTACGCCGTGGCAAACAACCTGCCGTACGTCGACTACGACTTCGACCTGATGGAGTCGGGAGACGTTTTCGACCCCGCGGCGCCGGTCAACAACTCGCCGAACAACACCGGCGCGACCAACCTCCCCCCGTCGCGCGGCGCGTTCATCTGGTACCCGTACGGCCCGAGCACGCAGTTCCCCGCATTGGGCGACGGGGGACGCACCTCGATGGCGGGACCGGTCTACAACTTTGACGCGGCCCTTGCGTCCGCTCGCAAGATGCCGGCGTCTTTCGACAACTCGCTGATCATGTACGAGTGGTCGCGGAGTAAGTTCTGGCAGGTGAAGCTCGACGCGGCGGGTGGAATCCTGAAGATCAACCCGCTCTTCACCGACCTGGGGTTTGTCCGCCCGATCGACGTCGAGCTCGGCCCCGACGGGGCGCTCTACGTGCTGCAGTGGGGGACCAACTTTGGGGGGGGCAACGCCAACGCCCAGCTCGTGCGGATCGACTTTGTCGGGAACCTGTCCCAGCTTCCCGGCGATTACAACCGCGACGGACGGGTCAACGCGGCTGACTATACGGTCTGGCGGGATCAAGTCGGTCCCAATCCTGGCTCACGGGCGGATGGCACGGGGGACGGCGTCGTCGATACGCTCGACTACAACTTGTGGGTGGCGAACTACGGTCGGATCGCGAGCGCCACCACTTCGACGGTCGCTGTCGACTCGACCGACGGCGAGGCTGCGACGACAACCGATATCGACTCGACCGACTCGTCTTGCGGTTGTCAGCAACACATCGACGCCGACATCAGCTCGCCGGCGCCGGACGCGCCCCAACTCACCGAGCCCGAGTTCGAGGCGACCACGGTCGAAGGTTCAGTCGCCACGGCGGTCGTTGCGGAAGAAGTGCTCGTCTACGCAGGGTCGCCAGCGCCGGCCCCCGAAGGCTTGCCGACGCAGTTCGAGGCTCTGGAGGCTGCCCTTGCGTCGTTGGCCTTCTCGCCCACGGCCACGGCGCCGCCAATCGCTTTCGATCCCGACGACTACTTCGCGGTCACGACGTCGGAGCGCGAGTCCGCCTTGCTGCTGATCTCCACGTCCGGCACGCTTGGCGTCGGTGAATCGACGGACAGCGACACGGTTAGTGCGCCGGGAGCGGGTACCGAGCCTCCGTACGCTCCCGCACCCCCGTCCCGCGCCGTTCGTGCAAAGTTCTCCCCCGCCGGGCGCGTGCCCCAGCGATTCCTGACAGAGCTTTGACGATTCTTTGACCGCATGGCGTTTCGGCGCTATCCAGCCTAGCGATCTTGCTTGCCAATGGCTTGACGTGACCCCCGAAGGACTCGCGCCCCAGCGTTAGCTAGCGGCGAGTCCCCCCTCGATTCCCCGGGTCACGGCCTCTCGAAGCGGACGCCAATTTTGCGGTGCGGCCTGGCTCTTGAGGCCGGCCCGCGGTCGTTCGGTCCGCACGCCTCGCTGTAGCTGGTCCCAAGGTTTGCGCTATGCGCTTGCCGTTGGCCGTTCCTTGCGCGAGCCGTTCGCGCCGATCGACGCCCCACGAACATCATCTAAGCCTTCACCCCCTGAGCTTGATCCATGCGGACTCCCCTGCAACTGCTCTCGATCGTCGCCCTCGTGCTCATCGCGCCGCTCGCGACGGCCGACAACCAGACCTCGACGATCACCCCCGTGCTGCGCAGCGACGCCCTCCCCTACCGCGTCGAACTGCGCCGCCGCGACATGACCCCCGCGGTAATGCCATCGCTGCACTCGTTTGTGGCGGGCGAGCACCAAGGCGAGTGGGTCGTAATCGGCGGTCTCACCAACGGGATCCACGGGTTCGACTACGACCGCACTACGCTCCCTGCGCGCAAGCAAAACGGCGACGTCTGGGTGATCGACCCCCTGAGCCGGACGACGTGGCGGCGTTCGCTCGACCCGAGTGACGCGGGGAGCGGGCTCACAATGACGCAGCTGCTGTCGATCAGCGGCGCCAACGCCCAGGCCGACCAAGTCGGCGACCGCCTCTACATGACCGGTGGCTACGGCGACGACAGCCTGACCGACCCAACGTCGCGCAACACGTTCTCGACGCTCACCGCATTCGACCTGCCCGGCCTCGTCGATTGGGCAAAGGGGGGGAGCGGCACGGCGGCGAGCCACATCCGGCAGACTTCCGACCCGCTGTTCAAGGTCACCGGCGGGGACATGGTCGCGGTCGGGAGCAAGATGCACCTGGTGTTCGGCCAGGACTACGTCGGGCGTTACCGGCCCAACCTGTCGGGTGAGTACACCAACCAGGTCCGGTCGTTCGAGATCCAGGACGACGGCGCCACGCTCGGCGTCACGGCCGTCTCGTCCTCGACCCCCGCGCCGCAGTTCCGGCGGCGCGACCTGAACGTCTACCCGTCGATCAAGGAGAACCCCGACGGCTCGATCGCCGAGGGGATCACGGCCCTCTCGGGGGTGTTCACCGTCAGCAACGGCGCCTGGACCGTGCCGGTCGAGATCGACGCCCAGGGGACGGCGCAGCAGGCCGACTTCGGCCTCAGCCCCACGAACGTCGCCGGGGCCCTCGACGCCGACGCGCGGGTCTTCAAGCAAGGGATGAACAACTACCACTCGGCGAAGCTCGGCATGTTCTCGGAAGCAACCGGCGAGATGCACCAGTTGCTGTTCGGCGGGATCACGCTGCAGGAGTATCTGCCGACGAGCCGCTTCGCCGACTCGCGCGGCTTCGTGACCGACCCGCAGATGCCGAACACCAACCAGTTCTCGGCGGTCGTGCGAGGCGCCGACGGCGTCTACCGGCAGCACCACATGGGAGAGTTCCCGACGATCCTCGCCTCGACCGGTCGGCGGATGCGGTTCGGCTCGAACGCCGAGTTCTTCGCGGCTGAGGGGCTGCCGACGTACGCCAACGGCGTGTTCAAGTTCGACGAGCTGCTGGGCCCGACGACGCTGGGGTACATCTACGGCGGGCTCACGGCCAACTCCGCGCACGTCTTCGGCGACGTCGCCGGCCTGTCGGCCGCTAGCGGCGAGGTGTTCGAGGTGATCTTCATCCCCACCCTCCCCATCCCCGAGCCCGGGGCGGCGGTTCTGCTGGTCGTCGGTTTGGCGGCCGCGACGATCCGCGCCCGTTGCGTCGGCCCCTAGCAGCCAGTGAGTACCCGACACGCTGCCCGCAGCGGGCGGCTACTCCGCTACCGCAGTCTCCGCCGCAACTGCTCGCGCCACGCCTGCGAGACTTGCGGCAGGTCGTGCAGGCGTTGGGCGTCTTCGCTCGGGCCCTTTTCGTGGAGCGTGACCACGTTCGCGCGGTCGATCGTCCACTCGGGGTGCGGCCGCTCGACGAGCTCGAGTCGGTCCCCGGGGGTTACGACCCCCTCTTCGATCACGCGGAAGTACCACCCCGTGCGGCGCGACTGCACGACGCGCTTCGGCAGGTCGGCGCGGCCCCAGTAGCGCGACAGCGTCGAGCAAGGCTGCCGCGGCTGCGACGGTTCGACGAGCGCGTCGCCGACCCGCCAGCGGTCGCCGATCGCCACGCCGCGCTCGTCGAGGCCCGCGATCGCGAAGTTCTCGCCGAAAGCGCCGGGGCCGAAGTCGGGCAAACCGAGCTCGTCGCGCCACCACGGGTAGTGATCGGCCGCGTAGGCGCAGACCGCTTTGTCGGGTCCGCCGTGGACCCGCAGGTTCCCCTGCCCGTCCCCTTCGAGGCCGTTCACGCCGAGCCACACCGGGCCATCGACGGGGCGCTTCGCGATGCCGCTCGGCAGGCCCCCCGAGTCGCCGTCGGCGGGTCGTAGCTCGTCCCAGCCGCGCGGCTTGCCGACGTGCGGTGCTAGTAGCACCCCGAACGGCCGCTGGGGGGTCGGTTCGCGCATGGGGACCCGCGTGTTGTGGCGAATCGGGGAGTCGGCGAGTCGCAATCGCTCTGTACGCGATCGGAGAACCCAAGAATAATCCCGCCGGCGCACGGCTCGATAGCGGGCGCCGCGTTTGGACTAGGAAGCCCGAGGACCGCCCGTCATGACGTTTCGCCGATTGCTCGCTCTTCTGTTGCTGTCGCCACTGGCGCTGCTGTCGTCCCCCTCGGCGTACGGCGCGGGCGCCGCGCCGACGGTCGCCCAGGCGCTGACGCTGGCGCCGATCCAGGCGGCGATCGACTACGCGAAGCCCGCCCCGGCCGACGTCGCGGCTTGCTCGATCAAGCCCGAGCGCGAGGGAAAGAGCACGTCGTGGGTCGTCCGCGACGCGGCGGGCGCCGTGCTGCGGAAGTTCGCCGATACCAACGCCGACAACGTCGTCGATCGCTGGAGCTACTACAAGGACGGCCTCGAGGTCTACCGCGACGTCGATTCGGACTTCGACTCGAAGGCCGACCAGTGCCGGTGGTTCCACACCGGGGGGACGCGGTGGGGCGTCGACAAAAACCAAGACGGCAAGGTCGATCGCTGGCAACAGATCTCGCCGCACGAGGTCGCCGAGGAAGCGGTCGCCGCGGTTCAGACCAACGATTTCGCGCGGTTCGCGCGGCTGATGCTCGCCGACGACGAGCAGAACACGTTGGGCCTCGCGCGGTCGCTCGACTCGCAGGTACAGAAGACCCGCGCCACGGCCGCCGCGGACTTCCAAGAACTGGTCCGCTCGCAGAAGTCGATCAAATCGACGAGCCGGTTCGTCGATTTCGGGGCCGCCCGCCCGGGGCTGTTGCCCGCGGGGATCGACGGCGCGACACGCGACGCGATGGTGTACGACAACGCCTCGGCGCTGATCGACAACGACGGCATGCCCGAGCAGTTGTTGCTCGGCGCGCTGTTCCGCGTCGGTGACGCCTGGCGGCTGGTCGAGTCCCCGACGATCGGGGGAACCGGACCGAAGATCTCGCCGGTGCAGTCGTCGGTGGCGAGCGGCGGTGGCGCAGCGGCCGGTAACGGCCCGAGCGACGAGCAGCAAGGCTGGCTCGTCGAGATCGAAAAGATCGACCTCGCGGCCGCCAAGGCGACCGGCGCCGAGGCCGCGCGGCTCACCGACATGCGTGTCGCGCTGCTCGAGAAGCTCGCCGGCGCCGCCTCGACCGCCGACGAGCGCGCCCAATGGACGACGCAGCTCGCCGACCTGCTGACCGCCGAGGCGCAGTCACGCGGCTACGCGAAGGGGCTCACGAAGCTCGCCGAGCTCGAGCGCTCGCCCGCCGTCACCGAGCTGGGGGACGAGCTCGTCGCGCACATTCGCTACCGCCGCATCGGCGCCGAGTACGGCCTCAGCTACAGCGACAAGAAGGCGAACGTCTCGAAGGTGCAGGAGAAATGGCTCGGGGACCTCGAGCAGTTCGTCAAGGACTACCCCACCAGCCCCGACGCGGCCGAGGCGATGCTGCAACTCGGCATGTCGGACGAGTTCGCCGGCGAGGAGGCCGAAGCCGACGCCTGGTACAACCGCCTCGCCGCCGAGTTCCCCGCGACGGCGTCGGGCAAGAAGGCGACCGGCGCGCTGCGGCGGATGAACTCGATCGGCAAGCAGGTGGCGATGCGCGGGCCGACGCTCGACGGCAAGCAACTCGATCTCGCTGCGTTCCGCGGCCGCCACGTCGTGATCCAGTACTGGGCCACCTGGTGCGAGCCGTGCAAGGAAGACATGCAAACGCTCGCCGCGCTCCAGAAGAAGTACGGCGCGAAGATCGGCGTGCTGGGAGTCAACCTCGACAACTCGCTGGCCGACGCCAAGCGCTTCGTCGCGTCGGTGCGGACCCCGTGGCCGCACCTCTACGACGAGGCGGGCCTCGAAGGAGAGCGAGCCACCGACCTGGGGGTCATGACCCTGCCGCTGATGCTGCTCGTGGACGGCGAAGGGAAGGTCGTGAACCGCAACCTGTACGGGGCCGACCTCGAAGCCGAACTCGAACGGGTCATCCGCTAACGCGGGGCTCGATCCGCTGGGCGTAGCGGCTCACCAACCCCAGCGCTTGTTCCGCCGGGCGTTCGCCCCCATCGAGGGGGTCGTCGCGGAGCGCTTCCGTGAGCGCTTCAGTTGCGTGATCGACGAGCGACTCCGCGAAGTAGGAACTCGCCGAGCGCTGTCCCCCCCGTCGCGGTCTTGGTGGTGGTCGTACGGGAACGGCTGGTTGGAGTGAACGATGCTCATGACTTCGGCCTCAGTGGCTGCTCCTTGAACGGTTGGTCCCGCGGCGCCCGCGGTGGCTCTGCAGGACCAACTGCAAGGTGCGTGCCAGCACGGCCGTAATCGGCGTCGGTGGCGATGAGGCGCAGGAAACTCGCGGTTTCGCGCGGTCTGCGTCGGTGCGACGCCCCGCCGAGAACGGACTCACCCCTCACAACGAGGAGGGGATCACAAGCCGTTGCCGTTTCAGGCGTTGCGCGCTTCGCAGAGCGATTCGGACGAGGCGGCGAGCCGGAGAACCCGCGCTAAGCGCTTGCGGAGAAGGGCCTTGCGCCCTCCTCACCGAAACGGGGGCCCGTTTCACCAAAATGGTGACACGAGCACGCGGCGCCGATCGGCCGCACGCGGCCCAGCGGGCGACGCGCAACCGTCGTCGTGTACGAGCAATCAGTGCCCTGCCCGCACGTTTCTCGGGGGGGCGCCTGCGCACGGCCTCGCTCACGGCCTCGTGGGCGTGAGTCGAGGGGCATCTGGTTCTCCGCTCGATCGGTCAGCGCATGGAACGGTTCCTTCCTGTAGAAGGCCTTCGTCAGGGTCCTCGCGCGCATTGGGCGCGCAAGCCGCAATCGACGGGTGCGAACGCCGTGCCACGATTGGCGCCGAGTCGGCGTTGCGACGCTTCCGCGCCCCCCGCTACAAGTTTGCCGTGGCGCGTCGCGCGCGAATCGGCCTCCCCCGCAACCGGGCCGCTTTGCTCCGCTCCGAGCCAAGAACCGACCCAGGCGACGGCGCGAACGAACAGGGCTCCGACCGCAAGACGCGCTCGAGCCGCCACGCCGCCGCGTTCCCTAAGCGAAGGATCGCGCGATGGAAGGAATAGAGGGCCTCCCCCTCGCCGCATGGGCCACGGCCCACGGCGCGGGAGTGCTGGTGGCGCTGCTAACGCGGCTGCAACTTGGCGGGCACGTTGAGCGGCTGCTGCGTTTGTCGCTGAGCCTGGGGATTGTGGGCGTCGCCGCGATCGCCTGGTCGAGCAACCTGGCGGCGTCGGTCGGCTGGGTCACCTCGGGCTTGACCCTCGGGACGATGGTCATCGCCGCCGTTTGGGGAGACCCCGGTCGGGCGACCGACCCGGTGCTCGCCCGGCTGCTAGCGGCGCGCGACCTCGCCTGAGCGACCCCGGCAGCAGGCCCGCGGCCCGACCAAAACCCCGGGGGGCGGTCCGCGCCGTCAAAACCGAAAAAAGACTCCCTTCCGGCAGCCGCGGGCGCCGAAAGTACCAACCGGAGCGGTTGTATGGCCTGGGTCTGCGTCCCTGTGCGGACGTGGTCCCCGTGCTAACCGACCGCGACTTGTGCTTTCGCGTGCCTACGCCCCCTGGCGACGAGGGTGCGGGATTCGTTCCGCAGTCCGACGCCGGGGCGCGTGTCGTCTAACGACCGACTTCGAAGGGGGAACAAGATGCGAACATGGATCGTGGCCTGCGCGGCCGCGGCCCTGCTCTGGCCCGGTGGGTCCAGGGCGGCTTCGCCCGCGCCCGAGGAAATGGCCCAGCGGGTCGCGACGTCGCTGCGCGAGAGCGGCGAGTTGTCGAACTACCGCGTGGGGGTGAAGTACGAGGACGGCGTCGCTTGGCTGCTGGGCTCGGTGACGAGCGACGAGCAATCCGAGACGGCCGCCCGTGTGGCGAGCGGCGTTGAGGGGGTCTCGCACGTCGTCAACAAGCTCGAAGTGAAGCCGCAGGCAGAGAAGGCGCAGGCGACGAAGGTCGCCAAGGCCGACAAGGCGAGCCCCGACCTACTGCTGGCGACGCTTCAAGAGGAGCCGGCCGAACTGCCCCCGATGCCGACGGCCATGCCGGCCCCGCAGGGGGGCGCCAAGGGCCTGCCCCGCCCGATGCAGCGTGTCGCCATGGCGCCCGCTGACCAGGGTGGCTACGCCCCGCAGGGCTACGGGCCCCAGGGCCAGGTCGCCCCGGCCCAGTACGGCGCCGGGGGGGCGATGCCCATCCCGCAAGGCTACAGCACCGGTGGCGCCGCTGGCGTGAACTACGACAACGCCAACATGCCCAACTACGCTTGGCCGAGCTACGCCGCGCACCCCAACTACGCGGCCCTCAGCTACCCGCAGCAGTACTCGCCGAGCGCGTGGCCGTACATCGGCCCGTTCTATCCCTACCCGCAGGTCCCGCTGGGATGGCGGAAGGTGACGCTCGAATGGGATGACGGTTGGTGGTACCTGGACTTCAGCCACCACAAGGGTCACTGAGCCCGCCTCGCGGACTCGACTACGAGACGACGACACGCACAACACCCCCGGGGGAGCCTCTCCCCCGGGGGTGATTTCGTTGCCGGCTGTTGGGGGCGGACCAAATGAGGTTCGGCCCGTCCTCTCTCGGGCGCGTAACGCCCCCTGACGACGGGCCGCTATCAACCCGCTATCAACCACCCACCCGTCATTTTCGGATTTACCCGCAAGTTCTACGCAGCTTCACTCGATAGAGAGACTATCGAAGCACGCGGCAGGGCGTGGCGGGCCAACTTACCCACCGAGTCCCGAAGCCGCGCCCGGCCCCCCAAGCCTCGCTAGCAGACACTGAGGTCCTTCTCGATGGCATGCATGATCCTCACCCGCCGACCCGCCGCGCTTTCGGCGGCCCTCGTCCTGGGCTCGCTGTCGCTGGGGTCCACCGGCTGCTTCTGGGGCCTGGTGGGCCAAGGCCCGAGCCTCGGGATCGCGGCGCTGCCGATCCCGATCTCTCCCTACTTGCAAGAGAAGGAAGAGGACAAGTACTGGCAACGCGAGCGCTACGACCGCGTGCCGATCCTCGGCCCGATCACCGAAGCCGGGGCGCCGATCGCCCTCGACGAGCCCTCGGACGACGAGGTGATGCGAGCCCTTGAAAAGGCCCGCCCCGTCGAAGGGGGTATTCCGCTGCTGTGGGAACGCAACCGCAACAACGTGCGGATCACCAAAGAGAAAATCGCCGACTACATCGACCCGGTCCGCGTCTACCCGATGATCGGCCCGGCCCAGCAGCACCACGCCCACTACAAGTGCACGATCTACTTCGAGGACGTCCGGCGCATCGGCTGGCCCGTGCCGCACACGCTGCGAGACGAGGACGCCCGCGAGGTGATCTACGTCGACCACAACCACCTGCACATGGTCGGCAACGTCGATGACGCCTGCAACCTGCCGCTCCCGTAACGGGCCGCGGCCGGTCGCACAACCCAAGCAGCACGCGACCGACCGCGCCCCCTCCCGGGGGTTCGGTCGGTCGCTCCGCGTGACGGCCAGTAGGCCCGTCGCTTCGAACCACAAGCGACCCCCATGCCCGACGCCCCCTCGAAGACCGTGTTCGAGCTGCTGCTGGCGGCGGGGCCGCTGGTGTGGCCGATCCTCGCATCCTCGTTCGTGATGCTGCTGGTCGCCCTCGACCGCTTCTTTACGCTGCGTCGCCGCGCCGTGGCGCCGCGCCGTTTCGCTCACTGCGTGCTGACGCAGGTCGAGCAGGGCGCCGTGGACCGCGAGGGGGCGCTCGAGCTCTGCGCCGCCGAGTCGAGCTGCCTCGCCACGGTCTTCGCCGCAGGCCTCCGCCGCTGGGGTCACCCGGGGGTCGAGGTCGAGCAAGCCGTTCTCGACGAGGGGGAACGGACCGCCGCCTCGTTGCGGCGAAACCTCCGCATCCTCAGCGGCGTCGCCAGCGTCTGCCCGCTGTTCGGCCTACTGGGGACCGTCTGGGGGATGCACGACTCGTTCGAGTCGATCGCCTCGTCGAGCGCCATGGGGCGCGCCGAGCTGCTCGCCGGCGGAATCAGCGAGGCGCTCCTCTCAACCGCCGCCGGCCTGGGGGTCGCGATCCCCGCCATGATCCTGCACCTGCACTTCGTCGGGCGCGTCGATACGCTCCTCAGCGAGGTCGATCGCTACGGGCAGCAGCTCGTGAACCTGATCTCGGCCGAGGCGCTCGAAGACCGGCGGGCGCCGCGGCGTGTCAAGAAGATCGCTTAGCGTTCGATCGCGTTGTGCGTCGGTGTGACACGACTCGAAACCGCGCGTCGATACGACGCGACTCGCAGAACAAGCCGCGTTGACGCCATGCCCCTCAAGCCGACACCCGACGACGGCGCCCAACTGAACCTGACGCCGATGATCGACGTCGTGTTCTTGCTCGTCATTTTCTTCATGACGGCGACGAAGTTCTCGAGCGAGCAGCGCGACATCGAGCTGACCCTCCCATCGGTCGATGGCCGCGGGACGCAGCTCGCCGCGATGGAGAAGCCGCTCACCGTACGTGTCGATTCCCGCGGCGCGGCGACGCTCGACGGCCGCCCGCTCGGGGTCGCCGCGCTGACGGCAGAGCTCAAGGCCGCGGCCCACGAGAACGACGCCGTCGAAGTGCTCCTCTACGCCGACTCGGCCGCCAACTTCCAGAGCGTCGCCGAGGTGATGGCGGCCTGCCGCTCGGCGGGGATCGCCAACCTGGGGGTCGCGGTCGAGGTCGCCAGCGCACCGGCGCCGGAGCGGAAGTGACCCTGCCGCTCCCGCTCGCCGCACTCTGGTGGTCGTGGTCGATCGCGACGTGCCTCGTCGCCGGGGCGCTGCTCGCCGCCAGTGGCGGGCTGCTGTGGGCCACCCGCACGCCGTGGGGCCGCAAGCGTCCCGCTCACAAGTACGCGGCGATGTCGCTCGCGGCACACCTCGCGGTGCTGGGGGTCGCCAGCGGCGTCCGCACCGGCGGCGCCCAAGGGGGCTCGCCCGACGCCCCGCCGATCCGTGTGCGAATCGTCGCCCGAGCGCCCCAAACGCCCAAGGTCGCTGCCCCCGAGAAGGCCGAATCGAAGCCCCCCGCCCCCAACAAAGGGGTTCACGCCACGGCCGTCGCCGAGGTTCCGCCGACAAGCGAGCTACCTCCGACTGACCCGAAGCCGAATCCCGAGCCGCCGCTCGAAGCCGTCGCCAAGGCCGATCCCCCCAAGGTCGCGCCGGCGGTCCGCAAAACGCCGCCACCCTCTAGCACCCCGGCCGAAGCGCCGAGCGGCGCCGCGCTCGCTGAACAAACACCAACGCCACGAACCGAGCCCGAGCCCGCGCAGCAAACCGCGCCGGTGACGGAAGAACCCATCGAGACAACCGTTGCATCGGCGCCCGTCGCTTCGGCGCCGGCTGTTGGCGTCGAGGCCCCTGCCGAAGAGCCGACGACCGCAGCGGCTTCCTGGGACTCGCCCTACGCGGCGCGGGGGGCGAGCCAGCGCCTGCGCATCGCCGAGGAACAGGGGGGAAGCCGCGAGACCGAGAGCGCAGTCGCCCGCGGGCTCGACTGGCTCGCACGGTCGCAGGCCCCGACCGGCGAATGGGATTCGACCCGCTGGGGCGCCGGGCTAGAGCGACGCGTCCTCGGCGACGACCGCGGCGGCGCCGGCGCAAAGGCCGAGACAGGCCTCACCGGCCTCGCCCTGCTCGCCCTGCTCGGCGGGGGGCACACCCACCTCGAAGGGGGGTACCGCGACTCGGTCCACAACGGACTCGCCTACTTGCTCGCAACGCAGCGCGCCGACGGCGACCTGTCGGGGGACGCCACCCTCTACGCCAAGACCTACTGCCATTCGATGGCGACCTTCGCGCTCGCCGAGGCGTACGCCGAGACCGGCGACGACCGACTGCGCGACGCCGTGCAGCGCGGCGCCGCGCTGCTCGTCCGCTCGCAAAGCCGCTCAAACGGCGCCTGGCGCTACCGCCCCGGCGACCCGGGGGACACGAGCCAGCTCGGCTGGGTGCTGATGGCCCTGCGCAGCGCCGAGCTCGCGGGCGTAGCGATCCCCCCTTCGACCTGGGACGGGGCCGAGCGGTTCCTGGCGTCGGTCGCGCACGGCTCCGACCGCGGGCTCGCGTCGTACCTGCCACACAGCGGGCCGACGCCGACGATGACCGCCGAAGCCCTTTACTGCCGCCAGGTGCTGGGACGGGCGCCGCACGGCGCCGGCGCGACGCGCGAAGCGATCGCGCTGGTGGCCGCCAACCCCCCCTCGACGCAGCCGGTAAACCTATACTACTGCTACTACGGAGCGCTCGCGCTCCATCACGCCCGTGGCTCGGGGGGAGACGACGTCGCCGCCGCCGCCGCCTGGTCGGCTTGGAACCAGCGGCTGAAGCAGGTCCTCGTGCCTCTGCAAGTCGCCCACGGGCCGAACGCCGGCAGTTGGTCCCCCAGCACGCTGTGGGGGGGTTACGGGGGCCGCGTCTACACCACGGCGCTCGCCACCATGTGTCTAGAGGTCTACTACCGCTACGACGCGGCCCAAGTCAGCCGCGACCCGTGGATCGCCTCGCGGGAGGCTGTGGGGACGCCTCGGTAGCGGTGGTTCGCCCGGGCCGGAGGGCCGGTATCGACCGAGGGGCCCCCGCTTCCGGGGAAAAGCGACCTGTTTGACGCTCTCCCGCGGCGGCGTAGACTTAAGTGATGTCGGTCGCACGCCCGGCGGGGCCGCGTTGGCCCCGACCTAGCGGGTGACGCCCGGCTGGTCCCGCCACCCCGACGGTCGCGATGTTCTTCGGCATCAGTGCTTGGAAGCTGCTCGTCGGCCTCGCGGTCGTGTTGTTGCTGTTCGGTTCGCGGTTGCCCTCGGTCGCGCGTTCGCTCGGTCAGAGCATCAACGAGTTCAAGAAGGGGGTCCGCGAAGTGGACGACAAGTCGAAGGAGTAGCGATCGCTCCGACGACCGACCACCAGCCCCCCCCGCTCCGTCTTTCCGTCGTCCCCCGCGTAGCCCGTATGTTTGGACTTGGCCCCACCGAGCTGCTGATCGTCGGCGTCGTCGCCGTGCTGCTGTTCGGCAGTCGTCTGCCGTCGGTCGCGCGCTCCGCCGGCAAAAGCCTGACCGAGTTCAAGCGCGGCATGCAGGACCTGCAGGAAGACGTCCGCAAGTCGATCGACGCCGACGAGCGCGCCGCGAAGGGGGCGAAGGCTAAGGCCGACGAACCCACCCCGGTCGCGACCGATTCGCACGGCAGCTACCCGACCCCCGAGGCACCGCTCCACGAGCAGCGCGCCTGAGGCCGATCGGGGGGGAGGCCGGCGAGGTCCTAGCCCCCCCCACCGCCCACCGCTACAATCCGCGATTCGTCGGGCGGCTAGCTCAGTTGGTTAGAGCGCTACGTTCACACCGTAGAGGTCACAGGTTCGAGTCCTGTGCCGCCCACTGCGCCTTTGGGCCGGCTCGGGTTGGCTA
>JBOFFC010000172.1:0-8573 GCA_051648405.1 Lacipirellulaceae bacterium
GGCGCCGGCATCGACAGCCGCCGTCCTTCGCACTCCATCAGGAACTCGAGCGCCTCGACGTGCCGGCGGGCGTCGTCGAGCGTCGCCCCCCAAGCATAGAGGCCGTGCTTGTGGATCAGGAAGGCCTGCATCGGGGGGAGCGTCGCGTCGGCCAGCCGCTCGCGGACCCGCTCGGCCAACGCCGGGATGTCCTGGGTGTTGGGAAAGATCGGCACATCGACCGAGGTGTCGTGCGTCGTGACCCCCGACAGGCCCTTGAGCATCTCGTACCCGGCGAGCGGCAAGGACCCCTGCACGCCGTAGTGGTCCGATAGCACGGTCCCCCACACCGAGTGGGTGTGAAGCACGGCCCCGGCGGCCGCGTCGCGAACCAGCACGACGTGCAGCATCGACTCGGCCGACGACTTGTGGGGGGACGGCTCGGCGTGCTCGCCGCGGTCGTCGAGCAGCACAAAGTCCCCGTCCCCCAGCCGGTCTTTGTGGAGGCCGCTCGCGGTCACCAGCAACCGCACCGGGTCGCTCGACAGGCGGACGCTGTAGTTGCTGCTGGTGGCGCGGGACCAGCCGCGACCGTGGAACTCGCGGCCGATGGCGGCGAGGCCACGAGCGGCGGCGAGTCGCGCCTCGCCAGGGTCGTTGCTCGAAGGGTCGTGCATGGCCCTATCGTCGCCGGCGCTGGCGGGGGGGTCAACGCGGGGCGCACACCCCTTCACGCTTCGGTTGCGACTCGGCGCTCGTCATTCGAACGGCGCCCTGCCCTTGTGCCGCGTAGTCGAGCCTGGGGGTCTCGGCCGCGCTCGCGAGGGTCTGGTGGAATTCCTTCTGCTGGGGCCGCCACAGAGCGCCGGTCGCTCCATCGACCCCCAGGCCGATCGGCCCGCCGAGGGCGATGTTGCCGATCGCCCACGGGTTGAACTTCCCGTAAACCGGCACGACGGTCGGCACGTATCCCGGCTTCTCGATCGTCGCCTGGTAGTCGGCCGGTCGAAGCCAGCGCCGCCCACGCTTGAGGCTCACCCTGCCCGGCGTCATCGTTTGGGCGACGACCTTCCCCTCGTGGTCGCGGACCGTCACCGCCGCCTGCGACGGCGTGGTGTGGAAGGCCACGTCGGCCCGCCGGCCGCTGACGACCGACGCGCAGCCCGTGAACGACGTCGCCAGCAACGCCAGCGCCACGGTTGTTGCGTGACGACAGCACGGTAGCGATCGGGTGTCCGACATCGTTCCGGCCTCGAGTGAGGGACGAGTTTGACGGTTGTGACGGTACCAGGACCCTCTCGTTCGTCGCCATATCGGCGCCCCGCAGAGCGGAGGGCGAGAAATTCCTCGACTACACTGTCGCCGTCCGGGGTGGCCGTTCGTCTTCCTGTTCGACGGCGAGTGGTCCGGCCCCCAACCGGGGGGCGCGTTCGCCGCGTCAGTCCCCCCACCCGAGTGTGCGAGGCCTTAAATGCAGTACTGCCTGCTGATCTACGAGACCGCCACCGAGACCGCCCGACGCAACGGGCCCGACGCCCCGGCCTACTGGGAGGCGTGGATGTCGTTCACCCAGGCGATTACCGCCTCGGGGGTGATGCGCGGCGGGGCCGGCCTGATGCCTGCCGACACGGCGACGACGCTCACCCTCGGCGCCGCTGGCAACGAGGTCCACGACGGGCCGTACGCCGACACGAAGGAGCAGCTCGGCGGGTTCTACCTGATCGACGTGGCGAGCCTCGACGAAGCGCTCGCCTGGGGGGCGAAGATCCCCTGCCCCGGCGGCAAGATCGAGGTTCGCCCCGTGATGGTGAACCCCGACCACCCCGCTTGAACTCCCGGCCCGAGCCCGCCGTGCCACCGAAGGGCGTCGAAGTGGTCGCGGTCGAGCTCGTAGCGCGCGAGTCGTACGGCAAGCTCGTGGCGCTCGTCGCGCGGCGGACGTGTGACATCGAGTTGGCCGAAGACTCGGTCTCCGACGCGCTCGCGTCCGCGCTGGTCGAGTGGCCACGCCTCGGGGTTCCTGACAGCCCCGAGGCTTGGCTGCTGACCGTCGCGCGGCGGAAGTTGGTCGATGTCCAGCGCCGCGCGCGGCGGCAGCAGGAGGGGGCAGCGGTGCTCGACGCGCTCGAGTCGGCCGCGACACGGATCGAGTTGGGAGGGCCAATCGCCGACGAGCGCCTCGGCCTGCTGTTCGCCTGCTGCCACCCGGCGCTCGACCCCGCGATCCGCACGCCGCTCGCGATGCAGGCGGTCCTCGGCATCGACGCGGCGCGGATCGCTTCCTGCTTCCTCGTGAGCCCCGCGGCGATGAAGCAGCGGCTGACGCGCGCGAAGCGCAAGGTCCGCGACGCGGGGATCCGGTTCGAGGCCCCCGAAGCGGCCGACCTGGCCCCGCGCGTCGCCGACGTGCTGCGCGCGATCTACGCCGGCTACGTTGCGGCCCGCGACGCCGACAGCGGCGCCGCGGAGGCGAGCCCGCCGCACCCCCTCGAGCACGAGGCGGTCTACCTTTCGCGGACGGTGGCGAGTTTACTCCCCGACGAACCCGAGGCGCTCGGCCTAGCGTCGCTCCTCTGCCATTGCCACGCGCGCCGCGCGGCGCGCATCGGCGCGGACGGCGTCTACGTCCCGCTCGACGAGCAAGACGTCTCGCGATGGGACGAGTCGCTCGTGGACGAAGGGGAGCGCCTGCTGCGTTACTCCGCGGCCTGCCATCGACCCGGGAGGTTCCAGGTCGAAGCGGCGATCCAGTCTGCGCACGCGGCGCGTCTGCTCGGCCGAGACGCGAACCACGACGTTGTCGTCGGCCTCTACGACCTGCTGCTCACGCTCGCCCCGACCTTTGGCGCGCGCCTCGGGCGCATCGCCGCGGTCGCCGCGGCCCAGGGCCCCGAGGTCGCTTGGCGCGCACTGCGGTCGCTCACCCCCGAGCTGACCGCGTCGCACCAACCGTACTGGGCGCTTCGGGGTGACTTGGCCAGGCGACTCGGCGACACGGCCGAGGCGCGCCGGGCGCTCACCCGCGCGATCGGACTGTGCGCCGACCCCGCGGTGCGGGCGTTCCTCAGCGGTCGGCTCGCCGAGGTCGAGCTGGCCCTGCGCTGAGCGCCCGCTGCGAGCCGTCCTGCGCCGCGGTCCGCGTGACTTGCCAGTGGCCGTTTTGGCAAGTTATGCTCGAACCAACAGTTCGGTCGCCCGGTCGGTCTTCGCCGACGCCGTGGGCCGATCGCATCAGCGCCCTCCTTCAGGGGCCCGTCGCAAGGGATCGTGTGTGGACGTCAACGGCCTCGCGAAACTGCTCGCCGACGGTTGCTACGGCTTGCTGGCGATCAATTTCTTGTGGGGGCTGTACAACCTTGTGCTCGGCTTCCGCCGCGTGAAGGAACTGAGCTTCCGCAACTACGACGCCCAGGTGCTGTTCGTCGATGAGGCGCTCCCGAAGCTCGAAAAAGGAGACTTCGACGGCGTCGAGGAGATGTGCCTCGACGACGCCCGGGCACTGCCGCAGCTCACGTCGATCGCGATCGCCAACCGCGACCTGGGGAGCGAGCAAGTCCGGCAGATCGTCACCGAGGTCGTCCAGCACGACATCCTCCGCGACCTCGAGCACCGCACCAGTTGGATCGCGACGGTCATCAAGAGCGGCCCGCTGCTGGGGCTGTTCGGCACCGTGCTGGGGATGATGGCCGCGTTCGGCCGGATCGGCACGGGGGAGAAAGTCCAGCCGTCGCAGATCGCCGACGAGATCAGCGTGGCGCTGATCTGCACGGCGATGGGGCTCGCGACGGCGATCCCGTTTAACTTTTTGCTGGCCGGCCTGAACGCCAGGATCCGCAACCTGCAGGAGTCGCTCGGCGCCGGGCTCGTGCGGCTGCTCGAGCCGCTCACTCGATCGCGTTGACCCGATCTCGTTGACGGGGCCGGCTGACCGGTGGCGAACTTGGGCCGACGAACCGGGCCCGCAATCCTAGGCGTCGCGGACCATGGGGCCCTTCTCGCTGACCGACGGCGCCTCGTCTCCGGGGATGCTCGTTCGTCGTAGGCGCGTCGAGGAAGACTCCGAGTTCGACATGACGGCGATGGTCGACCTGGTGTTCATGATGAACATCTACTTCCTGGTCACGTTCCTGACCGCCGCGATGGGAGAGGTGGACCTCCCAACGGCGACCGTCGTCAGCCCCCTCGACGCCGAGTCGGCCGTCGTCGTCACGATCAAGGAGGGTCCCAACGACGACCGGGTGGCCCTCCTCCTGGGTGACGACGAGACCCCGCTGACCGACAAGGCCGAGCAAGACAAGGCCGTCCGCGCCGCGGTCGCCAGCGGCGCCGAGGCCGGCAAGGAGGGGGTGCTCATTAAGGCCGAGAAGCACGTCTGCCTGCGCGAGCTGTTCCGGATCATGACGGCGGCTTACGTCGAGGGGATGCCCCAGCACGTCGCGGTCCTCGAAGTCGAGGCCTCGCGATGAACGTCTCGTTCTCGTGCCCGCGGTGCGGCAAGCACGTCGTCGCAAAGGCTTCGTCGGCGGGCGAGCGGCGCAAGTGCCCCAACCCCGACTGCGGCGCGACGCTCACGGTCCCCGCACAGTCGGCCAAAAGGCCCAACGGGTCGCGACCCCCCGTTGCCGAGTCGCGGCGCGGCGCGCTGTTGTTCGGGACCAAGCGGCGGGAGGAAGAGAACCTGATCGACATGACCGCGATGGTCGATATCGTGTTCTTCCTGCTGATCTTCTTCATGGTCACGTCGATCCAGTCGCTCGAGTCGGTGATCGAACTGCCGGCCCCCCGCTCGTCCTCCTCCTCGGGGGTCGATCCGACGCCGGTCGATTTCGACAGCGACCCGGCCTACGTGCGCGTCGCGATCGAGTCGGACGACACGGTGTGGGTCGAGGGTGAGCAAGTGTTCGGGGGGCCCGACCTGCGCGACGCCATCAAGGGGATCGCCAAGGAGCGGGGCGAGCTCCTGGGGATGGTCATCCAAGGGGACCCCGAGGCGAGCCACGGCACGCTGGTGATGGTCCTCGACGCCGGCGCCGAGGCGCGGCTCAAGGACCTGCGGTTCTCGGTCGCGGAGGTCGATCAGGCTGAGTAGGCCGCTGCGGCCGTGGTGCCGCTGCGGGCTCGGGGCGACGCGTTAGGCCTCGCGTTGGGCCGCGGCCCGCGCGAAAGGCCGAGGAGGGGCGGGACGTCCCCGCTCCTGCGTACAAAGGTTGACCGAAAGGCCAAGCAATGAGACGGGACCGGACGCCGAAATTGGTCGAGTCCCTGCGGGGCTACGATCTGAAAACGTTCTTCGCGGACCTCATCGCGGGACTGACGGTAGGCCTCGTTGCGCTGCCGCTGTCGATGGCTTTCGCCATCTCGTCCAACGTCCCGCCCGAAGCGGGTTTGTATACCGCGGTCATTGCCGGGTTCCTCATTTCGGCTCTCGGAGGCTCGAAGACCCAGATCGGTGGTCCGACCGGTGCATTCGTTGTCATCGTCTTCGGTATCGTCGCCGAGCATGGGATTAACGGTTTGCTCGTTTGCACCGTCATGGCGGGCATCTTCCTTGTTGTGCTGGGGCTGACCGGACTCGGCGCGGCGGTGCAGTTTATCCCTCGCCCGGTCGTCGTGGGCTTCACCAACGGCATCGCCGTCCTCATCGCCAGCACACAAATCAAGGACTTCTTTGGGCTCCAGATCGAGAGCGTTCCGGGCGACCTCGTGGGGCGGATCAAAACCCTCGCGAGAAACTTCCACACCATCGACCTGACTACGACCTTACTGGCGTTCGGGGCGCTGGCCGTCGTGATCCTCTGTATGACCTTCGCCAAGAGGGTTCCCGGCTCGATTGCAGCCTTGCTAGTCGGCACCGGCGCCGTGATGGCGTTTGGGGTTTCGGTGGAGACCATCGGCACCCGGTTTGGCGGTATCCCCAGCGGCATGCCCGCCATCTCCGTACCGCACTTCGATCCGGACATGATTCAGGCCTTGATTTCTCCGGCCTTAACGGTCGCCCTGCTGGGGGCCATCGAGTCGTTGATGTCAGCCGTGGTCGCTGACCGGATGAGCGGCGACAAACACAACCCGAACGTTGAATTGGTTGCCCAGGGCATCGCCAATATCGCGGTTCCCTTCTTCGGCGGCATCCCCGCAACCGGGGCCATCGCCCGCACCGCTACGAACGTCCGGTCGGGCGCAAAGACGCCGGTGGCCGGCATGGTTCACGCACTGACCTTACTAGCCGTCTTACTCTTTGCTGCCCCCCTCGCACGCAACATACCCCTCGCCGTGTTGTCTGCCATTTTGCTGGTTGTCGCCTACAACATGGGCGAGTGGCGCGAAATCCCTAAGCTTCTGAAGATGTCTTGGGCGACGATCTCGGTCTGGTCCGTCACCTTCGCGCTAACCGTGTTCGCCGACTTGACGGTTGCCGTGCAGGTGGGGATGGTCCTCGCCGCTCTGCTATTCATCCGCAAGGTTGCGAAGACCACAACCGTCGAGAGAGTGACGGACGCCTACGTTGAAGAGGGTCGGCTGCACGTCATGCAAGAGAACAGCATCCCCAACTATGTGACGGTTGTCCGTATACACGGCCCGTTCCTGTTCGGCGCCTCCGAGAAACTATTTACCGCAACTCACCCCCTCAACGAACTTACGTCGGTGGTCATCCTGCGGCTACGGAACATGACCGCGATCGACGCTACTGGGCTGCTCGCCCTGGAAGACCTTGCCGACAATCTCCACGTGACGGACCGCCACCTGATCCTGTGCGGGGCGAGGCCGCAGCCCGCAAAGTTCATGCATCAGGCAGAGTTCGAGCGACATGTCGGGCGGGAGAACGTCTGCCCGCATTTCACGGCGGCCCTTTTGCGGGCCAAGGTCCTCTTCGAGAAGCCGTAGTCTTTCGAAGTCACCAAGCCAACGGTCTGCCGAAAAGCCCCCAATCAATCACGCGTCGGAAGAGTCACAACCATGGATAGGTCGATGCTCGAACCAGCGTCGATGGCGCTTTTGGTGCTCGTCTGGCCGCTCGTTCTCAATCTGCTGTCGATCGTCAAGACGCGATCGACGTACACCTTCTATGCGCTCATGATCAGCTCGACCGCCGGAGTGGCGTTGGGAACGTTCCTGTACGGGCCGGTGTCGGGTTCGATTCGGATCAGCAATTGGATCGCTTTTTCCCTGGACACCCCGTCCTGGGTCTTTGTCATCCTGATCTACCTCTGCTGGTCGATGACCTTGGTGTACTGCATGGGGTACGTCCGAGCCCACTTCGCGACGAAAGCGGAGACGTTCCATCGCTTCATGTGCGCGACACTGGCTTTGTCGATCGGCGCGGGGATGGCCGACAACTTCTTCACGCTGATCATCTTCTACTTGGCTTCAATACCAACCATCGTTCCCTTGATTGCGATTCGCGATGACGAAGAAAGTTGGCGGGCCGCCAAATTCTACATCCACTCGACGATCTGGCCGGCCTTGTTCATCGCCGTCCCGGCGATCGCGCTGAATTTTCCGCTGGCCACGTCCTTTGAGAGCATCCACATCGATCAGCTTGGATGGAGCCACCAGCGGTCGGCGATCGTTCTGGCTTTGATCATTGTCGGACTCTCCAAAAACTGCATCGCGCCGTTCCACCTATGGCTACCACGGTCGTCGATCGCCCCCGCCCCGGTCACCGCCATGATTCACTCGGTAGCCGCCGTGCAAGTCGCGAGCATCGCTCTGTTCAAGATTGCCATTCACGTCTACGGAGTAGACCTCCTAAGCGAACTCAACAACCATTTCTTCCAGACGGGTTGGCTCATCTATTTGTGCGGCAGCACTGCAGTCTATACCGCGGTTCGCGCCTGGAAGACTCCGAATCTGAAGGAACGCTTCTCGTTCTCGACGGTCGGACAATTGTCCTACATCATCACCGCGATCCTGGTGGGCACCCAGCAGAGCATGCAAGGAGCGATGCTCCACATAGTCACGCACTCGATCGCGAAGCTCAATTTATTCTTCTGTGCTGGGGCCTATCTCTCGGCGTTTGGCTCCGTGCAGGCGCCGCGTGTCGCTGAAGCACTCCCAAATCGACGCTGGCTTGGAGTGGCGGCAATTGTGTCCGGTTTGTCCATTAGCGGTTTCCCGTTTCTCGCCGGCTACTACAGCAAGGACATCATGTTGCTAGAGGAAATCCATCGCCACCATTACTCAGCCGCGGCGTTCCTCTTGATTGGCAGCCTCTTGAACCTTGTCTACATCTACCCGCTGATCCCGGCGACTTTCCGCAAACGGACAGCATCGACACCACCTGCCCGATCGCTTCCACTCCCCATGAAAGTAGCGATCTTTGTCTGCACGGGGATGATTATTGCGCTGTCGGTGTTCGCCTACAACGTAATGAGATATACGAAGGTGTGAGTCGATGCGGCATGGTCTAGGGCGTATTTGACGAGTGCGTAAGCCGCCTCGCGGCCGTGGTTGATGCTCAGCTCAGCACCGGGCAGGTGTCGAACCAGTGGCGGCCTTGCTGCTGCATCCAGGCGTTCGCCTCGTCGGGGCCCCAGGCGCCCGAGTCGTACTCCACGAGTTGGGGCAGGTCGGTCGCGGCCCAGGCGGCGAGGATC
>JBOFFC010000173.1:0-23218 GCA_051648405.1 Lacipirellulaceae bacterium
CCCTCGCCACGGTCGTACGCCGCAACGATCCGCTCTCGCAGGTCCATCGAAATCGCTTGCATCACCGTCCTCCTTGGTTGGACAACGGTCTACCCAAACTCCACTCCTGGCGCTATACCAAGTTCGAAAGTGCTGTAACGACCAGCGTGTTGCCGTAAGCGTTGGCGATCCAGTCGACTCCTCTCGTGAAGTAGCTGGTGCCGTCGGTCGTGTTGAAGTTGGCACCCGTCCCGTAGCTCATGTTGATTGCTCTTACATCCCGTGAGTTACGCCGCGCGACGTGATTCAGAGATGTCACCTGCAAAACGGGGTCGCCGTCAGGGGCCGCTGACGAGTAGAGGCTCGCGTTTGGCGCCACGCCGGCCAAGGCGCCGCCGTTCTGGGAGATCATGACCCCGGCCACTCGCAGTGCGTGCTCGCCGACGTCACCTGTTGCGTCCGCCACCTCGGGCGACAGATTGTACCTAAACACGGCGGTCGGGACCACGTCGTCGTGCCTGAACGCGGCCGCGTCCGTCCCGGCTCTCCCAGGGCGACCCGGTTCAACCTGGCCAATGGCGATGCCCGCCCCGTTGAGACTGAGGGGGGCGGCCCGGAGAGCCGAGGCGTTGATGCCCCCCGAGCCGATCGTTCCGCTACTCGCCGCAGCACACGATGCGATAACCAAAGGGCCGCACGCGACCAACGCGAACATCCGAGCGACCATGGCCTACTCCCCCAGGTCAGTTGACGCGGAACGCGAACGACGAGCTCACATGACGGTCTTTCCATTGGTCGTCAACGTCTGTGAACCCTGCTCCGACCGCGTCCTCTGTCAGCGGCTTAGCCGACACCTCGACGCGGTACTGACCCGCCGGCAAATCCCCGAGCGGAACCAAAGCAAGGTGCATGCTCAGGTCCTTCGTGAGATGCGGAATCAAGTCGTACTTCACCGCAACGTTGGACCCAGATCGCGTTATCTCCTTCAGGTGGACATATCGCGGCGAATATGCTGTGAAGAAAAAAAGGCTCACGCCGTCGTCCCCGGCCAGCCCCTTGGCGCCGCGGGACTTATCGACTTGCTTTGTGAAAACGCGAAAGACGTTGACAAGGGCGTCGAGCCCGGACCCTTGCACCGCCATCGCCTCGCCTACCGGGCTGCCTCGTCGGCGCTCAATCCCCCGGGCAACGATCGCGAGCAGCGACTCTTGCTCGTTACCCATCGGTGGGTACCGCTTGTCAAACTCTTTCTGCAATTCGTGGATGTCACGCGTGCCTGGCATGTCGTGAGCCCACACCGTCTCCAGCGGGATCGAGATCGCCTCTATGGGCTCGGTGGCACTCACCGTCCCCGCCGCTGCGAGCACCATCACTAGCGCGACAGCCTTCATACGCCACGCTCCAGAATTGAGGCATAAAGCGAGTCGAGCGACGTTACTCGGCCCAAGGTACCCGAAACTCTCGGCTGGCTGTGGTAGCAGTCGAGGACGCCTGGCGGAGAAGGCCACGGAAAATCAACAGATCCCGGCGTCTTATGGGCCGCACTGTGCCCAGCGGGGCCGAAGCTGTCTCGAAGTGTTCGGCGGCCGTCCCCGAGCGCCACGACAACGGCGTACAACGATGTCCACCTCGATGGTATCCCCGTTCGCCAGGGGGTCAACCTTTTGCGGCCGGGTCACGCGGCCTTCAAGGCGGCGGGCGTACTTGACGTAGGTCGCCCTGCTCCCACCTCTCGGGCGGGAGAACTCGGCGACCCGTTCGGCCTCGGAAGCGAAGCGTTCGTCGTCGCGGAGCCGGGCCACCAGCAGCGTCTTGGCCGGGAGGAACTTCGCGCCGATCACCCCCACCCAATCGATCCCCGCCGCGTTGAGCTCGGCCGCCCGGACGTAGTGCCGCATCGAGGGCTCGGCGATCAGGCTCAGGTGACGGCCGATCCAGGCGTAGACCTCCTCGGCCTCGAACCACTCGCCGACGTGGCGATGGACGCTCACCCCGGCGTGCAGTCCACCTTAAGCCCCGTCGCCGCGCTCTTGCGCGCCGCGAGGACGATCGTCAGCGCGCGGAAGGCGTCTTCCAGGCTCGAGGAGCGCAGCACCAGGCTCGAAACGCTGCGGTGGAACTCCATCAGCAGTTGCTCGCCCAGCGGGCGTTCGTGCTCGAGCGACTCGGTGTGCTGGCCGGCGCCGTCGAACCAGACGAGCTGGCTCGGCAGGTCGACGAACGCCACGCCGTTCTCGCAGACGACCTGCAAGTCGGCCGGGCGCCGGAAGGAGGCCGCTTCGGTCCACGCTTGTTGCACGTAGCCGCCGCAGGCGATTTGGGCGAACGGGCAGGGGTCTTCGAGGCCGGCCGGCCGCTTGATGCCGGGGGTCGCTTGGCCGAACTCGAGCGTAACCAGGGTGTAGTCTTCGCGCCCCCCGGACGAGCAGCTTCGCTTCACCAAGGCGCCGCTGGCGTCGGTCGCCAAGGCTTCGTGCCGCGTGCCGGTGACGGCGGTCGCCTCGCGGCCGACCACGTAGCGGCACCAGTCGACCATCTCGATCAGGCGGCGGGTGTGGCTCGTGGCGCCCTCGCCGGCCGACTTGGGCGCCCCCAGGCGCTCGTTGCAGAACAGGAGTCGCGGCGGGCCGAGCCGCGTCGCGATCAGCTCCTTGAGGCGGATCGTCGCCGGGGCGAGGCGGTGCGGCAGCTCGGCCATGAACGCCACGCCCGACTGGCGGACGCGGGCCTGAAGCTCCGTCGCCTCGTCGGCGCGCATCTCAACCGAAGCGCCGCAGTAGACCGCCTTGCCGGCGTCGCAGGCGGCCAGGATCGGCAGCGCGCCGAACCACCGGCCAGAGAGCAGCAGCACGGCATCGACGTCGTCGGCGGTCGCTAGGGCGCGGAACCCGTCGATGCTGCGGGCGCGGAGCTCGGCGGCGACCTGGTCGGCGCGGTGCGCCACCGGGTCGCAGACCGCACGGACCTCGAACCGGCTGGCGAGCGCGCTGAGCGCCGGCCGATGGCGGGTGATCCACGTGGGCCCCAGCCCAACGAGCCCCACTCGAAGCTTCAAGCGTGCGTCTCCAACGACTTCCCGCGCGGGCCCCCCGCCGTGCGTCGTTCACCACAGAGGCGAACAACGCGGGGGCCGCCTGACGACCTACGCCCGGCCGCCGGAGAGTATAGCGACTCGCGGCCGACGCCCCAAAGCTGTTTCCCAATAAAGGGTTATCGCCGGGGATGCGAGCGGTCTGTTGGCGCTGCAACGGGCCGCGTCGTCGCACGGAGGCGATGTCGAAGCCGCGGCCTTTCCGCCGGGGCTTCGCGAGCCGCGAGCGGCTCGGCCGGGAGCTTGGCGAGGTTTAAGAACGCCACGACGGCGTTCTTAAGCGGGTACTCAGTCGATCAGCTTGCTGACCTCGGGGTCGGCCAGCTCCTTGATCGCCGCCGGGAGCTGGGCCCCGACGCGCCCCTGCTTGCCGCGCCCTTCGGCGAGGCGTTCACGCACGGCGTTGGCGATCTTGGGGGTCTGGTCGTCCCAAACGAGCGGCTTGTCGGCGTCGGCGATCCCCTCCAGCGGGCGGACGAGGCGGAAGCCGACCCCCGTCGAGGGGTAGTCGGCGAACCACCAGGGGCTCGCCGGGAGGTTCGGGTCGGACGACTTCCACTCCGGGTCGTCGGTCGCCAGCCGCGTGGCGAGCCGCACGTCGGCCGGGTCGTCGTCCCACCAGCCCCCCTTGGCGATAACCGGGAACGCCGTGACGGGCCAGGCGACCGCGTCGCGCCAGGCGAGCTTCTTGCCGACGAGGTCCGCGCGGCCTTCGGGGAGGTGGGCGTCGAGCACCAGTTCGGCGACGTTCCCCAGGGTGTCGTACAGGCCCCAGGCGTTGGGGGCCTTCTCCGCAACTTGGTGCGCGGCGTAGTCCGAGTTGTCGGCGTGCCAGGCCAGCTCGTCGAGGTCGAGCTCCTCGTCCTCGAGCGCCGTATCGACGTCGCTCCCCGCGTGGGCCGCGTAGAGCCATTCCGCCTCGCTCGGGACGCGGTACTCGCTGCCGGTGACCGCGCTGAGCCACTTGGTGTACTGCTTGGCGCCGTAGAGCGTCATCGAGACCGCCGGCAGCCCCGGGTCTTCACCCGACTCGTAGGTCGTGCTGGGGTCGTACAGCGGCGTCGGGGCGGTGACCGCATCGACAACGGGCCCCTCGCCGCCGGGGGCGACCATCGCCCAGCGGAGCGCGTCGCGCTGGGCGAGCAGTGCCTCGATCTTGTCGGCCTGCGTGACCTGCAACGTGCGGAGCTGCTTGAGCCTGGCGAACTGCTTGTCGAGCTGCATGTATTGGCGGTACTCGGCCCACGTCACCTCGCAACGGCCGACCCACATCGGGGGGACGGTGACCTCGGCGTACTGCGGCTCGTCGGCGTCCTCGGCCGCGACGTTCAGCCGCACCGTCCCGCCGGGGATCGGGATCATCGCGAACTCGACGTCGGTCCCCGGGACCTTCTGCGTGTACGCGACCATGCAGCGGTCGCCGAGCTCTACGGCCCGCTCGCCGTCTGGCGTTTCGAGCGCGATCCCGACCTGCTCGCCTGCAACCGACGGCGCAGCGCCGGGCGCGGCGGCCGCAGCAAACGCCGTCGCGCGACCGAACGAGAGAACGAGCAAGACCAGAGCGGCGAGGGGGTGCATAAGCAGGAGGTCCACGTTGTTTGAGCGGCAGCAGGGTTCCCCCCCGAAAGGCCGGCGCCGGGGGCGAGACCGAGCATTATCCTTCACCGTCGGGGGTTAAGAAACAGCCTCGGGACGCCAGCAAACGGCGAACGACCTCCATCGGCAGGCCGACGACGTTCGACTCGCTACCGCGGAGGACGTGCACAAACCCTAGGCCGTCCTGGTAGCCGAAGGCGCCCGCTTTCCCCTCCCAGGCCCCCGATTCGACGTAATCGTCGATCCACTGGTCGGAGAGGGGGTCCATCGTCAGGACGGTGGTCTCGAACAGCCGCGTAATCGGCCCGGGCCCGGTCGCCGACGAAACCGCCAGGGCGATCCCGGTGTAAACGCGGTGCTCGCGGCCGCTGAGCGAGCGCAGCATCTGGCGGGCGTGGGCCTCGTCGGCCGGCTTGCCAAGGATCGTCCCGCCGCACTCGGCGACGGTGTCGGCGGCCAACACGACCGCGCCTGCCGCGGGGGGGCTCGCCTCCCCTACGGCGAACCGGTCGAGGACGTCCCGCAGCTTGCGGTCGGCGAGGTCGATCACCAGCTCGGCCGGCCCGCAGTTGGTGCACAGCCCGCACTCCTCGGCACCCGGGCGCGGCGGCACGACCCGCGGCGCGTAGCCGGCCGCGACGAGCAGCTCGCGGCGGCGCGGCGAACCGCTGGCCAGCACAAGCTCGACAGACGACACTGCGGGCTCCACTCGGTCACTCATCGGAATGGGGCTCAAGTCGCGTCGCACCTTTGAGGGCGCCCGCGTGCCTGTCTCTCGCAACTAGCCTCTAGCCTCCAACCTCTACCAACTGCCCAGTGCGCGTCGTGTTCGAGGATAACCACCTGCTAGCCGTCGCCAAGCCCGCGGGGGTGGCGACGATGGGGGCGCTCGCCGGCGCCCCCTCGATGGTCGAACGGGCGAAGGAGTACCTCCGCGCCGAGTACGGCAAGGGGGGCGAGGTCTATCTGGGGGTCGTCAGCCGCCTCGATTCGCCGGTGAGCGGCGTGGTGCTCTTTGCGCGGACGTCGAAAGCCGCGGCCCGGCTCACGGCGGCGTTCGCTTCGCACCGCGTCGAGAAGCGTTACTTGGCGGTTGTCGAGGGGGAGGCGGCGGAGCGCGACGAGCTCGTCCACTTCCTCCGCCACGACGACCGCAACCACCGCGTCCACGCGACGCACGAGGGGGCTTCGGGCGCTCAACAAGCCAAACTTCGCTACCGGCGCCTAGCGCGACGCAACGACCGGAGCTTGCTCGAGGTCGAGCTCCTGACCGGCCGCAAGCACCAGGTCCGCGTCCAACTCGCCAAGGCGGGCCTGCCGATCGCGGGGGACATCAAGTACGGCGCGAGCTCGCGGTGGGGCGAGGGGATCGGCCTCCACTCGTGGCGGCTCGGGCTCGACCACCCGGTGCGCCACGAGGCACTGGTGATGGGGGTCGAGCCCCCCCCCGCTTGGAACAACGCGATGGCTAAGTTCGGGGTGCTCGAAGCCGCCAACCCGCTGGCGACGGCCGACACCGAGTTCCGCACGATCGTCGCCGAGCGGTTCGGGAAACCCGGGAACGGAGGTTCCTAGCTGCCCGTTCGCGCGGGGGTCAGCTAGGCTTAAGTATCGAGTACGCTCCGACCCGCACCCTTGGTCCCGCTCCCCTTGGCTTCGCCCACAGCTTGACCCCCGACCAGCCGCTCGCCGCCGGAGAGTCGCTCGACAGGCCCCCTATCGCTGGGGGTCCCGTCGCAGGGCCTTCTGTCGCAGGGCCCCCTGTCGCTGGGCCCCCTGTCGTGGGCCCCCCCGTCGGCGGCGACGCAGCCCTTGCATCGACGGTGTTCCGCCGAGCGCTCGCCGCGAGCGGCCTCGTCGATGGGATGGCGCTCCACCGTGTCGCGCAGGAGGTCGCCGCCCGGCGCCCCACCACCGAGGAGGACCAAGACCGTCTCTACGCCGAGCGGCTGCTCGAAGAGGGGCGGCTCAACCCGTGGCAGGTCGAGCAACTCCGTCACGGTCGGACGAAGTTCACGCTCGGCCCCTACCGGATCCTCGACACGCTCGGCGCGGGGGGGATGGGGCACGTCTTCAAGGCCGAGCACGAGCTGCTGGGGCGTGTCGAGGCGGTGAAGGTCCTGCCGCGCAACAAGTCGACCCCCGAGACGATCGCCGGGTTCCGCCACGAGATCCGCGCCCAAGCGCAGCTCGACCACCCGAACTTGGTCCGCGTGTCGTACGCCGACCGAGACGGCGACACCTACTTCTTCGTCACCGAGTACGTCGAGGGGATCGACCTGCGGCGGCTGGTGCGGCGCCGCGGCGCTCTGCCCGAGCCGATCGCGGCGGCGGTCGTCGCCCAGGCGGCGCTAGCGATCGACTACGCCCATCGGCGCGGCCTCGTGCACCGCGACGTGAAGCCGGGCAACGTGCTGATCACGCTCGGCGGGCAGGTGAAGGTCACCGACCTGGGGCTCGCATGGTACCTCGACGAAGGGGCCAGCCTCTCCGTCCCCCAGGGAACGGGCAAGGTCGTGGGGACCAGCGACTACCTGGCGCCCGAGGCGATCCGCAATCCGGACCGCGTGCTACCGGCGAGCGACGTCTACGGCCTCGGCTGCACGCTTTACTACGCGCTCACGGGCAAGGTGCCGTTCCCGGGGGGCAACCACCTCTCGAAGCTCAAGCGGCACGTCAGCGAGCAGCCGGTCGATCCGCGGCGCTTTTGCCCGGGCCTATCGGACGCCGTCGTGAGCCTCGTCGAGCGGACGATGGCGAAAGACCCCGCCGCGCGCCCCGCGACCGCCGCGTCGGTCGCCGAGGGGCTCGCCAAACTCTGCGACGCCGGCGCCGAGGCGCGCCTCGGCGCGCTGGTGCGGGAGACGATCGAGCGGGCCAAGGCGGGCGACGCCGACCCGGCGTTCGACTCGACGCAGTCGACCGACTCCCGCGAGCGCGACGACCTCCCCGAGACGGTCGGCTCGCCGATCGATAACTGCGACCTAGCCGAGTACTCGGCCGCTGCCGAGGTGATCCCGCTCGCGGCGCCGGCGAACAACGCAGGGTTGCCCCGCAACTTCGTCCCCCTCACCGCTCCGCGCCCGAAGCGGGGGGAGCAAGGGTGGGCCCATTCCCTGCCGTGGGTCGTGGCGATCCTCGCCCTCGGCGCAGCGCTAGGGGTCTTGCTGCTCGGCGGTTGACGCGGGCTCGTCCGCGGGCGCCGGGTTCGAGGCGGGAGTAACGGTCGCCGCGGGTTGGGCGCCGTCGCGGGCCCGTCGCAGCTCGGCGTTGAGGTCGGTGATGTCGCGGGTGTCGAGCGCCTTGGCGAGCGTGGTCTGGATCTCGACGAAGATCCGGTCGAGCCTTCGCTGCAGCACCGGGTTCGTCGCGCGGTAAATCCGCTGCGCGGCGTCGATCCGTTGGTTAAATTGGGATCGCGCCGGGAGCCCCTCGAGCTCGCGCAGCAGTCGTTCGGCGACCTCCAGCTCGTTGTTGAGCAGCTTCGTTCGCACGCGGGTGGCGAGGATCTTCCGCCGCGCGACGAGGTCGATCAACTCCTCTCGCAGGAGTGTGATCTTCGCCTCGGCGGCGAGCCGCGGCCGTTCGTCGAGCAGCGGGACCTCGATCTCGCTTTCCACTCCCGGGGCGATCGGCAGCCGCGCGACGACCGTCTCGCCGACGCGCACGGTCGCGAAGCGAAGGCTCTCGGCGGCCGGGAGCGTGAAGCGACCGTCGGTCCCGGTGCGGCCGAGCGTGACCGGCTTCGGGTCGTCGGGCTCGCCCCAAAGCACGGCGTAGCCGGCGAGCGCCGTCGCGCGATTGGTGTAGTCGTGCAGACGCAGCGACGTGCCGCGCGACGCGTCGGTCGCGACGACGAACGCCCAGTGCTCGACCCGCCCCAGCCGACGCACGCCGAACGGGCTCCGCTTGTGGCTGTACACGCGGGCGATGGGGAGGTCGCTCGGCTTGGCCTTCGCCCCCTCGGCCGAGGGCTCGATCACCAGGTAGGTCCAGCGGGTAAGCGTGAGCGGCGCGCCGCCCGCCACCCCCGAGCGGTTCGTGCGCCGCGTGTAGGGCATCAGCACCGTGCCGGGGGCGGGCCCCTGTGCTTCAGCAAGCCGCCGGCCTTGTGCGTCGAGGCGGACGCGCGGTTCATCGCGTGGGTCGAGTTCGAACCGGAAGACGGGCTGGAGCGCCTCGACGACCGCGCCGAGCAGCGGCTCCGACGCTCCTTCGACGCGACCAACGTCGCGCGCGGCGAGCGGACCCCATCGCCCGGTCGCCGCATCGACCTCGCGCGCCCGAACCGCAACCCCCGCGGGGCCTTCGTGAACGACGCCATAGATCGCCTTGTCGAACTCGTCGCCGACTTCCGGGGCCTCCGTCAGGTCGGCCCCGTGGAGCGGGAGCGTGGCGGCATCGACGATCGGTCGTTCGTCTACCGACGCGACAGCGACACTCGCGCGCCATGCGAGGCCGACGCGTCGCGCGAGCTTCTCGCGTAGCTCTTCGACGACTCGGCCGAGGCAAGCCGACGCGGCCGGCCCCTCGGCCGCCACCACGACACGCACGCGGTACGGGCGGCTCTCCCACGGGATCGCACTTTGCGCTGCCGCGCCGTAGGAGCACAGCAGGCCGACGCAAACCGCGGCGGCGCGAACAGCAAGCGACGAGCGGTGCATCAGCGACGCGCCTCCCGCGGCTCGCGGCGCCACGCATCGACGGTTTGGTAGAGATCGACTGTCGTCTGTGGCAGCCCCGTCAGGTCGTTGCGCCAGGCGTAGACCCCGCTGACCTGCCACAGGGGGATCAGCGGCAGCTCGGCGGCGACGATCTCGTGGGCGGCCCGCAGCGCGTCGCTCATTTGCTTGCCGGTCGTGGCGGCGTCGAGCCGGGCGAGCGTGTCGACGAGGGTCTCCGTGCAGTCCCCCGAGAGCCCCCCCGGCCCGACGAGCCCCCAAGCATCGACCATCGGCTCGGCGATCGTCAGCTCGGCGTAGCGGAGGTCGTGGGGAATCTTTCCTTCGGCGAGTTGCTGCTCGGTGACGACGCGGGCATCGACCTTCACGCCAACGGCGTCGAGCCGCTCGACGATCGACCGCACGCCGAGCCGCACGATCGGCGTGTCGGCGTGCAGCAGCACGAGCGGCGGCGCGGGGGGGAGCTTTTCTTCTTCGACTTCTTCTTCGTCCTCTGCGGCCTCGTCTTCGGCCGGGTCACCTTCGGCGCCGTCGGCCTGCTGCGGCTTTGGCGCGGTCTGCTTGCGACCGAGCGCGGTGAGCAGCCCGGCGAGGCGCGGCTCGTACGGCCTAGGGGCGATCGTGTCGTTGTAGGCGTAGCGCAGGGGGTCGGCGAGCGTCGTCCCGGCGGGGAATGGGCCCGACACGGCCTGGCACCCGCTCCGCGACTCCCCCCCGAGGAGCTGTTCGCGGACGAAGCGTTCGGTGTCGAGCGCGTAGCAGAGGGCGCGGCGTGCCTCGCGGCTCTCGCGGAGCGCCGTCTCGGGCCCGAGCAGCAAGCAGTGGACTACCGGCAGCCGGTACGCACCCATCGAGATCGACGCGTTCTCGCGCAGTGCGGCGACGCGCCACGGCGGCACGTCGGCGAGGACGTGGACCTCTCCCCCAACGAGGGCGCTCACGGCGCGGGCGTCGTCGGCGAAGCGGACCTCGCGGACGCGGTCGAACGCCGCGCCCCCCCCCGCCGACTGCCGCCGGAAGTCGATCGCCTCCGTGGCGCCGGCGACCCCCTTCAGGGGGCTCACCTCGGGGCCGTACCAAGCGCTCGACGCCAAGTCGCTGAGCCCCTCGGGGATCGGGGCCCTGACGAGCGCCTTGGGCCGCGGGTGGACGCGCACGAGCCGCAGAACGACGTCCCCCGGCGGGACGACCGCTACGCTTTCGAGGCGCCCGCTGAGGGCCCTCCACGCGGGCGGGGGGGCCGCGGCTAGCGCCAGCAGCTCGCGCGCAAAGCGGTGGGCGCCTTGCCCCTGGGCGAGCGCGGCGCCCGAAAGCCGTAGTGTCACTTGGCGCGGGTTGTCGTCGTTCACAAAGGCCCCCAGCGGGGTGGCGTACTCGCCTCCCTGGTCGACGTAGTCCTCGAGGGTCGCCACGGCGCCGGTGGTGACGAGCCGCGCCCGGCGACTCCCGGCGGGAGTGTCGAGGCGGACGCTCGGCGGCGCGGCGGCGTCCTCGAACACCGCGACCCGGACTGTGGGGTCGGCCGCGTCCAGTCGCTCGATCAGCCGCATCCCCTCGGGGCGGCCCGGGGCGATGACTGACGCCGCGACGGCGGCGGCCCGCGCCGCGTCGATGTTCCCGTCGTTGGCGAGCTTCTGGGCCGCCACGATCTGGTCCTCGTAGTGCTGGGCGATCCTGTCGCGCCAGCGATCGGTGGTGCGGAGCGCAAGGCCCGGGAAGTTGCCTTCGAGGATCGTCATCGTGGCGCGGAGCTGCGCGTAGTCTTGCGTTCCCCACTGCGTTTCGAGGATCGCGCCCCCCACCGCATCGACGGCGGAGGCGAGCCCCGTGGCGCCGGGGGAGCGCTCCGCGAGCGTCTGCAGGACAACCAGCGACCGCTCGTGGCGACCGAGTTTGAACTCGTTCAGGGCGTCGCGCTTCAGGAATGCGACGACCGCCGCGTCGAGGCCGATCATGTCGGGGTAGTCGCGGTCGAGCCGCGCGAGGCAGTCGAACGTAATTGACGTGTCGCCGTCGGCCGACGAGCGCTGGGCCTCTTCGAGCAACCGCCGCTCGAAGAACTCGATCCGCTCGACCTCGCGCCAGTCGATTTCGAGTTGCTCGGTCGGGCGGTCGAGCGCTCGCGCGGCGAGGGGCGCTTGGGGGAGCGCCGAGGGCATCCGCCGCTCGGGCAGGTCGAGCGGGAAGACCCGCAGCTCGTCGCCGCTGCGGAACACGACGACGTCGAACGGGTCGGTGGCGAGCAGTTCCGCGATCTCGACCGCGCCGGCGGACGACGCACCGATCGTCAACACGGCGAGCAGACACGCTCGGAGCGTGCGCGTCAGCCGGTGGCGAGGGAGTGCGTGTGTCACGGGACCGACCGTCACGGGAAGCGGATCACGAGCAGCGAGCCGTCGCCGCTCGCGGCGAGCAGACGTTGCCCGTAGGCGACCGGGCCGCTGCCGAGCGGTTGGCCGAGGTCGATCGGCTCGGCGGGGGCGCCGTCCCGCAGCCCGAAGGAGTGGATCACCCCTTGGCGGGTCGCCACGAGGACCCTCCCTTGGGTCGCAAGGGGGAGTCCGACGGGCTCGCCTTCGCCGAGCTTTGCGCGCCACACGACACGGGGTTTACCCTCCACGGTGACGGCCAGCAGTTCCCCCTTCGCGGTGACGACAAACGCCAGGTCCCCCGCGGTGAAGGGGCCCCACTCGATCCGGCCGTCGAGCGGCACGAGGCCCGGCCCTTCGACGCCGGGAAGCGGGAAGATGCCGAGTTGGTTTTCCGACAACCCGATGATCGCGATGCCGCGGACGATCGCCACGCGGGTCTCGGGGCGCAAGCCATCGAGCCGCTGAGCGCCAAGTTGTTGGAGCACCGGAGCATCGCCCGCCGCGAGCCCCACGCAGTAGACCGAATCAACGTCGTCGGCGAGGACGGCGACCGGTTGGCCTTCGAGCTCCCCGACGCCCACGGGCCGCCACATGACCTTCCGGCCCGGCGCGAGCGGCGGCTGGAACGGCGTCGCGAGCGGGTCGCCGGTCGCGGAGAGCAACAGGACTTGGCCCAGGTCGAGCGGCGCGAGCCACCCGTCGCCAAACGGCGCGGGCTCGGCAGCGAGCTTGGCGGGGAGCGTGCCGCGGAAAGGCGCGCGATCGGGGGTTGGGGAGGTGACGACGTAGCTCGACTCGCCCGGTCGCGCGAGCAGCGACTCGCCCCCAGCAAGCACGGCCACTTGTTCGATCGCCCCGTCGAGGACTTCGGGGGCCGGGTTCTCGGGGGTCGTCGGACCGGCGCCCAGGGGGGTCTCCGCCAGGCCGCGCTGGATCGCGCCCGGTTCGACGAACTGCGTCACCCCGTCGATCGTCGGGACGAGCAACCCGCGGGGGTCTGCCGAGTAGCGCGGCGGCCCGGCGGGAGGGACCGCGATGTCCGTCTCCCAGACCGCACGACCGCTGCGCAGCTCGGTCGCCGCGACGGTCAGGCCGGCGGCGCCGCGGCGCCGGGCCGATAGCAAGTGACCCTCGCGCGCCCGCAGCGGGGCAACGAACAGGTCGCCCGGGAATGGGTCGTCGATCACCTGCACCACGAGCCGGCTGTCGGCCAGTGAGGCCACAGCCCGCGACAAGCCGATGTCCCCCAACCACAGCCCCTCGGGGGTTTCCGCGAGGTAGCGTGGCATGGGCTCACCGCGGGCCGCGGGGCGCGTTGCGAGCGAGACGACGGGGTCTCCTTCGGGCTCGATCGGAAGCTCCCAAAGGCCGATCTCGCCGTTGTCGGCGGCGACGGCAAAACGGCGACCGGACGCGATGATCGGCGTGCCGCACGCCCCCCCGAGCCGCATCTCGGCGATCTGCTTGCCGACGTCCCCGGCCTGCGAGAGGTCGAACACCCGGACGCGGCACGCTTGCAGGCCGATGTTCTCGACCATCGCCAACCGCCCGCCGACGAGCGTCGGCTGCGCGGGGATGCTCCCCGGCGAGTGTCCGGTGAAGGCGACCGCCACGCAGGCGAGCGACTCGGCGTCGAGCGTGTAGACGCACGAATGGGCCCCGACCACGTAGAGCCGCTTGCGCTGGTTCTCGACCGCGGGGGGCGAACGGAGCCCCTGGGCGAACTCGACCCGTCCCAGCCGCTTGCCGGACGCCGCATCGATCGCGACGAGCGACCCGCTCGCGAGCGGCGCGAAGACCCGCCCGCCGACGACGACCGGGGCGAGCGACTCTCCGCCGAGTGGGGCGCGCCACCGCACGGCGCCGGCCTCCTCCTCGATCCGCAGCAGCTCGCCGCGGCGCTGATCGACGAGCAACCAGTCGTCGTCGATCGCAACCGGTTCAACCGCGGCCGGACCAATGCCAAGGGGATGACGCCACAGCAGCCCGCCGGTGTCGGCCGAGAGGCCGTAGGCGACGCCGCCGTAGGTGACGGCGTGCGCGCCAACGGCGCCGGTCGAGCCGATGCGCCGCGGCCGCGCCAGGGCGACTTGCGTCTCGACGGGACTCGGCGCCTCGCCGACCGCGGCGGGCGTTTCTTCGGCGACGAATCGGATCGTCGTGCGCTCGGCCGCCGTCGCCGCGGTGACCGCCTCGGCGAGCATAGCGTCGTCCGCCACCTCGGGGCGCAGCGCGACGAGCTTCGCGTGGACGAGGTACGCCTGCCGGGGGTCCCCGGCGGCGGTCGCCTCGCGCATCGCGACCAGCGCCTTGTCGAGATCGACGCGCGACTCGCGGCG
Organism: Lacipirellulaceae bacterium; assembly: GCA_051648405.1. Lineage (GTDB taxonomy): Bacteria > Planctomycetota > Planctomycetia > Pirellulales > Lacipirellulaceae > JBOFFC01. The sequence continues at coordinate 14,060 of JBOFFC010000173.1, forward strand.
GCGCCCGACGCGGGCGAGCGTCGCGCGGACGGCCTCGGTGTCGGAGTCGTCGCGCAAGCTCCGCGGGACGTACTTGGTGTTCTCGTAGTAGGTGAGGGCTTCCTCGGCCTTCGCGATCATGGCGGCCGCGTCGTCGGGGGTCGCGCCTTGCGAGGCCACCTCCGCTTTGTCGGCGAGGCCGCGTGCGATCTTGGGGAGCACCGCGGCGAGCTCCCCCTGGGCCTCGTTGAACGCCGGTTCGTCTTCGGTCGTCTCGACCGCCGTCTGCACCAGGTCGAGGCCTTCGCCGAAGTCGAGCGACGTCTCGACCGCGTGGCGGACCCGCGCGACGGCGAGGCGGACGCGCGCGGAGCTCGCCCCCTCGTGGTACGGGTAGCCTTCGAGGAACCGCTCGAATTCGGTGATCGAGCGCGACATCGAACCGGCTTTGTACGACTCGTCGGCGACGCGGAGCGCTTCGTCCCCCGCGCCACGATTCACCAAGTACGCCAGCCCTGCCCCGGCGAGGACGAGGAGCGTGAGCGCCCCGGCCCCCAGCAAGAACAGCGGCGACTCCCACTGGCGGGAGCGGGCCTTCTTGATGTGCGTGCGTCGTCGCCGCGCCTTCGGGTCCGGGGGGCCGGCCTCGGCATCGAGGATCGACTCGGTGGTCTCCTTGGCGGGAGGTTTGGGGGGCGGCTGCGGTTTGGTAGTTGTCGTCTTCGAAGAGGACGCGGCCTCGGACTGCTCGGCGGCCCACCGCGGCGACCAAGCGCCACTGAGCCCGGCGCCAACGGCTGAGTCGCCGGGGACGCGCGTCGGGTCTTGGGCGAGCCCGTCGAGCGCCGCGCGGAAGTCGCGCTCGGCCTCGCCGTCGGCTTCGGTCGCCGGGGGCTCCATCAGCCACGCCGCCTCGGCGGCGGTCAGCAATTGGGCCTCGATCAGCAGCTTCGTCAGCCCGTCGGCCGACAGGTCGTCGCGGTCCGCCCGGGCGCGCAGCGACTCGATCGTTGAATACGGGAGCAGGCCACTCGACTCGATCGTGTCGATCAGTTGCTGGGCGGTGCGCATCGAGGGCCGGAAGCAGGAAAGCGGGCGGGTGGGGGACACGACTCGGAGGGGACTACGGGTGGAGCTCTTGCGATTCCACCTTGATGTCGAACGCGTCCCCTTTCTTGGTGACGCGGAACACGGTGCGGCGGATCTTCGTCGTTGGACGCCCCCCCGCTTTGTCGGACTCGAGGGCGAGCAAGCGTTCCTGTAGCGTTTGGGAGCAGAACTGGAGGACGATCGGCCCGAGGTCGCCGATCCCCGCCTTCGTCGCGAGCAACCGATCGAGGGGGTCGAGCGGGCCGCCGGTGGAATTAAAGTATAACCGCCGTTCGTCGCGCGGTTTGCCCTTACGCACACGCGGCGCGAGCCCCGAGAGGCCGGTCGCGTAGTGGACGCGGTTGTCGTTGCCGAGCACGCCGAGCTCGATCCCCGCCTCGTCGAGCCAGCGGGCGTACTCCTCGACCGAGGAGGGCTCGAAGCGCAGCTCGCGTAGTGGCTCGCGGGCGCCCCGGCCGCCGGAGCCTCCCCCCTCCCCTACGCCGCGGTTGTCTCCCTTGCCCCCCTGGCCGCGGGCCGGCTTCGCCGCTTCGTCGATGGCTTCCAGGTTGTAGAACGCGGCCTGGCTCTCGACGACGGCGCCGATCACGTCGAGCGTCGATTGCAGCGTCGGCGTGTCGGGCTCGGGGGCGTCCGGGATGCCGGCCGCTTGGTCGAACGCGTCGCCGGGCGCCGGCGCGTCGTTGCTCCCCCCGAGGTTCACAGGGGTCACGGGGATCGGCGGCGGCAGGGGCCGGATCTTAGCCGAGAAGTAGACCAAACCCAGCGATAACACGAGCAGTCCAACAACGAGCAGCAGCGACGTCACCAGGCTCGACGAACGATCGAACGCGCTGACGCGCAGCGCGGGGCCAACCGTCCGCTGCGCGGCGGAACGCGACGGAGCGGCGCCGGGGCGTCGGGCTGCGGGGGGGCGTTCAGTCAAGTTCCAGCACGGCGCTCGGCCGGATCCGCAGGTACCAGCGCTTCCACGCTTCGAGCGTGGCGAAACGGTCGGCCTCGGAGAACTCCTCGCGGAGCCCGCCACGCGTCCGGCGACTCAAGTAGCGCAGGCTCGAGTCGGCTTCGAGGACGACCCGCCGGTCGGGGTCGGTCATCGCAAACAGCAGCGCGGGGACGCGGTCCAGGTCCCCCGATCTTCCGAGCGCCCTGGCGGCCAGGACCCTGGCCGACGGCGAGCCGCCGCGGAGCGTTCGCTCGAGCTTGCTAATCCCTGTCGAGTCGAGGTCGCCTGTCACGAGCGCTGAAGGGTCGTCGGCGAGCTGATCGAGCTTGTCCGCCTCGTCGGCGTCGAGCAGCCCCAGGAACTGGTCGAGCCCCACCGCGTCGAGTGGCGTCACCACCTGCCCCCCCCGGAGCCTGGCGCCGGCGAGCTTACGCGGCAGGCCCCGGCCACTGACGAGAGCCCCCTCGCCGATCGTCCGCTTGATGCTCTTTTGCGTCGAACGGATCAGGAACAGCACGGCGAACGCCGTGTCGGGGGTCGGGCCGCACTGGCCGTCCCACTCGCCGTCGGCCTTCTGCGACTTCAGAAGGTACTCGTACCCCTGGTCGTACCACTTGCTACGCGCGTTAACGAGGCCGTCGCGGTACTCGACGAAGCTCTCGTACCTTTCCAGTGCGTAGAGGAAGTAGAAGGGGTACTGCGGGGCCGGGACCTCGAGGTTCCGCGAGATCCAGCCGTCCCCCGCCTTGACGGCCTTGAAGACCCCCCTCCAATCGACGCCGCTGGCGGTGAACGATTGCGGGCCCGCTCCGGAGGGGGAGTCGGCCGTCGGCTGGGCGACGCGAGCCCCCTCGGGGAGCTCGGGGATGCCCGACGACATGGCCATCGCCGAGGCGCCCTGCTGGAGCATGCCGAACATGTCGGCGCCGATCATCAGGCTGCTGACGGCGGCCGCGGCCATGGTCGGCGTGACGTTCGACTGCGCGACACGGTCCCCTCCGAGTGGCGCCACGTTCCCCTGGTAGCCGAATCCCCCCTCGGGGTCCTGTGTGGCAATCAGCCACTTCAGCAGCCCGTGCGCCGTGTCGCGCTGGACCATCAGCCCGCGGTTGCGGGCCTCCCACAGGCCGAGCGCCATGTACTGGGTCTGCGAGGTGTCCCCCTGAGCGGACCCGTCGTAGCCCCACCCACCAACGTCCTTCTGGCACGCTTCGAGCGCGGTCAGGTACTTTCGCGTCAGGTCGCGGTCGGCGTCCGTTTCGCAGAGCAGGATGATCGCCAGGCCGTGGCTGTAGACGTCGAGCAGCCCGGGGTCGAGGTCTTGTTTGCGGCAGGCATCGATCGCTTCGCCAATCCGTGGCGACGACTTCGACCCCCCCTTGTAGAGCGCGAGGGCTTGCAGGCACTTGGCGCCCAGCCGGGCATCGGGCGACGGCTTCTCGAGCGTCGCCATCCCGAGCTTGACGAGCCGCTTCACCTCGGGGCTGTCGGGCGTCAGCGCCGGGGCCGTGCCGGCCGACACCGCCAGCCACGCCGCTACGGTCCACGCGGCCGTCGGGCGCCAAGCGATAAGTCGAGCACCGAAACGCAACGCGCAAACTCCACCCGAGAGGAGGACGCGCCTTGCCCTGGCGCCCCCGCTGACAGTTGATCCTACTTGGCACCCGGAAACCACGTCAAACAAAGCCGCGGCGTCGTTTGGAGGGGGCCGGTCGTGTCGCCCGTTTGACAGCCGGTCGGGGGGGCCTAAAATGCGGAGCTTCGCCCGATGGCCCCTTGGCCGTAGGAATCGGGCGCGCGGGTGCATAGCTCAGTTGGTTAGAGCGCAGCCCTGATAAGGCTGAGGTCCCAAGTTCGAGTCTTGGTGCACCCACTAGGTCGCGTCGGTTTTGGCCTCGGTTCGCCAGGACCCGCCCGCGCCGGATCAAGCGGCCCGTCCCGGATTGTAGTCGAGGCCGGATCGCAGTCCGGGCCGCGCTGCCCCTCGGGCGGCGTCAGGAGCGTCCCGTCCAACGCCTATCTGGCGATTGCGGCGCGAAGGTACACTGGGGGGGTGTTCTGGGCGTGCCCTTCCCCGGCGAGGCCTCGGCGTGAACTCTTTGCGCACCGCGTGCCGGATGTGGGCCCTTGCCGCCCCCTTGTTCACGCTGCTCTCCACCGACGCTCGGGCCGTCGCCTTCACGGAACAGGGCGCCACGATCCTGGGGGGGGCGAACTACTCGGCCCGCAGCGTCTCGCTCGCCGACATCGACAACGACGGAGACCTCGACGCCTACTTCCAAGGTTCGACCTCCGCGGCGCGACAGATGTGGCGCAACAACGTCGTCGGCACGGGGGCGTTCACGTTCACGAACGTCTCGTCAACGATGCTCCCCTCGGGGCTGAGCGCGTCGTGGAGCTCGGCTTGGGCCGACTACAACGGCGACGGCCGTGTCGATGTCTTCGTCGGCCAGGAGAACAGTTCGAGCAACACCGGGTCGGTCCTGCGCAACAACGGGACGAGCTTCCTCAACGCCAGCTCCTCGACCGGCCTCAACGACCCCGGCTTCCATCAGAACGTCGGTTGGGCCGATATCGACAACGACCTCGACCTCGACCTGCTGATCGGCATGGAGGGGCCGACCGAGAAGCACGAGGTCTACCTGCAAGGCGCCTCAGGGGCGTTCACCCCCGTCGGCGCGGCGACCGGCTTCCAGGTCGCGTTCGGCACGAAGGCCTACGGGATGGCGATCGGTGACTCGGACGGCGACGGCGACCTCGACGTCTACATCTCGACCTGCCGGAGCGGCGGCGACATCCGCAACAACTTCTTCAAGAACCTGCTGGTCGAGACCGGCTCGCTGGCGTTCGTCGATGTCGCCGACTCGAACGGCACGCAGAACCTCAACAACACCTACGGCACGGAGTTCCTCGACTTCGACAACGACGGCGACCTCGACCTGTACGTGACCGGGGCCGACGGCGAGGACACCAAGATCTTCCGCAACAACGGCGGAAACCAGTTCACCGACGTCGACACGTTCACCGGCCGCGCGCTGCTGAGCGACAACGGCGTTGATCTCAACGGCAGCAAGGCGGTCGATTACGACAACGACGGCGACCTCGACCTCTACTTCCACGACAACCTGTCCGCCACCGGCAACCAGCGGATGTTCCGCAACGACGGCGGCTGGACCTTCACCGACGTGACCGTGACCGCCGGCTTGCACGTCGCCGCGGGGGGCGCCCCGGTCGGCGCCGGGGGGTACGACAGCGCCTGGGGGGACCTCGACCGCGACGGCGACCAAGACCTGATCACTCCGAACAACTCCACACTCGGCGGGACGACCCCTACGCCCGAGCGGGTCTACGTCAGCAACGCCACGACCAACGGCAACGACTGGCTGTACGTGGAACTGAAAGGGCCGACCTCCAACACGACGGGACTGGGGGCGTCGCTCTACGCGACGATCGACGGGGGGTCGCTCGACGGCGTCACGCTCCGGCGCGAGGCGAACACCAACCCGGGGACGTTCAACCAGAGCGACCTGCCGGTCCACTTCGGCCTCGCCAGCGCGACGCTCGTCGAAGAGCTCCGCGTCGTCTGGCCCGACGGTAAGAAGCAAAGCCTCCGCAACGTGGCCCCCAACCAGTACCTGACCGTCCGCTACCTGCCGGGGGACTACAACGGCGACGGCGTCGTGAACGCCGCGGACTTCACCGTCTGGCGCGACGGCCTGGGGAGCGTCTACACCCAGGGAGACTACGCCGTGTGGCGCGACAACTACGGGAGCGCGCTGCCGGCCGTTTCGAGCGCCGAAGCGACCCCCGAGCCGGCGACCCTGGCGCTCGCGCTGCTGGGCGTCGCGGCTTCAAGCGGCCGCCGCGCGTCGCAGCGAGCCTAACGGTCCGCGTTGGGCCCGCGGCCTTCGCCCCCGTGACCCCGCCAGCGCAATCGCCATCAAGGCGACTGACGAAGGCTCGGGCGTCTCGAAAGACCCGTCTCTGGTCGTCACCGTTGCGAGCGACGTCGAAAGCGACGTCCAAGTCCGGCCCAGGTTGTCGCGCCAAACGGTGAAGTCGGCGGCGTTCACCAGCCCGTCGCCGTTCCCGTCCGCCGCGCCCGAACCGCCGTAGCCCGCCACCCACAGGGCGTAGTCGGACGCGTCCACCACGCCGTTGCCGTCGTAGTCGCCGGGGAGCGTCACGAACGGGTCGGAGAAGAGCGGGCTGGAGAGGAACTCCTCGTCCGTTAGCGTCTCGAGGAACGCCACGAGCTGATCGACCTGCTGCGCGGTGAGCCCCAACCGCACCGGATTGCGGAGCGTCTCGTCGGTGTTGGGCGTGTCGTTCACCCCCGAGTTGTAGAACTCGACCACTTCTCGGAGGGTCGCGAACCGGCCGTCGTGCATGAACCGGCCACGCACCGCGACGTTCCGCAGCGACGGGGTCTTAAAACGCCCTTCGCCGGCGCCTTGATCGACGATCGTCTGGTCGAGGCCGATGTTCGTGGCCAGCTCGCCGACCTGTGCGTGCGTCGTGTGGCAACCTCCGCAGCGGCCGGCGCCGTGGAACAGCGCTTCGCCCGCCAGCTCGTCGGGGGTGAACGCGGGCGCGAAGTCGGGCTCGGTCTCCCCCGGCTCGAAGGCCGTGTCGTACTTCGCTTGGTACGAGACCATCGCCCGCTCGAACTGCGCGATCGCCTTGCCGATCCGTTCGGCCGTGATGTCGGGCGTGCCGAACGCCGCGCCGAAGAGCGCGGGGTAGAAGACCGTTTGGCCGAGCTTGCCGACGACCTCGCCGAGCGTCGAGCCCATCTCGGCGGGGTTCTCGATCGGCATCAGCGCTTGCTCTTCGAGCGAGCCGGCACGCTCGTCCCAGAACGCCGCGCCGCTGACGTAGAAGTTGCCGTTCGCCAACGCCATCGAGTGGCGACCGGTCAGTTGCCCGCCGATCCCGGTGCTGAACTGATTGGGGTCCGAGAACCCGCTCGCCTGCTGATGGCACGACGCGCACGACGTGCTGCCGTCGTGCGACAAACGCGTGTCGTAGAACAGCGCGCGCCCGAGCGTCGCCGCGGCGTCGGAGAGCAGGTTGTCGGCCGGCGTGTTGTCGAGCGCCGCGACCTCGCCGAGCTTGAAGTGCGCCGGCAGTTGGTTGATCGCGTATTCAACGTAGCCGGACTCGGAAGCCGGCAGCCGAGGGACCTTGGGAGGGGCGGCGAGGGAAGGTGAGCAAACGCCCCACAACGCGACCGCGATCCCGGCGACCCACGTCAACGGTAAAGACGGCGCACGCGCCGCCGCCTTTGGGCGCTTAGGCTTCGCCCCGCTGCCGACGGTCGCAGATCCGGTCAAGACTCGAACGTCCCCGAACAAGGCCCACCCCATGGTCCGCGGAGCGCGCCGCAAATCACTCTGGGGCCAGCACTTGCGTCGATCGTACTTGAACGGCGGACGGGCTGCAAGAAATGGGGAGGTTAGCCCAGGGTCGTGTCAGTGCCGCATTGCTGGGTAACAGCGGTCTAGCAGCCTGTTGATTTTTCGACAGGCTGCGTGGTCGCAGGGAGGCGACGTCGAAACCGTGGCGCTTTCGCCGCGGTTTTGCGAGCCGCGAACGGCTCGGCCGTGAGCTTGGCGACGTTGAAAAACGCCACGACGGCGTTTTTCAACAGGCTGCTAGTCGCCGATCGTGTGGTCCCCGAGTTCAATCGCCGCGGAGTACGCACAGGGAGACTTGCGAAGTCGGCGAGGGGGTCGTCGCAGGTCCACGAAGGCATCAGGGACCGCGCTGGCGGCGCGCGTCAGGTCGAGATCGCGGCGTTGACGCTCGCTTGGTCCATGCCGAGCGTCTCTGCGAACTTGTTCATCACCTTGGCTTCCTTTTTGGTCACTTCCCCGTCCGCCGCGGCGACTGTGTAGGCCGCGCGAAGCACCAACGACTTGCCTTCGTCGGTGAGCCGACCGGCGACGGCGCGGAGCGCGCCTTCGGCCAGAGAACGCTGGGTCGCGATCTCCTCCGTTCGTTTTCGAGCGTCGTTCACTTTGATCGAGTTCCCGGTGATCTGGGCGAACAACTCGACCGCAAGGGCGATCTCGCCGTCTGCTGGTTCGCCGTCCGCGACTGCTACCGCGAGCATCGCAGTCAGGATCGCCTGGTCGATGGCTTTACTCGTCGCAAGCTCCTCTTCCTCTTGTTGCTCCTGTATCTCGGCGAGCGTCTTGCCCCGCGATCCCGACGCTCGCTCTGGGTGTCGCCCACCGCGACCCGGGTGATCGGCGTTCGCGTCGTGCCACGACGCCCACGCCATCGAGGCGGGGATGCCCAAGACGAGTAGCGAGCCGCAGACGTACCACAGGTTGTCACCCACGTTGACCCCGAGGACGTGGCCTCGACGGTCGGTGTACAAGCCCGCCACGACCGCGGTCACAACGGCGCCGAGAACGCAAACGCCGATTCCCAGCCTGTTCCGAAACCGTTTACTCTTCTCGCACATGTCGGACTGGTACCATCCACAATCGGGGCACGGCACCCAATCGACAGCCGCCGCGAGCTCCTTCTGCAGCTTCGCCTCGGCGCCCACGCGGGCGCGCTCCTGGGCGCCTTCGTTGTCGAGGAACAGCACGCTTGTCCCGGAGTGCGAAGCCTGGCGCTCCACCCAGAAAGCGTAATCTCTCCCGCAGTTCTCGCAGTTCAATCGAACTAGCTTCTTCGCAGATGCCGTCGACGTGAACGTGTTGGCGACGGGGATGCCCATACTGTCCTCGGCAGAGTGGCGGGTTGAGGCGGTTTAAACCGCTCGGGCAGACTCGTCACGAGTTCACGGCATAAGGGAACGCGATGTGCTGCTCGCGGCTCGCATCTCCGGCGGTGGCAGCAGTACGGCAGGCGCCACGCTCAAGTCCGTCGCGCGGGCGCGCAAAAGCGTCGATGTCCCAGCGCTGTAGCCGATACCAGTCCCCAACCTCCATCCCTCCAACCCCGAACTGCGATAGCCCACGACTTTCGGACAGCGGCGGGGGGTTGCTCTACGCCGCGAGGGCCGGGGCGTATTCGGTTTCGAACTGATCGGGACTCTTGTAGCCCAGCGCCTGGTGAAGCCGCTCGCGATTGTAGAACGTCTCGATGTACTTGAACACGCTCAA
>JBOFFC010000174.1:0-14038 GCA_051648405.1 Lacipirellulaceae bacterium
CTTGGCGGTCGCGGCTCTGCGAGTCCCAACGCTCGGCCATCGATCAAAGGCAGCGCCACGGAGCGCTATGGGTCCGTGGCGCTGCCCTCGGGAAACAGACCTCAGCGGCGGTCAGCCGACCGGCCGCGACGCAGCAAACCCGCGAGCGTGACGAGCACCGCCCCCCCCAGAGCGGAAGTCGGCTCGGGGACGGCCGTCGCCCCGCCCGACGGGTACGCGTTCTGCCAGACGGTGTAGTCACCGGCATCGACGACAAGATTGCTGTTGCCGTCGGCCGCGAGATTGGTCGTCGAACCGAGCGTGTCACGCCACACCGTGTAGTCGGCCGCGTTCACGACGCCGTCGTCGTTGTAGTCGCCTGCGCCGAGCGCCGCCTGGTAGAGGGCGATCGATTCGGCCACCGTCAATTGCCGGCCGAGCCAGACTGCGACCTCGTCAATCGGGCCATTGAGCGCCCGGAGCGACGGACCGCCGTCGCCCGGGTCACGCGAGGCGATTCGCGCGTCGGTGCCGGTCGTACCCCAGCTGTCGGTCGAGTCAGACCACGTGATGGGGGGGTAGTTCACCCCGTCGATCACGATGATGCAGTTCTCGATGTTGCGGCCGTTGCGCGAAGCGACCACGTGGTGCCAGTTGCCGCTCTTGACGAGCTTGGTCTCTTCGGTGATCTGGAAGCTGCCGACCGTCGGGCCCGTGGGGCCTGACACCCCGGGGACTCCGTTCCAGGAGCCTCCGCCGATCGACGGGTCGAGGCCGATAACCAGCTGCACCCCGCCGAGGGTGATTTGGAAGCTGGTTTCGGGGTCGGTTTGGTTGTTGGTCCAAATCCGGTCGCCGCCGTCGCTGCCACCGGGGAAGCCAGTCCCAACCTGGAACCACGTCGCCACCGTCATGACCGAGTTGGCCATGTTAGCGCCGGGGCCGGTCGTGATCGAGCCGAAGTTGTTGGCGAGGAACGCCTTGTTGTTGGGGCCAAGGCCCGGCAGGGGGACGTTGCCCGGGAGGAAGGGCCCAGGAACGCCCACCTCGGCGAAGCCGGGGCCGAAATCGCCCCCGTGCACGCCCGTGACGCCCCCGACCGAGTCGGCGGCCGTCCCCACGACCGTTTCGTTCAGCTGGTAGTAGTGGCTCGGGTTCAGGGCGAGCACCGCGCTCTGGTACTGCTGGGCGAAGGCGCTCCCGGTGACTACCCCCGCTGTGCCGGCGATCGCCAGCAACATTGATCGCGTTCCTGTGTTGACCATCATCGAATTTCCCATCTTAATCGAGAGAGTGTGGTCGGAGAAAACTGCTGTGTTCTTTCCGGTAACGGACTGCCTGCTTCTCGTGTACCGTGTTCGATTCAGCGGTCTTGTTGTGTGTTCCGATCGCTTCGAGAGGAATCCGACTCGTTCGGCTAAATCGCTGCCGAACAAGGCTCGCCCGTCACAACCGCGTCGCTATCGAGCCCGCGCCCCCCGACGCCAACCGAAGCGCATCAACGACAAACGCGCCGTGTCGGGGCCGCAACGTAGTCGATGCTCCACGAGAGCGTGACGATCGCGTTGTTCGCCGATCGGGCGATGACCGCAATGCCTTCCGCCGCCGAACGACCCCAGCGGCCGCTATCAACGCCGCGGCAGAGCCGGGGCCCCGGCGTGCTGAAGATTCCAGCCGTCTGTACCCTAGGAATCTTGTGTGGCCTTCGCGGCCCCCATGAGATCTACCGGCCGGCCTGAGGCGTTGGGCGGTGAAAGCGGTTTCGGACGAGATGAGCAGCCGAGACTTTACCCGCGACGGCGCCGTTTGTCGAGCGTTTTTTGTGTCGGGAATGGCGGTTGGCGCGCCAACCGGCGCCCGGGGCGACCTCGCGGGTCGGGCCCCTCCGCGCAACCGCCACTTGGCGTACGCTGGGGCACAGTGGCCGACCGCTCACGGAACGCGGCTGTCGGCCTTGATCAGGCGATTCCCCCGCTCGCGATCGCGCACCCCGTAGTCGAACCCGGGCTGGATCGCGTAGGCGCCGACCCGCCCCCGCTTGTCGAGGGCGATGAATCCGACTTGCAGTTCCCGCCAGTCGGGGTTCTTCGCGACGACGCGCTCGACCGCAAGCCGGCAGGCGTCTTGTGGCGAGCTCCCTTGCCGCATGAGCTCGACGACGAGGAAGCTGCCGGCGACGCGGATCACCGCCTCGCCGACCCCGGTTGCCGACGCGGCGCCGACCTCGTCATCAACGTACAGCCCCGCACCGATGATCGGCGAGTCCCCCACGCGCCCCTTGAGCTTCCAGGCCATTCCGCTGGTCGAGCAGGCGCCCGAAAGACGCCCCTTGGCGTCGAGGGCGAGCATGCCGACCGTGTCGTGGTTCTCGACGTTGATTTGACGCTCCTGGATCGCGTCGGGGTGCTGCGCTTTCCACCGCTCCCACTCCTGGCGGGCGACGTCGGTGAGCAAGTCGCGTTTCGGGAACCCCTGCGCGAGCGCGAACTCGAGCGCCCCGTCGCCGACCAGCAACACGTGCGGCGTCTTCTCCATCACGCGCCGCGCCACCGAGATCGGGTGCTCGATGTCCGACAAGCAGGCGACCGAGCCGCAGGCGCCCGTCTCGTCCATCACGCAGGCGTCGAGCGTGACGTTCCCCTCGCGGTCGGGGAGTCCGCCGAACCCGACGCTCGTGACGGCGGGGTCCGACTCGCTGACACGGACCCCCGCCTCGACGGCGTCCAGAGCCCGCCCCCCAGCGGCGAGGACTTTCCAAGCGACGTCGTTTGCCTCGAACCCGTGGCGCCAGGTCGAGATCACTACTGGGCCGTTCGGGCCCTCGGCGCCTACGGCCATTGTAACGCTCGCGAGTAGGCCGCAGGCGGCGATGAAGGATGCGGAACGGGGCGCCATTGCGGCGTCTCCTGGCAAGGGTGTGCGCTACTCCACGCCCGCTTAGGCGAGGTTTGAGCCGCTTGAGTGAACACGCCTCCCAACGGCCACGCAAGCGTGGCCGTCCGCGACTGCCAGCCGAGCGCCCACTCCGGCTTTCGCCAGGGACAGTAGAGGAGTGCGTTCGTCCGAGCCGCGACCGTCAAGGGAGTGACCAACGAGTTCGCCCCGTGGCGCAAAGCTCAAGGCTACGCGACTCCCTCGGCCGCTCCCTTCACGGTCGCGGCTCCGACCAGGTCATCCTTCGGTGCGTGGCGAGCGCTTGCGACCGACGGGGCGACGGACCATACGACGCTGGCCGCGGTTCTTCACCGCGGCGAGGACGTACTCGCGGCGGTTGAACGCCAGTTGCCGGGTCCGCACGTCGGTGAAGCCCCACGAGCGGACGCGCTCGATGCAGGCCGCCACCTGAGCCGGGTCGGCCATGTACGACGCGAGCAGTTTGAGCGTGATCAGCATCCCGCGGAGGTGCATCGCCGGGTCGGTCGCTAAGCGCTCGATCTCGTCGAGCGTTGTTACGGGGGCGATGTTCAGGTCGACCGCGAGCCAGCGGACCGTCGCCAGGTCGGCCGGGCGGAGGTCTGCCACGCGCATCCGCAGGTGCCGGAAGCGGCGCTCGGCGAGCACGTCCTCGTCCACCTCGGCCGGATCGACCCCCGTGACGCGCATCCCCGCGTCGCACAGCGCTTGGCTCGCCCCCCCCGGGGCGCAGCCGAGCTCAAGCCAGTGGTCCCCTGGCAGCGTCGGGAGGGCAGACCAACGCAGCCCCTCCCAGAGCTTGAGGTACGCCCGGCTTACGGCGTGGTCAGGAAGTTCGATCTTCGGCACCCCCCCCGGCCAACGATCGACGCGGCTCCGAATGGCGTGGGCGCCTACCCACCACTCGTTCGGCTCGATCATCGCCACGTCGAGGCAGAGTCGCGTCGCGGGGAGCGTCGGAGCGGCCGTCGGGGCGGCATCGCTCTGCGTCGGCTCGCGCGTGGTCGCTGCGGCCTCGGCCGGCTCGCCATCGATGGCGGGCTCGGGCTCGTGGGCGAGCGGGCTTTCGGGGACGCCTTCGGGGACGCTCTCGGGGACGACGCTTTCGGCGGTAGGCTCGTCCTTCGACCCCGCGCGTGCCAGCAGGGCCCCCTCGGGGGCGATCCGTCGCAGCTCGTTCATCGCCTCGATCGACAGCGCCGTGGCGTGCGGCTCGACTCGGTCTTCGCCGGGGAGCTCAGGGTCGCGCTGCCACACGTGCAGCGCCACGGGTCCAGCGGCTACCAGCGAGCGCACCTGCTCGAGCTCCCACACCGACTGGGCCAGCTCGCCCAGCGTCGGCGATGCGGGGAGCCGCGCGAACGACAAGCCCATCGCCCGCGCGAAGGTCAGCCGCACCGGCTCGAACCGCTCGACTGACTGCGGCGCCGGGAGCTTGAACGTGACGAACCCGGGGCGCGAGAAGGCGAACTTCCAGCCTTCGAGTCGGGCCGCGACCTCGTGCTTCAGGGCGGGCTCGGCCCCCGGTTGGCAAACGCAGTAAGCGAACGAACTTTGCATCGCGGGCCGCAGAGGGGCAGGGGAGGGGGCCCCGCATCGTAGTCCGCCGCCCGGGCGTTCGCGAGCCGCGGCTCGTACGTCGCGCTAGCTCCCCGCGGGGCGCAGCGGGCTGAAGGCGAGCACGAACCGTTTCTCCCCCGCGATCGGGAACCGCACCGTGGCGCGCCGCCCCTTGCCCGAGCCGCTGAGCGTCAGCACCTTGCCCGGCCCGAGCTCCGGGTGGACGACCGCCATGCCGACCCGGAACACGTCGGGGTCGCAGATCGCCGAAGCGATCGCCGGCCGAGTGCTGGCGAGCGACGCCGCAGTCGTTACTGACGCGGCGGCCGCCCCGAGAGCCGCGGCGCGCTGCCGCTTCGTGGCCTCCTCGTCGCGGTCGAACGAATCGACGTCGAAGCTCACGTCGTCGTCAACGCCGTCCCCTTGGTCCCACCCCTCCAGGTCCCAGTCGTCCGCCGCGCGGGCTTCGACGCAGTCCATCTCGTCGCGCGGCAGCTCCATTAGGAAGCCGCTCGGGATCGCGATCCGGCGCTGGCCGCGGAAGTCACGCCGCGTGGCGTGGCTGAGCCCCAGCTCTTGCTCGGCACGTGTGAAGCCGACGAACGCCAGGCGGCGCTCCTCCTCCAGTTGGTCGGGGTCGGTGCTCGCCCGCTCGTGCGGCAGGATGCCGTCCTCGAGGGCGATCAGGAACACGACCGGGAACTCGAGGCCCTTCGCCGCGTGGAGGGTCATCATCGTGACCTTGTCCGACTCGTCTTCCCAGGCGTCGGCCTCGTTCACCAGCCACGCGCGCTCGAGGTACGCCTCGAGCGTCGCCTCTTCGTCACCCTGCTGCTCGTCGTATTGCCGGGCGTCGGTCAGAAGCTCTTCGATGTTCGCCAGGCGGTTGAGGTCCTCCTCACTCTCGGCGCCGGTTAGGTAGTCGCGGTAGCCGCTCTCGGTGAGCACCGCGCCGATCGCCTCTTCGACCGGTCCCGCCGTGTACGCGTCGAGTCGCTTGACGACGGCGACGAACCGGCCGACGAGCTGCGCGGTGCGCTTCGAGAGTCCATCGATCTGGCCCGCGTCGGTCGCCGCCTCGAGCATCGAGACGCGGCGCCGCGCGGCGTAGTCGGCGAGGCGCTCGATGGTCTTCGCGCCGATCCCGCGCGGTGGCGAGTTCACGGTCCGCTCGAAGGCTAGGTCGTCCTTCGGGTTGTTCATCAACTGGCAATACGCGAGCACGTCGCGGATCTCGCGCCGCTGGTAGAACTCCTGCCCGCGCACGATCTGGAACGGGACGCGCTCGGCGCGGAACGCCTTCTCGACCGCTCGGCTGAGGGCGTTGATGCGGTAGAAGACCGCGAAGTCGCTGTAGTGCCGGCGGCCCGACGCGACCGCCTGCCGCACGTGCTGGGCGATCGCGGCCGCCTCGGCGTCGCCGTCGGCGTGGGTCACCAGCCGCACCGGGTCTCCTTCGGCGTTGTCGGTGAACAACGACTTCGCCTTGCGCCGGCGGTTGTGCGCGATCAGCGCGTCGGCCACGCGCAGGATCGACTTCGTGCTGCGGTAGTTTTGCTCGAGGCGGACGACCTTGACCCCCGGGTAGTCGGCCTCGAACTCGAGGATGTTCTTGATGTCGGCGCCGCGCCATCCGTAGATCGACTGATCGGGGTCCCCCGTCGCCGCCAGGTTCGGGTAATCGACCGACAGCGCGCGGAGGATCACGTACTGCGCGCGGTTGGTGTCCTGGTACTCGTCCACCATCACGTAGCGGAAGCGCTCGTCGAGCCGCGCGCGGAGCTCCGCGTCGTCGTGCAGCAGCCGCGCCACGTGAAGCAGCAGGTCGTCGAAGTCAACGGCGGCGGATTGCAACAGGCGCTGCTGGTAGAGCGGGTAGACCGTCGCGACGACTTCGCTGAGGGGCGAGCCGCGGCGCGGTTGGTACTCGTCGGCAGTGAGCAGCGCGTTCTTGGCGGCGCTGATCGCGGCGGCGATCCGTTCGAGCGGGTACGTGAGCTGGGTTTCGAGCGACTCGACGACACGCTTGAGCGTCTGCTTGGCGTCGGCCATGTCGTAGATCGTGAAGTTCGGGTCGAGCCCGAGCCGCTCGCCGTGCTCGCGCAACAGCTTCGCGCCGAAGCGGTGGAAGGTCCCCATCCAGACGCGCTCGCCGGGGCACAATCGCTGCACGCGGCGGCGCATCTCGTCGGCCGCCTTGTTGGTGAACGTGAGCGCCAAGATCGACCGCGCCGGGACCCCTTGGCGGATCAGGTGGGCGATGCGGTGCGTGACGACGCGCGTCTTGCCGCTCCCCGGGCCGGCGAGGATCAGCATCGGCCCCTCGGTGTGCAGCACGGCCTCGCGCTGAGGGTCGTTCAGTCCGTCGAGGGGGTCGCTCAAGGGTCCGTCGTTCCGTCTTCGGTCGTGGAGTGGGGGCCCGAGCAAGTATACGGGTCGGCGGGCGGGGGTCGCAGGCGGCGGCCGAGGGCGCCAGCACCGGTGGAAAAAGTGGTGAAAATGCTTGCCAAAGCCGGCCGGTCAATCGCTATACTCTGGCCCAAACGTGGCGCCCGCCTTGATAGCGGGCCATCGATGACAACTCGATAGCCGGGAGGGAACCCAAGCGATGAAGACCAGGATCGCCATTGACCGCGTGCAGGCCGCCCAAGACGACATGCGGACGCGGCTCGAGATGAGCACGGCCGAGATCGGCCTCGCGGTGCGGACCACCAACTGCCTCGAAGAGCGGGGCGTGTTCACGGTCCACGACCTGCTGAACTGCACCCGCGAAGACCTGCTGAGCATCTCGAACTTCGGCGAGAAGACCTTGGAAGAGGTCTACAAGGCGCTCGAGGGGGTCGGCTTCTTCCGCCCCAGTCGCCGCCCGAACGACGCCGAGGCCGGACAAGAAATGACCGACCGGCAGATCGAGCGCCACGCCAAGTAGACGTAGGCCACGCGGCATTCGGCCCGTCATCAGTAGGCCCGTTAGCGGTCGGCTAATCAGCCACAGGACGAACTGCTAGTAACCCGGGGCGGCTCGCCGCGGGCGCTCGCGCCGCGGGCGTGCGCCCTCGGCGAGCCTCTCGGCGGCGCGTTACGATGGGGTTGGCTCTTCCACCCCGACCCCGCGCGCCGCGATGCGAGTCCGCTTCCCACTGCTCCTCAAGAAACGGGGTCGCCGCCGCACCGGCTCGCGGCGCCTCGACCGTGCGGGGGAGCTGCTCTACCACCTGACGTTCGCCGTCTTTGGCGCGATCGGCGTGTGGTGGTGCCTGACCGACGTGCTGCTGCCGGAGCTCCGGCTGGACCGCGCGGCGCGCGGCTTCGAGCGGGCGCGATGCCGCGTAGTCGATTCGCGCGTGGTCAGCCGCCCCGGCCTGGCCGAAGACGAATACTGCCCCGAGCTGCTCGTCGAGTTCGCGCCAACCGAGGGGGTCAGGGCGTTGGTCTGGACACGGCACGGCGTAGGGCGCGACGCTCCGAGCCGGGCCGAGGCCGAGGCGGCCCTCGGGCGGTTTACCGTCGGAGAGGAGCGCGATTGCTGGTTCGACCCGGTCGATCCGATCAATCCCGACGGCGTGCGGTTGAGTGTCCGGCGGCGCTGGTGGCCTTGGATGGTGCTCAGCATCCCCGTGTCGCTGTCGCTGGCGGGGCTGGTGGGGCTCACGGGCTCGCTCACCCGCGGCCAGGCCTCCCCCGAGCACCGCTCCGCCGCGAGACTACGCAGCGCCGGGAGGCTCGCGGCGTTCGCGCTTCCGAGCGCCGACCGCGTCAACGACAGCCCCGGCGTGCGCCTCGCGTACCGCCTGCCGATGGACGGCGCCGAGGGGTGGCGCGTGCTGGCGATGGCGGCGGTGTGCGTCCTGTGGAACGCCCTAGCGGGGGTGTTCGTCTATCAGTTGGCTTCGGGCTACCTGTCTCTCGGCGGACGGGTTGGGCTCGCGGCGCTCGCCGTCGCGCCGCTGGCGGCGACGGGGGCTTGGCTCACGTACTCACTGTGGCGCGACGCGCGGACCATCGGCGGCGTCGGGGTCACGCGCGTCGAGCTGGCGAGTCACCCGCTGCACCCCGGGGACTCGTGCCGCGGCGTGCTGATGCAGTCGGGCGTGCTGCGTTTGCGCGCCCTCACCATCTCGCTGATCTGCGAAGAAGTCGCGGTCTACCGCCAGGGGACCGACACGCGGACCGCGATCGTCGAGGTCGATCGGCTCGAGCTGCACCGCGTCCGGCGCCTGGAAGTCCGCCCGGGCGAGCCGTTCGAGTGCGAGTTTACGATCACCGTCCCTAGCGACGCGCCGACGTCGTTTGCGTCGCCGCACAACGAGGTCCGCTGGGCCCTCGACGTGGCCGTCGGTTCGCCCCGCTGGCCGGAGGTGCGACGCCGCTACCCGCTGTGCGTATACCCGCGCGGCGTTGTCGCCGACCCCGCTATCGACGAGCCGCATGCGCTGGAGGCGGTCCTGTGAGCGAACCGGTCGCGACGATCGACGCCGAGGTCTGGGTGGAACGCCCCGGCAAGCGCTACCAACCCGGCGATACGCTGCAGGGCCACTTCCGCGTCGAGGGCCTCGCCGCGGCGACCGTACCGGTCGAGGTGTCGGTGCTGTGGTACACGGCGGGGCAGGGGGAAGAAGACTTCGGCGTGGCGTTCTTCGACCGCCGCGCCGCGAGCGTCGGCCACGCGAGCGGCGACTTCTCGGCGGTTTTGCCCGAAGGCCCCTTCAGCTACGACGGGCAGATCGTCAAGGTCTGCTGGGCGGCGCGACTGCGGTGCATGGTTCCGGGAGGGAAGCACCGCGTTGTCGAGGCGCCCTTTTGGCTCGTGCCGAGGGGCGAGGCGACGTCATGATTGCCGCGCTCGACCCACAGGCCCCCCCTTCGCGGCGCAGCAACCCGTTCGCGACCTGTTGGACGCGGCCCGGCGCGATGGCGTTCGTTCGCTCGGCCGGGGTCGATGCGCCCACGGTCGCCGAGCGGCTGGCGACGAACGGCTGGCGCGGTCAGGTGGTCGGGCCGCACGGCGTGGGGAAGTCGGCGCTCCTCGCGGCGCTCGCGCGAATCGCAACCGAGCGCGGGTTGGCCACGCGTCGCCTGGTGATCGACGCTCGATCGCGCCGACGCGTGCTTCCCCTCCAGATGAACGCCGTGCTGTTCGTCGAGGGGCTCGAACGCTTGCCGGGCTGGCGACGCTGGCTGCTGCTGGCGACTGCAGCGCGACGCCCCGGCCTCGTCGTCGCACTGCACCGGCCCAGCAGCGCGCCCCTCGCCGACCTGCCGCTGGTCGCCCAGCTCGCGCCGTCGGAGTCGATGCTCGAGTCGCTCTACCGCTCGCTGGTGGCCGATCGCGAAACGCGGGTCACCCTCGACGACGCGCGGGAGGCCTTTCGTCGCCACGGTGGAGACTACCGCCGCGTCTGGTTCGACCTGTACGACCTGCACGAAGCGCGCCGGCCGAACCGAGCCCGAGCGCTAGGCGTATCTGCTACCAGCGCGCGCGGTGGGGGCGTTTGAGGCGTTCAACGAGCAGTGTCCCGTGCTGTCATCGGTCGTGCGGCGGTCGCGCGGGCCGCAAAACCGTCAGCCTTCCCCCAGACGGAATCTGCAACCAAATGGGGGTTCGCCTCAAGTAGTTGGTTGCCCGCAGGGGGTTGCGCGAGTTAGATATTAACGATGAGTCTGCGCGACTCCACCAATCGTACCTCTGCGCCGACCCGGAAAGGTCCCGTCGAATGCTCCGTATGACTGCCGCCGTTCGCCTGCACGCTGCCGTCGCCGTAGCGATCGCGGTCGGGCCGTCGTGGGCCAGCGCGCAATGCTGTGGCGCGACGCCGACCGTCGCCTACTCGCCGGTCATCGCCCCGGTGGCGGCCGCCCCGGTTACGCCGGTCGTCTACCAGACCACCGCGTCCTACGACGGCTGGTACCCGGGCAAGTACCTGACGACCTTCACGCGCAGCCTGTTCGGCGGCGGGACGACCTACCAAACCAACTACGCGGCGCCGGCGACCTACACGGCCGCTTATGCTCCGACCTCCTACACAGCGCCGGCGTTCTCCTACACGGCCGCCTATGCGCCCGCGCCGATGATGCAGACCGCCTATCGCCCGACCTACCCCGCGACGTGGGGACCGGTTGTTGGCGCCTACTCGGTTGGCTACGCACCGCTCGTGCAGACCGTCGCGCGGCCGGTCGAGTTGAGCGCGGTGGCGATGGCCCCGACGGTCGATTCGTGCGGCGCGTGCTCGGCGTGCGGAGTGACCCAGGCCGTTTACGACGGGTACGCCCCGACGACGGGCTGCTCGTCGTGCGCGGCGGGCGCCCAAGCGACCTACCTCGGGTCTGCCCCGGCGAGCACCACTCCGCCGATCGTCTACGGCGACGGCTCGGCCTTCGGCGACAGCGGCACGCCGCGTCCGGCGCTGGCGCCCAACGAGACCCCGACCCAGGACCGCAGCGCGCTCCAGAAGCAAATCACTCCCGACGCGACTCAGCCCGTGGAACCGACCACCGAGGCCGACGGCAGTGGCGCTTTCTTCCAGGCGCCCCCGCTGTTCGACCCGCGCGACAAGCTCACGCGGCGCGAGGCGAGCCCGCGCCACCCCGCGCCGACGTGGACTGCCGACTACCGCGGCAACGCCCAGCGTACCCCCGCGGTGCACGCCAACCTTTCGCGCGGTGCGATCACCCCCGCGAAGTCGGTGGGCCACCAAGTTGGCGCTAGCGGCTGGACCTCGGCTGCCCGCTAGTCCGTTGCCCCGCTGGGGGTGGCGACTCGGGAAAAATGCCGGGAAGTGCTGGCGCCTTGGGGTCGGTTGGGGGCGTTAATCACCTTGACCCCCCGCGCACGCGGTTGGTACCTACGTCCGACGGTTCGGCGCCTTCGGAGTTGGTCGCGTGTTCGTGTCCGCTGATTGGCGCTGCTCTGTGCGCTCGACGCGGCTGTTGCGCGCGCTGGCCTTGGGCGCCGTCGTAACGATTGCGGCAAGCGTCGCGGCCCAGCGCGTGCAGATCCCCGCCGGCGGGGGTTTCGCCCCGGCGACCGCGGCGCCCCCCTCGACGTTCGCCCCCCCCGCGCCGGCGTGGGCGCCCCCGACGTACTCTGCCCCTCCGTTCTCCGCCCCTCCGCCGACCCCCCCCGGGTTTGGCCTGGGGGCACCGGCGCTCGACCCGTACGGCGGGAGCGCGCCGTTCGGTCCCCCGCCCGCATCGCTTCCGTACAGCTACAGCGGATCGCCCGCCGGAGCGCTCGGCGCCCCGACACTCGGTGGCCCCGCTTACGGCGCCCCGGGCTGGGGCGCACCGTCGTACTCGCCCAACGCACCGATCCCCAACGGCGGGTTCGCCAGCGACGGCTCGCCGCTGGGCTGGCAGCCCGGGTCGTACGGCTTCGAGGGGACCGACGGCTCGACCGTCACGTTCCGGCAGTTCCTCGCGCGGCTTCGCGGCGAGCACACGCTGCTGCTCGGCGACAACTCAACGAACTCGTTCGAGGTGAACCGAACGGAGATCGCCGCGACGTTCGCGTTCCCGATCGCCGGGCAGATCGAGTCGCCAGTGCTCGTGACGCCGGGCTTCGCCTTCAACTGGTTCAACGGCCCCGACGGCGACCCGGCCGCCGTGCCGCGCGGGCCCGATATGCCACCGGTCGTGTTCGACGCCTACGTCGATTTCTCGTGGTTCCCTAAGTTCACCGAGCGACTCGGCGCCGAGTTCGGGGCCCGGACCGGCGTGTGGACCGACTTCGACGAGGTGAACGAGGACTCGATCCGTGTGCTCGGCCGCGCGCTGGGCGTAGTGAGCGTCTCGCCGCAGTTCGACGTGCTGTTTGGCGTCGTGTACCTCGACAGGCTCCGCGTGAAGACGCTCCCCGCCGGCGGCGTGCGCTGGCGGCCGACGCCCGAATGGGACCTGTACCTCGTGTTCCCCAACCCCAAGATCCGTCGCGCGCTCCCCTCGACCGGCGCCGCCGATTGGTGGTGGTACGTCGCCGGCGAGTACGGCGGGGGCTCGTGGACCGTCAATCGCTCGGGGACCCCCGACCGCATCGACTACAACGACGTCCGTTTGTCGCTCGGCATCGAGTGGCAGACGAACACCCAGGCGAGTGGCCACGCCGAGGTCGGTTACGCACTCGACCGCGAGCTGCTGTTCGGCGACACCGACGACCCGGCCCGCGCGAAGCTCGACGACGCGCTGATGTTTCGCGTTGGCATTGGATACTGACCGGCTCCCGTTTCGTCCGAACAGGGTTCTCCCTTGACGCTCGTCGTTCGCAAGCTGCTCGCGCCGCTCTTGATCGTCGCCGCTCTTCACGGACCCGCGTTGGCCGAAGCGCCCGAGCGTGCGTCCCACTGGCTCGACGGCGCCCCGATCGAGGGCGCCACGCTCGACGAAGCGATCCTCGCCCCGCGCAACGCGGTCGAAGGCCCCGAGTGGCAATCCGCGGGCGAGGTGCGCCTCGCCCAGAGCTCCGACTTCGCCAACGAAGCGACCGCCCCCGCGCAGCAGACCGACGCCGTCCCGCCGCTGTCGCAGCCACCGCTGCCCGCCGAAGACCGGAGCGTGTGGCAGGGGATGGAGCTCGAAGGAACGTGGGTGCCGCAGCTCGAAGAGGACGGCCTCGGCGAGTCCGACCTGTCGGCCACGATCAAGCTCGGCCTCCCCATGCCGCTGATCGGCGGGCCGCTGCTGGTGTCACCTCGGTACGGCCTGCACCTGCTCGACGGCCCCCCCGGCGACCAACTCCCCGCCGGGTACGACGTCCCGCCGCGGCTGCACGACCTCGAAGTCGGCTTCATGACGTTCCGCGAGCTCGGCGAGCGCTGGCTGCTGAACGTCGGCGTGACGGTCGGAGTCTACGGCGACGACGCGAGCCTCGACACGGGCGAGGCGCTCGGCGTCAGCGGCATGGTCGTCGGCATCTACAAGCAGTCGCCCCAGGTGCAGTACGCCATCGGCGCCGCGTTCCTGAACCGCGACGACCTGCCCGTCGTCCCGGCGGTGGGGGTCATCTACGACACGGGCGCCGTCAAGTACGAGCTCATGATGCCGCGGCCGCGGATCGTCTGGCGCCTCGACCCGGCCGAAGCGAACGGCGCCGCGGGCCAGGGCGTTCAGCGCGCGATTTACCTGGGGGGCGAGCTCGGCGGCGGGGCGTGGGCCGTGCAGCGGCTCGACGGATCGACCGACCGCATGAACGTCTCGCGCTTCGGCCTGGTCCTGGGGTGGGAGGCGAAAGGCCCCGGCCGGGGGTCGCGGAACTTCGAGATCGGCTACCTGTTCGACCGCGAGATCGAGTTCACCGACCTCGAAGAGACCGAGGTCGATCTCGATAACTCGCTGATCGCCCGGGTCGGCGTCAGCTTCTGATCCCCCCTGGACGACCGCTGGCCCGTCTCCGCCGAAAGCGAGGCTCGAAACGGGACGCCTTCCGGCGAGCCGGACGATCAACTATCCTGACCAAGTCGGTGGAACGGGTGCGATTCGCCCCCGACGAGCCCCTGCAGTGGGCCTCTGCCGAACACAATCGGGCCGTGGCGCAGTTTGGTAGCGCGTTTGACTGGGGGTCAAAAGGTCGCAGGTTCGAATCCTGTCGGCCCGA
>JBOFFC010000175.1:0-25320 GCA_051648405.1 Lacipirellulaceae bacterium
CTGGGTAGGCCACACCTGGCTTTCCGGGCGGTGCTCGGTTGGCGCCATTCGTGGCTTAGCCGCGAAGCGATCCTGTTCGGCGTCTACGCGCTGTTCTCAGGGGCCGCGGCGTTGGAAGCGGCTCGGCCGTTGCTCCCAGAAGTTTGGAGAAGCCCGGCGGCCGCTTGGCTCCCGCCATCGCTGACTGCGCTGGCGGGGGCGCTCGCCCTGCTGAGCGGAGTGGCAGCCGTCTTCTGTTCGGCGAAGATCTACACCTTCACGGGCCGCGTGTTCTGGCGAGGTTCGCGCACCTTCGCGAAGTTCTTCGGCAGCACCGTTGTGCTGGGACTGGCGACCAGTGTCGTGGCGGCAGAAGCGTTCAATGGTCCGGCACGCGTGCTTGCGATCGCGTTCATCGTTGTGCTGGCCGGCAAAGCCTCGTACGACTTCGCGGTCGTACGCCACGCCCGACGCTCAACCACCGACATGGCGCTCACGGCGCGATTGCAACTCGGGCCGCTGCGGCCAGTGCTCGTTGCGCGACTGCTGCTTGCTGGTCTCGCCGTCGTAGCGGCTGCACTGGTCGCCGGCGGGATGGACGCCCTGTTCGCCATCGGCGTGCTCATTGCGGCGCTCGGCGGCGAGCTCGCAGAGCGATGGCTCTACTTCAGCACGGCCGTCCCGCTGCGGATGCCGGGGGGCGCCCCCACCCGATGAGTGAGCTCGCCGAATCAGCGCCGGTGCGCAGCCGAGTCATTGACTCTCTCCGGAGCTTCGTACACCAGAAAGACGGCGCGCTGACGCGCGACCTGCTCCGCGAGCCCGGGCGCTTCGGCCTGGGACAAGTCCCCGCGCGACTCCTGCCCGACGCAACGACCGACATGGTCTGCGGCTTCTGCTCGACGGGGTGCAGCCTCCGCGTCCACCTGAAGGACGGCCAGGCGATCAACCTAACCCCCACCACCGAGTACCCGGTCAATCTCGGCATGGCGTGCCCGAAGGGGTGGGAAGCCCTGTCGGTGCTCGACGCTCCGGACCGAGCCACGGCGCCGCTGCTCCGCAACCGCGAAGGCAAGCTCGAGCCCGTCTCGTGGGACCGCGCGCTGCGAGAGTTCTGCGAGCGCTTCAAGATAATCGGACGCGAGCACGGGCCCGAGTCGGTCGCCTTCCTCAGCACCGGGCAGATGGTGACCGAGGAGATGGCCCTGTTGGGCTCCGTCGCCAAGTTTGGCATGGGGATCGTCCACGGCGACGGCAACACGCGCCAGTGCATGGCGACCGCGGCGACCGCCTACAAGCAGTCGTTCGGCTTCGACGCGCCACCTTACACCTATCAGGACTTTGAAGAGTCCGACGTGATCGTGCTCGTCGGCTCGAACCTGTGCGTCGCGCACCCGATCATGTGGGAGCGCGTCTGCCGCAACCCGCACAGTCCGGCGATCGTCGTAATCGACCCGCGCCGGACCGAGACGGCGATGCAGGCGACGCTCCACCTGCCGATCCGACCGAAGAGCGACCTCGAGTTCTTCTACGCCTTGGCGCACGTCCTCGTGCGCGAAGGGTGGATCGACCGCGCGTACATCGAGCGATCGACGAGCGACTACGAGGGGTTCGCCAAATTCGTAGAGGACTACACGCCCGAGCGCGCCGCCGAGGCGTCGGGCGTCTCGGTCGAAGCGATCGAGAGGCTGGCCCGCACGATCCACGAGGGGCAGCGGGTCTCGTTCTGGTGGACGATGGGGGTCAACCAGAGCTACGAGGGGACTCGCGTCGCGCAGAGCCTCATCAACTTGGCGCTGATGACCGGCAACCTTGGCCGCCCCGGCACGGGCGCCAACAGCATCACCGGCCAGTGCAACGCGATGGGCTCGCGGCTGTTCAGCAACACCACGGGCCTGCTCGGGGGACGCGACTTCAAGAACCCCGAACACCGCCAAGAGGTCGCCGACGCGCTCGGCATCCCGGTGGAGACGATCCCCGCCGTCGATAGCCTCCCGTACCACGAGATCCTTGAGGGAGTCCGCTCGGGGGCGATCCGCGGCCTGTGGGTTGTCTGCACCAACACGGCCCACTCGTGGATCGACCAACGCGACGTGCGCCAACTGCTCGAGAAGCTCGATTTCCTCGTCGTGCAGGACATGTACCACACGACCGAGACGGCCCAACTGGCCGACCTCGTCCTCCCGGCCGCCGGCTGGGGGGAGAAGGAAGGGACGTTCATCAACAGCGAGCGCCGCTTCGGCGTCGTTAAGCGCGTGCGCCGCCCGCCGGGCGAGGCGCTCTCCGACTTCTCGATCTTCCGCCTCGTGGCGGAGGCGTGGGGCTGCGGCGAGCTGTTCCGCGACTGGACGTCGCCCGAGGCGGCACTAGGGATCCTCAAGAGACTCTCGGCCGGTCGCCCTTGCGACATCACGGGGATCGGAGACTACGAGGACATCGATCGGGCCGGGGGCGTCCAGTGGCCGTGCGTCGTGTCGTCGTCCGAGGTCGCGCAGCAGCGGCGGCTGTTCGAGGACGAGCGTTTCCACCACGCCAACGGCCGAGCACGCTTCCTGTGGGAGCAGCCTCGGCCGATGCCCGAGGCGCCCGACGACGAGTTTCCCTACCTGCTCCTTTCAGGCCGCGGCGCCGCCTCGCAGTGGCACACGCAAACACGCACCAGCAAGTCGGCGGTGCTTAGGAAGCTCTACCCGGCTTCGATCTACGTCGAGGTCCACCCCGACGACGCGCAGCGCGACGGGATCGTCCAGCACGCCCTGGTGCGCGTCGCGTCGCGGCGCGGGAGCCTCGAGGCCACGGCCTTCGTGACGCCGACCGTCTCGCCGGGGCAGGCTTTCGTCCCGATGCACTACGCCGACGCCAACCGTTTGACGCTCGCCCACTTCGACCCCTACTCGCACCAGCCGAGCTACAAGGATTGCGCGGTGCGGATCGAGCCCCTGGAGGCCCCCCGATGAGCAACGACCCAGCGGCCCCCTCGGGAGGATTCGCCCCCGAGCAGCAGAGCTACCTCCAGGGCCTCGCCCTCGGGATGGACGTCGCGCGCAAGGTGCGCGGCCTTCACGTCCTTTCCGGGAGCGGTGGCCCCACTGGCGCGCTGGCCACGGTCGGCGGACCGCAGCCGGCGCTAGTCTTCCTTCCGACCGACCCGATGGCCCTCCATCGCCTCGCTCAGGACGAGCAGGTCGCCGCCGGGGGCAAGCTCGTCGCCGAGGAAGCCGCCAAACGAGCGAAGAACCCGCGCGACATGTGGGACGAGCTGCGGGCCAGTTCCACCGCGGGCGAGTTCCCCAAGGGGACCGACGTCTTCCTGACGAAGTTCCACGGCCTGTTCTACGTCGCCCCGGCGCAAGACAGCTACATGTGCCGCCTGCGCTTCCCCGGGGGGGCTGTCCGCTCGTGGCAGCTGCGCGGATTGGCCGACCTCGCCGATCGCTCGGCCGCCGGGCACTGCGACGTCACGAGCCGCGCGAACCTTCAATTGCGCGAGATCGCGGCGGACCAAGCGATCGCCATTCTCACGGGGCTGCGCGACCTCGCGATCATCAACTTCGGCGCCGGGGCCGACAACGTCCGCAACGTCACCGCGAGCCCCCTCAGCGGGATCGACCCCACCGAGCTGATCGAGACGCTGCCGCTCGCAAGGGAGATGCACTACTACCTCGTCAATCACCGCGAGCTGCACGGTCTGCCGCGGAAGTTCAACATCGCCTTCGACGGCGGCGGGCGGATCGCGGCGCTCGAGGACACCAACGACGTCGGATTCACCGCCGTGCGGCTCAAGCCGGAAGCAGCGAGCGACAAGCTCCCGTCGGGGGTCTACTTCCAGTACACGCTCGGCGGAATCACGGGGCACAAGGACTTCGCGCGACCGACCGGCGTGCTGCTCCGTCCCGACGAGACAGTTGACGTCGCGGCCGCGACGCTGCGGGTCTTCCTGCGGCACGGCGACCGCACCAACCGCAACAAGGCGCGGCTCAAGTACCTGCTCGACCTGTGGGGCTTCGAGCGATTCGTCGCCGAGGTCGAGAAGGAGCTGGGCCGCGAGCTCACAATGGCGCCGGCGGACGCGGTCGAAGCCCACCCGGCGGACGACCGCCAGGCGCACGTCGGCGTCCACCCGCAGAAGCAATCGGGTAAGTGCTACGTCGGGGTTGTGCTCCCCGTCGGTCGTCTGACGAGCGACCAGATGCGGGGGCTCGCCGCGCTCTCCGAGCGCCACGGCGACGGCGAGGTGCGGCTAACGGTGTGGCAGAACCTGCTGATCGCGAACGTCCCCGACTCCGAGGTCGACGGCGTCACCGCGGGGATCGAGTCGCTCGGCCTCGAATGGCGTGCGTCGAGCGTCCGCGCGGGCCTCGTCGCCTGCACCGGCTCGGCCGGCTGCAAGTACGCCGCGGCCCCGACGAAAGCGAACGCGCTGGCGATCGCCGACTACATCGACGAGCGCCTTGAGCTCGACACGCCGGTGAACATCCACCTCACGGGCTGCCACCACTCGTGCGCGCAGCACTACCTGGGGGACGTCGGACTGATCGCCGCGAACGTCGAAGACCCCGAGAACCCTGACGAGACGGTCGAGGGATACCACCTGTTCGTCGGTGGCGGCTACGGCGAGCGCCAGGGGATCGGCCGCGAGCTCTTCAATGGCGTGCCGTTCCGCGACGTCCCGGCACGCGTCGCGGGGTTGCTGCAGGCGTACCTCGACAACCGCGCTTCGGCGGACGAACCGTTCGTCGATTTCACGCGCCGCCAATCCGTCGAAGAGCTGCGTGAGCTGTGCGTCGCCGTCCCCGTTGTCGCCTGAACCGCGAGTCCCAACGAGCATTTGCCTCTCGAAGAGCCCGAGCGATGAGCGTCTCCTTGATCCCCGAGTCGGCCCCCTTCACGGCCGAGCAACGCGCCTGGCTCAACGGGTTTCTGGCGGGGTGGACCGGCATCCAAGAATCCGTAGGGGGGGGCGTTGCGGCGCCGCCGCCGGCCGTCGGAGCCCTCGCTGCCCCGCCCGCCGACGAAGAGTCGTACTGCTGGCACGACCCGAGCCTGGCGCTCGACGAGCGGCTCGCGCTGGCCGACGGCAAGCCGATCGAGCGCCGGATTATGGCCGCGATGGCGCAGCTCGACTGCGGCGCGTGCGGCTACCTTTGCAAGACTTACTCCGAGGCGATCGCCAGCGGCGCCGAGTCGAACCTCACGCTCTGTTCCCCCGGCGGGAAGGAGACGGCCAAGGCCGTCAAGGCGCTGCTCAAGGAGTCTCCGGTTGCCGGCGCTCCGTCGCGTACCGCATCACCGACCGTTTCCGCGTCTTTCAGCCGAGCGAACCCCTACTCCGCGAAGATCGTCTCTTGCGAGAACCTCAACGCCTCGGGCTCGTCGAAGCAGACGACGCACGCGGTGATCTCGCTCGGCGAGAGCGGCCTCGCTTACGAGGCGGGGGACTCGCTGGGGGTCTACCCTACGAATTGCCCCGAGCTGGTCGAGTCGATCCTCCAGCAGATGGGCTGGGACGAGAACGCGTCGCTCCGCAACCGACTGGTAGCCGAACTGAACCTGCGCGACGCGACCGAGGAGCTGCTCGAGCTGGTGGCAAGCGTTGCGACCGACGCGAACGAAGCCGAGGAGGCCGCTCGTCTCGTCGATTCGGACGAGGTCGATACGCTCGACGTGCTCGACGTCCTCCGCCTCGCGCCTTCGGCCCGGCTCGACGCCGATCGGTTCGCGGACACGCTGCGGCCGATCACGCCACGTTTGTACTCGATCGCCAGCTCGCTGAAGGCTCACCCGGGGGAGGTCCACCTGACGGTTGGCAAAGCGGTCCATCGCGGCGACGCGCGGCTCTACAAGGGGGTCGCCTCGACGATGTTCGCCGATCGCGTTGCTTGGGGAGACACGGTCCGGGTCTTCGTCCAACCGTCTCACGGGTTCAAGGTCCCGACGGACCCCGACTCCCCGATGATCATGGTCGGGCCCGGGACCGGCGTCGCGCCGTTTCGGGCGTTTCTCGAAGAGCGACAGGCCGTCGGCGCCGCGGGGAAGAACTGGCTGTTTTTCGGCGACCAGCACGCCGCGACCGACTTCCTCTACGCGCAAGAGTTCAACCACATGCAGGCCGCCGGGTTGCTAACCCGGCTCACCACCGCCTTCAGCCGCGACCAGGAGGCCAAGGTCTACGTGCAAGACCGCATGCGAGAGCACGGCGAGACCCTGTGGGAGTGGCTTGAGGAAGGGGCGTCGTTCTACGTCTGTGGCGACGCCAAGCGGATGGCCGCCGACGTCGACCGTGCGCTCCGCGACGTCGTCGTCCGGCACGGCGCGATGGACGACGCTCAGGCCACGACTTACGTCGAGCGGCTCAAGCAATCGGGCCGCTACGCTCGCGACGTGTACTGAGCGCCCGCACTACGGGCGGGCCTTCAAGTCTGCTCGGGCGACCGACGACGGGGTGACCCCTTGGACCTCCTCAATCGGGACTCCCTCGATGCTCGGGGCGTCCGGCGCCCGGAGTCGTAAGGCCATCGCCTGCGCCTTGCGGCTGTAGTCGATTGACTCGCCGAGGATCCGGGCGGCCTCTTGGTCGGCGTGGAACCCGCGGGAGTTCTCGCTGCTGATGTAGTCCAGTCGCCAAGTGGCCTTCCGCTGCAATTCGTAGACCTGCGCGAGCGCTTTCTCGTCGGCGCCGAAGGCCTTGGCTTCGAGGACCGCGTCGAGCATGTCGGTCATCGCCCCGGCAGCACGGTCGAGCAACGCGAGGTTCCGAGACTGGATCGTCGCAATCCGCGCGGCGAGCTCGTTCTCGCTGGCGTGGTGGCAGTTCTGGCACGCCGCGTTGAGGTTCTCCAGCGGGCTGCGCACGTGGTGGTTGCTGACCTTCGCCGCGCCGACACGCTCGTAGGGCATGTGGCAGTCGGCGCAGCTGACGCCCGAGCGGGCGTGGATCCCCTGGCTCCAAAGCTCGAACTCGGGGTGCTGCGCTTTGAAGGTCGGGGCGCCGGTCTCGCCGTGGGCGAAGTCGGAGAACGCCGT
Organism: Lacipirellulaceae bacterium; assembly: GCA_051648405.1. Lineage (GTDB taxonomy): Bacteria > Planctomycetota > Planctomycetia > Pirellulales > Lacipirellulaceae > JBOFFC01. Next base: position 7,003 of record JBOFFC010000175.1, read on the forward strand.
GCCGTCCGAGAACTTCGTCTCTTCCCACGTCTTTTCGAGGTCCTCGACGCGCAGGCCGTTCTTCCACGGGAACGCGAGCGTCATCTTGGGGCCGCAGTAGTACTCGACGTGGCACTGCCCGCAGACGAACGAACGCATCTCTTGCCGCGTGGCGTGGACGTTCGGGTCGTAAGGCGCCTTGCGGTCACCGCGGCGCCACTGGTTGACGCTCGGCAGGTGCGGCACGGCGCCGTCGCCCTTGGCGAGATCGGCGATCGCCGTGACGAAGCCCGGTCGCGTGACGCGGATCTCCATCGACCGAGGATCGTGGCAATCGATGCAAGTCACGGGGTGCGCTTCACCCCCGCCGGTGGTTGGGTGGCCGTCCGGGAGCGGAGCGCCGGCCAACTCGCCGGTGAAGCCGCCGGCGGGGGCCTGGGGGAACACGGCCTTGTCCACGTCGGGCGTGCCGTCAGGCGTCGCCATCAGCATCCCCATGACCTCGCCGTAGGTCTTCGTGCTGAGCACCTCGAAGCCACGCTTTACCGCGGGGTAGTCAAACCCCTTGCCGAGTGACTCCAGCGACGCGTCCCTCCCCAGCGCCTCGAGGCCAACCTTGCGATAGAGCACCGTCGTCGAGGCGTGGCAATGAAGGCACGCGCCGGTTTGAGGCTTCTTCGTCACCCGCTCGGTGACCCCCTGGTCGTACAGCATGTAGGCGTGGCCACGGGCCTCGCGGTAGTCAAGGCTGAACGCGTAGCCAGCGTACAGTCGCTTGAGCCACGGCTGCTTGTCGAGCTTCGATTGCGGCATGGCGCTCGAACCGCCGTAGAACCTGTCCCCCGCGGTCGACTTCCAGCCGTCGAAGTGGTGCGGCCAGTTGAGCCCCCACGGCTTGGGGTCTGTGGAGACTTCGTTCACTTCGACCACGCGGACGAACGGCTGGCGGGCCTCCTGCTTGCGGGCGAACATCGTGACCAGCACCCACGCTACGAGCGCGGTCCCGATCGCGGCGACCAAGAACGCCGCCAAGAGCAGGGCCACTCCGCCGCGGTGAGTGGTGGCGGGACTCAAGGATGCAAACGGCATGGGTCAGTACCCTTCGTGACGACGGGGAGCGACCGACTGCGCGTGCCCCACGCCGGCATGACAATGGACGCACGACGCAGTCTCGCCCCCCGGCTCGGCCGGGAGGAGGTGATTGACGAGCTCCTCGTGACAGCCAACGCAGTTGTCCTGCACGATTCGGCTGTTGCGTGGCTTGATCTGGATCGGGTCCTTGAAAGACCCCGTTGTGAACGCCAGCGAGTGGAAGAACCCGTTGTCGGCCTTTGTCAGGTACTTCCCAACAAAGTCGTGCGGCGTGTGGCAGTCGTTGCAGACCGCAACGGCGTGGTGACTTGACTTAAGCCACGAGTCGTACGACTCCTGCATCACGTGGCAGTTGGCGCACGTAGCCGGGTTGTTCCCGAGGTATGCGTGCCCCTCGCCGTAGCCGAACGTGACCACGCCTAGGCCGCCGAACACGCCGAGGCAGACGGCGGCGAGCACCGCGACGACCCAGTAGGCCTTTCCGGGGGGGGCGACGGTTGGTCCAGGACCGGGCACGGCGACCGAGTGGCGGGCGGAGAAAACGTGCGCCGCACAAACGGTGAAACGCGCCCGGATCGTGCCACGTTACGCCGCCGCTGTCAAACCAATCCTGGCCCGCTTGCTGCGTGACAGATCGTCACGGCGGTCTCTTCGGACTGATAACGACGAGCAGCCTGTTGAAAAATCAACGGCTGCTTTGCTGCGGGCCGCTGACGAGCAGCGACCCACGGACTCGGTAGTTCCAACGGGTAGTTCCCGGCGTCGTTCGACCTAGAAGTTCAGCGTCCACTCCGCGTAGAGGAAGCTCGCGTCGTCGGCGCCGATGATCTTGTCCCCCGCCCACAGGTGGCTGTAGCCGACCAAGGCGTTCGACCGGGGGGTGATCTGGTACTGGGCGATGAAGTCCAGAGCGTTGCCGAAGTCGTCGCTCACCAGGTTCTGGTTGCTGGAGGTGGCGACCGGCGGGATCACGTCCGATTCCTGGTTCGCACCGATGTACCAGTACCAGAGCAGGAAGTTCCACTTCTGGTGCGGGTTGAGCGTCAGCAGGGCGTTCGGCGCCTCGATGTTCGCGCGAGCCGCCGCGTCGGTGAAGCCCAGGTACCTGTGACCGAGCGGGAACAACTGGTTGAAGCGGTTGAAGTCGCCGCCACCCACGTTGCCCGACGCGTAGTCGTAGTAGAGCCAAAGCGTCGGCTTCCATTTGTGGTCGAGCTTCTTACCGACGCCGACCGTCGCGAACCCGGCGTCGTGGTCGAGGCCCAGTCCGCTCTGGCGACCACCCTGGTAGCCACCCTCGAACTCGTACAGGTAAACCTCTTCGTAGACGCCGTTGAGCCGCGTGCCGACCGTGTGCAGCGAGAAGTCGCTGAAGTACGGCTGGAGGTTCCGCTGGTCGTCGTAGCCGAGGTAGTAGAGGTCGAGCGTCTTCCCTTCCCAGCCGGAGTAGACGCTGTAGCATCCGTAGAACGACTGGTCGTAGTCGGCTTCGTCGAAGTCGTCGTCATCGACCGGCACGAGGTTCGTGTAGAACACGTCGTGCTGCCAGTCCCCGTCCTTGACGATCCCGCGAACGCCTTCGAACGTCCGGCGGGTGTTCGCCCAGTCGAGCGGTGACACCAAGCGCTGGTTCCCGAACAGCAGTTCCTGTCGGCCGACGCGCATCGTCAACGCGTCGCCCGTCTTCACGTCTACGAACGCGTTGAGCAGGTCGCCGTAGTTGACGTCGATCTGCCGCGGCTGGTAGGCGCTGTTACCCGTCTCGTCGGCGGTGATCCCTTCGACGTACACGCGGAGGTTCTCGTTCGCCTTGTAGTCGCCGTACAAGCGGATACGCGACAGCAAGAACGTGTTTTCGGTGTCCTGGAAGCCGGCGCGGCCCGCTTGGCGGCCCATCCCCTCTTCGTCGTGGTATCGCAGGCGGGCTTGCCCACCGACGTCGAGCGTTCCGTACTTGCCGCACTCCCCGACCGGCATCAGCTTCAGTTCGTCGCCCAGGCAGTGGCCTTTGTACTTGGGGTCTTTCAGATAGCTGAAGTCGTTGCTGTAGAACAACGGCTTGTGCGACGTGAGGCACGGGTTCGGGTTCGGCTTCGGGGGCGCCTTCTTCTTGCCGTCCGGCCCGCACTCGTCGCCGCAGCCAAGATCGCCGCCGACGTCGTCACCACAGCCGCCGTCCAGGCCACCGCCACAAACGGCGTCGTCCGCTTCGCACGACGGCTCGCAGCAGCCGGCTAGCGCGAGGTCGTCGGTGACGTACTCAACACCCGGCTCGAAGTCCGCCGGGTAGCTCAGCTCGGCCGCGAGCGCAGCACGGGGCGAGTAGCTCGCCACGGTGACGCCCGCCAGCCCGGCGGAAAGAAGTCGCGTCCAGAGCATCCGAGGGTTCCTTTCCATGGTCCACCACGGGGAGTGGTGCGGCGGCGCGCCAATCCATCGGCGCCTGCTAGTGGGGACGGTCCAATCCGCGTTTCAGCGGGGCGGGACGATCCCTGTTCCCCTGCGCGGACGCGACCGCTCCGCCGGCGTCGTCCGTCGCTGCTTGTATCGCCCGGCGCATTCGGTCCGGCACAGCCTTTCCCCCCCTGCCCGCCTGTTTTAACGTGGCCGCAAGTCGTTTCCTGGGAACGTGTTCGGCGCCGGTCGCCGGTCGATCGTGTGGACAATACTCGACCAGGAGTCCGTTTTCGCCTCCGACTCGCGCGAGGGCGCCCAACAAAGTGGCAACGGATGACACTGCGAGGCTCCCAGTCGGTACTGAAGACCCGTTCGAGCGTTGCGGAATGACCGGTGATCCCGCCGGATCGCTTCGGGTCGCCGCGTTCGGCGCGACTGGCCCCAAATGTGCTGCACTGGTGGATCCGCAGAGGCCATCCGGCGTCCTGCCCCAACCAACCACGGCTCCCCGATCTCCCGCCCTTGCTTGCTGCGACTCCTTCGGATCCGACCGAAAAGCCCCCGGTGGTGCTCGTCATCGACGACGACCCGCTGGTCTACGTCCTCGTGCGCCGAGCTCTCCAGGGCTTGCCGCACCGGTTCTTCACGGCCCCCGACGGACGGACCGGGGTCGCCGAGGTAGAGGCCCGGCAGCCCGATCTGATCGTCCTCGACAACGTCCTGCCGGATGGCCTTGGAGTGCGGGCGCTAGAACGCATCCACCAGCTCGCTCCGAGCGTTCCGGTGCTGTTCGTTACGGCGCGGGGGTCGGGGGGGACGGCGATCGAGGCGATGAAGCTCTGCGCCTTCGACTATCTCCCCAAGCCGCTCGACCCGGCGCGACTCCGACAGCAGATCGATCGGGCGCTCGAACTGCGGCGTTTGGTTCGCAGCAACACGCCGAGTGGCGACACCGCACCCAAGACGACGGCCCCCGCTACCAGCGTGCTGATCGGCGAGTGCCCGCCGATGCAGGCCGTCTTCAAGGCGATCGGCAAGGTCGCGATGCAAGACGTCGCCGTCCTCGTGCAGGGAGAGCACGGCGCCGGCAAGGAGTCGGTCGCACGCGAGATCCACCGCCACAGCCGCCGCGCCGACGGCCCGCTGGTGAAGCTCGCGTGTCGCGGGCTCGACGACGCGCGGGTCGAGGAGCTCCTGTTTGGCAAGGCCGCGTCCGACAACACGGCGGCTACCCCCGGACGGATCGAGGCCGCCGCGGGGGGCACGCTGGTGCTTCAGGAGGTCGGCGGCTTGTCGCTGCCGATGCAGTCAAAGCTCTTGCAAGCGCTCCGCGATGGGACCTACGAACCGAGCGGTGGGACCACCGTGCCGGTGCGCTGCCGCATCGTAGCGATCACGAGCGAGGACCTCGAGCAGAAGTCCCGCGCAGCCGAGTTCCGCTCGGACTTGTTCTACACCCTGTCGTCGTTCGTCATCACGCTCCCCCCGCTGCGGATGCGGCACGGCGACCTGCCACTCCTGGTCCGTCACAGCCTCGACAAGCTCGCGCCGATTGCCCGCGAGTTCGGCGTCGAGCGCGCCGCGGTCTCCGACGAAGCGATGCGGACGCTGGCCAGTCACGTCTGGCCTGGCAACATCGACGAGCTCGAGAGCGTCCTCAAGCGCGCGCTCGTCGAGCAGAAAGGGAACATCCTGTTAGGCAGCGAGCTGTTCGGCGCAGCGCCGGGGCCCGCGGTCCCCGTGGCGACCTCGGGGAGTGGTTCGAAGTACCTCACCGACTGGTCGGCCTTTACCGCGCTGCGGATCGACGCCGGCGGCGACACGCTCCACGCCGACGCCGTCGCCGAGACCGAGCGCAAGGTGTTCGCTCGCCTCCTGGTTCACACCCGCGGCAACCAGGCCCAGGCGGCGCGGATCCTCGGCATCACTCGCGCGAGCCTCCGCAAGAAACTGCGACAGTACGGGATGGCTTCCAAGCCATCGGCAGAGTGATCGATCGACCGGCGACCTCCGTTGTGACGCCCGACGATCGGAGTCGGACGGCCGCCCACCGCGCCGCGCGGCGGCTCACAAAACTCTACGTCTTCGCCCTTAGTACGGTCGCGGTGCTCTCCATCGGGGCGCAGTGGCTGACGCAGCGGCAGCTCGCTTCGAGCGAAAGCGACTCGCGTGTCGTCAACGTGGCGGGCCGGCAACGGATGCTCAGCCAGCGGATCGCGAAGAACGCGCTCCGACTCGCGTCGCCAGCCGAGTTCGATCGATCCCAGGCGGTCGCCGAGCTCCGGAAGAGCCTCGACGAGTGGACGGCGAACCACGGGCGCCTGGTGTCGGCCTCTCCCGAGCTCGGGCTCAGCGGAGCGTCGAGCCCGCAGATCGCTGCGCACTTCGAGCGGCTGAAGCCGCACTTCGAAGCGATTCGCGGCGCGGCGACGCGCATCACGGCCGACGCCCCGGCCACGAGTGTAGACGACACCCTCGCCGCCGTTCAGCGCCACGAAGGGGAGTTCTTGTCGGGAATGGACGCTATCGTTTCGCAGTACGTGGTCGAGGCGGAGGGGCGTGTCAATCGCTTGCGCGCCCTCGAGACGGGACTGCTCGGCCTGACGCTCGCGGTGCTTCTTGCCGAGGGGCTGCTCGTGTTCCGTCCGGCCGTTCGACGGATCACCGAGACCGTCGCGGAGGTCGCCCGGGTGAGCGATCGCCTGCGCGAAGCGCGGGACGAAGCGCAGCACGCGAACGCCAGCAAGTCGCGGTTCCTGGCCAACATCAGCCACGAGCTGTGCACCCCGCTGACCGCGATCCTGGGCATGACCGAGTTGGCCCGGAACGAGACCGACGACGCGCTCCGACGCGAGCGTCTCCGCGTCGTCGATGAGGCGGGCGAGATGCTGCTCGCGCTGCTGAACGACCTGATCGACCTCTCGACCATCGATGCCGGAGAGCTGAAGCTCGCGCCGGCGCCGATGGACCCCACCGAGCTTGTCGCGCGCGTCGCGCGCGTGATGGCCCCCGCGGCCGAGCAAAAGGGCCTTGCCCTTCGGGTGCAGTCTTCACTGCCTGCTGGGCTGTTGGTCGTGGGGGACGCGCGACGGATCGAGCAGGTGCTCGTCAATCTCGCAAGCAACGCGATCAAGTGGACCGACAAAGGGAGCGTAGCGCTACGGTGCGAGGCCGCCGGCCAGTCGCGACGGAGCGGCGACAGCGGCGGAATCGCGGCGCTGACCATGCGACTCAGGTTCGTCGTCGAGGACACCGGTTGCGGCGTTCCCGTCGATGACCAACAACGGGCTTTCCAGCCGTTCACGCAACTCGAAGCCTCGGGAGCGACTCGCGGAGGGGCCGGACTCGGGCTCGCGATCTGCCGACGGATCGCCGACGCGATGGGCGCAACCCTCGACTTCGAGCAACGCGTCGAGGCGGGGACGACGATCGCCCTGGTCGGGGACTTCCCCGTTGCGCTCACTCACGCCGCTCGCCCCGCGCAGTTCCCCGCACCGCCGCTGAGTCCGCGTCGGACGCCGCTACGCGTCCTCGTGGTCGAAGACACCGAAGTGAACCGCGTCCTACTGCGTGCCTATCTCGAGCAGGCGGGGCACGTCGTCGCGGTAGCCGCGAGCGGCGAGGATGCGATCGCAGTCGTTTCCGAGGGCCTGTGCTACGACGTTGCTGTCATCGACCTCCAGCTCCCGGGGGCGAACGGCCTCGACGTCGCGAGGAACCTGCGAGCACTTGCTTCGAGGTCGAATCGCCCTTTGCGCTTGGTGTGCGTCTCGGCGAACGCGGTAGCAGGCGAATCGGCGGACGTTCGGGATGCGTTCGACGCGTTCCTGTCCAAGCCGCTGCGGCGCCAGTCGCTCCTCGATTTGATCGACTCCGATTCCTTGCAGGAGCGTGACTTGAGTCATCGTGAGGCTCTCGACGCGGACGCCGAGCTCGTTGCAGCCTTCGTCGCGGTTGCGCCCGAGCAAATCGAGGGGCTGCGCTCCGCGTTGGGGAAGGGCGACTACGCAACGGCCCGCGTGCTCGCCCATCGCTTCGCGGGACAAGTCGGCTACTTCGACCGCGGCCCGCTGCTCGATCGACTGCACCGGTTGGAGGACGCCTGCGGTCGAGCCGACGGTGGCGTCGCCGGTAGCCACACCGCGAGGATCGTCGCTGACCTCAACACGCTCGTCGAGCGGCTGCGCGCCAGTTGACTCCGGCAGCCGCGACATCGGGATCACTGATCGTGACGCGGCCGGTCCGGCGAGCCGCGGGTTCAGCCCCGTCCGGCAGTCACGCTCCGCGGCCAGCTGCGATCACCTGGTACGTTCGGACACCGGCGAGGTCGGGGAAATCGAGATCCGGGAGGGCCGAGGGGAAGGATACGAACGGGGGAAACGCGCCGTACGCACGGCGCTTTGTCGAGGCCTTCCAGGCGAGCTGGCCCGAGAGGGTCGAGAAGATCGCCACGCAGCACCCCGACAAGCGGCTGCGGGTCAACTTCCACAGGACGAGTCGCGGTTTGGCCAGCAGGGGACGAACACCAGCGTCTGGGCGAAGAAGGGCTCGCGCCCCACGGCCGTGCGGCAGACCGAGTACGAGCACCTGTGGGTCTTGGGTGCGGTCTGCCGCCAGACGGGGCACGCCGAGTGGCTCTTGAGCCCGTAGTTGAACACCGAGGTCGTCAACTCGTTCTTCGAGCTGTTCTTGAAGGCCCTTCCCGAGGGGGATCACGCCGTGATGGTCTGGGACGAGGCCGGCTTCCACCGGGCCAATGCGCTGAGGGTCCCCTAGATCGTCATCCTGGTCGAGCTTCCTCCCTGCAGCCCGGAGCTCAACCCGGTCGAGAACTTCTGGTACTTCCTTATGAGCCTTTGTTGGAGTTACCGCTCCTGCGCCGACTACGATGCCCTTGAGCAATCGCACCTCGACGCCTGGCGCACCGCCGTTCTCGACCAAGAGCTCGTCAAGTTCGTCTGCGCCGCGCCCTACCTCCAACGCGCTACTTCCCGTGGAGATCCGTGCTGTCCCGCCAGTTCGTGACATCGCGCGTCTTCCTCGCTACACTCCCCTTAGGACGGCTGTGGCGATCGCTCAGTCCGAAAGCCCGGCACTCCGCGGTCGCTGGGTTGGCTCGGCGAAGCTCCGAAGTCCGTCAACTCCTCGGGCGCGATGCAGCGCGGCGCGTATCCTCGCCACCCCCAGTCGAAGCCATGCGAGTGCGCCCCGACCTTGGCGTGAGTGAAGCGATTCGGCGTCGTTTCGGCGGTGGGGTGCGGTTCGCCGCGGTCGGGTTCGTCGGAATGCTCTCGGTCGCGGCGATGGCGCGGGGCGCCGATGCAGATGCGGCGCGCGTCTTCGAGGAAGAGGTTCGTCCGATTCTCGTGCGCCGCTGCTACGAGTGCCATTCGGCCGAAGCGGGGGACCCTGAAGGGGGTCTGGCCCTCGACGATCCGCGGGGCTGGTCGAGTGCCGGCGAACATGGCCAGGGGATCGTTCCGGGGTCGCCGGAAAAGTCGGCCGTGATCGCGGCGATCACCTACCGCGACCCCGAGCTGCAGATGCCTCCGGAGAGGCAATTGCCGCTGCGGGAGATCGACGTGCTCAAGGCTTGGGTTCTTGCGGGTGCGAAGGGCGCCAGCACCGCCGAGTCGGCAGCGGCGCCGCGGCAGGACTTCGCCGCCGAACTCGAACGCCGGCGCAAGTCCCACTGGTGCTGGTCGTCTCCCGTGCGGCACGTCCCCGGCGAGGTGACTGACGCGGCGTGGCCGACCGACCTAGTCGATCGATTCGTCGTGGCCAGGCTCGAGTCGCAGGGCCTTCGCCCGGCGGCGCCCGCGGACGCGGCGACTTGGTTGCGTCGCGTGACGTTCGACCTCACCGGCATGCCCCCCTCGCGAGGCGACGTCGAGCGGTTTCTCGTTGACGACTCGCCCGCGTCGCGCGAAGCGGTCGTCGATCGGCTGCTCGCTTCGCGGGAGTTCGCCGAGTGCTGGGCGCAGCACTGGCTCGACCTGGTCCGCTTCGCCGAGACGAAAGGGCACGAGGGGGACTACGAGATCGCGGACGCCTGGCGGTACCGCGACTACGTGATCCGGGCGATCGCGTCCAACGTGCCGTACGACGCCTTCGTCCGCGAGCACGTCGCGGGCGACCTTGTGACGCCGCCGCGGGTTGACCCGGAAACCAGGTGCAACGAATCGATTCAGGGAACGGCCTTCTGGCACCTGGGCGAGGCGACGCACAGCCCGGTCGATATCCGGGCAGACGAGTGCGACCGGATCGCGAACTCGCTGGACGTGTTCGGCAAGACGTTTGTTGCCCTCACGATCGGCTGCGCGCGCTGCCACGACCACAAGTTCGACGCCATCTCGACGGAGGACTACTACGCCCTGTGCGGATTCCTGGAGAGCAGCAGCCTTCAGCGGGCGAACGTCGCCGACCCCCACGCCACGGAGCGCGTCGCCGGTCAACTGCGGCAACTGCGGGACGATGCGTCCGCGAAGGTCCTAGCCGCCTATAGAGACCTCGTATCGGCGCGGCTCACGGACTTCGCCGACGAGTTAGCGGGGGCCACCGCAGAGCTTGCGTCCGGTTCCTTACTCGCGGCGTCGGTTCCGGATCGAACGACGCGGATTCGCGAACAGCTCCGGTTCGCTCGCGGCGTGGTGGACCACCCCCTTCTTCGGCTCGCTGCCGCGCCAGCAGTCGCCGGCGACCCCTGGCCCGAACCATCCCCCTCGGTCGAACCCGCATCGACCCGCACGCCGATCGCCCTTTTCCGCGGCGATCAAGGCCCCCCGGCGAACGATGACTGGATCACCAGCGGGGCCACCTTCGGCGATCGCCCGCTGGACGTCGGGGCTTTGTGGATTTCGATCGGCGGCCCGAGCGTCACGGGACCGATGTTCCGGCTGACGAACGAACCGACGGCGGCGAGCTGGAATGCGAGTTCGAAGTTGACAGGGCTCCTCCGGACCCGCACGTTCGAGATGCTCGATCAGCCGCTGTGGTACCGCTACCGCGGCGTCGCCGAGACGCTCGTCGATATCGACTCGCACCGCACGATCGTCGGGCCGCTTCACGGCGCACTCAAGCAGCAGCTCGACGCACCCGATGGCGAGGCGTGGTTCTGCCACGACTTGCGCACCTACGCCGGCCATCGCGCCCACGTCGAGTTCACGCCCGCGGGGGATTTCGAACTGCTGGAGGTCTGTTTCGCCCCTTCGCAGCCGATTCAGGCCCGGGCAGCCAACACAGCGGTGCAAACCGTGTTCTCCGAACGGGACCCACGCGACGCACGATCGGCGGCAGGCGCCGTGGTCGAAGCGATGCGGCGGGCCGTCGAGCGAGCAGCCGCTTGCGGGGCAGCGGCCGACGGCGACGCGCTCACGGCGGATGAGACGCGGCTCGTGAACTGGCTCGCCGAACACGACAGCCTCCTCCCCGACCCGTCGGTCGAACTGGCGGCGAAGCTCCAGTCAACCATCGCCGAGTTCGCGCGAGAGCAAGCGGCCCTTGAGGCGACAATACCGCCCCCCGTCTGGGCGCTCGCGTCGCTGGACGGCAGTGGGTTCGACGAACCGGTCCATCGCCGCGGCCAGTCACGATTGCGAGCCGAGACGCCGACGGCGCGGCGCTTCCTCACGGCGCTCGATGGTCAGATGTCGATCGCATCCGGCAGCGGCCGAAAGGAGTTGGCCGATCGCCTCACCGATCCGAGAAACCCCCTGACGGCCCGCGTCTTCGTGAATCGCGTTTGGTCCCACCTGTTCGGGCGCGGCCTTGTGGGGACCGTCGATAACTTTGGCGCCCTCGGCGACCCGCCGACGCACCCAGAACTGCTCGACACGATGGCGGTCGATTTCGTCACCGGGGGTTGGGACGTTAAGGCGCTGATCCGCCGTCTCGTTCTGTCACGGACCTACGCCATGAGCGCGACGCCGGACCCCCGCGCCGTAGAAGTAGACCCCGACAATCGACTGGCGCACAGCGCACGCGTGCGGCGGATGCCTGCCGAAGCCATTCGCGACGCGATGCTGGCCGTTTCGGGCCGCCTGGATCGAAGTTCGTTCGGGCCGAGCGTGAAGGTCCACGTGACGGATTTCATGCGACACCATCGTGGCCCGACGGAGAGCGGCCCGCTCGACGGCGCCGGGAGGCGAAGCATCTATCTTGAAGTGCGTCGCAACGCGTTCGAGCACTTCCTGGCAGCGTTCGATAAACCAACGCCGTTCACAACGGCCGGGATGCGATACGCCAGCAACACACCGGCGCAGTCCCTCGCGCTGTCGAACGATCCGCTCGTCCTGCGGCTCGCCTCGCTGTGGGCGGCGGACTTGGTCGAACGCTTCGCGAACGACGAACAGGCCGTCCGCGACGCCTGCCTGTCGGCCTTCGCCCGGCCAGCGACGGCCGCGGAGGTCTTGCGAATCAGCCAGTTTGTCCATGCCGCTCACGCAGACTCGACGCCGACGTCGCGAACAGAGGCGTGGCAGGAGGTCTGCCTTGCGATCTTCAACACCAAAGAGTTTGTGTTCCTTCGATAGCCATGTGAACCGGGGCGGTTGCCGTGCATTGCCAGCGCTTTCTGCCGACGACCATCTCGCGGCGCACGATGCTCGGACGGTGCGCGGGGGGATTCGGGCTGCTGGCCTTCGCGGCGATGGCAGAACGGGAGGCCCGCGGCGCTGCCCAGCCGCCGCAGCTTCGGGCGCGAGCCCAGCGAGTGATCTTTCTGTACATGGACGGCGGAGTCTCGCAGATCGATAGCTTCGATCCGAAGCCCGAGCTTGCCAAGCGTCACGGGCAACCCTTTCCGACGCCAATCGAACCGACGCAGTTCAACGACAACGGCTCGATCCTGGCGAGCCCGTGGAAGTTTTCGCAGCACGGCCAGTCTGGCCTGTGGGTGAGCGAGCTCTTTCCCAACGTCGCCCGCTGCGTCGATCGGCTGTGCGTCGTCCGCAGCATGGTCAGCGATTTCTCCGAGCACAACACGGCCAACTTCTTCCTGCACACGGGCACGGCGCAGCAGGGTCGGCCGAGCGCCGGCGCGTGGCTGAGCTACGGCTTGGGGTCCGCGTGTCGAGACCTGCCGGACTTTGTTGTCATCAACGGGGGACTGGTCCCCAGCGGCGGGCCCGAGAACTTCGGCGCGGGGTTCTTGCCCCCGAAGCACCAGGCGACCGTGTTTCTCCCTCAGGAGGCGCCGGTCGCCAACCTGCGTTCGCCGCTGGAACAGACGCCGGCCGCCGTCGCCCGTCGCCGCGACCTGATCCGTGACCTTGACGGGATGGCCCCGAACGAGCTCGCCGCCTGCGACGCGGTCGAGAGCGCGATCGCGAACTACGAGCTCTCTTACCAGATGCAGGTCGCGATCCCGCGACTAGCGCAGCTCGACGACGAACCCGAGTCCGTCCGCAGTGCGTACGGGTTCGATCACCAGAACGAAGCGACGCGGACCTTCGCCCGCGAGTGCATCCTTGCGCGACGACTGGTGGAGCGGGGCGTGCGTTTCGTCGAGCTGACCTGCCCGCGCATCGCCGACACCGATCGATGGGACGCCCACTCCAACCTCAAGGCGAATCACAGTCGGAACGCGTTGGCGGTTGATCAGCCGATCGCGGCGCTCCTCGAGGACCTCGCGTCGCGCGGCCTGCTCGACGACACGCTGGTCCTGTGGGCCGGCGAGTTCGGGCGGACCCCGTTCTCTCAAGGGGCCGACGGGCGAGACCACAACCCCTTTGGGTTCACGATCTGGATGGCCGGCGGTGGAGTTCGGGGCGGCATGACGTACGGCGCCACCGACGACTTCGGCTACAGGGCGATCGACCGGCCGACCACGATACACGACCTCCACGCGACGATTCTGCACCTGCTCGGCATCGACCACACGCAACTGACCTTCCGCTACGGCGGCCGCGACATGCGACTGACCGACGTCTACGGCGAGGTCGTCCACGACCTCTTCGCGTAGCGACTCGCGGGGCGTCTAACCTCAAACGCAGCGATGCCAAGGCTGCGAATCTCGATCTCTTTCGATTCTATCGGCACACACGCCTGGATCCATCAACGGTTACAACAAGTGCGTTGGAACACTGCCGAAACGCTAGTTCATTGAACGATGCGTGCGCGGTTCCACGACGCCGTCAGCGATCTATCAGTGTCGTCACCGACTTCGGAGGTAGCTCCGTCGATAGGGCGCTCGTCGAAAGCGTCACCGAAACCCGGCGGGCAAGCTCCGCGCTGTTCTGGAGGACTACGACGAGCGTGCCGTCGGGATTACGAAACGAGGCCGCGTCGAGCGAGTCTGTCTGGCCGGTTGTCGCGAGCACCCGCGCTCCGGGACGGACGAACTTGCTTGCGTGTGCGAGGTAGTAGTAGCTGGGGTTGTAGTGGACCGTCTCCGATTCGACGTCGATCATCACCGGGCTGTGGTTGAAGTTCCCCGCGTGGTTGGGGCCCCCCTTCGCGTCGAACGCCATCCCCCAAACGATCCAACCGACGCTGCCGTGGTTCGTGCTCCGCAGCAGGTCCTTAAGGTAGAGCTCGGCCGGCCAGCCCTCGCCGAGCGCGGGGGCGAAGATCCCCTGCTCGCTCGCGAAGTGAGGCTTCTCCGGGTAGCGACGCCCTAGTTCGTCGAGCGGCTCGTAGAGCTTCGCTTCTCCCTCCTCGTACCAATGGTGGGCGAAGCCCCACACGGCGCCCGCGACGACGGGGTCGGCCATCAGCGTGTCGGCCCACTGCATTAGGTGTGGTTTGTTGTGGTCATAGGCCACCAGCTTCACGTCGGGGGCGCCGCCGCGCATCGCGGGGATCAAGTGGTCGCGCAAGAAATCACGCATCTGCGCGGCATCCCAGCCCATCGCGTCCCACTTCTGCTCGAGCGCCTCGGGCTCGTTCTGCGCCGTCAGTCCCCACACGGAGACCCCCTGATCGCGGTAGGCGTCGAGAAACTCGACTAGGTACCCCGCGTAGGCCGCCTGATGCTCGGGCCGCAGCCGTCCCTTGTTGAAGGCGCCGCTGTCCTTCATCCACAGGGGGGCGGTCCAGGGGGAGGCGAGGACCTTGAAGTCCGCGCCGGGGACGGCGAGCGCCTCGCGGAGCGCGGGGATCATCCCGTTGGCGACGTCGGGGTCGATCGAGAACTTCGCGTTGCGCTCGTCGCCGGCGTTCTCGTTGAACGTGAAGTGCTTGCTCGACGCGTCGCAACTTCCGATCGGGACGCGGATCAGAGAATACCCCGCGCCGTCGGGGCTGAAGAACGCGTGAATCACTTCGGCGCGCTTCGCCGGTGAAAGCCGCCGCAGATTGTAGGCGCTCGACTCGCTAAAAGTCCCGCCTAAGCCTACGATCGTCTGCCGCTCGTCGCTGGTGTCGATAGCAACCGCGTCGTCTCCTGCCGCCTCGATCCCCGAGTCGATGGCCACCGGCGCCAAACGCTCGGCCCCGTCGGCCGACGAGCGGTAGGCACGCCACTCGGCGTGACCGGTCACCGCGCTGGAGAGGGTGACGGCTAGCACGAAGCACGGGGTTGCGAGTCGCATCGGGCGGACGGGTCGGACCAAGGGGAAAAGGAGACAACGAGATCACTCTACCACGACGACCGTGGTCTCGGGCGGCCTACGAACGCTCGCTCAGCGCGACTTGAGGTCGATGTGAGCCTGCTCGCGGATCGTGTCGAACGCGACCTCCTCGCCAAACACCGTGGCCGTGTTGAACTTGGCGGGGAGCTTCTTCGTTGCGTGCGTGACTCGGACCTTGAACGTTCCCCCGGTGACCCCCGAGACGGGGAGCTTGGCGAGCTGCGGCGGCATGTCGGCGCGGTCCATCGAGAGGTTCACGACTCCGTCGGCGTCGGTCGTCCCCTTGGCCGGCTTGACCCCTTCGCCCAGGAACGGTTCCGGCTCGAGCAGCACGTCGGCCCCGGCGAGCGGCTTGCCGTCGAGGGTCACGACAGCCGTCAGTTGTCGAAATCCCATCCCTTGATCGGCCCAAGCGTCGAGGCGCTCGCGGATCTCGTCGCCGCTGACCGCGCCGTCGCCGTCTTTGTCGTAGTGCCCCTTGTAGCGGAGCACCGCGGGGACCGCGACGAGCTCCGCGTCGTCGAGCTTGGCGTCGCCGTTCTTGTCGTACGCCTCGAGCGCCGCCTGGCTGGCGTCGTAGGCGTCGATGGAAACCGGCCGGATCGCCGCGGGCCTTCCCGAGCAACCCGCCACCGTGGCGAGAGCGAGAACCGAGCAGAACGAGGCAAGCAACGATCGCATCGAAGGTCTCACGGTTGGGAGTGTTTGGGAGGGCGGCCGCGGCGGGGTTAGGCGAGCAGTTCGTGCAGCACACGCCCTTCATTCGTCGGGCCAATCAGCCGCTGTCGCAGGCCTTGGTAGTCGTAGCCAAAGGCCATCGGGTCAATGCCGAGCTGGTGCAGCAGCGTCGCGTGCAGGTCGCGCAACGTGTGCTTGGCGCCGACCGGGTAGTAACCCAGCTCGTCGGTCTCGCCCAGCGTCACGCCGGGCTTCACCCCGCCACCTGCCATCAGCATCGTGAACGCGTGCGGGTGATGGTCGCGGCCGAAGAAGCCCTTGATTGGCGTATCGCGGACGTTGTTTTGCGCCATCGGGGTGCGTCCGAACTCCCCACCCCAGACGACGAGCGTGTCGTCGAGCATGCCGCGCTGCTTGAGGTCCTTGATCAGGCCCGCCGTGGCGCGATCGACTTGCTGGGCCTTGATCGGGAGTGTCTCGTCGATCGACTCGCCTGGCTGCGTGCCGTGGTGGTCCCATCCCCAGTCGTAGATCTGCACGAAGCGTACGCCCGACTCGACAAGCCGCCGCGCCAGCAAGCAGTTGTTGGCGAACGTCGCGTCGTCGCCACGATAGAACGTGCGGGGGTCCGTCTCGCGCTCGCTCCGCGAAGCGGCGCCGGGACGCGCCCCGTAGAGGTCTAGCACGTGCTGGGGCTCGTCCGCGAGGTTCATCACCTTCGGCGCCGAGTCCTGCATCCGGTAGGCGAGCTCGTACTGCGCGATCCGCGTGCGCGTCTCGGGGTCGCCTACTTCGGCGAACTGCATCTCATTGAGCTCGCCGATCGCGTCGAGCTGGCGCCGGCGGAGCGAGCGCGAAACGCCCCTGGGCCGCGCCAGGTACAGCACCGGGTCACCCGTGTCGCGGCACTGGACTCCTTGGTAAACCGTCGGCAGGAATCCCGAGCCCCACAGGCTCTTGCCGCCGTCGGGAGTCTTGCCGCCAGAGAGCAGCACGACGAAGGCCGGCAGGTCGCTCGTCTCCGAGCCGATGCCGTACGTTACCCACGAGCCGATCGACGGGTACCCGAGCCGCGGCTGCCCGGTTTGCGCCAGCAGCTGCGCGGGGGCGTGGTTGAACTGGTCGGTGGTCATCGAGCGAATCATCGCGAACTCGTCGATCACCCCCGCCATGTGGGGGAGCAACTCGCTTACCCACTGCCCGGTCTCGCCGTGCTTCGCGAAGTCGAACACGGGGCCGAGCATCTTCGGCACGCCGCGGATGAACGCGAACCGCTTGCCGGCGAGGAACTCGTCGGGGCACGTCTTGCCCGAGTTGCGCTTCAGCTCGGGCTTGTAGTCGAACAGTTCAAGCTGCGACGGGGCCCCGGCGAGGTGGATGTAGATGACGTTCTTCGCGCGAGCCGAGTGCGCGCCAACACCTAGCGGTGCAGGGGTCGCCGGGGTGGATGCGACTGCCGACCGGCCCCCGAGCGTCGATAGCGCCAACGCCCCGAGGCCCAGGCCCGCTGCCCCGAAGAACTGACGCCGTGTTTGCGCGGCGAGCGCCTCGACTCGGAGTCGGGCGACGGCTTCGTCGTTGGTGTCGCGGGGCATGTTCACGGCCTCGTGAGGAACTCGTCGAGGTTCAGCACACCGCTCGCGATTACGGTCCACGCGGCGAGAGCCGCCGGGTCGTCGCCCCCCGGCGTGCTGGCGAAATCGAGCAAGCTCGTCGCGTCGGCCGGCGCGTCGATGAACTCGCGTAGCGCTTCGGTGTAGAGGCCCTCGAGCCGCGTCACTTCTGCGGGTTCCGCCGGCCGCGCGATCGCCCCCCGGACCATCGCGGCGATACGCTCGGCGATCGGCAGGTCGGGTTGATCCACGAGCGATCGTTGGGCCCACCGCGCGGCGGACTCGACGTACACGGGGTCGTTGAGCGTCACCAGCGATTGGAGCGGTGTGTTGGTCGGGATCCGCCGGACCTGGCAGACCTCGCGCGTCGTCGCGTCGAAGGCCTCCATCGACGGGTAGGGGCTCGTCCGCTTCCAGAAGACGTAGATCGCCCGGCGGTAGCGACGCTCGTCGTCCGACGTTACCCAGCGATCGCCGCTGTAGGCGGATCGCCACAGGCCATCGGGCTGCGGAGGCATCACGGGAGGACCTCCCCCTTGGGGCGAGAGCAGCCCGGCCACCGCCAAGGCGCCGTCGCGGATCGCCTCGGCGCCCAAGCGAAAGCGCGGGCCGCTCGACAGCCACGTGTTGCGGGGGTCGTGCCCGTCGCGCGCCGCTGGCGGGACGTACGCCTGCTGGTAAACGCGAGTAGTTACGATCGAGCGGATCAGCCCCTTGAGCGAGCCGCCGTGCGTGTCGCGGTACTCGATCGCCAAGTGGTCGAGCAGTTCGGGGTGCGTGGGGGGGGTCCCTTGCGAGCCGAAGTCCTCTTCTGTCTCGACGAGCCCGCGGCCGAAGAGCTGCGCCCACACACGATTCGCGAACACTCGGTGCGTGAGCGGGTTTACGTCGCTGACCAGCCACTCGGCGAGCCCCAATCGCGTCCGCGGCAGTTCCTCGCCGGCGCGAGCGATGCCGGTGAGGAACTGCCCCTCGACCGTCTCTCCCTT
>JBOFFC010000176.1:0-2001 GCA_051648405.1 Lacipirellulaceae bacterium
AACACGCCCCACCGCTTAAGTCGATCCCTCACGGCTCCGACACTCGTTTCTCCCCTTGCCTTCAAGGCAATCATCGCGCAATCGCCGAACCACGCGTCCGACTCTCAGCCTCCAGGAAGGCTTTTTGCCGACGCGTCAACTCTTGACGATATCTCAGGCGTCGGCCGGCCGAGGAATGCCGTAGAACGGCCCCGGGCGGTCGAGTACCATGCGGATGTCCACGAGCAACGGCGAGCGATGGCAGGCAACGATTCCTCACGAAGGGTAACGCTTACGTTCGGCGGCGAGGGGTTCGCCGACGGCCGGGTGCCGTTGACCCTGCTGGCAGACAAGCTCAAAGCGCTCCAGTCGCTCCTTTTCCACGCCGCAGCGACCGTTGAGCACGACCCAACCCCTCGCCGCGGGCTGTGGGTCAACCGGTACCGTAACGAAGTCGAGCTGCGGTTCTCTGAAGCGAGGGCGGGGAGCCTGGTGATCGAGGCCGAGCTGGGAGAGATCGAGGGCGGCCTGATCGAGCGGAGCGACCTCGGCGACCAAGCGGTCGATCTTGCGTACGGCTTCGTGGCGGCTGTCAACAGCGGCGACGACCGGTCCTTGACAGCGACGGTCCCCAACCGGCAGGAACGGCTAGCCCTCCTGCGGTCCGTGGAGCAGCTGACGCCCGGCACAAGCGAGGCGTACGAGCTGACCCTCGCCAACGGCCGAGCCGACCACCCGGGGGTTCCTCTTTCGGCCGAGACGCGGGGTCGAACGCGGCGGCTGATCGAGCGCGAGATCGCCGCCAGAACGAGCGACCTGGAAGTGGTTCGCCTCGTCGGCACACTGACGAAGATCCACTACGACGTCGCGCCGCAGACGCTCTCGGTCCGAGTTCCTAAGGGCCGCGAGATCGCCTGCCACTACGACGACACGCTCCGTGACCAGGTGGCGAACCTGTGCGCCGGCAGCGTGGTGGAAGTCGTCGGCTGGGCGACTTTCGACCGTAACGAACAGGTTAAGCAGCTGGACGTGGTCACGGGGGTCGAGGCGGTGAGCATGGAACCGATCCGGATCGCCAAGTTCGAGCACGCCGGGCGGATGTATGCGCTACGGGAAGCAGTCGCGTTCAACATCGAGTTTTCCGAAGGGGTCTGGGCGTACAGCAACGACCTGCTGGGGATTCGTGGCTACGCCTTCAAGCGGGACGACGCCTTGCGGGAGCTGCACGAGGCGTTCGACTTCGCCTACCGCGATATCGGGCTCGCCAAGGAGGAAGCCCTGATTGGCGACGCGGTAGAAATGAAGCGAGAGCTGCTACGCCTCGTGATCCCGAGCAAGAGCGCCTGACTATGCCCCGAGACGCCAAGCAAGTGTCAGCGGCCCTGATGAAGAAAGGGTTTGTGCCAGACGAGGGTGATCACACTTACTACCGCTTGTTCGTCGGCGGTAAGAACACGGGTATCCGCACAAAGATCAGCCACGGCGAGAAAGAAATCCACGACGGTCTGCTCGCCCAGATGGCGAGGCAAACGAAGCTCGTCAGAAGAGATTTTTTGAAACTTGTCGACTGCCCGCTGAGCGAGGCGGAATATCTCGAGTTGCTCCAAGAGAACGGCCACCTTCCCAAGCCCGAAGCTTGAGGAACCCGGCGTCCTGTAGTTTAGCCGTTCGCCTCCTCGCATCGCTGGTACATGTTGCAGTCTAACCAAGCGCAGCTCGGCCGGGTCCTCTGGTCGATCGCCGACGACCTCCGCGGGGCGATGAGCGCGGACGACTTCCGCGATTACATGCTCGCGCTGTTGTTCCTGCGGTACCTCTCCGACAACTACGAGGAGGCGGCCCAGCGCGAGCTCGGCAAGGACTATGCGATAGCCCACGACTTCCGGACAGCGGCGGGGGGTTGCTCTACGCCGCGAGGGCCGGGGCGTATTCGGTTTCGAACTGATCGGGACTCTTGTAGCCCAGCGCCTGGTGAAGCCGCTCGCGATTGTAGAACGTCTCGATGTACTTGAACACGCTCAA
>JBOFFC010000177.1:0-10088 GCA_051648405.1 Lacipirellulaceae bacterium
GTAGACCGTCGCTCGCAGCGCGAACAACCCTTGGTTCGAGCAAACGTTGCTGGTCGCCTTGTCGCGGCGGATGTGCTGCTCGCGCGTTTGCAGCGTGAGCACGAAGCAGCGGTTGCCGCGACGGTCCGTCGTCTGCCCGACGATCCGGCCCGGCATGCGCCGCACGAGGCTCTCGCGGCAGGCGAGGACCCCCAGGTAGGGGCCGCCGTACTGCATCGGCGAGCCGAGCGACTGCCCCTCGCAGACCGCGACGTCGGCGCCCTGGCCGACGCCCGACCAGTCGCCGGGCCGTTTGAGGACCCCCAGGCCGATGGGGTCGAACACGGCGATCACCAGCGCCACCGCGTCGTGCGCCAGCCGCGTGAGCTCGTCGGCCTCTTCGATTGCGCCGAAGAAGTTCGGTTGCTGGATCACCACGCAGGCCGTCTTGTCGTTGAGCGCGGCGGCGAGGTCCGCCGGTTCGATCACGCCGGCCGACGTGGCGACCGTCACGACTTCGGCCGAGAGCGTCGCCAGGTAGGTGACGATCGTCTGGCGGTACTCGGGGTGCAACGAGTCGGGGAGCACCACGCGCCGGCGGCCCGGTTGCGCGGCGAGGGCCATCAGCACCCCTTCAGCGGCCGAGCTGGCCCCGTCGTAGAGGCTGCTGTTCGAGACGTCGAGCCCGGTGAGCCGCGTGACGAGCGACTGGTACTCGAACATCGCCTGCAAGTTGCCCTGCGCGACCTCGGCCTGGTACGGCGTGTAGCTGGTGTAGAACTCGCCGCGGCTGGCGATCGCATCGACGACCGACGGCACGAAGTGGTCGTAGCAACCACCCCCCAGGAACGACACGGGGCCCGGCCCGTTGCCGGCCGCCGGCGTGTTCTTCGCCGCGAGCGACCGCATGTGGCGGTCGAGCTCCTGCTCGCCGAGCGCCGCGGGGATGTCGAGGTCGCCGCGGAACCGCAGCCCGGCGGGGACCTGGGCCGCGATCAGCTCTTCGATCGACCCGACGCCGATCGACGCCAGCATCTCGGCCACGTCGTCGTCGGTGTTGTAGGTGAAGGGCATGGGAGGGAAGGCGGAAGGGTGAACGATGAAGGATGAAGAACGAGGTCGGTCGCAGAGCAGAGCGGTGGGTGGACTGGAGTCGGATGAGCGACTTGCGTCCCTTCATCCTTCAGCACTCATCCTTCCTACTTCCGCTCACGCTTCGTCGGCGCACATCTTCTCGTAGGCGGCGTGGTCCATCAGCGCGGCGAGATTCGATTCGTCCGTGACGCGGATCTTGGCGATCCAGCCGGCGCCGTAGGGGTCGTCGCTGAGCTTCTCGAGGGTGTCGGGGAGCGACGTGTTGACCTCGATCACCTCCCCGGCGATCGGCGCGTAGATGTCGCTAACCGCCTTGACCGACTCGACTTCACAGAACGACTCCTCGGGGGCGACCGTCCGGCCGACCTTGGGGAGCTCCATGAACACCAGGTCGGTGAGCGCCTCGACGGCGAACTTCGAAATCCCGACCGTCGCGACCTTGGCCCCGCCGGCGTCGGCAAGGGCGACCCACTCGTGCGTCTTGGCGTACAGCAGCTTGGTAGGGTCCATGGCGAATAAAGACTGCGGAGTTCGGAGTGCGGAAGGCGGAATCGAAGCGGTCGAAGCGATCCGAAAGCTTCAGCGTACGGAGCGCGTCAAAGTCACACGGGTCGCTTGTAGAAGGGGAGCGGGACAACCGTCGCGGGGCTGGCGGCGCCGCGGACGTCGACCGCCAGCCGCGTCCCCGCGGCGGCGAGCGTCGGGGGGACCATCGCCATCGCGATACCGCGCCCCAGCGTCGGCGAGGCCGTGCCGCTGGTGACCGTCCCGACCGGCGCGTCGCCGTCGAGCACTGTGTAGCCCTCGCGCGGCGGGCGCTTCCCCTCGACGGCCAGGCCGACGCGCACCCGTTGCACGCCCGCGTCGCGCTGCGCCCGCAAGGCGCCCGAGCCGACGAAGTCACGCGGCGCGCCGTCGGCGCCATCGAAGTTCACTGCAAACCCCAGTCCCGCCTCGAGCGGCGTGATCTCTTCGAGCAGCTCGTGCCCGTACAGCGGCATGGCCGCTTCGAGCCGCAGCGTGTCGCGCGACGCCAGGCCGCACGGCTTGCCCCCGGCGTCGATCAGCGCCTGCCAAAGGGACGTCGCGTCGTCGGCCGCGCAGATCAGCTCGAAACCGTCCTCGCCCGTGTAGCCGGTGCGACTCGCCGAGCAGTTCACTCCGCCGACGTCGATCGCGACGCACGACGTGTAGTACCGCATCGCGCCCAGCGGCGCATCGGTCATCCGCGCGAGCATCGCCACCGCGTTAGGACCTTGGACGGCGATCATCGCCGTGCGCTGGGTGTGGTCGTCGAGCTGGGCGTCGAAGCCCGTTCCCTGGTGATTGAACCAGTCCCACAGCTTCACGCGGTTGCCGGCGTTCACCACCAGGCCGTAGTCGGTCCCCTGGGTGTCGTTGGCGGCGCGACCGACGAGCACGTCGTCGAGCGCCCCGCCGGACTCGTTGCAAGCCAGCCCGTAGCGGACCTGCCCCGGCGCAAGGGCCGAGGCGCGGCGCGTCAGCAGCAGGTCGAGCAGGGGGGCTGCCTGGGGGCCGACGAACGACATCCGCCCCATGTGCGAGACGTCGAACAGGCCGACCGCCGTGCGCGTAGCGACGTGCTCTGCGGTAATGGACCCGTACTGCACCGGCATCAGCCAGCCGGCGAAATCGACCATCCGGCCCCCGTGCGCGGAGTGCCAGTCGGCGAGCGGCGTGCGGGAGAGCGTTTCGGCGACGGTCATCCGGAGGGCGCCGGGCGGGGCAGGGGGGGCGCGGGGGTGGCTCGCGATACTTTACCCGTCTCGACGCCTATTAGAAGGGGCTCGCCGTGTCGAACGGGGGCGCAGCAACGGGCCGCTGCGCCCGCGACCCCGCGCCTCAGCGGCGTTTGCCGCCACCTCCCTTAGGCCGCCCCCGCGGAGGGCCCTTCTTGCCGGCGGCGGGCTTGCGGTCCGCCATCTTCGCGGCGGTAGGTCGCTTCGGCGTCGGCCCGACGCGTCCCAGGTAGCGGAAGTCGAGCTGCCGCGCATCGACATCGACCGCCGCCACCGCGACACGCACCGCGTCCCCCAGCCGGAACGAGTTCCCGCCGCGGTAGCCGTTGATCGAGTGGCTCGCGCGGTCGAACTTGAAGTAGTCGTCCCCCAGCGCCGTGATGTGCACAAACCCCTCGGCCGGCAGGTCCTTCCCCATGATGAACAGGCCGAAGCTCTCGACGCCGGTGATCACCCCCTCGATCTCCGTGCCGATCTTGTCCGAGAGGTAATTCAGCAGCTTGACCTTGGTGAGCTCGCGCTCGGCGGTCGCCGCCCGCTGCTCGCGCTCGCTGCAATGGTCCCCCTGCTCGAGCAGCACCGCCGGCTCTTGCCGCGGCTTGCGCCCCGTGTTGAGGCCCTCCAGCAGCCGGTGGACCGTGAGGTCCGGGTAGCGACGGATCGGCGACGTGAAGTGGCAGTAGCAATCGCTCGCCAGCGCGTAGTGCCCCTCTTCGGCCGGGCTGTAGACCGCCTTCTGCATCGAACGCAGCGCGGCGAAGTTCACCGCGTGCTCGCGCGGGTCCCCCTTCACGCGGGCGAGCAGCTCCTGGACCTCGAACCGGTCTTGCAGGTTGTCGGCCGGCAGGCCGAGCGAGCGGATGAACTCGGTGAGCGCCTTCGACTTGCGCGGGTCGGGGTTGCCGTGGACGCGGCGCAGGAACAGCAGCCCCGCCTCGGCCAGGCGTCGCGCGACCGCCTCGTTGGCCGCCAGCATGAACTCCTCGATGATCTGGTGGCTCTCGGTGTTCTGCTCGACGTGGGCCCCGCACACGCGCCCGTCGTTGTCGAGATCGACCTTCACCTCGGGCATCGAGAGCTCAAGCGAACCGCGCTCCATCCGCCGCTTGCGCAGCATCATCGCCAGGTCGAACATGTCGGCCAGCAGCGCATCGACCTCGGGGGCGAGCGCGAGCCCCGCGAGCGCTGCTCCGGGTTGCTGCGCCGGGTCGTCTTTCTTCGCTGGCCGCGCCTTCACCAATCCCTTCGCCGACAGGTACTGATCGACCTCTTCGTAGGTGAATCGCCGGCGGCTCTTGATGGCGCTCTTGAACACGTCGGCGCCGACCGGCGCGCCGCTGGCGGTGAACTCGATGACCGCCGTCATCGCGTAGCGGACCTTGTCCGGTTGCAGGCTCGCGAGGTTGTTCGAGATCACCTCGGGGAGCATCGGCACAACCTCGTCGGGGAGGTAGACGCTCGTCGCGCGGTCGTACGCCTCGCGGTCGAGCGGCGTCTTGGGCTGCACGAAGTGCGACACGTCGGCGATGTGCACCCCCAGCTCCCAGTGGCCGCGCTCGAGCCGGCGCAGCGAGATCGCGTCGTCGAAGTCGCGAGCCGTCGCCGGGTCGATCGTGATCACCACGTCCGGCGTCAGGTCGCGGCGCCCTTCGGGGATCGACTCGTCGAACGCCTCGGCCTGGCGCCGCGCCTCGGCGAGCGTGTCGTCGGCGAAGTCCCCCGGCAGGCCGAACTCGTACTTGATCGACAGCGTGTCGACCCCCGGCTGGCCGCGCTCGCCGAGCAGTCGCGTGATGACCCCTTCGCCGTCGCGGACCTGCGACGGGAAGCGGACCATCTCAAGCACCACCTTGTCCCCTTCCTTGGCGCCCTTTGCGCCCGGGTCGCCCACGTACACGGGGTCGCCAAACACCTTGCCATCGACCCGCACCAGTCCCAAGCCTTCGGCCTCGAAGTACGTGCCGACGAACTGGTTCGTGGCCCGCGAGACGACATCGACGACCTTCCCCTCGGCCTTGCCGCGCGGGCCCGCCCCCGAGCGCACGGCGATACGCACCGTGTCGCCGCTGGCGGCGTCCCCCGTGTTGCGGACGTTGATGTAGACGTCGTCGTCCTTGCCGCTGGCGGCGGGCGTCCCCTCGGGCCGCACGAAGCCGTCCCCCGACGCCACGCGCCGGAACGTGCCGACGACGTGGTTGCCGCCGGACGCGCGGCGCATCGGCGGGGGCGTCGCGGGTTCGGCGTCGGCGCCGGCCTCGGGATCCTCGTCAGGAGCGGGGTTCGCGAGCTCTTCGGCGCCAGCGTCGTCGTCGATCGTCACCGCGGCCGCTTCCGCGGCGGGGCTCGCGTGCGCCCTGGCGGGCCGCCCCATCCCGAGCGCTTCGCGCGCCGGGTGCGCCGCGTCGGTCGGCACGACCAGGTGGTTGGGGCCGAACTCGACATCGCCGGCGCGGACCATCTTCTTGATCGTCTTCTTGAGCTCCTCCGCCGCTTCCCCCAGCAGGCCCAGCCGTTCGGCGATCACCCGCGGCTTGACCGCGCGGTACGCCGGGTTGCGGGTGTAGGAAAGGACCGCGTGGCGGAGCTCTTCGTGCATGGATCAGTCCGAGGGCGTGCGCGGCACGCCGTGGCGGGGTAGTCAGGGGCCGGGCGGTTCGCTGAAGGAACACGCCCCGGCCCGCGATTGACTCGCCATTAGACGGGGCCGCCCCCCCCTTCGCCATTGGCTGCGCCGGGGGAACGACCCGCTTCCCCCCGTGACGACGGACACGGCGCTTTGCCGCTCGCGCAGCTCGATCGCTGAGCCAAAGGGCGCAGGCCCTCGGAGCGCACCGCCGAGCGACTCGACAAGGAACGTCCGGGCCGCTCGCCGCGGCGCTCCCCCGGCTGGCGTCGGAGGCTCAGGGGATGAGGCGCCGGCCGCGGCCCGCGGCAGTGGGGCAAACGACCCAAGTCGCTGTCGGGTGCGCGGTTGAGCTTGTGGAAGCGACGCCAGCGGCAAGCTAGGCTGGCAGCCCGCAAGAGGGATTCCCGGCGTCGCTAGCAGTTGGATCGAGGATGTCCGAAGTCAAGGTATCGCGCTACTGCCCGGCGTGCGGGGCTCGCGTCTCGGCGACCGAACAGGCGTTCGCGACCGAGCAAACGTGCCCGCGGTGCAAGGAGCGGGTGACGTTCGGCAAGCTATCCGACCAGCGGCCAGGCCCACCAACAACAACTCCGTCGCCGCCGTCGCGCCGACCGCTGGAGTACGCGGCGGTTGTATGCGTCTGGATCTGCGTGCTTGCCGGATCGGCCGCAGTACTGAACGGGCTCGCAGGCGACGCGGTCGGCGCTGCGCTCATCGGGTTGGTAGCCATCGCGGTAGGGATTGTGCCGATGGTTGCCTACGCCACCGTCCGTGCCGACAAGAGCCGCGCACAGCAAGACGCTAAGCAACTGAGGGCCGCAATCGATGATGCGGTCCGAAGTAGCATGGAGGCCGTTACCAAATGGGAACGACTGAAGGCAGAGTTCAACCGGATCGTCGCGGACGAACGCGAGGTACTGAATCGCGACCGCGAAGCAAATGAACGTCGCATAGCCGGTGAGCGAGACGTCCTAGATTTCGCGAAGGCCGAGAACGCGCGACGCACGGCGGAGGAGCGAGAACGCTTGCGGGCAGATTTTCAACGGATGGTCACTGACGAGCGCGCCGCGCTGAATCTTGCGAGAGCCGAGAACGAACGGCGCATCTCAGAGGAGACGTCTAAAGTGCTCAGCGAGGTCGCAACTGTTCGAGCGAATGCCGCACAGTTGTTTAACAACGCGAACGAGCGCAAAGCAGAGGTAGACCGTCTGGGATCGAAGTTGTTCGACGAGAGCGCCAAACTGATCCGCGCAAAGATGACAGCACGCAATTACCCAGCGCAGAAAGAGAAGCTACGCCAACTGATCGCATCGAGTCGTGAGCGTGAAGTCGAGGTATCCGAAGCGAGTGAACGCCAGCTATTGGAGTCGTTGGACCTCGACTACGGAGCGCTCGTTCGCCGAGAGTTCGAGCGAGAAGAGCAAAACCGCATCAAGGCCCAGATCCGCGAAGAGCAGCGTGCCGAGCGTGAGATCGAGCAGCAGCGAAAGCGGGTCGAGGCCGAGCAGCGGGCCGTCGAGAAGGCCCTCAGCGAGGCGCTTGCGCGGGCCCACGGCGAGCATTCCGCAGAGGTCGACATGCTCCGCCAGAAGCTCGCCGAGGCCGAAGCCCGCTCCGAGCGCGCGAAGTCCATGGCCCAACTCACCAAGGCCGGTCACATCTACGTCGTGTCGAACCTCGGGGCCTTCGGAGACGGGGTCTACAAGGTCGGAATGACACGACGGCTCGAACCGCTCGACAGGGTCAAGGAACTGGGTGACGCCTCGGTCCCGTTCCCGTTCGATGTCCACATGATGATCTCGTGCAACGACGCCCCGAGGCTTGAGAACCTGCTGCACCGCGCCTTGCACTTCCGTCGGCTGAATCGCGTGAACCTGCGTAAGGAGTTCTTTCGCGCCGACCTCGACACGATCCATCGCTTGGTCGTCGAGAACCACGGCGAAGTCGAGTATGTAGCCGACCCCGAGGCGCTGGAGTACCGCGAGACCCAGACGATGAGCGACGCTGAGTTCGCCGAACTGACCGCGATCCAAGAAGCAGTGGGCGTCTTCGCAGGGGACGACGACGAGGTCGAAGCGGAGCCCGTGCTCGACTGACGCTCTGCCAAGAGGGAAGAGCGCTCCCGCGGCTCGCGCCGGGGGGGCTCGTGGGGTACGACGCGACACGCGACGACTGGCGACGGACCACGCCGCGTCAACGAGTCAGCGCGTCAGGCGCAGCCCACGGGCCCTCGCCGCTTCGGCCGCCAGGTGGTCGCCGGTCGCTTCGAGGGCCGCGGCCCAGTGCTCGTACAGCACCGCGTCGTCGGCGGTCATCGGCCCGGCCTCGGCGAGGCGCACGGCGCGGGCCAGCGACGCGGCGCCCTCGGTGTGGCGCCCGTAGCGGTGCTCGGCCCAGCCGAGCGTGTCCCAAAACGCGCCGTTCTCGGGCTCGGCCTCGACCCCCTCGCGCGCCATCCGCAGGGCGCGGTCGAGGTGCGTTCGGCGCTCGGTCCAGCGGTAGGCGAGGTCGTTGCGAGCCCCCGCCGCCAGCGGCTGCGTGTCGAGCACCTGCTCGAGCAGCTCGTCCCCCAGCTCGGCGTCCCCCGGCAGGTCGCGCCCGTCGAGCAGGATCGTCGCGTAGCTCCGCAGCCGATTGATGACTTCTCGGTCGGCCGGGTCGGTCAGCGGAGACGCGGGCGAGTCGAACTTCGCGATGACGGCGAGCGCGTCGGCGACCGCTTCGTCGCGCCGGTTAAGTGTCGCCAGGACCCAGGCCTTACCCGTTGCCGCGTAGATCGATTGCGGGGCCAGACGTCGCGCTTCGTCGATCGCCTTGATTGCCCGCAGTGCGAGCTGATCTCGTTCTGCGGGGTCTGTCGCGACACTACTTGCTTTTGAGAGCAAGTCGCCAAGATACCGATGGAGCGTGGGGTTCTGGCTGACGAAGCCATCTCTTCGGTTTAGGGCAAGTTCGATTGCGGCGGCGCCAATAAGCGGTTCGCCTGCCTCTGTCGCGGCGGCGCTCCAGTGCGAAGCACGATCGACTCTCAAGTAATCGATCCATTCTGCGGTTGGAGCGGCCGCGTCGCTTGACGAGTTGGGACTCACCGGCGCCCAAGGACGCGCAAACGACTCCTTGAGCAGCGGCTCGCCGAGGGCGAACCGTCGCGCAGCCGCAGCGACGTAGACCCCCGCCAACAGGCGGGCGTCGGACGCTTCGTCGGGTTGTTGCCGAGCGAGCCACGAGGCGGCGAGCTCGGCCATCGGCGTTGGGTTGCCGTCGTCGCCGATCATCGCCGCGTCCAGCGTCCCACGGATGGGGTCAAGCGTCTGCCACTCGTCGGCAAGGCGCTCCACGAGCCGCCAGAGTCGTTCGGCGTTGGTGCTCGCGGCCAACAGCTCGATCTGCTTCGCGGCGGCGCGGCGGACGGTCCGGTCGGGAGTGCCGAGGTTGGCCCCGCGATCGGGGTCGAGCGCCGCCGCGTCGAGCGCGGCTTCGAGCAGCGCCGCCGACTCGTCGAGGGCTTCTCGCGGGAGCTCGGCGGCTTCCAGGGCATCGACGAGCGCGAACCACCCTTCGACCAACTCGGGCCGTTCGCGCCGCAGGCGGCGGAGCTCGACCACGGCGCGGTCTTGTTGGTTCGTGAGCCCGAGCGCTTCGACGTACACGGCGAGCGCCAGCCGCGCTCGCGGTGAATCGGCGTCGATCTCGGCGAGCGCCCTCTGGGCCGCGTCGAGGGCCTCGGTCGGGCGGCCGTCGGCCTCTGCGACGGCGGCGGTCCAGAGCGCCACGTGGCCGGGCGCCGGGTTAGAGTTCGCGAGCCGCTCGATCGCCGCGGCCGCGCGGTCCGTCCGGTCGGCGCCGACGTGGCCGGCGACCACCGCGTCCCACAGGCCGGGGGGCGTTTGCCGCAGCGCGGCGGGGGCGCGCTCCAGCGATTCGGTGAGGCGGCTGAACCACTCCGAGGCGGCCGCGTAGTCGTCGGACAGGTAAGCCGCGCTCGCGGCGCTGTTGGCGGCGTCACGGCGGTCGGCGCTCCCCACCGGAGCGAGCTCGAAACGCCGCGCGCAGAGCTCCTGGGCGGCGGCCCAGTCCTGCGACTGCGCGGCGCGCTGCGACAGGCGCCGGACCAAGGCGCCGGCTTCGGTCGTGCGCCCGAACTCGTCGCTGGCGCGTGTCGCCAGCACGGCGTGGCCGACGGCCTCGTCGATGCGTCCCAGCTCGGAAGCGGCGCGGGCCGCCTCGGCGGGGGCTTCGGTGATCGCCGGGTCCCACCGCGCGGCGCGGCGCCACGCGGCGAGGGCGCCGCGAACGTCGCCGCGCTTCCGCAGCGCTCGCGCGCGGGCCGCGAAGTCGGCGCCACGAGCGCGGTCCGCGTCGGGAGTCGCCACGGCGAACCGCGCGATCGCCTCGCGGGGTTCCGTCGCCAGCGTGCGCCGCGGCACCCAGAGCGTGACGAGCGTCAGCGCGAGCGCGGCGGCCGTCAACCACGCCGCACGGGCCGTCGCCGTGGGGCTCGCCGGCGGCGCGCCCCTCATCACCGCGGCTTCCGTTTGGCGGGGGGGGCGTCGGGCTTCTTCGCCGGCGCGGGCTTGATGGAGGCCGGCTTCGCGGGGGCGTTCTTGCCGGTGGTCGGCGGCTTCTTC
>JBOFFC010000178.1:0-16172 GCA_051648405.1 Lacipirellulaceae bacterium
GCGGTGCGTTGATCGACCGGGAGCGCCAAAGCCTGCGCCAAGACTTCGTCGGCTTGCGTGTTCAGGGCGTCCATGACTGCGTCCCGGCGCCTTAAGACTAGTCCTTCTTCAGTATCGCCCCCCGCGAAACCCCGGTCAAACTCGCGGCTCGCCTACGCGCGCTCGTTGAGCGTTTCTTCCGTGCGAAAGCCGCTCCCTACGCCGAATGGCAGCCCCTCCGGGCGTGAGGTAAACTGAAGGGCTACCACCAGTCACCCCACTCCGACCGACACTCTATGCTCCGCTACTGGACCGCCGGCGAGTCGCACGGACAGACGTTGATCGCGCTCGTCGATGGCTTCCCGGCCGGGGTGACGCTCGACGTCGCGCCGATCAACGCCGACCTCAAGCTCCGCCAAGGGGGCTACGGCCGCGGCGGGCGCCAACGGATCGAGACCGACACGGTCGATGTCCGCACCGGCGTGTGGCGCGGCGTGTCGCTCGGCAGCCCCATCGCACTGGAGGTCGTCAACCGCGACTTCAAGCTCGAGCGCCTCGAAGAGCTCCCTCGCCCACGGCCGGGGCACGCCGACCTCACCGGTTCGATCAAGACATTGGGGGGCATCCGCCCGATCCTCGAGCGCTCGAGCGCCCGCGAGACGGCCGTGCGTGTCGCCGCCGGCGGGCTCGCCAAGCTGCTGCTCAAGGAATTCGGCATCGAGACCCTCGGCTACGTCGTCGAGTTGGGGGGCGAGGCGCTCCCGCCGCGGGCCGGTTCACTCACCGAGCTGCGTGCGCTACGCGACGCGAGCGAGGTCTACTCGCTCTGCCCCGAGGGCGACGAAGCGGTCAAGGAGCACATCAAATCGACCGGCAAGGGGGGGGACACCCTCGGCGGCGTCGTCGAGGTCCGCGTCGATGGCCTGCCGATCGGCCTGGGGACGCACGCCCAATGGGACCGCAAGCTCGACGGCAAGCTGGCGCAGGCGGTGATGGCGGTGCAAGCGATCAAGGGGGTCGAGATCGGCCTGGGCTTCGAGGCCGCCCGCCGGCCCGGCTCGCAGGTCCACGACCCGATCCATTTCGACCCCGCGCAGCGCGACACGCCTTCGCTCGGCTTCACGCGCCCGACGAACAACGCCGGCGGGCTCGAGGGGGGGATGACCAACGGTCAACCGCTCGTCGTTCGCGCGGCGAAGAAGCCGATCAGCACGCTCGCCAAGCCGCTGGCGAGCGTCGATCTTGTCACCAAAGAGCCGGCCGACGCTAGCTACGAGCGCTCCGACGTGTGTGCGGTTCCCGCCGCTAGCATCATCGTCGAGGCGGTGGTTGCGTTCGAGATTGCCGCCGCGTTGGTCGATAAATTCGGAGGCGACAGCCTTGCCGAAATGCGGGCCCGCTACGACCTGTTTCTGACGATGGCGCGCGAGCGGTAGTGCTGCCCGGGGCGGACGGCCACGACTGCGCGGTATAGGCCGGCAGCGAGGCGATTGGCGCAGGGATGCTCCGAGAGAAAATCCAGCGTCGTCTGTGCAGGACAACGTTCTTCCTCGCGTGCGTCTTGCCGACGCTCGCCGTCGCGATACTCGTTGGCGTTCGCTGCCACCCGCAGTGGCGCGGCACGGTGATGCGGCAGGTGAGCGACGCGGTGGGGCTGCGGCTCGAATGCGACCGGGTGACGACACCGCGCCCCGGGGTGATCGAGGTCGAAGGGCTGCGGATCGCCGACCCCGCGACCGGACGCCGCATCGCCCGCTGCGACCGCGCCCGGTGGGTCCGTTCGCGCGGTCAGTGGGTCGTCGCCGTGCGCGAGCTCTCCGTCGAATCGACCGCGCTGTGCGGCGCCGCGATCGCCAGCCGGATCGCCAAGCACGACGGCGCGCTCGCCACGCTCCAAGCAAACAGCGTGCTCGTCACCTCCCCCGAAGGGACCTGCTCGTGCTGGCGTGGGCTGCGGTGCGAGCTCTCCGAGCAGGGCCCGGCGCTCGTCTCGCTGCGGGCGTGGGTCGAGGACTCGTTCGGCGCCGCGCGACCGTCCGCCACGCCGCTCGTCTCCCTTTCACACGACGTGACCGGCGCCGAGCCGCTCGCCAAGCTCGTCGTCACAACCGGCGAGGCGAACGTGCCGTGCTGGCTGCTCGCCGGGGCGCCGATGCCTGTCGAGGCAGCGCGCGGCGGCGCCTTCAGCGGCGTCTACGAGGCGCTCTGCGCCGCGAACGGCACGTTCAGCGATTGCAGCGGCGGAGCGACCGGTGCGATCGACTTCGCGCCGCGGCTCGACGGAGCTGCCGGCGTCTCGTGGCGCGCCGCGCGGGTTGATCTCCGCGACGCCCGTTGGGAAGGCGGACGTCTGTCGCGCCTGCACGCCAACGCCAACGCCCGCCAAGGGGCCCTCGATCGGACCGTGATCGTGGGGCTGAATCAGCGCCTCGGATGCCGCCCCTGCGCATCGTTGTACACAGCCTGGAACCTCGATCCCGAACGCCCCGTCCCCTTCGACGACCTGGCGTGCGAGGTCGAGCTCACCGGCGCCGGGCTGTCCGTGATCGGCCAATGCGGCGAGATCATCGGCAAGCGTCGCGGCGGGGCGATCGCCCACGCCGTTCTCGCGCGCGACGACGAGCCGATGCTCCTCGAGCCCGCGGAGCGCTCGTTGCCGGTGATGGCGATCGTCCGCGCGATGTGGCCGGACGACGAGGTCGTGGCGCCGGCGACGCAGGGCGCCCAGGCGCTCGCGCGGCGGCTGCCGTTGGCGGCGACCGGGGGCGAAGAGATCGTTCGCTAGGAACGAAGTCGGGTCCCCCTCCCTCTGCCTGCGCGCGGCGCGGTGGGGGTTGGAAGGCGGATACCCGGGAGGCCCGCTCCCCTGACCCCCTGTCCCCTTCTCCGTGAAGGGGGTGGGGGAGAAATCAGGCCGCGCTGCGTCGGCTCACGGGGCGCTGCGCCGCATCGGCGTGGGCGAACGACAGCTCAACCAGCGCTCGGCGTCGTGTCGCGCGCGAAGTGGTCGTCTGCTGCGTCATCGCCGCCGTCAGCGCCTCGGCGACCAGCCCGACGAGGTCCGCGTCGCTCCGCGGCACGCCGCGCGGGCCTTCGCCTGGTTGCACGCGGCGTACGCCGAGCAGCCCCCCTACCAGCCGCCCCGCGGCGTCGAACCACGGAGCGACGACGTGCGCAGGGCGCGCGTCGCTGTGCGGGATCGAGCCGTCGGTCGGGGCTTCCTGGGGCGGCTCGAACCAAGTCTGCGGTGACTCGACGAGCCGGTCGGCGACCGACAGGTCTGCCCACACCCCCCGCTCGGGTCGCACGAGCGAACTCGCCGCGACCTCCCACCCCCGTGAGTCGCCCGCAGTGCGGCGTAGCACCATCGCCCCGTCGAGCCCGATCGGGTCGATGGCCAGCCCGATCGCCGTGGCGAACGCCTCGGCGGGAGTCGCCGACCAGCGGTGGAGCGACTCGAGGGCTCGAATCCAGCGCTGGCGACTCCGTGGGGCTCCGCTGTCGGTAGGTCCACTCGTCGAACGGAGTGTCGCGAGTTTGACCAACTGCGTGCGCTGCGGCGACGCTGGATCGACGAGTTCGAGCAGCGTGTCCCCAACGTGCAGCATCGCTGGCGTTGCTAGAACGATCCCTTCGCGCCACGCATCGGGCTCGGCCACGATCTCGACGCCACGCGTTGTGGCGCTGCGGACTCGTGCCGAACCTCGCACCCTGACCCCCGTGAGCGCTCGCTCGAACGAGAGGTGAGCCCCCGGGCCGCGCTTGTCCCCCTGCGACGCCACGACCCACTCGCTCGCAGGCAAGCGGCTCGCAACGACGCCCCTTGCGCCGAGCGGCGTGATCGACAGCCGACCGCGACAGTAGAGAGCGAGTTCGACCATCGTGCCTGCGGGCGCGCCGGGGGTGAAGCGCACGTCGCGCTTACCGAAGCATCGGCACGAGCGGCGACTGTTCTAGACGGTGTGCGGAGGTCGCGGAATAATGCGTCCCCGCGTCGCAAAGCCCGTCCCCCGAAGCGCATCCACGCATGCTGGCGCCCGCCGACCCCCTGCTCTACTGCGTCGGGCTGCTCCTAGTAGGCTTCGTAACGACGCAAGCGGTGGCCGGGCTCGGCGACGTGTGGCGCCAGCGGCGCCGCGAGCGACAGCGTGCCGACTCGGACGCAATTACCCTGAAGCGCGACGTCGAAGCGGCCGCGCTCGCCGCCCGGGCGCGGCTCGACCGCGCGCTCGCTTGGGAAGGTCGCCGCCCGCTGCGTGTGTCGGCCGTCATCGACGAGGCGCCGGGGGTAAAGTCGTTCTACCTGACCGACCCCGAGGGGATCGCGCTGCCGCGTTTCCTGCCCGGCCAGTACCTAACCGTCGCGCTGCCGATCGTCCCCGGAGCGGCCCTAACCTTGCGGTGCTACTCGCTCTCCGACCGGCCACGCGGCGACTACTACCGGCTCACCGTCAAGCGGCAGGGCCCACCCCCCGGCGCGCCCAAGTCTCCCGCCGGGCTCGCGAGCTCGTGGCTGCACGACCGCGTCGCGGTTGGCGACGCGCTGCTTTGCGAAGCGCCGCGCGGGGCGTTCTTCTTCGACCCGACGAGCGCGCGCCCCGCCGTGCTGCTGGGCGCCGGGGTCGGGGTCACTCCCTTGGCAAGCATGCTGGCCACGATCCGCCACGCGCGCCGGCCCACGCCGACCGTCGCTTGCTTCGTCTTCCGCGACGGCTCGCAGCGGCTGTTCGGCGAAGCGATCGACGAGGTGCTGCGCGACCCCCAAAGTGTCCGCCTACGGATCGCCTACACGCGCCCGCGCGTCGAGGACCGCCTCGGCGCCGACTACCACCTGCGCGGCCGCGTCGCAATCGACACGCTCCGGCGCGAGTTGCCGAGCAACAACTTCGACTTTTACCTTTGCGGGCCGGCCGCTTGGATGCGGTCGCTCGTACCCGAGCTGCTCGACTGGGGGGTGCCCGACGACCGCATCCACTACGAGGCGTTCGGCCCGGCGAGCGTTCCGAGTCGCGCCGCGGCGTCGGCGGCCCAGCGGGCGATCGGCAGCGCGGTCCGCTTCGGCGCGCTCGACGAGCCGTGCGCCTGGGACGGCGCCCACGCCACGCTACTCGACCTGGCCGAGGCCCGCGGCGTACCGGTCGCGTCGGGCTGCCGGGCGGGGAATTGTGGTGCGTGCCGCGTGCGTGTCGTCGAGGGCGCCGTCGCGACGCTCAAGCCCCCCGGGGCGCGCGTCGGCGAGGGGGAGTGCCTGGCGTGCATCAGCGTCCCGCGCGGCCCCGTGCTGATCGAAGCCTGACCCCCCGTTCTTTGGAAGCGCCGATCGCATGGATGCGAAGACCCTCTCGACCGTCGCCGGCGTGCTGATCGGCGCGCTGCTGGCCCTTCCGGCGCACAGTCAAGAGCCCGCGAAGAACGGCGGCGACTCGTTCGACCCGTCGAAGGTCGTCGGCAGCATGGCCTGCCAGAAGTGCCACCCCGCCGAGGTCCGCACCTGGGAGGGGACGCCCCACTGCCTGTGCTACGACGAGCTCCATCGCAAGCCCGAGGCGAAGGCGATCACCGACCGGCTCGGGCTCCGCTCGGTCAAGCGCAACGACACGTGCGTTCGCTGCCATTACACCCGCAAAGAAGAGGGGGGCCGCGTGCGCGTCGATTCGGGCGTGTCGTGCGAGTCGTGCCACGGGCCGGCGCTCGACTGGATCGAGGTCCACGCCGAGTACGGCCCCGGGGTCACGCGCCAGACCGAGTCCCCCGATCACCGCGCCCAGCGCCGCGACGCGGCGATCGCCCTCGGGATGAACAACCCGTCGAACGTCTACCTGATCGCAAGGCAGTGCCTCGACTGCCACACGACCCCCAACGAAGACCTTGTTGATATCGGCCAGCACCCCGCGGGGAGTGCGAACTTCGACTTCGTCGCCTGGTCGCAGGGGATGGTGCGCCACAACTTCGTCCGCTCCGACGGCGTGACCAACGAGCCCAGTGGCCCCGAGCGCCTGCGGGTGATGCACGTCGTTGGCGTGATGGCCGACCTGGAGTACAGCCTGCGCGCGGTGAGCGAAGTGTCGGGGGCCGGCCTCTTCGCAAAGACGGCAGCCGAGCGCGCAGCGCGCCGCAAGCAGGCGCTGTGGGACTTGCAGCGGCGGCTCGACCACCCGCTGCTGTTGCCGGCGCTCGCCGCTGTGTCGGAGGTCGAGCTGAAGCTCGGCAACGGCGACGCGATCCGCGCCGCGGCCGACGCGGTGGGGGAAGCGGCCTACAGTTTCGCGCGCGATGCCGACGGAGCGCAGCTAGCCGCCGTCGATGCGCTGCTGCCAACCGCCGCGCAGTACAAGTAGCCCCCGAGCGCGCCCCGCATGCCGACCACTACCGCAACCGCCGCCGTCGCCATGCCGAAGCGCTGGGACGCGCCGTTCTCGCCCGCGATGACCAGCGCCGTCGTCGAGCGATTGCGACGCATCGAACCGTTCGTGCGGATGGACCCCGCCGCGTTCCCGACCGCGACGCCGCTGGACGGCATCCTGCGGAACGACACCCGCGTGGTCCGCTACGCCCCGGCCGAGCTGGTCGTCCGCGAAGGGGACTACGGCGGCAGCGCGTTCTTGGTGCTCGACGGAACGCTGCGGGTGGCGATCGACCCGCTCGGCGCCGAAGCGACGGGCCGCGGCGAACGAAAGCGAGTAGGGCTCCTCGGCAAGTTCGTCGCGCGGCTGTTGCAACGCGACGCCGGCGTCGAGCGCCTCGCCAAGGGCCAGGCGCCCGTCGCCGCCGCGCAAGGCGTGTTCCTTCAGGACGTCCCCTCGGTTCTCGGCCGCACGCGAACGGCGCGGCTGCTCCCCGGCGAACTGTTCGGCGAGCTCGCCGCACTGACTCGATCGCCACGCTCGGCGAGCGTCTTCACCGAGACGCCGGTGGTGCTGCTCGAGGTCCGCTGGCAGGGGCTACGCGACCTGATGCGTTGGGGCCCCGCGCTGCGCGACCACGTCGAGCGGCTCTATCGGCAGAACAGCCTGCGGGTCCACCTCCGCGAGACGCCGCTCCTCGCTTCGCTGGACGACGCGGCCCTGGCGCGCGTCGCCGCGGCGATCGAGTTCACGACCTACGGCTCGTTCGACTGGCGCGACGACGACCACGACGAGACGCTCGTGCGGGACTCCTACCAACGTTCGCTCCGCGAGCCGCTGATCGTCGAGGCGGGGCAACCGATCGAGGGGTTGCTGCTGGTGCGGAGCGGCTTCGCGCGCGTCGCCGAGCCCTTCGGGGCGAGTGAACGGACGACGGCCTACGTCGGCAAGGGCGCGGTCCTCGGTGGCGAGGAACTGCTCGCCGCGCACGGCCGGGGTGACGCCCCCGTCTGGCGCCGCACGCTGCGCGGAGTCGGCTACGTGGATGTGCTAAAGCTCCCCGCGCCCGTGTTCTTCGTCGAAGTCGCGCCGCGGCTGTCGGAGAGCGAACGCCGGTGGCTGGCGACAACGACCGGCGTTGAAGGGGACGCGAGCGAACGCTCGCGGCGCCTCGACTTCCTCGTCGATCGCCGGTTCGTGAACGGCGCCGAGGCGATGGTGATCGACCTCGACCGCTGCACGCGCTGCGACGACTGCGTCCGCGCCTGCGCCGCGACGCACGACGGCAACCCGCGCTTCATCCGCCAGGGGCCGACGCTCGACCACTACCAGTTCGCACACGCCTGCATGCACTGCGCGGACCCGGTCTGCATGATCGGCTGCCCCACCGGCGCGATCCACCGCGACCCCGAGAGCGGTGTCGTTCGCATCAACGACGCGACCTGCATCGGATGCACGGTCTGCGCCGAAGCGTGCCCCTACGACAACATCCAGATGGTCGAGCTGCGTCAGTCGCTAGGGGGGATCGCGATCGACGAAACGACGGGTCGCCCGCTGCTGCGGGCCACGAAGTGCGACCTGTGCGTCGACGAGTGGTCCGGCCCCGCGTGCCAACACGCCTGCCCCCACGACGCGCTGGTGCGCATCGACCTGACCGATCCGACGTCCCTCGCGCGGTGGGGCGACCGATGACCCGCCGCGCGCACCGCCGCATGAAGTACGCCGCCGCGCTCGGGGCCGCCGTCGCCGCGTTCGCGCTGTGGGTCGGGCAGCTCGACGCGACGCTGGCCCGTAGCGGCCAGGCGACGGGGCTACTCCTTTACGCGGCCGTCGTCGGCCTCGCCGCGCTGCAACTGCGCAAGCGCCTGCAAGGGCTCCCCGTCGGCTCGGCGACGACGTGGGTCCGCGTCCACGTCGCGACGGGCCTCGCCTCCGGCGCGCTCGCGCTGTTGCACGTCGGCCTGCGATGGCCCGACGGGTGGCTCGAAGGGGCGCTCGCCGCCGTGTACGCAGCGACCTTCGTCAGCGGCCTCGTGGGGCTCTACTGGAGCAGGACGATCCCCAAGCAACTGGCCCGCGCCGGCGAGCAGTTCGTCTACGAACGGATCCCGCGTCTGCGGCGCCGCGTGCAGTTCGAGGCCCGCGAGGCGGTGCTGCGTGGCGTGATCGCCACCGGCTCGACGACCCTCGCCGATTTCTACACCGAGCGGGTCCACGGCTTCCTGCACCGCCCGCGGGCGCTTGCGTACACGCTCCGCCCCAGCACCGGGACGCGCAAGCGGTTGTTCCGCGAGCTCGGCGGTTTGCGCCGCGTGCTGAGCGAGCCCGAACGCCAAGCGAGCGAGCGGCTCTTCGCGCTCGTGCGGCAGAAGGACGACCTGGACTTCCACGCTGCGCGACAGGGGCTGCTGAAAATCTGGCTGTTCGGTCACGTCGCGCTCACCTGGTCACTGCTGCTCCTCGGCGCCGCGCATGGCGTGCTGGCCCTGGCGTTCCGCGGGGGGCCATCGTGAACGACTCGACGAGGTCAACACTGAATAACCGCGGCGGAGGGGAAGCCCCGCGCTACGACCGACCGAACCTCGCGTGGCTCTGCGGGCTCGACTGCGACGGGCGCCCCTGCACGGTGGGCCCGACCCCCGGCGGCCGCTGCCCCGGCGGCGCCGAGTGCCAACCCGCGCGCGTCGGCGACCGCTGGGTCTGCAACCGCAGCGAGATCCGCGGCGGCCCCTGCGACACGCCGAACGACGGCACGGCGCCCGCCGCGGGGCCGACTCCCGACGGCCGCTGTTGCCACACGAAGCAGTGCCGGCCGAAGCCGTCGCTGCGCACGCTCCGCGGTCGCTGGCTCCGTGGCGCGGCGCTCGCGACGGTCGGCGCACTGCTCATCGTGCTGGGCTCTAGCGACCGAAACGAGACGCTCGCCCCCGGGCCGCTCACTTCGCAGCACGCACAGGTCCTCGCCCGCGAGGACGCGTTGCGGGGTGACAGCGGCCAGCGCTGCGCCACCTGCCACCCCGGCGCCGACGACTCGCCGCTCGCTTGGCTTTCGAGTGCCGTCTCGGGCGCCGGCACGAACCACCACTCGACGCAGTCATCGCTCTGCGTGAACTGCCACGAAGAGCTCGCGGCCAACGGCGCCGAGCCGCTCCTGGCGCACGGCCTCGGCGCCGGCGCCCTCGATGCATCCGACGGCAAGCGCCGGAGAACGATCGCCTCGCTCGCCGCGCTCAGCGTCGGCGGGGCCCCGCGCGGGACGACGCACGACGACCCCGTCGCCTGCGCCGTGTGCCACCAGGAGCACCGCGGCCCGCAGCATGACCTGGCCGCGATCACCGACGCCCGCTGCCAGGCGTGCCACACGCAGCGCTACGCCTCGTTCGCAACCGATCACCCCGACTTCGGCGACTGGCCGAACCGCGGCGCCACACGCGTCTCCTTCAGCCACGCGTCGCACGCGTCGCAGCACTACGCCAAGAGCGGCAACTCGTTCGACTGCCGCGTGTGCCACGTCGAGGACGCCACCGGGGACCTCACGGCCCGCGCC
This sequence comes from Lacipirellulaceae bacterium, assembly GCA_051648405.1. Taxonomy (GTDB): domain Bacteria; phylum Planctomycetota; class Planctomycetia; order Pirellulales; family Lacipirellulaceae; genus JBOFFC01. Next base: position 9,871 of record JBOFFC010000178.1, read on the forward strand.
GACTACCACGTCGCCTGCGCCGCGTGCCACGACGCGGACCTCCAGCAGAGCCTCGCGCGGGGAGTCGCGGTGCTCAGCCTACCGACGCTCGACGCGGCCGCCCTTTCCGGAGAAGAGTCGGTCAAGGACTGGCCACCCGCCGCACTCGGGGATTTTGACGGCGCTCTGCCGGCGTTGATGAAGCTGCTCCTCGCCGCCGACCCCGCCGCGCAGGTCGCCATCGAGCACCTGGGGCCCGATTTCTCGTTCTTCGATATCGACGCGTCGGACCCCGAGTCGGTCGCTTCGGCGGCGACGCTCACCGCCGCGCTCCGCACGCTGCTTGACGAGTTGCAGGAGGAGGGGCACGCGACCCTCGACTACCGACTGCGCGAACTCCTCGGTGGCAAGCCGCTGCCGCGCCCCCTCGCCGACTTCGTCGGGCGGTTGCCGGTCGAGCTGATCGACCACCTGCAGGCGAGTTGGTTCCGTCGCGACGGGGCGAAGGTCCCCGCGTTCGACGAGGTCGAAGACCGTCGCACCGGTGGCGGCTGGTGGGTCGATGACCGCGGCCTCGCGCTCCGCTACCGCCCGGCCGGGCACGACGACCCGTTCCTGCGCGCGTGGCTCGACCTGATCGCCGCGCTGCCGGCCGAACACGCCGCGCTTCGCGACGCGTGCCTGGCCGAGTTCGCGCGGCCTGAAGCGCCGGGGCAGTGCCTCGAATGCCACGGCGTCGAGCGATCGACAGGCCGCGTCGCGATCCACTGGCGCGGGCGCGACCGACTCGGTGAGCCGCGCGGCTTCACGAAGTTCTCACACCGCCCGCACCTGACGCAGCCGGAGCTTGCCGACTGCACTCACTGCCACAAGAGCACCGCGGCGCCGGTTGAGGCAACCGCTGCCAAGGCGAAGCAGTTGGTGCTCGTCAGCTCCGAGTCGCCAACCGCCGCGGCCGACTTCGCCCCGATCGCCAAGACCTCGTGCAGCGCGTGCCACCGCCCCCACGCCGCGGGGGACCACTGCACCCAGTGCCATCACTACCACGTGTCGCCGCTGGCGATCGAGCCCCGGTACGTCGTGCCTCGCTGACGCGCGATCGATCGGAGCCCTCGACGCAAGTCGGGGGAGTGAAGTAAGAGGGGCGCCGAGAGCTCCCTCAGAACTTCCAGCGGTACTCGACGCGCGCCCCGGCGATGTCTTCCGAGTTCTCGAGCATCCCCACCATCGCGTCGGCGCGCAATAGGTGGGCGGTGCTCAACTGCTTCTGCCAGCGGGCGCCCAGGCCCACCTGGTCGCCGGCCGCGACCCGCTCGTCGGCGCCTTCCATGGCGTGCAGCACGGCAACCTCGACGATCACCTGCTGGTCGAACCCCGGGGCGATCAAGTCGAGCCCCATCGCGGCGCCGCACGTGTTGTTTGCCGTCGCGTCGAGTGTCGGGTAGGCGGTAAGCAGGTCGGATTGGAATAGGACCCCCGTGTTGAACAGCGTCCCGCCGAACGCGGCGCCGCGCGCCAGCGGCTGCGGGCGGTCGAAGCCGGCGAAGAAGTTCACGTAGGGGATCGCGTTGTACGGGTTCTCGGTCAGCAGCGAGTTCTCGACGAGCAGCAGCACGCCGTCGGCCGTTTGCCGCTGGGCGCCCGTGTCCTGACCGGCGTTGGTGATCACACGCACGGAGTTCGACACTACGTTCAAGTACCGCCGCGTGTAGCTGGCGCCGATGTTGTGGTAGCTGCGCCCCAGGCCCTCTTGGTCATCGACGTAGCCGTAGCCGAGCTCGAAGTAACCGCCGCGGGCTTCGATCATCGTGGTCGCGCCGAAGATACCCCCGGCGTTCTGGTCAGCGCCGAACGCTTCGCTGGTGACTCGGTCCCAAGCGGTGAAGAGCGTGACGTCGAAGTTCGACCAGTCGAGCAGCGGGCTGTTCCGCGCGGGGATCGTCGCCGCGGCGCCGACCACCGCGTCGAGCATCCAGACGCCGTTCTGGAACAACAGCGGCACGAGCCCGAAGGTCACCGGCAGGTCGAACGACGCGTAGCTCCCCTCGAAGCCGCCGAGCATCTGGCCGACGTCCCCCTCGAAGAACAGCGTGTCGGTGTCGGTCTGGAAGAAGTCGAGCTCGTTGAAGAACTCGCCGTCCTCCAGTCGCATGAAGCGGTTCTCTTCCTGGAACGGCCCGACGAAGGCGTGGACGCGCTCGGTCGAGGTGAACGCGTAGTCGATGTCGAGGTTCAGCCGGTGCGCGAGCTGGGACTTCTCTTGCCCGACGAGCTGGCTCTGCGCGCCCGCCGCGCGGTAGTCGCCAAACACGTAGAACTTCTGCTGCACGAGGTTCGTCGGCCCCAAGACGTCACTCGACTCGGGCAGCGGGCCCCCCTCGTAGAACGGCAGGCCGAGCTCCACGAGGGGCCGCTGCGTGTCGATGTTCGCCTTTTCGTTGTACGGCTTCTGCTCGACGCACGCGTCGTAGGGGGCGAAGACCGCGTCGGCGCTGAAGACGCCGTTGTCGCACGGCGCCAGGATCGCCCGCTCGTCGATGCAGGGCGGGTGGCGCCGGGGCTCCGGGACGGGGGGCTGGGACGGCTTCTTCGCCGCGGCCTTCGCGGCGGCTTTGGGGCCGCCTTTCACCTCGCTGGGGGCGGGCTTCGGGCTGAGCCCCTTGGGGGGCTCGAGCGCTTCGGCGGCGACCGGCGCGCACGGCAGCGGCGGCGGCGCGAACAGGCCGAAGCGACCGACCACCGGTTGGTAGCCCGACGACACGCCGCAGGTCGCCGCCACGCGGACAGGCTCGGGGGGCGCCGCGTACTGCGCGCGCGCAGCTCCCCTAGCCCCGAAGAGCATCACGACCGTCAGCGGTAGCGCGAGGCGCCTCATGGCTAGCGGGGGTACGTCTCCGACTGCAGGGCGGCGGCGCCCCCCTGCGGCTCGCACGGCCAGACGTCGAACTCCACCGCGTACAGGTGGATGTCGAGCGTCCCTTCGACCATCGCGCGGTGCATCTCGGGGGTCGATTCGCACAGCCGCATGAAGTACATCGGCTCGGTCCGGTTCCGCATGCGGAAGCTCAGGCGGTAGCGGCCCGGCTGGGTCATCAGCTCGGCCGGCACGCGGTACTTCACGCGCTTCTTCCCCAGTGGCGCGATCGACCGGCTCTCCATGCGGATGAACGGCGGGTGGTTGGTCACGCTCACCGGGATCGCCCCCGGACGCAACTGCGCTACCTGGTCGAGGTCCAAGTTCACCGGCAGGTAGAACTCGCGGTCGGTCCCCGTCGCGCCGGTGATCAGGAACATCGTCTGCAGGTTGAAGAGCTGCGAGTCCCACGGCAGGCGGCCCTTGCGGACATCGACCGAGTGGATGTCGCACAGGTCGCCGTTGCTGTCGGTGTAGCCCGTCTCCCACAGGGGGCGGCCGTCGGGGCCGACGAGCACCACGTTCGCCCACAGTTGGGGCTGCGCGCCGAGCGACGCGGTCGGCAGGTTGTGCCCCTCGTTCAGGTTCGTGACGACGAAGTCGAACCGCAGGTCACGCCCCGTCGCGGGCTGGTCGCGGAAGAAGGGCCCATCGACCTTCGAGCCGTTCTCCATCACCGTTTCGCGGAACTGGCGCTTGCGGGCGAGCTTCTTCAGGTTGTCGTCGATGATCTCGCGCGCGTCGCAGCGGTCGTCCGCCTCGGCCCACACCTTGGGGAACGCGACCGCGATCTTGCCGTCATCGACGGCGTCCTCGAAGTCGTCGGTCCCCCAACCGGCGCGCCAGTCGAACTCCGTCCACTCGTCGATCTTCCAGCGTTCGGCCTTGGGGTGCATCGGGAAGACGCCGGGGTGCGCGATCGAGTAGCCCGGCCCGTAGAAGACGTGGCTGTGCAGCTTCCGCGGCTCGCCGACCGTCTTGCCGTTGACCTCGGCGATCGCTCCGTAGTCGTAACCCCCCGCCATGCCCGGAACGCGCCCCATGTGGCACTCCTGGCAGGTGACCCCCTTCTTGCACGCGGGGCTCGCCCGGTACTGCTCCCACACGACCTCGAGCTTCACCCCCGGCTGCACTGCCACCTGGTGGCAACTGGTGCAGGCCTCGCTGACGGTGATCTGGTCGAAGAACGCCCCTTCGAGGTGCAGCGGCACGCCGGGGCCCTTCTCGTCGGCCGAGGTCTTGATCTTCAGCTCGGCCTTCTTGGCGATCGCCTCGGCCACCCCCGAGCCGCCGACCCCGCCGTACATCGGGGCGTAGGCGTCCCCCGGAACGATGCGGCGTTCGCCGTTGGTCTTCGCGAAGCGCTCGTTCACGCGGTGGCAGGCGATGCAGGTGATCCCCTCGCGCGCCACGAGCGGCAACTGGCCGAAAGGCGTTGCGCGGTCGTAGCCGAGCTCGGTCGCCATCACCGTGCCGACCGGGCTGTGGCAGCGGTAGCAGAAGTAGCCGATCGTGCCGTTGCTGAGCTGCGTGATCTTCTCCTCGAAGCGGTGGAACATCGGCGAGACGAACGCGTAGGCGTGGTTCGAGATGCTCCAGTCGTCGTAGATCGACTTGTGGCACTCCGCGCAGCTCGCCGCCGAGGGGTAGCAGTCTTTGGCGAACAGCTCGGCGTGTGACTCGTCGGCCGACTTCCCCTTGGCAGCGGCGCGGGCCTCGGCGACGGCCTTTGCCCGGTCGCCGTGTGGCGAACCGATCGGCTGCCCCGTCGGAGGGAGCGGCCGCGGCGTAGGCGGAGGCGGGCTGAACAGCGGCGCGCGCGGCTTCGCGACCGGGGCCGACGGTGTGGCGACTGGCCCGGGCTTTTCCGTCTCGATCCGTGTGATCGAGTCGTCCGGCGCCTGCGCTTCTGGCGTCACTTCGGTTGAAGGGGTAGCGCGAAGCGGCTCGGCCCGCGGCTCGGGGGCTTCCGGCGGCGCCGGCACGCGCCACGGGCTCGGGCGCTTCGGCTCGGTCGCGGCCGCGGGCCGTTTGCGCAGCCGGCGTTCCTCCTTGGGCGCCGTCTCGGGGGGTGCCGTCTCGGGGGGCGCCACGCGGGTTGGCGTCGGCACGCCGGTCTTCGAGTCACCCGCCACGGGGGCGCGGCGCTCGGGCAAGCCGGAGGGGTTCGTCGCGTGCTCCGCCCCCTCACGACGTTTCGCCTCTTGCCGCTCGGCCTCGCGCCGCTCGGCTTCTTGCCGAGCGACGTCGGCGTCCGAAGGCCACGGCACAACGGGATCGCTCGGCGTCTCCGGCTGGACCCCCTCGACCTTCGGCGCGAGGTCCTCGCTCGCCGCGTTGCGCGGGTCGTCGCGGCCTTGTGAATCGTCGAGCGCGGGTTCAAACGGCGCTTCGGGCGGTGCTTCGAGCCGGAGCTCGGGCTGACGATCTAGTTCCGGCGTAGTCGGAGGCTCGGATTGCGGCCCCGGCTGTGGGTCGGCCGGCGTCGTGACCGGCGCGGCGGGTTCGGTCGTGGGAGACTCGGCCGTCGGGTCTGTTCCCTTCGGCGGCTCCGTTGTCGGAGTCTCCGCGATCTGCGGATCGCTCGGGAGTTCGTCCGTCGCCTCTTGGGCAATCGGCTCGACACCCGTCACGTCCTCAGGGACGTACCACGCCTCGGGATCCACGAGCCAACCGTCGGCGGTCGGCGCACCGCTCGCCGACGTTCCGCTGCCGAGGAGGGCTTGCGCGACCCGCGCGACGTTTGCCTTGTCCGGCGCGAAGGCCGGGCCCATGATCGGGCCGTCGAACGGGCCCACCTCGCCCCGCGCGGCGAAACGGAGCCCCGTGATCCGAGCGGCCGACGCCGTAGGATCGACGGCGCGCGGCGTCGATGGCCGTGGCTCGAGCGTCCTGCGCCACTCGGCGGGCATCGCGCCGAGCGCCGTCGGGCAGACCGCGGCGATCGTCGCCAGGTCCTGGGCGGTGATCCCTTCCGGGAGGTCGTCCGCGACGCTGGCAGCCATGTGCGGCTCGACGCCCGCATGCGGCCGCGCAACGAGCCACGCCCCGCGGACGACGAACAACGACGCGACCATCGCCACGGCCAGCGTGCCGTAGAGTTTCTCCGCCGCCGGGGCCCCCGATAGGGCGCGGCGCGATGGTTGCTTCGATCGTCGCATCGTCCCTGACGCGAGCTAGTCGTCGGGGAGCGATTGCGGCGCCAGCACGTCGCGGCGGCCGCAGGCTCCCCTCGCAGCAAGGATCGAGCGCCCGCCACCGGCCCGAACGGAGAATCCGTTCCCGCCGGCAAGCTTTGCGCCGCCGGAGCGGCGGCGGGCTGTCAGCTATCGGCTGTTGGCGATCGGCTGTCAGCCACCAGATATCAGCCGCTGCCCACACTGCCCGCTCAAAACGAAAAAGGGCCCCC
>JBOFFC010000179.1:0-71780 GCA_051648405.1 Lacipirellulaceae bacterium
GGCTAAGCAGGTCACGCCAGCACCGCTCCTTCGCCAAGTCCCGCTCGACGTTCGCCATCGACCTTCTCCAAGCCAGAGAAAGACGAAGCTTGACCCGCCAGGCGGGCGGCTAGAAGATGTGGATCACGGAACGTTCACCGAATACGCGCGAAGGAAGCAGAGGAATAGCCGCCGATGGACGCAGATGCACGCGGATAGAGAGGACGTGCGAGCAGCCTCGTGTTCCTTCATCTGCGTTGATCTGCGTCCATCGGCGGCTATTCGTCCTTCGTCGTCTACCGAAGGCCGCGGACTGCCGGCGTGAAGCGTGGCCGCGGCTTCGACTCGGTGACCAGCGACGCGAGGGCTTCGTCGATCGCCGCGGCGCTTGCGCTTGCCGCAGCCGGCTCGGCCCGAGATTCGGCGCTCGCCGTGCGGACGAGCAGCAGGTCGTCGCGGCGGGTCGGGGCGAACGCCTGGCGCTTGGCGACCGGCTTCGTTTCTGTGCGTTCCGTCGGAGGAGCGGCCGCGTAGACGTTTGGGGTGACGCGATTGGCAAGCACTCCGGCAAGCACTCCGGCAAGCGCTTCGTCGATCGCGGTAACGGTCACGTTGCTCGGCGCCGCAGCCCCCAGGTTGTCCCGCCACACGCTGTAGTCGGCCGCGTTGACAACCCCGTCGCCGTTGCCATCGGCGCGGAGCCGCGTGCCACTGCCGTAGTCCGCTACCCACACGGCGTAGTCGAGCTGATCGACGAGGCCGCTGCGGTCGAAGTCCCCGGGGACTGCGGGGGGATTTAGGAGAACCTGGGTAAACAGCTCGGCGCCGACGTCGGGTAGCGCGCCGACGACGTACAGACGGTCGTCGATCCAGGTGATCGCGGTGAGGTTCAGCAGAGGCGATCCATCCGAAACCCTCACCGGCACGGTCCCCGCTTCGGTGCCGTCGCTCTTCCAGAGTTCGTAGCCGCTCGCGCCGTCGTTGGCGCTGAAGTACAACGCGCCATTCACGTTGGCGAGCCTTGAGGGGAGCGCGCTGCCGCTGCCGCTGCGGATGTCTTTGACACGCAGTGTACCGTCCTCGGTACCGTCGCTCTTCCACAGCTCGTACCCGTTCACGCCATCATTCGCGACGAAGTACAGCGTACCACCGACGTTGGTCATCGTGCGCGGAGAGCTGCCTGAGGCGCCCGGCAGGATGTCCTTTATGCGACCGGTGCCGGCCTCCGTGCCGTCGGTCTTCCAGAGCTCGTACCCGCTCACGCCGTCGTTCGCGCGGAAGTACAGCGTTCCTCCCGCGTTCGCCAGATAGCGCGGAGAGCTGCCTGAGGAGCCGGAACGGATCTCCTTGACGACGACGGTCTCGGTCTCGGTACCGTCGCTTTTCCACAGTTCCTCACCGCTCACACCGTCGTTCGCGCGGAAGTACAGCTTCCCGTCAACGTTCGTCAGGTACCGGGGGTAGCTGCCCAACGAGCCCGAACGGATGTCCTTCACACGCCCGGTGCCGGCTTCGGTCCCGTCGCTCCTCCAGAGCTCGTACCCGTTCACGCCGTCGTTGGCGACGAAGTAGAGCACACCGCCTACGTTGGTAAGCGAGTGGACGGATGCTCCATACGAGCCCGAACGGATGTGCTTGACGCGCACCGTGCCCTCCTGCGTCCCATCCGTCTTCCACAGCTGCCCCCGGGACTCGCCGGTGGCAAAGTAAAGCACGCCACCCACGTTCGTCATGGAGCTACCGCCACCCCAACTGCGTACCGTGCCGGCTTCGGTGCCGTCGCTCTTCCAAGTCGTGTGGCCGCTGACGCCGTCGTTCGCGCTAAAGTACAGAGTACCGCTCACATTGATAAGGGAGCGAGGATAGCTGCCAATCGATCCCGATCGGATGTCCTTCACACGCACCGCGCCGCTTCCATCTGACTTCCACAACTCGGTGCCGCTCACTCCGTCGCTAGCGACGAAAAACAGCGTACCACCCACGTTGGTCAACCAGCTAGGAAAGCTCCCCGACGAGCCCGAGCTGATCTCCTTGACGCGCTCCGTGCTGGCGTCGGCCCCGTTACTCCGCCAAAGCTCAAGGCCGCTGAGGCCGTCGTTGGCGCTGAAGTAGAGCGCGCCTCCCACGTTCGTCAGGGAAGTGGGAGTGCTGCCATCGGCGCCGGACCGGACATCCTTGACGCGGACCGTGCCCGCCTCGGTGCCATCGCTCTTCCAAAGCTCTAGGCCGCTCGCGCCGTCATCGGCGGCGAAGTAAAGTATGCCCTCTACGTTCGTCAGAGATCGCGGGGAACTGCTCGATGTGCCAGACCGGACGTCCTTGACGCGGACCGTGCCCGCCTCGGTGCCGTCGCTCTTCCAAAGCTCGTAGCCGCTCGTTCCATCGTTGGCGCCAAGGTACAGCGTGCCGGCAACGTTCGTGAGGTGCTGAAACGGGCCGCCGGTCAGTATGTCCTTCACGTGCACCGTACCGGACTCGGTTCCGTCGCTTTTCCAAAGCTTGCCGAGAGCGCTGAAAAAAAGTGTTCCCCCAACGTTTGTCAGGGCGCGGGGAGAGCTGCCGAAGGCGCCGAACGTGTCCGCCTGGATGTTCTTGACGCGCACTGTGCCCGACGCGGTCCCATTGCTCTTCCAGAGCTCGAACCCACTCGCGCCGTCATTCGCAGTGAAGAAGAGCGTTCCGCCCACGTTCACCAGGCCCCCGGGCGTGCTGTCCGAAAAGCCCGGACGAATGTCCTTTACGAGCACGGTCCCTTGCTGCGTCCCGTCACTTTTCCAAAGCTCCTCACCACTCGAAGGGACATCGGCGACGAAGAACAGCGAACCCCCTACGCTGGTTAGCGAGGGGCGCACGAATGCCGGGTTTCCCAACTGGACATCCGAGACACGTACCGTGCCGGTTTCGGTCCCGTCGCTCTTCCACAGCTCGAGACGGGACAGGCTGCTGGCAACGGTGAAGTACAGTGACCCTTCTACATTAGTCAGATTGCTAGGAGAGCTATCCGGGAAGAACGTACTGATGTCCTTGACGCGGGTAGTTCCGACTTCTGTTCCGTCGCTCTTCCACAACTCAGCGCCGCTCACTCCATCGTCGGCGCTGAAGAACAGTATCCCGCCAACGTTCGTCAGGTTGCGGGGAGAGCTACCTTCGGCGCCCGGGCGGATGTCCCTGACAATCACGGTGCCCGCCGCTGTCCCGTCGCCCTTCCACAGCTCGTCGCCGCTCGCGCCGTCGCGGGCGCTAAAGTACAGTACCCCGCCAACATCGACAAAGTTCTGGGGCGTCGCCTCGAGCGTGACGCTATTGACATCCCGCACCAACTCCAAATCCCCCGCGAGCATCGCGCGGTCTTCGAGTCGTTCGACGCGCAGCGGGCGGCGCGCGGGGCGATCGGTCTTGCGCTTGCGCGGCATAGGACGGCGTGGGCTGAGGGCAGACGCAGACGGCAGGAAAACAAACGGGCGGCCTGCGGCCCTCATCATAGCCGAGGGGATTCGGCCGGGCGCTAGTGGGAATCGCCCAGCGCGCCGACTTTTGCGGTGGCCCCCATCGGGGGGGTACGCGTTCGTAGGCGAGCCGGCGGAGCCACCCGTCGGCTCGGCTACGACTCCGGGGGCTTACGCCACCCGGCTCGCCTGCGCGCGTCCTTTGCGTCTTTGCCCCTCGGCGTGAGACGAGTCCAACCACGCACCGCCTCGCCCAACGACGAAAGGCCCGATTGCCGTGGCAACCGGGCCTTCGTTCCCCCCCCTCGCCTCGTCCTCGACGCGCGTCGCGTGCCGCGTGAGAATCGGTAGGTCGCCTGACTAGCGCGGGGTCGGCGCCCCGGTGTAGGCCGCTTGCTGGATCGTTGACGACGACGGCGTCACGTACGGCGTCCCCGCTTGGTACATCACGAGTCGCTCGCGGTACGGGCCCTCTTCGCCGGCGGGCGCCGCGTCGATCGCTTGCTGGGCGAGCACGGCCGCTTCGTCGAACCGGCCGACCGCGGCGAGCGCGGCGGCCTTCGTGTCGAGCAGGATGTCGTCGGCGCCCCCGGCGAGCTCTTCGGCCTTCGTCGCCGCGTCGAGCGCCCCTTGGCCGTTGCGGACCGAGTCGATCGGGCACGTGGCGAGCAGCCACGACAGGTTGCGATAAGGCGTCGAACGCGTAGAGTCGAGCTCGATCGCCCGGGTGTAAGCGGCGTAGGCCTGCGTGAATCGTCCGAGGTCGACGAGCAGGTCCCCCTGCGCGACGGCGATCGACGCGTCGCCGGGCGAAAGGACCTGGGCCGCGTCGAGGTGCCGCTGCGCCTCATCGACGCGCCCCATCAGGTGGCAGACGCGGCCGCGACCGGTGTGCGCGACGGCCAGGTCCGGGTCGGCGGCGATGGCGCGGGCGTAGTCATCGAGGGCCGCGTCGTAGTCCCCCTGCTGCACCGCGAGGGCCGCGCGGTTGGAGTACGCCTTCGCGAACTCGGGGTTCAGCTCCAGCGTGCGGTTGAAGCGGACGCGGGCCGCGTCGCGCTCGCCGTTTTGGGCTTCAAGGACACCCAGATTGTGCTCGGCCCGCCAGCAGTTGGCGTCGGCGGCGAGCGCCTCTTGAAAATCGATCGTCGCCTCGTCGATCGCGCCGGCGTCGAGCAGCGCTTCGCCGCGCTTGTTGAGCCCCCAACCGGCGAGCTGGTTGGCGTAGGCGACGGCTTGCGCGGTGTCGTCGATCGCGAGGACGTAGCGGCAACGCTGGACGATGGCCGAGAAGTCCTCGATCGTCGAAGCCGACTCGGCGAGGGCGTGCGACTCGGCGAGCAGAGCGCGGGCCCGGTCGCTCGGTTGGCGGTGGTCGTCCTGACGAGCAACCGGCGCGGGGGTAGTCGGCCGGACCGCCGAAGGAGTTGAACGGGCTACCATCGCCGAGGGGTACACCAAGGGCGTCGGCGCTACGACGGTAGGCGCGGCGGCGACGTTGGGCCGCGACTCGGCGGCGACCGGCGCCAACGCGGCGGGGTTCGAGACCACCAGCGGCTTCGAGACGGGACCCTGCGCCTGCGGTGCGACCGACTCGATCGCGCCGGGGGTCGGCGCCGGCGCCGCCGGGAGCGCGCCGATGGGCGAAGGCTTCGCGACGACGGTCGCGATCGGGGTCTGGGTTTCCATTGCCGCGTTCGACACGACCGGCGTCGTCTTCCGCGTCGCGGACTTCTTCGCGGCCAGCGTCAGTTGCGATGGCTTCAGCGAGATCGACGAGCCCGTCGTTGCGTCGGAGACCATCACGACGCCGCCGCTGGGCTCGCTGACGATTGACGGGATCGGCCGCTCGGGGGACGCGCTGGCGACGATCGACGGGCGCTTCGCGCTAGGCGTGCTGGCGAGGGGCGCCGGCGTGAACGACGGCGTGCTCGGCTGGAACGGGCGGAGCGCGGCCGGCTTCGGCAGCGGGGTGGCCGCGAGAGGCGTGGAGCTGGGGCGCATCGCACCGGGCTTCACCGCGAGGCCCTGGGGCTTCGCCGAGACACCACGTGGCTTAGCGGCGATCGCGCCGGGCTGCGGGGTGCGAGGGGCTAGCCGAGCCGCTCCGCGGTAGCGGGTGTCGCCGTCGGCGACGCGCGTTGGCGTCGGCGGCCGGTCGGTTGCGCGGCGCTCGTCTTCGGAAGCGAACAGTCCGAGCTTGCTCAGCAGGCCGCGCTTCGGTCCGTCACCCGATCGCATCTGGATTCCGGAACTGCGCCCTGCGGTCGCGGCGTTGAACCCGACTTGCCCGACTCCCCCGTTCGACGGAACGACGCCGAGGGTCCGCACGGGTTGACCCGGTTGCGGCTGGCTAACTTGGGGTTGGACGTACGGCGATTGGGCGAACGACGGCCGCGATTGCATCGGCGAGGCGTCGTCGGCAATCGCTTCCGCCTCGGGCATCCCGCCGAACCCGAGCCGTTGCAGCAGCGTCGGACGCTTCGGCGGCTGCGACGCTTCGGCCGTGGCGCGGGCCGCGGCGTAGGGGTCGTGCCCCTGCGGCGCGCGACCAGTCGGCTGCGACGGAGAAATCGCAGGGCGTTGCGGCAGCGGCGCGCCCCCCAGCGTCGGCAACTCGACCGAGGCCCGCTCGATCGCCTCGAAGTCCTCGATGTAGACGGCGCCCTGCTGCGCCTGGGCGACCGTCGTCGCCGCGAGCAACGCCCCTCCGGTGAAGGCGAGACCGGCGCCGCGGAAGCCCGCGGCGAGGACGACGGCTTGGTTCTTGCGAATGAAGAGTCGCATGGCGAGTGGCCTTCGATCTTGCGGCGCGAATGGCGAACGGCCCGCACCGAGAGCGCGGAGACTCCGGGCGGCAGAGACCTCATCGGCCAGGGGGCGTGGCCGGCACAACCAGAACTACCGGAACTACCGGAAAAATCGGATTGGCTTTCCCAATGCCCCTAGAATCGCGCTGGCGACGCTAGCGACCCGCGGGGCGTGACGGCTCGGCGTGAGCGGTCGGCGCCACGAAGGGCCTGCCCCCGCTGTACAAAGCCAGACGCACGGCCGCCCCCGCGGCAGCGTCGGGGGACGAGCGCGCGACGGCGCTCTGCTGAAGTCGCGACGCCTCGTCGAAGCGCCCCGCCGCGGCGAGCGCCGCGGCGCTCGCTTCGAGGACCAGCGGGTCCTCCGGCGCGAGCTGCCGCGCACGCCACGCGGCCTCGAGCGCGGTCGTCGGGTCGCGCAGCGTCTCATCCGGCGTCGACGCCAGCAGCCACGCCAAGCAGCGATAGGTTTCGGCGCTCGGCGGCCCGACCCAACAGGCAGCTCGGTAGTCGGCAACCGCTTGGGGGTGCTTGCCAAGCCTCGCCAGAACGTGCCCACGCTCGGTGAGGAGCGCCGCGTCGGCGGGCCAGCGAGCGATCGCCGCGTCGAGCGCGCCCGCCGCTTCGGCGAGTCGATCAACTCGCGCCAGGAGCTGCGATTCCAACTGCACAAGGCTCCGCTCAGCGGCGCCGTCACCGCCGGCCACCAGGAGCCGCGCGGCGACGCAGTCGTCGAGCGCCCCGGCGACGTCGCCCGTCGCGGCGCGGGCCGCTGCCCGGTTGCGCAGCGCGGAGTCCGACGCGGGCTCGGCTCGGACGACCGCGTCGAACTCCACGAGCGCCGCGGCGTAGTCTCCCGACTCGGCGAGCGTAATCGCCAGGTCGTGGCGGGCCGAGCTCGACGTGGGGTCCGCAGCGACCGCGGCAGAGTAGTCGTCGAGGGCGCCGGCCGCGTGACCCGCTTGGTCGCGGAGCCGGCCGCGCTGGGTGTGCGCCCAAGCGACCAGCCGCGTCAGGCGCTGCGCGTCGGCGTCGTCGGCTTCGGAACGGATCGCGTCGCACAGCTCTAAGACGCGTGAAAAGGCGTGGACGGTCTTCGCCTCGCTGGCCGCCGCTTCGAGTCGATCGACGTCCGTCGGCGTCGATGGCGTGCCCGGCGGGTCGCTCGGCGCCTTGCTTGGCTGCGTCGTAGCGGGCCGCCGGGCCGGCGCGATCGATCCCGGACCCGAGTCGCTCTCGGGACGCGGCTGTTCGGCGCGACGCTTGAGGATCGAACGGAGAGGTCTCGCCGCAGCCTGTGGCGGTCGGCCAAACGAGGCGCCGACGTCGTCGGGGTCCACCGCGTCCTGCGCAGATCGGGGCGTCGCGACCAGGTCGAGTGGCTGCTCGAGCGGCTTCAGCGCGGGCTCCGATGCGGTCGCGGCGCGCGCCACCACCGCGAGGGCGAGGAACGCCCCTCGAACCGTCTGGCTGCCGCGTCGCGTCGCTTCCATGCGTCGCTTTCGGAAGGTAGTCACCCGCCTGCACGCCCCTCTTAGGCGTGCGGTTCGGTCATGCTTCGGGGGTCGAGGACGCGTTCGAGCTCGTCGGCGGGGAGAACCCCCCGTTCGAGGCACAACTCGCGGATCGTCTTGCCCAACTTGAACGCGTCTTTGGCCAGCGTCGCCGACTGCTCGTAGCCGACGATCGGCGCGAGCGACGTGACCATCATCAGCGACTGGTCGATTAGCTCTTTGCAGCGGTCGGCGTTCACCTCGAGGCCCACCAGCAGCTTATCGACGAACACGTTCGTCACGTTCGCAAGCAGCGAGATCGACTCGAGCACGGCGTCGATCAGCACCGGCATCGCGACGTTCAGCTCGAACAGCGAGCCCACGCCCCCCATGCCGGCCGTGGTCACCGTCACGTCGTTGCCGATCACGCGGCAGACGACCTGCATGACGCTCTCGCAGATCACCGGGTTGACCTTGCCCGGCATGATCGACGAGCCCGGCTGCGTCGCGGGGAGCGACAACTCGAACAGCGAGCAGCGTGGCCCGCTCCCCAAGTGACGGATGTCGTTGGCGATCTTCGAGAGCGCGACGGCGATCGCCTTCAGCTCGCCGTGGGCAGTGACGAACGAGTCCTTGGCGGCCTGCGCTTCGGGGTGGTTCTCGGCCTCGACGAACGTGCAGCAGGCGCCCTTCGAGAGCTCGGCGCAAACGAGCGCCGCGAATTGCGGGTGCGTATTGATGCCGGTGCCGACCGCGGTGCCGCCGATCGGCACGTTCGTGCGCACCGACTCGAGCGCCCGCTTCGCGCGCTCGACGGAGTAGCCGGCCTGCGCCGCGTAGCCGCCGAACACTTGGCCGACGCGGATCGGCGTCGCGTCCATCAGGTGCGTGCGGCCGATCTTGACGATCGAGTCCCATTCGCGGGCTTTGTTGTCGAGGTCGGCGGCGAGGCGCTCGAGCGCCGGCACGAGCCGCATCGAAATCTCGCGCGCCGCGGCGACGTGCATCGCGGTGGGGAACGTGTCGTTCGACGACTGCCCCATGTTGACGTGGTCGTTCGGGTGGACGGCCCCCTCGGCCCCGTTCGACCCAAGGTCCAGACCTTGACGCTGGTTCGCGAGGTTGGCGATCACCTCGTTCGCGTTCATGTTGGTCGAGGTGCCCGAGCCGGTCTGGTACACATCGACCGGGAAGTGGGCGTCGTGCTTCCCCGCGGCGACCTCGGCCGAGGCGGCGTCGATCAGCGCGGCGCGGGCCGGGTCGAGCTTCCCGAGCTTGAGGTTCGCCGCGGCGCAGGCCTGCTTGAGCAGGCCGGTGGCGTGGATCACCGCGGCGGGGACCGGGCGGTGGGCGACGGGGAAATTCTCCACCGCACGGGCCGTCGAGGCCCCGTACAGCGCGTCACCCGGGACGCGCATCTCGCCCATCGTGTCGCGTTCGACTCGGAATTCAGGCACAGCTCTGGTCATCGGTGCGGAGTCAGTTCAAGCGGGAAAACGCTAGCAAATCACGGCATTCGGACCGATGATACAGGGCTATCCCGCTCGGCGGAACGGCGATCACCGCCGCCGGGGGGGTGTCTTATCGTCGCCGCAAGAACCGTCTGCCTCGCCGCGTCCCCCCCATGACCATCCTCGACCAGATTGTCTCCGTGAAGCGGGAGGAGGTCGCCCGCGCCAAGGCCGAGCGGCCCCTTGCGGACCTCGAGGCACGGCTGGCCGACGCCCCCCCGGCCCGAGACTTCGTCGGCGCCCTGGCGGCGGAGCGTCCCCGCGACGGCGGCCCGATCAAGCTGATCGCCGAGGTGAAGAAGGCGAGCCCATCGGCGGGGGTGATCCGAGAGGATTTCGATCCTGTCACCATAGCGCTGACCTATGCCCAGCACGGCGCATCCTGCCTAAGCGTGCTGACGGACGAGCCTCATTTCCAAGGGAAGCTCGAGTACCTTACGGCGATCCGACGCGCCGTGTCCTTGCCGGTGCTGAGGAAGGACTTCCTGATCGATCCCTACCAGGTGGTCGAGGCCCGGGTCGCCGGGGCGGACGCCGTGCTGCTGATCGCCGAGTGCCTCTCCCCGAGCGAACTCCGGGAGATGTACCAGCTCGCCGAGGGGCTCGGGATGGGGGCGCTTGTCGAGCTGTACGACCGCGAGAACCTGCCGGCAGTGCTGGCGTCGGGGGCGCGGCTTGTGGGGGTGAACAACCGCGACTTGCGGACGTTCGTCGTCGATCTAGAGCACTGCCAGCGGCTCCACGTCGAGGTGCCCCCGGAAGTAGTGTTCGTGGCCGAGAGCGGGATCAAGACCCATGCCGACGCGCAGCGGCTGCGTGAGGCTGGGATCGACGCCATGCTGGTCGGCGAGTCGCTGATGCGGCAACCCGCGATCGGACCGGCGGTCGATGCGATCCTGGGTGTCGATTGATCCGACGTGGTCGGCCAACCTGCCGCCGTCGGCCCGGCCCACCCGGCGCGAAATGGTCGTGCAGTGCGCGGTTTTTTCTTGACGTTGAGAACCGGCTTTCCATACACTACCGGGAGCTCCGGACTCACCGTAAGTCTCGTCTACTTGTCGTTGGGGCTCAATTGTTCCCCGCGCTAGCGTGTCTGCAGCACGGTCAAAGCTCCCCCCCCACTCTGAGAAAGCCTAATGATGAAGACCAATCTCGTTTGCTTCGTCGCCGGTCTAGCGATGTTGTTCGCGGCGCCCGTTGGCGCCCAAAATCTGCTCCAGAATCCCGGTTTTGAGGGGCCGCTGACTTACGGCGTGACCGCTCCCCAGATCGCCGGCGATGGCCACTGGTTCGCGTTCTTCGGCGCTGGTGCGCAGGGCACCGGCTACTCGGGCGACCCCGGGTTCATGTTCCCGAACATGCCCAACGAGGGCGCCTCGCACCTGCACATCCTGAACTCGGGCGCCGGCAACGGTTTCTCGGGGCTCTTCCAGTCGGTGCCGGTCACCGGTGGCGGGCTCTACGACTTCACCATCCACGCCAAGCGTAACGGACCGGTCTACAACATCGGCGCCGAGTACCGCATCGAGTGGAAGGACGCCGGCGGGAACGAGATCAGCCGCTTGAACACCACGTTCCACGGCACGCTAACCGACGCCTACCAGCCGTTCTCGACGGTTCTGATGGCGCCGGCAAACGCCGCGTCGGCGGTCGCCGTGATCGCGGTCGAGAGCTTCACCAACCCCGGCGGTCCCGCGGCCAGCTACATCGGCCACCTGTACGTCGATTCGACGTCGTTCACGCTCGTGCCGGAGCCGGCGAGCCTGGCGCTCGTCGCACTGGGCCTGGCGCCGATGGGTCTGCGTCGTCGCGCTCGCTGAAGCCGTCGCTGCACGACTCGACAAAGAACGAACGCCGCGGGGAGCGATCCCCGCGGCGTTCTTTTTTTTCAACGCCGCCAGCGTCGCGCGGGGTCACGGCTGCCGCTTCACCGCCGCCAGCAGGAAAGTCGGGTTCATCGCGTCGAACGTCATGCGGTCGATCTGCTCGGCGCCCCAGGCGATGTTGATCATCGACACCTGAACGTCGGTCGATTCGTCGTCGCCGGGGGTCGCGTCGCGGAGCACGCGGCGGGCGTCGGCGAGCGTCTCGATGCTCGTGACGTTCAGCACCAGCCGCCCGCCGGGCCTCAGGCGTGCGAAGCAGACCTCGGCGAGCCGAGCCACTTCGCGCCCCGCCCCGGCGATGAACACGCAGTCGGGATCGGGCAGGTTCGAGAGGACCTCCGGCGCCTTGCCGAGGACCGCGACAACGTTCGGCGTGCCAAACCGCTCGGCGTTGGCCTGGATCAAGCCGTGTTCCTCGGGGTCCATCTCGACCGCGTACACGGCGCCGTCGCGTGCGATCTGCGCCGCCTCGACGCTGACCGACCCGCTCCCGGCGCCGACGTCCCACACGATGCTGCCGACGGCGACGTCGAGCTCGGCGAGCGCCAGGCAGCGGACCTCGGCGGGGGTCAGCAGCCCGGCCTTAGGCTTAGCCTGCAGGAACGCCTCGTCGGGGTTGCCGAACAGCCGCCGGCCGATCGCTTCGCGCGGGCGGTCGGGTGCGTTCGGCCGACGCACGAGGATCATCACGTTCAGCGGCGCGAACGTCCCCGCGGCGATCTCTTCGAGCGTGCCGCGAGTGACGCGCTCGTCGCGGGCTCCCAGGTTCTCGCACACGTAAGCCGTGAAGTAGTCGATCCCCCGCGCGAGGAGCGCCTCGGCGACGCTGTGTGGGCCGACGTCGGGGGTCGTGAACAGGCCGACGCGCGTCGAAGTGCGGATCCGCTCGACGACTGCCTGCAAAGGATGGCTGGCGAGGTTGGTGAGGTACGCCTCGTCCCAGCTCTCCATCACGCGTGCGAACGCGAGCTGCATGCTGCTGACGTGCGGTAGGACCTCGAAACGGTCCTTGCCGACGCGGTCGGTTAGGAACCGGGCTAGGCCGTAGAACATTGGGTCGCCGAACACGATCATCGCCGCGGGGCGTTGGCCGATCGCGTTCACCTGGGCGACGAGTAGGTCGAGGTCCCCCGTGGTGACGCGGCGTTCTCCCTTGACGGTCGCCGGCAGGAGGGCGAGGGCGCGGTCGTCGCCGAGCAAGACCTCGGCCCGCAGGATCCGCTCGCGGACCGCCGTCGGGGTCGCGTCGATCCCGTCGTCACCGATGCCTATGATCGCGAGCTTGGGCATAGGAGACGACCCGCCGTGGTGCGTGTGGGCGACTGGGTGAGGTGGAGACTTCCGCCGCAACTCTAACTCATTCTGCTTCGCCGACTTGTGGCGCCCAAGCCCCCGGCACGCGGGGTCGCGGTCGCCCCGGCGGCGTGGTGGCGGCGTATAAGCATTCAGCGGGGCCCGGGATACGTCGGCTCCGAGGCGCAGCGACCGCCCCCAGCTTACTACTCCCCCCCCTTCCTCCAAGCCAAGGCGCCGCGATGCCCGCCAACAACGTCCCGTCGGGAGCGAAGTCGCAGCTCGAAAAGATCTGCCGCAAGGCCGCCGAGAAGGTCAAGAAAGCCGCTCCCGGCGAGAAGAACGAGAAGAAGCTGGCGAAGCTGCTCAACGACGAGGTCTGCAAGGAGGTGGACGACAAACTGCTGACGCTCCTCGCAGAGGAGATCGCCAAGTACGCGCAGAAGGCGAGCGCCAAAGGTGACTCGTCGGCCCCCGAGCGTGTCGATGCCAAGCCATCGTTAAAGCAGCCGGGCAGCGGGTCGAAGTCGCTGACGCTGCCGCTGGCGAGCATCGACCTGTTCGGTGACAAGAAGAAGGACGGGGCTCTGGAGCTGAAGATCTGGGGCGACCCCTCCGACTTCACACAGAAGGAAAAAGGGGCGGTCCTCAACTTCAGCGTGAAGTTTTGATCGAGATTGGGGCGATCCGCTGATTCGCCGCGCCCCTGCCTGCCTGAGCAGGCGGGGCGCGGTCCAGCGCGTAGCACTCCGTATCGGAAAACCTCGGGGTGGACTCACTTCGCGGCGACGTAGCACCGCAGCGAGTGGTGGTCGAGCGTCACGGGAGCGTGCGCGTCGAGCACCGGCCCTCGGCCGTCGAGGAACACGTCCCCGGGCGCGTCGGCGGCCGTATCGACCGTCAGCCGCCATTCGATGCCGCGGGCCAGCTTCGGCACGTGAAACGCCTGCGGCTGGCGCCCCGAGTGCATCATGATCAGCACGTGTCGTGCGGCCGGGTCGCGGACCCCCGTCGAAGCGAGCAGGCAGACCAGGCTGTGGAACGTGTGCGTCCAGTCCACCAGGTCGCCGTTCACGCCGTGCCAGCTAACGTCGGGCATCTCGCCCGGCGCCACGGCGACGCCGGACAGGAAGTCAGCGCGTCGGAGCACCGGCTGCCGCCGGCGCAGCGCGATCAGCCCCTCGGTGAAGCGCAGCATGTCGGCGTTGCGACCCACCAGCCGCCAATCGAACCAACTGAGCGCGTTGTCTTGGCAGTACGCGTTGTTGTTGCCGCGCTGGGTGCGCAGGACCTCGTCCCCCGACACCAGCATCGGCACTCCCTGGCTGAGCATCAGCGTGGCCAGGAAGTTTTTCGCCTGCCGGCGACGGAGCTTCTGGATCGGGACGCTGCGCGTCGGCCCCTCGACCCCGTAGTTCGCGCTGTAGTTGTTGTTGTCGCCGTCGCGGTTGTCCTCGCCGTTCGCCAGGTTGTGCTTCCGCTCGTAGCTCACTAGGTCGTTGAGCGAGTAGCCGTCGTGCGACGTCACGAAGTTGATGCTGTGGTACGGCTGGCGACCACTCGACTGGTAGAGGTCGCTCGACCCCGCGAGGCGCGTCGCCATCGGGCCGGTCATCCCCAGGTCGCCACGCCAGTAACGCCGCACGTTGTCGCGGTAGGCGCCGTTCCACTCGGCCCACCGCCGCTCGGCGAACGAGCCGACTTGGTACGCACCGGCCGCGTCCCACGCCTCGGCGATGATCTTCGTATCGGCGAGCATCGGGTCTTCGGCGATGTACTCGACCAGTGGCGGGTTGGGGACCAGCTCGCCGTACCGGTTGCGGCTGAGGATGCTCGCGAGGTCGAATCGGAAACCATCGATGTGGTAGTTGTAGACCCAGTGCCGGAGGCAGTGGAAAATCATCTCCCGAACGATCGGGTGGTTGCTGTTGATCGTGTTGCCGCAGCCCGAGTAGTTCTTGTAGGACCCGTCGCCGGTGAGCATGTAGTAGACGCTGTTCTCGAGCCCCTTGAACGTGAAGGTGGGGCCGTGCTCGTTCCCCTCGCTGGTGTGGTTGAAGACGACGTCGAGGATCACCTCGATGCCGGCGGCGTGCAGCTCGCGGACCATCTCCTTGAACTGACGGACTTGCCCCCCGGGCTCGTCGCCGAGCATGTAGCCGCGGTGCGGTGCGAAGAACGCCATGGGGTCGTAGCCCCAGTAGTTCCCTCGCTGGGTGACCGTGCCGTCGGTCTCTTCGGTCGGGAATTCGTGCAGCGGCATCAACTCGACGGCCGTCACGCCGAGCGACTTGAGGTAGGGGATTTTCTCGATCACGCCGAGGTACGACCCCGGAGAATCGGCGTCGGAGCTCGGGCTCTGGGTGAAGCCGCGGACGTGCATCTCGTAGATCACGGACTCGGCGAGGGGCCGCTTCAGGTGCCGGTCACCCCCCCAGTCGAAGTGGTCGTCGATGACCACGCACTTGGGGGGTCGCACGATCCCATCCTCGCTCGACAGGAACGAGCCGGCGAGCGCCTTCGCGAACGGGTCGATCAGCCGCGCCCGCGGGTCGAACCGGTGCCCCCGCTCGGGCTCGAACGGACCGTTGGCCTGGAAGTGGTAGAGGGTCCCCGCCTTGAGGTCGGGGATGAACACGCTCCAGATGTCGCCCCAGCGGTCGGTCTCGGGGTTCAGCTCGATCAATCGCGTGGGTTCGCGGTCGGTCACCCGCTTGTACAGCAAGATGCGCATCTCGGTCGCGTTTTTGCTGAACACGACAAACTGCACCCCGTCCTCGCGGAGGATGGCGCCGTAAGGCAGCGGGTAGCTGAACTGCAGCGGGGGGAGGCTCTTGGTTGAACTTGCCATCACGAGGCCCGCGGGGCGGGCAAGGTAGGAGGTTACGCCGTGGGCGATCATAGCTCGTCGGGGAGTCGTTCGAGGACCGGCGCCGCATTCCCTTGCCAACAACCGCGGAGTTTTTCCCTGCCGCCGCCAATCCTGGGGGCGCGCGAGGCGGGACGCAGGTGCTAGCATCGACCCGGCTCGGCTCCGGCCCGCAAGTTCTCCGCGTCGCGCGGCGCCCCTTCGCTCCCCCGTACAGAGCCCCGTTCGCCGGGCAAGCCGACGGGGAATCGGCATCCGTGGTGGCGGCGGGCGCCCAGGAGTGTGGTAGGCGCGTCGCGGCCGATCGGCTCGTTGACACCCGCGCCGGGGCCCCCTAGATTCGTTCCCATCGGGCCGCAACCATCGCCGCAAAGTCAATGCCTCCCGCTACTTACAAAGACGCCGGCGTCGATCTCGACGTCTATCGCGAATCGATGTCGCGGCTGCCGCTGCTGATGCGGCGGACCCACACGCCGCGTGTGATGCCGCTCGACGGGGGCTTCGCCGGGCTGTTCCGCCTCGACTTCCCCGGGGGGGGGCTCTTTGCGCGCAACTACCGCGACCCGGTCCTGGTGAGTTGCACCGATGGCGTCGGCACCAAGCTCAAAGTCGCCCAGCGGGCCGGCCGGCACGGGACGATTGGCATCGACCTCGTGGCGATGTGCGTCAACGACGCCCTCTGCTGCGGCGCCGAGCCGCTGTTTTTCCTCGACTATGTGGCGATGGGTCGCGACGACCCCGGGCGGCTCGAGGAGATCGTCCGCGGGATCAGCGACGGCTGTGTCGAGAGCGACTCGGCCCTCGTCGGGGGCGAGACGGCGATCATGCCCGACTTGTACGGCCGGGACGACTACGACCTCGCCGGTTTCGCCGTCGGCGTGGTCGAGCGCGACAAGCTGATCGACGGGTCACGCGTTACCGCCGGCGATGTCGTCATTGGCGTCGCGTCGAGCGGCCTGCACAGCAACGGGTACAGCCTCGCCCGTAAGATCATCGACGACACGGGCCTCGGGTTCGACGTCGCGATCGAAGAATGCGGCGGCCAGACCGTGGCCGACCTGCTACTCGAGCCGACCCGGATCTACGTCCGCCCCGTCCGCCGCGTGCTGGGCCACTACCGCCGCAAGCAGGTCGTCCACGCGATCGCCCACATCACCGGCGGCGGCCTGCGCGAGAACCTCGAGCGCGTGATCCCCGCCGGGCTGCGACTCGAAATCCAAGAGGGGAGCTGGCCCGTGCCGCCGGTCTTCACGTGGCTCCAGCGGCTGGGTCAGGTCGAGCCCGACGAGATGGCGCGGGTGTTCAATCGCGGCGTCGGCCTGGCGCTGGTGGTGAGCGAGCACTTCGCCGAGAGCGTCCAGCGGCAACTGTGCGACGCGGGGCTGGAGTGCTGGGCGATCGGCGAGATTCGGTGACCGACGACGAGGACGAGGTCCTCACCGCTTACCACGAGGCGGGCCACGCCTTCGTCGCGGCGTACGCCGGCGGGCGCGTGCTGCGGGTCACGATCGAGCCCGACGACGACGACGACGGCCCGCGCCGCTTCGGCGACACCCAGGTGCTGTGGCGCCGGGCGTGTATCAGCGACCGCGAGTGGCGCGAGAAGCTGGTGCTCGTCGCGCTCGCGGGGCCGGTCGCCGAGATGATCTACCGCGGCGAGCCCTTTCACCCGGCGCTGGTCGCCGAGTGGTCGGCCGACTGGCGGCAGGCCAGTGAAGCGGCGACGCCGATCGCGCCGGACGCACGGCGCCGCACGCGTCTGCTCGAGCAGCGGACGGCGGGCCTGCACGGCCTGCTATCGGACGACGACCACTGGGACGCGGTCGGCGGCATCGCCGACCACCTGCTCGCCCACGGCACACTCGACGAAGAGATGTTCGCCGAGCTGGTCGAGAACTGGCTGAGGTAGCCGCGACGGTCAGGCGAACACCCGTCGTACAGCAACGGTCAGCTCCGGAAACGCCAGCGGCGAGATCACCTCGTCGCGTCCCCGTGCGGTCACGGTTTGGTACGAGTCCGCCGACGGGTCACGGTGAACCCACAGTTGTTCGGTCGCGATGTCGGCAACCCAGTACTCGGGTATCCCTGCGGCGGCGTAGGCGGCTGTTTTTGTCGTCCGGTCTTTGCGCAGAGACGTGAGCGCGACCTCGATGACCAAGTCGATGTCCGACGCGACGGGGTGGGCTTTGCGCTGAGACCCGCCGCGCTGCCGAACCAGCGCCAAGTCGGGGTCAAAAACCTCCGAGTCTCCTACCCGTACGGTGCCTTGCACCGCAAGGAAATGGGTTCTCATCGCGTCGGCCAGCAAGCTGGTCAAGTTGATCACACACCAGGTGTGGTCTTCTCCGGCTGGCGACATTGGCGTGATCATCCCATTGATAAGTTCAACCTTGTCCTCCTCGGTGAGGATCTCCGCGCGGATCATCGCCAGGTACTGCTCGGCGGTGAACCGCGCCACCGGGTACGTCGGGACGACGGGGTCGAGCCGCGCAGTCGAGAGGGTCGTGTCCATGTGGCAAGTATACTCCGCCCCTAGCAGCCTGTTGAACAACGCCGTCGTGGCGTTTTTCAACCTCGCCAAGCTCACGGCCGGGCCGCTCGCGGCTCGCGAAACCGCGGCGAAAGCGCCACGGTTTCGACGTCGCCTCCCTGCGACCACGCAGCCTGTCGAAAAGTCAACAGGCTGCTAGGCGCCGCCCTACCGCAGCGGCGACGTCGCCCCGCCGATCTCGATCTCCGGCAGGTCGATCTCCCCGCCGTTCGCGGCGCCGGCGCCCGCCCGGCGGAGGGCGTCGAGCAGTTGCGACTCGGTGATCAGGTCGCGCAGCACGATCGGTTCGTCGGCCTTGCCGGCCGGGTAGATCGCCAGCAGCGGGATGCTGCGGCTGCCGAGCGACTCGAGCGCTTGCTCGACCTCGGGGTTCTCGTCGGACCAGTCGCCGAGAAGCGCCGTAACGCGGTTTGCCTCGATGACTTCCTTCACTCGTTTGGTGTCGATCGCCGTCTTGAGGTTCAGCTTGCAGGTCAGGCACCAGTTGGCGGTGAAATCGACGAGCACTGTGCGGCCCGACTGGCGCTCGGCGGCAAGAGCCGCGGCCGAGTAGGGCTTCCAAGGGAGCTCGTGCGTCGATGGGGTGTTGAGCCAGAACGCCCCCCAAGCAACGGCAATCGCGGTCCCGACGCCACCGAGCCAAGCGGCGGTCCGTTTCGTAGCCGACGCGGTGAGGGGTGTCGATCCGATCCACCAGCACCCGAACCCGATCGCGAGCAGCATCGTCAGCGTCGGCACGAAGAGCGTCGACTTGAGCGTGTAGAACAGGTAGATGACCGTCGCCAACAGGACGAAACCCATCAGTTGCTTGAAGGTCTCCATCCAGGCGCCCGGCTTCGGGAGCCAACGCACTAGGCCCGGGAACGCGCCGATTAACAGGTAGGGGGACGCCATCCCGAGCCCGATCGCGCCGAACACCAGGAACGTCGTCCAGGCCGGCTTGCCGAGCGTGAAACCGATCGCCGTGCCGAGCAGTGGCCCGCTGCACGGCGTCGCAAGGATCGTCGTGAAGATCCCCTTGAAGAACGCCCCCGCGTACCCCTCCTGCTGTTGCAGGTCGTTCGCCGCGTGGCCGCCGGCAAACCCGGGGATTGGGATCTCCCACACCCCCAGGAAGCTCATCGCCATCGCGAACACGAGCGCGATGATGCCGATCTTGAACTCCGACTTGGTGTAGAGCTCCCCCCAGCCGTAGCCGGCGTAGGCGGCGAGCGCCGCCAGCAGCAGGAACACGCTCATCAGGCCGGCAACGTATGCCAGGTTCATCGCCAAGACCTTGCCGCGGTCGTGCCCCGCCTGCTTCGCGAACGCGAAGACCTTAAGGCCGATGACCGGCAGCACGCACGGCATGAGGTTCAAGATCAGCCCGCCGACCAGCGCCGCGCCGAGCACACCGACGAGCGACACGTCGCTTGTCGAGCTGCTCGACGCTTGCGTGGGTGGGGTGTCGATAGCCGCCGCTGCGGGCTCGCCGTTCATCCCCTCGAGGCCCGCGAGCGCGTCCCCCAGCGGAACGCCGGGCCCGAGCATCGCCTCGAACGTCAGCGTGATCGGCTCGCAACTGTTCGACTGGCACGCTTGGAGTCGTACACGTCCCTTAACGGTTGCGGTGGTTGGGCTGACCCCCTCGGCGAAACGGATCGGGGCGAACCAGGTGACGACGCCCGCGTGCTCTTCAATCGAAAGCCCCTTCCAGACCTCGGTGTCGATGTGCGCGTCTGGCGCCGGCGACGCATCGAACGCGCCGATGACGCGGTAGTCGGGCGTGTCGGCGACTTCGATCCGCGTCGCCCCGGGCCCCCCCCTGGGCTGCGTCGTCGAGTAGACGTGGTAGCCGGGGGCGATGGTCGCCGTGAGCATCAGCACGGCCGGTCGGTTGGGAGTCGCATCGACGAACTGCGCCTTGATACGCACCGGCTCGGCGACGACCGATTCACCGAACAGCCCCCCGTCGGCGCTCGCGCCGGGCACGAACGCCCCGTCGCCGAGCCCGCCTGTGAAATCGATCTGGGCGTCGGCCGACCGGGGGGCTGCTAGCAGCGCCGCGATCGCGAGGTGGGCGAGAAACAAAACGCTGGTAGTTCGGTCGAAAGCCATGAATCCCCGCCTTGGTGGTTGGAAGCTGCCCGCAGTTTACCCGGCCCGCGCAAACGGGGAAAAGCCGATCGGCGATCGTCTACTCGGCGTGCCGCGTGAGCTTCTTCGTCAACTGCTGCACCCGGGCGAGCGCGCCCGCCCCTTCCCCCTTCGCGATCCGTCCCTCGGCGATCCAGCGGCCCCATCGCTCCGCGGCGACGACCGCCCCCCCGAGGTCGAGCGCCGCCACCGTCTCGCAAGCGAGGTCGGGTTCGATGCGGCACGGGCACTGTCTCGCTAGCTCGTCGCGCACCGCGGCGTCGCCGGCCGCGAGTTCCCCCGCGAGTCGCGCGACGTCCACCAGTTGCGTGTCGATCCGCGTCGCGGTGAAGTCGAGCCAACCAGTTACCTCCCACACCGCATGTCCCACCTCGTCACTACGCAACGAGACGAGTGCGTGATCGGGACGCAGGTCGCCGTGCACCCGGTGCAGCGGCAGGTCGAGCCCGGCAACCCGCTTCACGGCGGCGAGCGCCCGCGGTCGAACCGCTTGCGCAGCGTCGCGCAGGGCCGCGACGAGCGCGGCGTGCTCGGGGTGCGAAGGTTGTGGTCCGTGGAACGTCGGCTCCGCCAGCCCGCGCTCCCGATCGCGCAGCGCCGTCGAAACGCCGCGTACCCCCCGCTCGGTGCGGCGCCACGCGTCGTGGAGCAGGCCGAGCGCGGCGAGGACGGCAGGCGCCGACTCGCGAGTCGTCGGCGCACCGGGGAGCCAGCGAGTCCCTTCCCACCAGGCGCCGTCGGGTCCCTGGCAGCGATGGACTGTGTGACCGATTGCGAACGCGGGAACCGGTAGGCGGCCGCCGAGAGCGTACGCCGCTCGCGCAACGACACACGCCACCTCGTCGAGGCGCGCCTCGTCGATCGAGCCAGCGGGGTAACGTTTCAACGCGACCGGCTGTGAGTCGGCGCCGCGACGCCAGACGCGCGCACCGCTCAGTCCGCCGGGAACAGGCGCCCAGCCGGTCGTTTGCCACCCAAGTGCCCGCAGCACGTCCGCCGGCGGGGTGTCGCGCGGCGTATCGGTTGGGGGGGGACCGTTCAAACGTCGGAACCCGATCGAACTTGGTGACTGCGGTGAGTTGGCGGATCGAGCAGCGCTGGTTATTTGGGGTATACTTCCCGGTCTGCTGCGCCCGTCGCGTTCCGATTACGCCGACGGCGTCGATTCTGCCCCCCGACATCGGCACGACGCAACCGCACCCCGACCCTCCCGCTCCGACGCTCTTACGACGCGACGCCACCCGCCAAGGATTCGCCCCGTGCCGCGATTCGCACTCGCCCTCCCGTTCGCCGCCGTCACGTCCTTCGCGTTGATGCTGGGTCCGTCCGCCGCGCCGGTCGCCGCCGACGAACCTGCCGCGCCCGTGGCGCAGGCGGAGGCCACGCCCCCGGTCGCGGCGCAGCCCGCTGCGAACAGCGTGGCGGCAGAACCCGAGGCGAAGCCCGCGACCCCCCCGGCGGCGCCCGCCAAGCCCACCGAGCCCCCCAAATACCCGCCGATCGAGAAGGTCCTCAAGGACACCAAGAAGATCGACGGGCTCATCAAGCTCCACCTCTCGGAGACGACGCTCTTCGCCGAGCTGACGCCGGGGGACTTCGACAAGGACTTGATCGTGCTGATCACGATCGCGCGCGGCATCGGCCAGACGCCGGTGGTCGGGGGCTTTAGCTGGGGCTTCGGCGACGACTGGGTCTGGCAGTTCCGCAAGGTGGGCGACCAGATCCAAATCGTCCGTCGCAACGTCCGCTTCCGCGCGAAGGCCGGCACCCCCACCGCCGAGGCGGTCCGCCTCGCCTACACCGACAGCGTGATTTTCAGCCTGCCGATCCTGACGCGCGGCGGCGGGGGTTCGTACGTCGTCGATTTGTCGCCGGTCTTCATGAGCGACCTGCCGCAGATCGGCTTTGCGCTCCCCGGCTTCTCGTTCAACCGCCAGCGCTCGAGTTGGTCGGACGTGCGTGGCTACGAGAAGAACGTCGAGGTGCAGATCGCCGCAACGTACTCGTCGAGCGGCTACGAAGAGCTCGACTCGGTCCCCGACTCGCGCGGGGCGACGATCAACGTCCACTACTCGATCAGTCGCTTGCCGAAGACCGACTACCAACCGCGTCTGGCCGACGACCGGGTCGGTTACTTCCTCTCGGTGGTCAAGGACTTCACCGAGCAGGAGGTGGACGACCGCTTCGTCCGCTACATCACGCGCTGGAACCTGCAGAAGGCCGACGCGGCGGCCGACGTCTCGACCCCCAAACAGCCCGTCAAGTTCTGGCTTGAGAAGACCGTCCCCTTCAAGTACCGCAAGCCGATCCGCGACGGCATCGAGGAGTGGAACAAGGCCTTCGAGAAGGCCGGGTTCTACGACGCGGTGGCGGTCGAGCAGCAGAAGGAGTCCGACAACTGGGAGCCCGGCGACATCAACTACAACACGTTCCGCTGGATCACCGCGGGGGCCGGCTTCGCGATGGGCCCGTCGCGCGTGAATCCTCTGACGGGGGAGATCCTCGACGCCGACATCATCTTCGACGCCGACTTCCTGCAGTACTGGAAGCAAGAGTACGAGTTCTTCACCCCCAAGGGGATCGAAGTCCTGACCGGCGGACCGATCGAGCTCGACGCCTACCGCAAGGAGCGGTCGCGGCGCCCCGGCGGGCTGGGGGTTTCGCACGACTCGCGCTGCACCTGCAACCTGCTCGGCGGCGTGTCGAACCAACTGGCGTTCGCGGCGGCCGTGTCGGCGGCTCGCAAGCGCTCGCCGGAAGAGATGGAACGCCTGGTGACGCAGGCCCTCAAGGAAGTCGCCATGCACGAGGTCGGCCACACGCTCGGCCTGCGGCACAACTTCAAGGCCAGCACGTTCCGCAAAGTGGCGGACCTCGAGGACACGACCAAGACTAGCCTCACCGGCGTCGGCGCGTCGGTGATGGACTACAACCCGGTGAACATCCTCCCCGAGGGGATGAAGCAGGGGGACTACTACTCGACGACGATCGGTCCCTACGACTACTGGGCGATCGAGTACGGCTACAAGGCCGTCAAGGACGAGAAGAAGGACCTCGCGGCGATCGCCGCCCGCAGCGGCGAGCCAGGCCTGGCGTTCAGCACCGACGAGGACACCCGCGGCATCGACCCCGACCCGCACAGCCGCCGCTTCGACATGACCGACGACCTCGTGGCCTACGCCCGGCTGCAAGCGAAGCTCGTCGCCGAGGCGCTGCCGAAGGTCGTCACCGACCTCGTCGAAGAGGGGGAGGGCTACGAGCGCGCCCGACGCGCTTTCGGCGTGCTCCTCTCGACGCACGGCCGCGTGATGTTCGACGCCACCCGCTACATCGGCGGCGTGTACGTCAACCGCTCGCACAAGGGGGACGCCGGCGCCCCCAAGCCGTTCGAGGTGGTCGATGTGGCCCGCCAGCGTGACGCG
Organism: Lacipirellulaceae bacterium; assembly: GCA_051648405.1. Lineage (GTDB taxonomy): Bacteria > Planctomycetota > Planctomycetia > Pirellulales > Lacipirellulaceae > JBOFFC01. Next base: position 23,397 of record JBOFFC010000179.1, read on the forward strand.
CTCAAGCTGCTGGAAGACGAGGTCCTGAGCGACCGCCCGTTCTCGATCCCGCCCAGCCTGTACAACGAGCTGGCGCCCAGCCGCTGGGACCACTGGGGGGTCGAGGTCGTCGAGCGGACCGACTACCCGGTCCACATGGTGATCCTGATGTGGCAAGACCGCGTACTCGATCAGGCGCTGGGGTCGCTGACCCTCACTCGGGTCCACGACACCGAGCTGAAAGTCCCCGCCGACCAGGACGCGCTGACCACCGCCGAGCTGATCGAGCGCGTCGCCAACGCCTCGTTCCGCGAGGTCAAGGACTTCAAGGAGGGGGAGTACACCACCCGCAAGCCGGCGATCTCAAGCCTCCGGCGCAACCTTCAGCGGAGCGTGCTTGCGCGGCTGCTGCGGATGGCGCTCAATCAGACCTTCGCCCCCGAGGACTGTGCGACGATCGCGTACCAAGAGCTCTCGGATCTCAAGGAGTCGATCGACGAGCTGCTCGAGGACGAGCCGAAGCTCGACCCCTACTCGCTGGCGCACCTCCGCGAGACGTCGGCTCGGATCGAGAAGGCGCTCGACAGCGAAGTGCTGTTGTTCCCGTGATCGCGGCGAGGACGCCTTCTCGGTGGGGCTGGATGGGGATCGGAACCGAGTTGCACGGGCCGCCCCCTTCCCGCTGAAGGGGGCGGGGGGTTTTCGGCTCGACGCCGTTGCCGGGTAGATTGGGGACCCGCCTCCCTGCTCGTTCCTCCTCGCCTGCAAGCGTCATGAAGTTCGTCGTCGCGGTGATCCAGCCGACCAAGCTCGCCGCGACGCAGCGTGCCCTCGCGCAGCTCGGAGTAACGCGGATGACGGTCGCCGACTCGATGGGCTTCGCCCGCCAGCGGGGGCACATCGAGACTTACCGCGGTCACGAGTACCAGACGCAACTGCTGCGGAAGATCGAGCTGCACATCGCGGTGAACGACGACTTCCTCGAGCCCGTCCTGGCTTGCCTCGAAGAGCACGCCCGCACCAGCGCCGAGGGGCACATCGGCGACGGCAAGGCGTTCGTGCTGCCGATGGACGAGGCGATCCAGATCAGCGACGGCTTCCGCGGCAAGGGAGCCATCTAGCGTGAAGGCCGTGCTCCTCTCGACCGACTTGATCGCCCACTCGTCTGCCGAGGGGGCGGCGCGGCGCGCCGGCGTCCCGTTCGCCGTAGTCCCCCCGGGCCGCGCCACGGAGCGCGTCGATGAAGGGGTCGGCCTGGTTGCGATCGACCTTACGTCGCCGATCGACGACCTGCCGGGACTGATTCGTTCGCTCTTTGCGCTCGCCCCCGACGCGACGCTCGTCGCCTTCGGCCCGCACGTCCACGAGGAACGCCTCGAAGCGGCGAAACTCGCGGGGTGCGACCTCGTAGTCAGCCGCGGCAAGTTCCAGAGCGGGTTCGAGCAGATGCTGCGCGACCGGTTCGCCGTCGAGCTAGACCGCTAGCAGCCTGTTGATTTTTCAACAGGCTGCTTCGTCGCACGGAGGCGACGTCGAAACCACGGCGTTTTCGCCACGGTTTCGCGAGCCGCGAGCTTGGCGAGGTTGAAAAACGCCACGAAGGCGTTTTTCAACAGGCTGCTAGGGGTCGGCCCGTTCATCAACGGGTTGGCCGTCGATGTCGCTGCGCAGCAGCAGGTAGACCCCCACCCCGGCAGTGAAAACGTACGCCGGGTAGTAGCCCGCCACCGCGCGGCGGAAGACCCCCTCCCACCAGTGGGCGATCGACGCCGCGGCGCCCGTCATCGGCGCTCCGTGTCCGGCGGAGACGAATCGGTTCGTTGCGGCGACCGTCGCTTCGGCCGCGAGCTCGACGAGCGCTGCCGAGAAGACGCCAATCACGGCCGCGACCGTCGCGTACCAAGCGATCCGCGCCATCCGCTGCAGGGCGTAGGCGTACATGCGGCTGGCGGCGTCGAACGGGTCGGCGTTATCGACTGCGATGGCGGCGAGGGCGAGCGGCCAGCCGGCGATCGCGGCTGTCCCGAGCACGGACACAGCGCCCCCGGCGACCAGTTTCACCGGCCAGCCAATCGCCACGACCGGGGCGAGGAAGTCGATCCGGGCGACAAACCCCACGAGCCACAGCAGCGTGACTGCAACGAGGGCCGGCGCCGCCACGAGCCCGGCGGTCGCGAATAGCCGCGGGATGCGCCGCGCGGCGAGTCGCGTAGTGGCGAGCACGCCGCGCGATTCGCCGAGCGTCCAAGCCTGGCTGGCGAACGCCGCCGCCACGAGCCCGAAGCACGACCAAGCCGCGACGCGTAGCAGCGCCGCGTCGGGCCCCTGCGCAAACCACGACGCGAAGAACTCCGAAAAGCCGCCTATCGGCGCAGCGAAGGGGCTTTCCAAGAGCGCCGCGACGCGGGGAATGGGCAGGCGTTCAGGCCAGGGGCCTACGACCACCGCCACAACCGCCGCGATCAACCAGGGCCAGCCGACAACGATGCCCGGAGTCCTGAGAAGCAGGAGCCACGGCGCGAGCGCGAGCCAATCGATGCGTCCCACGGGATCGGCCGGCCGCGGCGACGGGGGGCTCGGGTCGGGCATCGCATCGCTCGTGGGGTGCAGGGGTCGCGGCCGTCAGTCGATGTCGCGTGGCCCGTCGATCGGCCCGTCGTCGTCCTCGTCGCGGTAGGCCGGGACCGAGTAGCCCTCGTCGAGCCAGCGCCCCAGGTCGATCGACTTGCAGCGCTTGCTACAAAACGGCATCGCCTCGGTCGTCTCGGGAAGGAACTCGGCTTCGCAAACGGGGCATCGCATCGCGACGGGACCTTGCCGGAAGGAAACGGCAGCGTGACGAGTTACTTCTTCTTCGACGAGCCGCCACCCGACTTGGTCTTTGACTCGGAGGGCTTCGAATCGGAGGGCTTCGTCTCGGGCTTCGAATCCCCCTTCGAGGACTCGCCCTTCGACTCGCTCTTTGCTGAATCCGACGGCTTCGAGTCGCCCCCCTTCTTGTCCTTCTCGGCGGCCTTCTTGTACGAGTCGCTCCGGTAGTCGGTCTCGTAAAAGCCGGAGCCCTTGAAGACGATCGCCGCGCCGGTGCCGAACAGGCGGCGGAGCTTCAGCTTGGCGCACTCGGGGCACTTTTTCTTGACCGCCTCGGACATCGCCTGGAACAGCTCGAACTCGTGTCCGCAGGCGTCGCACTCGTAGTCGTACGTGGGCATAGCGAATCGGGGCCTGTGGTGACTCGGGTTTGCCCGCCCCTCCAAGGTTGGGGGGCGAAGCGCGTTACGCAGGACTCGACGCCACGATCACCTGCGCGGGGCGAACGACGCGGTCGTGGAGTTGGTAGCCCCCCTGGGCGACTAGCATCACGGTCCCGGCGGGGTGATCCGCCGAGGGCTGTTGCAAGATTGCCTGGTGCAGATGGGGGTCGAACGGTGCGCCAGCCGCCTCGATCGGCTTGCACCCGCTCCGTTCGAGCACCGACGCGAGCTGCTGCCGAACGAGCCGGAAACCCTCGAGCAGCGTCGTCGGGTCGGGGGACTTCTCGGCCGCGTCGATCGCGCGGTCGATGTTGTCGATGGCCGGCAGCAGGTCGCGGATCACGTCCAGCGGGGCGTAACGGCGCTGCTCGTTGAGCTCGCGGGCGGTCCGCGCTAGGACGTTTTGAAGCTCGGCTTGCAGGCGGAGCGAGCGGTCGCGTTCGGCGGCGAGCTGGTCGTCGGCCGAGGGGGCGTCGGAGCCGGCTTGGGGCTCGAAAACGATCGTCTCGTCCAGTTCGCCGGCGAACGAACCGTCGGCGAAAGCGTTGTCGTCGAGCGCCTCGTCTTCGCGGCCGGTCTCGAGGGTTGGGTCGTGCGGCATGGGTCGGTCACTCCTCACGCTTGGTGTTGGCGCTCGTCTGGCCGTTATGGTGATTGGTCGCTTCCGCCTCGTCTTGCCCGGTGAAGTACGAGCGGAGCTGACTGAAGAAGCTCTTTCGCTCGGGGGCGACGTGCGTGTGTTCGAGCTCCGCGAGCTCGCGGAGTAACTTCTCTTCGGCCGCAGCGAGCTTCTTGGGAACCTCGATTGTCACCTGCACGAGCAGGTCCCCCAAGCCGTGGCGGCGTGGGTCGGGCATCCCTTTCCCGGCGAGCTTGAAGACGTCTCCCGACTGCGTGCCGCGCGGCAGCGCGACCTCGCCCCGGCCGTCGAGCGTCGGGACCTCGATGCTGGCGCCCAGCGCGGCCTGCGTGTAGGTGATCGGCACGCGACACACGAGGTGTTGCCCCTGCCGCTCGAAGAGTGGGTGCGCCTGCACCGCGATGAAGCAGTAACAGTCGCCGGGGGGACCGCCACCGGGGCTCGGCTCCCCCTGGCCCGGGATCCGTACACGGGTCCCTTCATCGACGCCGGCCGGAATACGGACCTCCGTCTTCACGGTCCGCAGCCGGCGCCCTTGCCCGCGGCACTCGCGACAGGGGCTCTTCACGGTCGAACCGGCGCCGTGGCACGCGGGGCAAGTGGTTTGCATTCGCACGATGCCGGCCGACTGGATCACGCGCCCGTGGCCGCCGCAGTAGCCGCACGTCTCACGGTTGCTGCCCGGCGCCGCGCCGGAGCCGGCGCAGTCGTCACACGACTCGTGCCGCTGGTACTCGACCGACTTCGTGGCGCCCTTCGCCGCTTCGTGCAGCGTGAGGGTAACGTCGCAGCGCACGTCGCGGCCGGCCCGGGCCCGCCCTCGCCCCGCCCCGCCGCCGAACAGGTCGCCGAAGATGTCGCCGAACGCCGAAAAGATGTCCTCGACGTCGGAGAAACCGCCGCGGCCACCGGCCTGGCCGTTCAGGCCGGCGTGACCGAGTCGGTCGTAGCGCGAGCGCTTCTCGGCGTCGTTCAGGACCTCGAACGCCTCAGCCGCCTCCTTGAAGCGGGCGATGGCCTCGTCGTCCCCCGGGTTCTTGTCGGGGTGGTACTTGATCGCTAGGCGACGGTACGAAATCGCGATCTCGTCGCCCGACGCCGAGCGAGAGACCCCCAGGACTTCGTAGTAGTCACGCTGCGTGGGCATCGAATCGACTTACGGCGAAAGGGAACCACAGATGAACGCGGATGAACGCAGATGAGGAAATCCGTGTTGATCCGTGCTCATCTGTGGTTCCCCTGCTTCCTGTTCAGCAAACCGGGCCACACGCCTTGCTTGGCGGTGGCCCGGTGGGAATTGCTATCTTTCGGACGCCGGCTCAGCGGACGCTGCCGGCGACGCCCTTCTTGTCCTGGTCCTTGGCGTCGTAATTCGTGACGAGCGCCTCGGTCGTCAGCATCAGACCGGCGATGCTCGCGGCGTTCGTGAGGGCCGTCTTCACTACCTTCGCGGGGTCGATGATCCCCGCCTTGAACATATCGACGTACTGGCCGGCGTTGGCGTCGTAGCCGATGTTCTTTCCCTTTTGCGCGACTTCGTCGGCGATCACGCTCCCGGCCAGGCCGCCGTTCTGGGCAATCTGCTTCAGCGGTGCGTCGAGCACACCCAGGATGATGTTGACGCCGATCTTCTCGTCCCCCTTGGCTGACGAACGAGCGGCCTCGACGGCCTCCTTGCAGCGGAGTAGCGCCACACCGCCACCGGGGAGGACCCCTTCTTCGACGGCCGCACGCGTGGCGTGCAGCGCGTCCTCGACGCGGGCCTTCTTCTGCTTCATGTCGGCCTCGCTCGAAGCGCCGACCGAGACGATCGCCACGCCCCCGGTGAGCTTGGCGAGCCGCTCCTGGAGCTTCTCCTTATCGTAGTCGCTGGTCGAGGTCTCGATCGTCTTGCGGATTTGCTCGATCCGCTTCTGGACCTCGGCGTTCTTGCCGGCGCCCTGGACGAGCGTCGTCGCCTCCTTCGAGACGGTCACCTTCTTTGCGCGGCCGAGGTGCTCGAGCGTGACGTTCTCGAGCTTGATCCCCAGGTCCTCGCTGATCAGCGTCCCCCCCGTCAGCGTGGCGATGTCGCCGAGCATCGCCTTGCGGCGGTCGCCGAAGCCGGGCGCCTTGACGGCGGCCACGTTCAGGACGCCGCGGAGCTTGTTCACGACCAACGCGGCGAGGGCTTCTCCCTCGACGTCCTCGGCGATGATCAGCATCGGCTTGCCCTTCTGGCTCACCGCTTCGAGCACCGGGAGCAAGTCGCGGAGGCTCGCGATCTTCTTCTCGTGGATCAGCAGGTAGGCGTCGTCGAGCGAGCACTCCATCGTCTTGCTGTCGTTGATGAAGTACGGCGACAGGTAGCCCTTGTCGAACTGCATCCCCTCGACGAACTCGAGGGTCGTGTCCATGGACTTGCCTTCTTCGACGGTGATGACGCCGTCCTTGCCGACCTTCTCCATCGCGTCGGCGAGCAAGTCGCCGATCACGCGGTCGTTGTTGGCGCTGATCGAGCCGACCTGGGCGATTTCTTCCTTGGAGCTGACCTTCTTCGCGATTGAATCGAGGAACGCGCAAGCGGCGGCGGCGCCCTTCTCGATCCCGCGGCGGACAGCGGTCGGGTTGCTGCCGGCCACGATGTTGCGGGCGCCCTCCTTGAGGATCGCACGGGCCAGGACCGTGGCGGTCGTCGTGCCGTCGCCCGCGAACTTGCTCGTCTTGTCGGCCACCTCGTGGACGAGCTTGGCGCCCATGTTCTCGAACGGGTCCTCGAGCTCGATCTCCTTCGAGACCGTCACGCCGTCCTTGGTGACCGTCGGGCCGCCGAACGACTTGTTGATGATCACGTTGCGGCCGGTGGGGCCCATGGTGACGGCCACCGCGTCCGCGAGCTTATCGACGCCGGCGATCATCTTCGCACGGGCGGCGTCGTCGAACATCAACTGTTTGGCCATGAAAGGCTCCTACTTGGTACTAGCCGTGCCAGGCTGGTGTGCAGAGAGATGTTAGATGACAGACGATAGATGCTAGGAAACAGATGGTAGACGTTCGATGCAGATGCTAGAGCCGAGGCGAAGCCGTGAACTCAGGCGAAGCCGCGAACTCATTCGCCGGCCCCCCTCTGACTCGCAAACCCTTACATCTATTCTCTGCCATCTATCATCAAACCTCTATCATCTCCCCGTCAGCCCGTGACCTTCGCCAGGATGTCGGATTCGCGAAGGATCTTGTACTCGTCGCCATCGACTTCGACCTCCGAGCCGCCGTACTTGCCGTAGATCACTTCGTCGCCGACCTTGACCGACAGCTCGCCGCGGGCGCCGCTGTCGAGCAGCTTGCCGATGCCGACCGCTACGACCTTGCCGCGCTGCGGCTTCTCGCGCGCCGCGTCCGGCAGCACGATCCCCCCGGCGGTCATCTCTTCGGCCTCAAGCGGCGCAACAACAACCCGGTCGTCGAGCGGCCGGAGCGTGATCTTCTTGCCCATTGGTGAATTCCTGCGTTTGGTTATGAGTTGGTCGCTTCGGTGAAGCGGGTGTATTGATCCTCGTGGCCGCTCGCGCCGCTTACATCATCCCCGGCATGCCGCCCATGCCACCCATACCCCCCATCCCGTGGTCGTGGTGGTGGCCGCCGGCGGGCTCCTCTTCTTCCTTGGGGATCTCGGTGATCAGCGAGTCGGTCGTGAGCAGCAAGGCCGCGACACTCGCCGCGTTCTGCAGCGCGGTGCGGACCACCTTGGCGGGGTCGATGACTCCCGCCGCGACAAGGTCAACGTACTCGTCCTTGTCGGCGTTGTAGCCCTCGGTCTTCCCCTTGAGCTGGCGGACGCGGTTAACGACCACGTCGCCATCGACCCCCGCGTTGTCGGCGATGCAGGCGAGCGGGTAGCTGAGGACGTTCCGCACGATCTGGGCGCCGAGCTTCTCGTCCCCTTCGAGGTCGAGCTTGTCGAGCGCCTTCTCGGCCCGCAGCAGAGCGACGCCGCCACCGGGGACGATCCCCTCCTCGAGGGCCGCGTGGGTCGCGGCGCGGGCGTCGTCGAACAAGTCCTTGCGTTCCTTCATCTCCGACTCGGTCGAGGCGCCAACCTTGATCTGCGCCACGCCGCCGGCCAGCTTCGCGAGCCGCTCTTGAAGCTTCTCACGGTCATAGTCCGAGTCGGTGTTCTCGATCTCAGCCCGGATCTGATCGGCGCGGCCCTTGATCGCTTCCTTGGCGCCCCCACCCCCAACGATCGTCGTGTTGTTGCCCGAGATGATGACCTTCTTCGCCTTGCCGAGGTCCGACAGTTGGACCGCGTCGAGCTTGATCCCCAGGTCCTTGAAGATCGCCGACGCCCCGGTGAGGGTCGCGATGTCGCCGAGCATCGCCTTCCGACGGTCTCCGTAGCCGGGGGCCTTCACGGCGCAGACACTGACGATGCCACGCATCTTGTTGACAACCAAGGTCGCAAGGGCCTCGCCATCGACGTCCTCGGCGATGATCAACAGCGGCTTACCCGACTTGCTGACCGCTTCGAGCAGCGGCACGAGCGCCTTGGCGTTCGAGACCTTCTCTTCGTAGACGAGGACTTGGCACCCCTCGAGCACGACTTCCATGTCGTCTTCGTTCGTGACGAAGTGGGGCGACAAGTAACCGCGGTCGAACTGCATCCCTTCGACGACCTCGACGGTCGTCTCCGAGCCGCGGCCCTCTTCGACCGTGATGACGCCGTCCTTGCCGACCTTTGCGAACGCGTCGGCGAGGACCGAACCGATCGACGGGTCGTTGTTGCCGGCGATCGTGGCGATGTGCTGCAGCGCCTTCTTGTCACTAACCTGGATCGGGTCGGCGGCCTTGAGGATCGCGGCGTTCACGGCGGCGACCCCCTTGTGGATCCCGCGGCTGAGGGCCATGGCGTCCGCCCCGGCGGCGAGCATCTTGAGCCCCTCGCGGAAGATCCCCTCGGCGAGCACCGTCGCGGTCGTCGTGCCGTCGCCGGCGACGTCGTTGGTCTTGCTGGCCGCTTCCTTAACGAGCTGGGCGCCGAGGTTCTCGTAGGGGTCGCTCAGGTCGATGTCCTCGGCGACGGTGACGCCGTCCTTGGTGACTTTCGGCGAGCCCCAGCCCTTGTCGAGGACCGCGTTTCGGCCGCGCGGGCCCAGGGTGCTCTTCACGGCGCGGGCCAGCTTCGCGACCCCGGCCGCGAGCGAGCGGCGGGCGTCGTCCTCGAATACCATCTGCTTTGCCACGGAAATTCCTGCGGTGCGGGGCCCTGCGAGCGGGCGGGTTGCGGGGTCGGTGTGCGCCGTGATGTACGGGGCGGCTGTGGAGGTTGGGAGCGGTCGCCGCCTAAAGGCCGTCGCCACCCCCGCAGGAATGGCAGGCGGACCGGCTCCGCTCTGCAGAGAGCAACTGCCGTGCCAGCCCTCGCACGGGCCGCCCTCGACCCAATCCGGCCGTGGCGAGGTCGGCAATCCGACGCGATTCGTCCTGCTTCGCCCCACGTCGAGCCTAAAGTTGCGCCGGGCGAAATGGCCCCGACCCCACGCTCTTGCCCTGCCAATTTGGCGCCCCCCGAACCGGACTCGAACGAGCCACGGACCGGCGCCCATCCGCCCCAAAGGTGGCGTAGCGAAGAACCTCCCGATACGTTTCGATTGCAGCGGTCAGAGCGCCGCTTTCCCACGAATCTCCCAGCAATCCGCACGAGGCCGACCGATGCCCGCAGCCGTTGGAATCTCCCTCGAACAAGCACAAGTGGCCGTCGCCGCGGCGCTCGCCAAGAGCCGCGAACTAGGGCTCGCCATGAACATCGCCATCGTCGATGCGGGCGCTAACCTGACGGCGTTCGCCCGCATGGACGGGGCGTGGCTCGGCTCGGTCGACATCGCGCAGAAGAAGGCCCGCACGGCCCGCTACTTCGACATGCCGACCGGCGTGATCGGCAGCCTCTCGCAGCCGGGGGGCTCGCTCTACAACATCGAGCACAGCAACGGCGGCCTGATCACGTTCCCCGGGGGCGTGCCCCTCAAGAACGCGGCCGGCGACGTGATCGGCGCGATCGGCGTGTCGGGCTCGACGGTCGAGAACGACCACGCCGTCGCTGAGGCAGGCGCCACGGCGATCAACTGACCTGAACCGTGACCGAAACCGTATAAGCAAACCCCGCGGCGCTTCGAGCGTCGCGGGGTTATTTTTTAATGCGCGGCGCAAGGCGGGACTGCGAAAGCGCACCGAGCGCGCACAAAAAAACCCTGCGTCGGGCGAACCCGACGCAGGGTCTATCTAAACAATTTGGTGAGTTGCCCGCGCTGTTTCCAGCAACGGGCCGACCACTTCTAGCTAAACCAAGTCCGTTCCCATGTCAGTCGTTCGCCGAAGCGAACGACCGTCTAAGTTATCCTTAGAAAGGAGGTGATCCAGCCGCAGGTTCCCCTACGGCTACCTTGTTACGACTTAGTCCCAATCACGGAGTTGACCCTAGACGCTTGCTTCCCGAAGGTTAGCTCGGCGGCTTTAGGCCCCCCCCATTTTCGTGGCTTGACGGGCGGTGTGTACAAGGCTCAGGAACATATTCACCGTGGTATGCTGACCCACGATTACTAGCGATTCCGGCTTCATGCAGGCGAGTTGCAGCCTGCAATCCGAACTGGGGTGCGCTTTTTGGGATTTGCTTACTCTCGCGAGCTTGCGTCCCTCTGTACGCACCATTGTAGGACGTGTGCAGCCCAGGTCATAAAGGCCATGAGGACTTGACGTCATCCCCGCCTTCCTCCGGTTTAACACCGGCGGTCTCTCTAGAGTCCCCGACATTACTCGCTGGCAACTAGAGACAAGGGTTTCGCTCGTTAAGGGACTTAACCCGACATCTCACGACACGAGCTGACGACAGCCATGCAGCACCTGTGCACGTTCCACCCGAAGGCGTGGCCCGGCTTTCACCGGGTTAATCCGTACATGTCAAGACCTGGATAAGGTTCTTCGCGTAGCCTCGAATTAAGCCACATCCTCCACCGCTTGTGTGAGCCCCCGTCAATTCCTTTGAGTTTCAGCCTTGCGACCATACTCCCCAGGCGGAGCACTTAACACTTTCGCTACGGCCGGGAACTTATGGGAAGGTCCCCGACCAAGTGCTCATCGTTTACGGCTAGGACTACCGGGGTATCTAATCCCGTTCGCTACCCTAGCTTTCGTGCATCAGCGTCAGTAGAGACCCAGTGAGCCGCTTTCGCCACCGGTGTTCCTGATGATATCAACGCATTTCACCGCTCCACCATCAGTTCCGCTCACCCCTGTCTCCCTCGAGCACGCCAGTATCGGGCGCAGTTCCTCAGTTGAGCTGAGGGATTTCACACCCGACTTAACGCGCCGCCTACGCACCCTTTAAGCCCAATAATTCCGAATAACGTTTGTACGGTTCGTCTTACCGCGGCTGCTGGCACGAACTTAGCCCGTACTTCCTCCTAGAATAGGTCAAACCCCGCTCTTCACGGAGCCTTCCTCCTCTACGACAGCGGTTTACAACCCGAGGGCCTTCATCCCGCACGCGGCATTGCTCGGTCACGCTTTCGCGCATTGCCGAAGATTCTCGACTGCAGCCACCCGTAGGTGTCTGGGCAGTGTCTCAGTCCCAGTGTGACGGGCCACGCTCTCACGCCCGCTACCCATCGAAGCCTTGGTAGGCCATTACCCCACCAACAAGCTAGTAGGACGCAGTCCCCTCTCAGGGCGGAATCACACCTTTGATCCGGGGATATTATCCGGCATTACCCACAGTTTCCCGTGGCTATTCCGGACCCTGAGGCAGGTAACTACGCGTTACTCACCCTTCCGCCGCTTTCTGGGTCTTGTGCAAGCACTCAACCCTTCTCGCTCGACTTGCATGCCTAATCCATGCCGCCAACGTTCATTCTGAGCCAGGATCAAACCCTTCAATTTATGTATGCATGACTGCCAGCCGGGCGAACCCATCGGCAGTTTCTGAACACGCTTCGAAGTAGCTCTTAGCTTGGCTACTGGCAACCGGTCTAGTTGCCATCCTCTGTTGGTCTGGTTCGCAGAGAAAGCCGCCGCCAAGACGACTCTCCGGCAAGCCGGCAAGGCGCTTAAACGAACGACCATCCCCACTCACCAATCCTGTAATAAATACAGTCTTGGCTTAACTAAAAGGAGGTCACTCACCAAATTGTCAAAGATCGCTGCGAGCCCTTCACTATTCCCGAAGTCCGCTGGGCGGTCAAGGGGCTAGTCGAAGTTTTTCTCGCCGACTCCGGGTCACCCCCGGAATCCGCTCCCCAAGGCCCCAGAGCCTGCTAGCAGCAGCCTCCGTTGCGTCGGGACGGGAATCCTAACAATCGACCGCCGGGCGTCAATGACCCCCCCTCAAAAGATTGCGATTCGCCAAGTTTTCAAGGGGTTTCCGCGAAGCGGCGCCGTCTACGGGGACTCCAGCGGCCCCCCGATTTGCTCTCTCCCGGCGCCGGGAATCCCGCCGAGGACCTCGCCGGGCTATCCTGAGAGGCCAGTGCGAGGGGGGGTCCCCGCTCACCCCGGCCACGGCGGCGAACTTCGATGCGGGCGCCCTTCAACGCGGGAAAAATGGGAGTTTCGAGCATGACTTGCCGCGGCGTACGGGGGGCGACCACCGTCCAGAACAACTCGCGCGAGGAGATCCTCGAGGCGACCCGCCAACTGCTGGCCCTCGTGGTTCGGCGCAACGGCATCGACAAGCTCGACGTGGCGAGCGCGATCTTCACCGTCACGAAGGACCTCGACGCCGAGTTCCCCGCCCTCGCCGCCCGGCAGCTCGGCTGGACCGACGTGCCGCTGCTGTGCGGCTACGAGGTGCACGTCCCCGGGTCGCTCGACCGGTGCATCCGAGTGCTTTTGCACTGGAACACCCCGAAGGTCCAGTCGGCGATCGTCCACGTCTACGAACGGGAGGCGGTGCGACTCCGCCCCGACCTCACGAAGCTGCCGCCGGTCGATTTGGCCGAGCTCGAGTCGTGGATCAACGAGCAGATGGCCCCCTCCGATCGGTGAGCGACAGCGCCCGGACGCGGACGCTCGAGTGGGTCCGCAGGGCCCCAGTCCGACCCCGCACAGCGAGTTCGCCCGCGGGGCTTGCGAGCGCGGCGGCAATGGGGATACGCTACGGGGCTAAGGCCTCACTCGGGGCTTTCCGCACACACGTCGAGGCCCCCATCGGGCGCCTCACAAGAGGAGCTCGTCAGTTTGGGAACCAAGAAGTCAGGCAAAGGTCGACGCAAGCTCGGGCGGAAGAAGCGGCGCATGCGGGCCAAGATCCGTCACCGCAAGAAGTGATGCGCGTCGGCGCTCGCTCGGCGTGCCGAGCGATCCGCGGGCGTCAGGGCCCTCGGCCGTCCACGCCCGTGGGCCCCGTTGCCGTGTTCACGCGTAGGGCCCCGTCGTTTTTCGCTAAGTCCGCTTGAGCGAGCGACGGCGTCTCCCCCTGCGGCGTGGCGTACTCGCAGGCCGCACCCACGACGGGTTTCGCCGCGGTGTGCGAGACCAGTCGCACCGCGACCGGTCGCGACACCTCGCTCCACACGCGCTGCTGCTCGACGAAAAGCCACTTCTGGGCGCCGCGGGCGACGCAGCGGACCTCGATCCCGCCACCCCTCCAGTCGCGCGGCGCGGCGAACGTGACGCCGAACGCGTGCTCTCCTTCGAGCGTCGTCTGCGACGAGGGGCGGAGCTTGTAGTAGACGCCACCTCGGCCGCTCACCGTGCCGCTGACGGTCGTCGCGTCACGCGGCGGGAGCAGGAGCTCGCTCTTTCCGGCGCTCTGCGATCGCTTGAACGACGCGTCGGCGCCCGGCGTGAGGGCGATCTCCGACCCGAGCTTGCCGCCGAGCGACGCGCTGACGCACGTGTCGCGGAGGTCGCTCTGCTTGCGCTCGATCGGCGCCGCGTGCTCGGTCGTGAGCTCCGTGCGTGGCGTGTAGTCGATGACGCGGAGGTTGCTCGTCGAGCCATCGACCTCGATCACGACTTCCTCGATCGCCCCCGGCTCGCCTCGGTAGAGGACCAGCGAGACCGGCAAAACAACCTCGACGAGCCGCTCGTCGGGGTGCGCTACGAGCCAGTCGCCGGTCGTCACGTCGCGGCAAACAACGCTCGGCGGCACGTCGAAGCCGACGTCGAGCGATACGGTGTGGAGCGCCGGCGCCGACAGCGCGGGGAGCTGCGGAAGGGCGGGGAACTCGGCACACCGAGCCGGCGCGCTCAGCGCGACGCCGACGAGCGCCGCGCAGAACCAACCGATCAGCGAGTCACGCAACGGGCCAAGTCGCGTCGCCATCGCACACCTCCGTGCCGTGGGCTTAGAAAAGTCGGCGGGCGTTTCCCTCACGCCCCGCAACTCCCACTACGCGGCGAGGACGCGATTGGTTTGCGGCGCGTCGGCTTGCGACGCCGGAGGGGGCGATAGCAGCTCGCCGAGTCGCTGGCGAACGTCGTGCCGGCAGGGCGCCAGCAGCGCCAGGAACCCACCCGGCAACGGGTCGAGTCCGACGCGCGCCAGCACCTGATTGATCCGCATCGCGAGCCGCTCGTCGTCGCCGTAGTCGGCGAGGAAACGCATCTCGACGTACTTTGCGATGAACGCCGCGAGCTCGCCGACGTCCCCCCCCGCCATGCGTGCGACCTGCTGGGCGACCCAGCTGCGGTCAATCGTCGCGATCAGGCCGTAGTAGCAGTCGAGCAATTCGGGCCGCTGCGAGGCGAGCTCGGCGTCGAGCAGCAGCTCGACGAGGATGTGCCCGACGAACCACGCCCGCGGGCTCTGCGCGCCGGGGGGCGCCGCGTGCTGCACGGCCGCAATCCGCGTCGTGAATCGCTGCGAGAGTGTTAGGAAGGCCTCGCTATCGTGAAACCAGCCGTCGTCCACGTGGTGTTTCAGTACGCCCTGCGCGAGCGCCGCGACACGCCAGTCCGGAGACACCGCGTACGGCGCCGCGTGCCGCGAGCGGCAACGCGTCCGCCGAGCGACAACTCCCAGCCAGTCGGGGACGGCGACCCCGGCGAGCCGCAGCGCGAGCTCGTCGGGGGTGTGCCGCTCGGGCGCCAGCAGCAGCGGCCAGGCGTGGGCGAGGTAGTTCAAACGTGCGTGCTCGTCGGTGGTCGGGGGAACGGTTGAACGGCGTCGAAGCGCGACGCTAGGAAGTCTGCGGCGCCGGGGCTAGGCCACCGGGGCGTCGATCCGCGGTCGATCGAAGGATGCCCAAAGTTGCCCCGCCCGGCAAGACGACACAACCGGCAGAGTCACACTGCTGCACCCCCTCGTTTGCGAGCGACGCATGCGCCCGAACACGACCTCGCTGCGAGTCTCGATCGTTGGCGCCGTGCTGCTGGTTTCGGCGAGCTGCCCCGCCGCGGGCCCGCATCGCCCCCCCCACAACCTGGCGCCCAAGCAGACCCCCGCGGGGCACGACCCCGTGACGTCGCGGATCGCCCCCTACGCCGGGCACGCGAACCATTCGCTCGCCCAGCCGACGTTCCGCTGGGGCTGGTTCGGGGCCGAGCACTTCTACCCCGAGGTGCAGTGGCACCGCGACTACAACGGCGAGGTCGTCCGTTGGACGAAGCAACGCCGCTACTGAGAGCCCGAGTCGTCGGACTACAGGAGCCGCCTGCGGGCTTGCCCCGCAATGGCGCTCGGACGGCGATCTGACTGGCCAGCACGTCAGCGCATGAAGCCGACGTTGAACGTGAAGACCTGGGTGTCGTCGAAGTCGGCGCTGGCGACCGGCCAGGCGAAGTCGAGCGCGATCGGCGCCGGGCCCATCGCCGGGACGGTGATCCGCAGACCCACGCCGGGAGCGACGCGGAACTCGTTGATCTCGATGTTCTCCTCGGTTGCTCCGAAGTCGCAGAACACTACGCCGTTGATCATGTCGTCCGCCGTAAGCGGGAACATGTACTCGACGGTGTTCAGCCACTGGAAGTCGCCGCCGATCTCCGAGTTGTTGGCCCCTTTCACAGGGGACGCGCCGCGGAAGTCGAACCCACGCATCGTCGAGAAACCACCCGCGTAGAACCGGTCGTAGACCGGCGTGTTGGACCCCGTGAAGCCGAGCCGAGTTTGCAGCACGATCACGTGCCGACCGGTGTGGTCCGGCCGTTCGCGCAGCAGGTAGTAGGTGCGGGCGTCGATCTCGGCCCGCGGGTAGTCGAACGAGCCGGTGACCTGCTCGAGCGTCAGCCCGATGTAGTACCCCTCGGTCGCCAGAAACGGGTTGTCGCGGGTGTCGTTGACGACCCGCACTCCGAAGCCGTGCAGCGCGTTGTGCCCGACGACCTCTCGGTACTCGGGGAGCGTGTTGTTCGAGACGTCGCGGATCTCGACGTCCTCGCCGCGGTACGTGAGCGACGCGGAGAGGTCGTTCTCGACCCATTGGTAGCCGAGGCCGACGCGTCCGCCGACGCGCGTCTCGTCCCAGTCGTCGAACTGCCGGTCGAAGTACGAGCCGCTCAGGCTGAGCGTGACCGGCGTGTCCCACAGGTAGGGCTCTTGCCAACTGGCGAGGTAGCGCTGCACCTGGGTGCCCGGCGCCGCTTCGAGCCGGAATCGCTGCCCGGCGCCGCGGAACGCGGTCCCGTCGCGCATGTCTTCCCAGCTCCGCGGGAAACGTCGCCAGTCGAAGTTTCGCTCGTCGAGCATGATCTGTCCGATCACCCCGGCGTCGGAGTTCACCGCGGCGCCGACCATGAACCGGCCGGTCTGGGTCTCATCGACGTTCACCAGCACATCGACGGCCGGCTCGGCGGGGGTGATCGGCGGCGCCGCCTGGAACGACTGCGCGGGGAAGAACTGTGTGTTGACCGGAGTTTGCTCGAGTGGTTCGGGGATCGCCCCTGAGGCGAACCCGTTCGGCGGCAGTTGACTCGCGCCGTAAGTGGCCTGGGGCGCGGGGGGCGCGTAGGGCGCCGCGGGGGCGTAGCCCTGCGGAGCGGGGAGCGTGTTCGGGGCGTACAGGGGCTGGCCCCCCCCCTGTGGGATCGGCTGCACCGTCGGCACGGGTTGCTGGGCCGGCACGGGTTGCTGGAACTGGACGGGCTGCTGGAACTGGACGGGGACGACCCCCGCGTCGGGCTGCTGCCACGACGAAGCGTTCGGAGCGCCCGCCGTCCAGGCCGACGCGCCGGGTCGCTCGACCGGAGGGAGCGGGCCCGCCGGCGTGGGAGCTGCGGTCGGGAACGGCTGCGCCATCGAAGGGGGGAACGCCGCCGGCTGGGCGGCCGGCTGCTGCGCCACGTACGGCTGCGCTGCGTACACCGGCGCGCCGGGCGCGGGCTGCGGCGCGTACTGCGGGGCGTACTGCGGGGCGTTTCCGACGGGCGCCGCTTGGTAGACCGACGGCGGGTAGTTGGTGCGGTAGACGGAGGGCGCGGGCGCGGCCAGCTGCGGCGACGGGGCCGGTTGGGCCTCCGCCGACGGCGCTCCCCACGGCCGCCACCAGGGGTTCGGCGCCGGTTCTTGGCCGCGGTAGGTCGAGCGACCTCCACTGCCGCGCTCGTCGGCGACGCTCGTCTCCTCCTCCGCGAGCTCGGGGATCCGGTAGGTGATCTTCGGGATCTGCCCGGTGGCCGCGTTCGCCTCGAAGATCGTGCTCGAGCGCAGGCGGCGTTCGCTAGCGCGGAACTCGCGGGTGTCGCAGATGTCGCCGGGGCGGATCGACAGCCGGTTCAGCACCGTCTGAGTGCGCGTGTGGGCCGCTTCGCCGTTGATCTGAACGATGATCTGGCCGACGCGCCAGCGTTCCCCTTCGTCGATCGTGTACACCAGGTCGATCTTGCCCGGCTCTTCGAGGAACACCGTTTCGGCGTTCACGTCGGCGAACACGTAGCCCTTCGCGCCGTAGAGGTCCTTGATCCACTCGATGTCGGCCTGCATCTTCGCGCGCTCGAACGCCGTCCCCCCGGGGATCTGGAAGCCGGACGTCACCTGATCGGTCGCAAACTTGGTCGCGCCGAAGACCGAGACGTTCCGCACCTCGTACCGCGGCCCCTCGTGGATCACGAACTTGATGGTCGCCCATTCCCCCTGCTCGTCGAACTCGACCAGGCGGCCGACCCGAGCGCGGAAGAAGCCGAACGAGCGGTAGTAATCCGTCAGGCGGTCGAGGTCGGCGTCGAGCTCGTCACGCTTCAGCTTGCCGGAAAGCAGCGGCCATCCCCAGCCCGGCTTGCTCTGGACCTTGGTCTCAAGCTGCCCGTCCGTCGCGAACGTGTTCCCCTCGAACTCCGACTTCCAGACGCGCTGCTTGACCCCTTCGTTGATCACGTAAACCACGCCGCGGTCGCCCGACTTGTCCCCCTCGAGGACCTCGACGACGACCCGCGCGAAGCCCTTCTCGCGGTACAGCTCTTCGATTTTCCGACGGCCTTCTTCGACCGCGTAGGGATCGACGGCGCCCCCGACCTTGAGGAGCGTCTCCTTGGCGAGCTTGCCGTCGCGGACGCTGTCGTTGCCGAGGTACTGCACGTATCGGATCGTCTGTCGCTCCACGACCTCGAGCACCACGATCCGCCCCGAAGGGGTCGGTTGTGTCGCCGTGCGGACGGTCACGAAGTAGGGCAAGGACGCCAGCTTCTTTACGTCCCCGGCGAGGACCTTGGGGTCGTAGGGGCGACCGACGCGGGTCGCGATCTGGCTCAAGATGCGGTTGGCGGGGACCGTGTTGTTCCCCTTCACCTGGATATCGACCACCGTCTCGTCGGTGGCGAACTCCGAGAGGCCGTTCACTCCCCGCGGCGACTCTTTGGGGCGCGACGAAGGCCGCGGCCCCGCCGGCGAATTGGAGAACGCCCCCGGGTCGCTCCCGAACCCGTTCGGTCCTTGCCCCCGCGAGGCGGCGGCGCCGAACACTAGGGCGAGCGCAGCAACGCCCGTGCAGAGCCCCAACGAGGGCCTCACGGCACGCTGCGAAGAGAACGCGAAGGGCATGGGGTCGTCCGGTGTCAGCCGAGGCTTGGTCGCCCCGGCGCGGGGTAGCGTGCGGGCGCCACCGGTCCCCACCCAACACTTCACGAACGGAAGCACAGCGCAGGGCGGGGGCCCGCGGCCGCGTAGAAGTAGAGGAAGCCCAAACGGGGGGCAAGACAGAATGCCGCCGCGAAGGGCGCAGTGGGTGGCGACGGAAGGCCCCCCGCGACTCCGAATGCTCGCTCCGCTAGCGGCGGCAAGCGCCGCCACGCGTGAGCGCGACGGCCGCTCAGCCGCCGTACGACCCGAACTCGTCGTACTGCTGCGGCGCGCGGTTGGTGAAGCGCGTGAAGTCGTGTAACCAAGTCAGTTTCACGTCACCCACGGGGCCGTTGCGCTGCTTGCGGATCAGCAGCTCGGCCTCGCCACGCACGCGCGCGCGGTCTTCTTCACTCGTCTGGTAGTACTCTTCGCGGTGCACGAACATCACGACGTCGGCGTCCTGCTCGATGGCGCCCGACTCGCGCAGGTGGCTCAGTTGCGGCTTGTTGTCGCGCGTCGCCTCGACTTGGCGGTTTAGCTGCGCGAGGCACAGCACGGGGATGCTCAGCTCGCGCGCAAGGCCCTTCAGGCGGCGGGCGATCTTCGCCACCTGCTCTTGCCGCGGGTCGCGCTGGTTGTCGGGGTCGATGAGCTGCAGGTAGTCGATCGCGACCAGCGCTAGGCCTTCCTTACGCTTCAGGCGTCGGGCGGCGGCGGCGATCTCGGTCATCGTCCGACTCGGCGAGTCGTCGATGTACAGCGGCGCCGTGCTCACCTCGGCCGCCGTCTGGATCAGCTTGCGCTGCTCCTCGGGGGTGATCTGGCCGTTCCGCAGGCGGTGGCCGTTCACCTTCGCCCGCGAACAAAGCAGCCGATCCCCCAGTTCGAGGGCCGACATCTCGAGGCTCACGAACAGCGTCGGCTGCTGGCAGTTCACCGCCACGTGCTCGACGATGTTGAGCGCAAGCGCCGTCTTCCCCATGCTGGGCCGCGCCGCGAGGATCACGAGCTCCGACCCGTGCAGGCCGCCCGTCATCTCGTCGAAGTCGTCGAAGCCCGTCTCCAGCCCGCCGAAGGCGTGCTCGTGCTTCATCCGCGTGTCGATCCGCGCGATCGCGTCGTGGAGCACGTCGCGGATCACCCGCAGTTGGCCCTGCCCCTTGTCCTCGAGGATCCCGAAGACGCGCTCCTCGGCGCGGCTGAGCAGCTCCCGCGGCTCGACCGTCGTGTCGTAGGCGTCGCGGAGGATGTCGGTGCTGGCGTGGATCAGCGCCCGGAGGGTCGCCTTCTCGTGGACGATCTTGGCGTAGTACTCGGCGTGAGCGGGGGTGCTGACCGCTGTGGCGATCTCGGCGAGCGCCGGGGCGCCCCCGATCGGCTCGTACTCGCCCGAGTCGCGGAGCCGCTGGATCAACAGCGTGACGTCGATCGCCTCGCCGTCGTTGTGCATCGACAGCAGCCGGTCGTAGATCCGCCGGTGGCCGTCGTCGTAGAAGTCGTCCGGCTTGAGGACCAGCGCCACCTCGTCGCACGTCTCGGGGAGCAGCAGCAGGCTGCTCAGGACGGCGCGCTCGGCTTCAAGGCTCCGCGGCAACTGCCGGTCGAGGGGGTTCGTGGCATCGACTCGCAGCCGAGGGGTGCGGTCGTCGCCAAAACCCTTGCGACGTTCGGCGGGGGACCGGTCGGCCGACGCGGTGGTGTCGTCGCGGGACATGGCTTCGCTCCGTCGAGGCGATGCGTCGAGGCGGGGCAGCGACCCCGAGTCCGTGGGACGCCCTGCGACGAGCTGAGAAACGCTGCGCCGGCAGTCCTGCCGCGCGTCGCGGTGAAACAATCAGCGGCCCCGGGCGTTCTGCCCGGGGCCGCTGTCGTGTCGAAACAAGATAGCACGGGGCGCGACCGACGCGAGCCCCCGCGGTCCGGGCGGGGTTACTTCCCGGAGACCGACGGGACGACCCACACCTTGACCTCCCCCTCGACCTCACCCGAGTAGCGGACCTTGACCGTGTAGAGGCCCAGTTCCTTGATCTGGCCTTCGAGGCGGATCTGTTCGGCGGCGAGGGTGAAGTTGTTCTTCTTCAGCGCGGCGACGATCTCCGGCGCGCCGACCGAGCCGTACAGGTGGCCGTCCTCGGTCGCGTTGGCCTCGATCGTGACGCTTTGCCGCGCCACGTCGGAGGCAAGCGAGCGGAGCTCGCCCTGACGCTTGCGCTCGATCTCTTGGAGCTTCGCCTTGTGCTTCTCGACCATCCGCTTGTGGTGGTCGCTGGCGACCGTCGCGAGCCCCTCAGGGATCAGGTAGTTGAGGGCGTAGCCCGCCTTCACCTCGACGAGCTCCCCCTGCTTGCCGAGGTGCTCGACCGACTGGACGAGCAGCAGCTCGATGCCACCATGAGCGCCCTTCGGGAGTCGCTTCGCTCGCGAGGGAGCACGCTTGATCTTCTTTTGCTTGGTCGTGGCCATGAGGAACGCGCGAGGTTGAGTGCTAGTGCGGTTGAGTGCTAGTGCGGTTGAGTGCTGTTTCGGTTGCGAGCCGGCGCGATTGAACGCCGGCGTGAGCGTAGGGCTTGCGAGCCCGCTCGGTCAGAACGGGATGTCGTCGTCCGAAGGAGACGGTGGGCCCGACTGCGAGTAGCTATCGACCGGGGCGCCGTAATCGCTCTGGCCCGCTCGGGGGCCGCCACCCCCGCCGCCGCCACCCCCGCCGTTCTTGCCACCGAGCATCTGCATCTTGTCGGCGACGACGCGGAGCTTCGAGCGCTTCTGGCCGTCCTTCTCCCAGGTGTCGAGCTTCAGCCGCCCCTCGATCAGCACACTCGACCCCTTGGTGAGGTACTCGTTGGCGATCTCGGCAGTGCGGCTCCAGAGCGTCACATCGACGTAGGTCGTTTCGTCCACCCACTGGTCGCCACGCTTCACGCGATCGTTCACCGCGAGACCGATCTCGCAGACGGCGGTGCCGCTGGGGATGTAGCGCAGTTCGGGATCGCGCGTCATGTTGCCGACCAGGATGACCCGGTTGTAGCTCGCCATGGCGCCACTTTGGGGGACGGGGAGGGGAGAGAGGCAATGCTCGGGACTACTCGGCCGCCGGGACGGCGGCGGGCTCGGCGACGGATTCGGCGACTTCGGCCGACTCGGCCGTCGGCTCTTCCAGGACAACGCCCGACGCGTGGGCCAGGATCGGCTCGACGAGCCGCGGGTGGATCTTCAGCACCAGGTGCCGCATGACCCCTTCGTGCAGCTCGCAGGCGCGGTTGAGCGCCGTGATTGCCTGGGTGTCGTGGCGGAAGTAGATCAGCCAGTAGGCGCCCTTCCGCTGCCCGTCGATCGCGTAGGCGAGACGGCGCTCTTCCCAAAGGCGGCTGACGAGGACCTCGCCCCCGGCGGAGGTGATGATGCTCTCGACCTCGGTCGGGAGCGTGTCGCGTTCGCGGGCGAACCGGTTCGAGTCGAACAGGAACAGGCCTTCGTAGACGTTCGTCGCCAAGGGTCGAGTCTCCGTCGCGGACGCCGGCGGGCGTCCAAGGATTTGGGGGGTGTGCTCTTGATTCTTGTGGTCCGGGGGGCGGTCGTGGTGCGCCACCCGCCGACCCGCGTTGTTTGTTCTTCAGCCACCGGCGGCGTTGAATCGGTTCATCGCCTCGATCGCTCCGTCGCTCGCCCAACAGGCGACCGCCGCCGCCGCGTCGTGCAGCGTGACCTCGACCTCTTGCCGCTCGTTCGCAGTGAACCGGCCGAGCACGAAATCGGCCGGGTCGCGGCTGTCGGGCACGGGGCCCACGCCGATCCTCAGCCGATGGTACTCCTCGGTCCCCAGTTGCCGGGCGATGTCCTTGAGCCCGTTCTGCCCCCCCGACGAGCCCTTCGCCCGCATCCGCAGGCGGCCCGTCGGAAGGTTGAAATCATCGCAGATCACTAGCAGGTCCTCCAGCGGCGCTTTGTAGAAAGCGACCGACTGCTGAACCGCTACGCCGCTCCGGTTCATGAACGTCTGCGGCCAGACCAGCAGCACCCGCGTCCCCGCGAGTGTGGCTTCGGCCACAAGGCTCTCGAACCGCGAACGCGGCGCTTCGGCGTTCGCCTGCTGCGCCAACAGCCGCAGGAGGTCGAAACCGACGTTGTGCCGCGTCCCCTCGTACTTCATCCCGGGGTTCCCGAGGCCGACGACGATCTTCATCGCCCGTCCCTCATCGCCCGTCCCCTCGCTTACACAGCCCCCGAAAGTCCCTTCCCAATCGACTCACTCCGCGGCAGCCGGCTTCTTCTTGGCGACCACTTCCGGCTCTGCCGCGGCGGCTGCCACGCTGTCCTGCGACGGGGACCCGGACGGCGGCACGCAGTGGACGACCATCTCCTTGGCCCCCGTGAGCACCTTGGCGCCCGCGGGAAGGTCGATGATGTCGGCCACCGACAACGAGCCTCCCAAGTGGAGGGTCGAGATATCGACGTGCAGCATTTCCGGCAGGTTGGCCGGCGACGCCTCGACATCGACGTGTGTCAGAACCCGCTCGATCATCCCCCCTTCGGACTCACCCGGCGAGTCGCCGCGGAGCTCGATCGCGACCTTCAGGTGGACGCGTTCGCCCGCGTCTACACGCAGCAAGTCGAGGTGCAGCAAATCGCGGTGGAACGTGTCCCACTGCAGGTCTTGAACGAGCGCCTGTCCCGAGACAGCGCCGGCCAGGTTCACCACCTTGGCGTTGTGCTTCAGCGCCTTGCGGAGCTGGTCGAGACGCACCGACAGGCTTACCGCCGGCTCCTTGTGGCCGTACAGCGTCGCCGGGACCTTCCCCGTCGAGCGGAGACGGATGCTGTTCCTCGAGCCCAGGGCGGTACGGGCTTCGACCTGCAACGTATCGGACATAACGTGCGCGGGATTCGCGGGGGGTACGGATCGCGACGAACTCCCAGCAGGGGGTTCCGCGAACGGTGTTGAACGGGCCACCCCGGAGCGCCCGCCGAGCGCTTGCAGCGCCCGGCGGTCAACGAGGAATCGCGAAGTATGGCGGATCGCGGCCCGATTTCAACCCCGTCGATCACGCCGCTGGGAAGGAAGTCGGCTTCCGCGCGGGTAATCACGGCCGACTGGGAAGCTTGCGGGCGACTTGCCGGCCTCCCAGCTCACCCCTGGCCGAGCGGCCAGATGAGTCATACGCCCGGAGAAACCTTCTCGCAGAAGCTTGACGCACTGACAAATGTAGCTACACCAGCTACAAACGTAGCCGAACAGCTCCGGCCGTTCCAAACCATCGATACCAACCAATGGCGACTCGCCCCCCGCTGTCGAAGGCTGAAACCAGCGCTGCTCGCGTCCTGTGGGGCCTGGGGACCGCCTCGGCCCGGGAAGTCACCGACGCGCTGCCCGAGGGAGAGCGCCGCGACTTTTCCACGATCCAAACCTACCTAACCCGCCTAGAGTCCAAGGGCTACGTGAACGGCGAGCTGCGTGGCCGGACCAAGTTCTACACGCCGCTGGTTAAGCCGACGCAGGTGATCCGCGAGACCGTCGAGGACTTCGTGAACCGGCTGTTCGCGGGCCAGTCGTTCTCGCTGATGAAGCACCTGATCGACGAGGGGCGTGTCAGCCCCGCCGAGCTGACCGAGCTCCGCCGCCTGCTCGACGAAATCGAACGCGACGGTTCTGACCCGAGCGTCTGACCCGAGCGTCTGACCCGACGGTCGGAACCACTCGACGGGCCCGATCGACGGGCCTCGCCGGCTGCTTCCCCCCCAGCCTCCAAGGGACCGTCCCATGCTCCCCGACGCGGCGATCACGGCGACCAACCTGATGATCACTCAAGTGATTCAGGTAACGCTCCTGGTTGGGGTCGCGGGGCTCGGCGGCGTCGTGCTGGCGCCACGCTACCCGCGGCTGATGAGCTGCGTGTGGGGGGTGGTCGCGCTCAAGGCGCTGACGCCGCCGCTGTGGGCTTCGCCGACGGGGGTCTTCAGTTGGGCGCAGGCGGCCGGGCTCGCGGGCTCGCGGGCTCGCGACCCACGTCGGGCGTTACTAGCATCGCGTGGTTGCCCAGCAGCGCCACGGCCGAGTGGCTCGCTGTCGCTCTTATCGCAGTCTGGTTGGCCGGCGTTGTCGCGAGCCTGACTTGCGTACTCCGGGGGAGGCGACTTCTTGGCGAGCTGCTCGACCGGGACGAGCTCCCGGCAAACAACCCGTTAACGACGTACACCCGAGCGCTGGCGACGGAGCTGGGGCTCACGCCCCCGGCGCGGGTGATCCTCTCCAGGGACCAACTCGGCCCCGCGGTCGCCGGAGTGCGGCGCCCGGCGCTCATCCTCCCCGAACAACTCGCAGCAAGCCGCGGCGTCGAGGAGCTTCGGGCGGTGCTCGTCCACGAGCTCGTGCACGTCACACGGAGCGACACGGCGTCGAGCCTGCTCCTCTCGTGCGTCCGGGCTCTGTGGTGGTTCCACCCGCTCGTCCGCTGGGGCGTGACGCAGGCCGACAACCTCGTGGAGCGGTGCATCGACCTGACGGTCGTTCGCGACCTCGACACAGGCCTACCCGAGTACGCGCGGTGTCTGTTCCTGGTGCTCGAACTGCGCGCGGTCGGGGCGCTCGTTCCACACGCTTTCCACACGACCAACACCGGAACTATTTCCATGAAGTCTTTGATCTCTACGTTCGCTCTCAGCGTCGCCCTCGTCGCGTCGGTCGCAAACGCCCAGGTCGTTCAAGTCGATGGGGGGGCGACGAGCGTCCTGCTCGACACGGCGACCCTCGCCTCGGCGGCCAACCTGAACCTGTCGGGGGTCGCTCTCGGAATCGGCGCGGGGTCGCTCGCCGGGTCGCTCGCCGGGTCGGTTGCGTTCCCGATCTCGCCCCGCACCGCTGCGTCCCTGCCGACAACGTTTGCCTACAACCCGGCCAGATTCCTGGGGACGTTTTCGGGAACGATTGAGCACACCGGCTCGGTCTTCTTCAACGCGAGCGCCGTTGAGGTGGGGAACATCTCCATCGGCTACGACGCGGCCCGGGCCGTGGTCCTCGGCGCGACGCAGCCGAGTGGGTTCTTCGTCCGCAGCACGCGCGGCGTCGCGGCGATCCTGTTCGACGTCGCCGGCCCGACGACACTCGAGCCCGCCTCGCTGTCGCTGACGCTCCAGTCGAACCTGCTCGTCTCGCCGGAGTTCGCTGCGTTCCTGCAGACCAACGGCCTGGCGAGCACGAACCTCACGGGGGCGGACGTCGGCGATGCACGCGTCGTGGCGACGATCCCCGAGCCGACGGCCGGCGCGATCGCGCCGCTGGCGATCGCCGGTTTCGCGGCGAAGCGTCGTCGCTAACGCGCACCGCACCGGAACGGCGCGCGAGGGGACTACGACGGCCCGGTGTGCGCCTCGCACGCCGGGCCGTTGGCGTTGGTCACGACCGGCGGCCCGTCAGCCGACGATCACCCGCGGGCGCTTGCTGCGATCCGGTTCCGCGCGGCGGATCAGCTCCTGGACCATCCAGGGTGCGTTCCCCTCGCCGAACAGCACGAAGTCGAGGCTGGCCGACAGCGGGCTCCGTTCCGACCACCCGAAGTGCAGCTCGGGGGGCTTGCCGGCCTTGCCCAGTTCGAGCGCGATCGTCGCGATCGCGTGCGGCACTGAGACGCAGTTGCTGACGCGGATGATGAAGCGTCCGCGGTCGTCCACGACCTCGATCAACGGCTTCTGCAAGAAATCGCTGGTGTCCCCCAGCGAGACTTCGATAAACAGGATCGGGGTGTCCGCCCCCAGGCGGTGGATCGTGCGGATCTGCCGCTCTTTCCCCTCGATGGCGTGCGCCCCGGGCCGGTGCGGCACGAGTACCGGGAACTCGAGGTGCCGCAGCGCATCCCACAGCAGCCGCGACGAGGCGTCCTTGAACTCGAGGTGGTCGAAACGCAGCTCGGTGCTCCGCATCGTGCGCGACGCGAGCGACGCGGCGATGATCGCAAAGATGAACACCGAGGCGATCTTCAGCCCTTCAGGCTTTTCGATGATGATCTCGACCGTCGTGTAAAGGAACGCCGCCGCGGCGATGGTGTAGCCGACGAGCGCGAGCCTGGACCGCAGCCCCCCGCCGCGCCGAGCGTAGTCGATCACGACGGCGATCGCGGCGCTCGACATCAGCACCATCACGCCCGTGGCGTAGGCCCCCCCCTGGGCTTCGACGCTCGCCTCGAACCACCAGGTGACAACGAGATTCACGATCGTGATCAGCACGACCATCGGCCGGAACGCGGCGGCCCAGTCGGGCGCCATCCCGTAGCGCGGCAGGTACCGCGGGGCGAGGTTTAGCAGCCCCGACACGGCGCTCGCCCCGGCGAACCACAAGATCGCGACGGTGCTCACGTCGTAGATCGCGCCGACGGTCGATCCGAAAATCGGCCCGAGCGACACGTCTCCCTCGCCGTGCGCCAGGTACGCGAGCGCGCGGTTCGCCGCCGGTCCCCCGGAGCGCAGCGCGGCGGGGTCGATCAGCATGCTCGTGACCATCGACGACCCGAGCAGCATGACCGACATGATCACCGCGGCCGTGAGCAGCAGGCGACGCGCGCCGCGGATCCGCCCGGCGGGGCGCTCGGGGGTGTCGTCGGGGTCTCCCTTCACGAGCGGCATCACGGCGACGCCGGTCTCGAAGCCGCTGAGGCCCAGCGCGAGCTTGGGAAACATCAGCACGCACGTCACGAGGATCGTCACGGGGCTGACTCGCCCTCCCGCTGGCGCCGCCGCGTGCGCCCCCTCGACGGCCCAGTCCCCCGCGCAGACCGCCTGCCACCAATTGGCGAGCCGCTCGGGCTCCGTCGCGATCAGCCACAGCCCGCTACCGATCACGATCGCGTTCAACACCAGGTACACCGCGACCAGCACAACCGCGAGGCCGATCACTTCCTTGAAGCCACGCCAGAACATGGCCCCTAATGCCAACAGCAACAGGACCGTCACCGAGGTCTGGCTCTGAAAGACGTCCGGCAGCCGCTCCCAGTAGGGGTTGTGGCGGAGGTGCTCCGCGGCGTCCGCCGCCGACAGAGTCGCGGTGATCACGAAGTCCGTAGCGGCGAACCCCAGCAGGGTCAGGACAAACATCTTGCCCCCCCAGCCGTGCGTCAGGCGCTCGAGCATGGCGATCGACCCCTGGCCGTTGGGGGACTCGGCCGCCACGTGCCGGTAAACCGGCAGCGCACAGCACAACGTCACGACGACCAACAGCACGGTGGCGATCGGCGCCAACCTGCCCGCGGACTCGAAGGCGATCGACGGCTGGTACCCGAGGGTCGAGAAGTAATCGACACCCGTCAGGCACATAACCCACAGCCAGAAATACTGGGGGTGCGCGGTGGTAGCCACGGTCGCGGGACCACTCGGGGTGGGGCCCTCAACGGACGCGTTGCTCAACTTGACGCGGTGGGTTGCAAGGAAGGACCGGCGCGCGGGTCCGCGCAGGCAAGGGGGCGGCCGCGGGCCCAATTGTAGTCACCGACCGCCACCGCCACAGGGGATGCGCCCCGGCCCTCGCGAGCAACCACGGGCCGCCGCGGAACAGGGGAGCCTAACGAAAGAGCTTGCTGACCGACTCGTTGCGGTGGATGCGTTTGATCGCCTCGCCCAACAGCGGGGCGACGTCGAGCACCTTGACGTTGCCCAACAGCTTGTCGGTCGCCAGCGGGATCGAGTTGGTGCAGACGAGGCTCGCGAGGTTCGCCTCCTCGAGCCGTTCGTAGGCCGGGCCGCACAGCACGGCGTGGGTGATCCCGACGTGGATCTCCTTCACGCCGTGGTCGTGCAGCACGCGGGCGGCGCCGCGGATCGATCCGGCGGTGCTGATCATGTCGTCGAACATCAGGGCCACGCGTCCCTCGATCGGACCGCCGAGGATGTTCGCCTGGACGGTCGTCGTGGCGCTCGTGCGACGCTTGTCGATGATTGCGACCGACCCGCCGAGCCGCTTGGCGTGCCCGAGCGCCCGCTTGATGCTCCCCTCGTCGGGGCTGACGATGACCACGTCGCTGAGGTCGGGTAGCAGCTTGGCGAAGTGCTCGTTGAGGACCGGCGCGGCGTAGAGGTGATCGACCGGCACGTCGAAGAAGCCCTGGATCTGGGCGGCGTGCAGGTCCATCGTCAGCACCCGATTGGCGCCGGCCCGCGTGATCAGGTTCGCCACCAGCTTCGCCGTGATCGGCACGCGCCCTTCGTCCTTGCGGTCCTGCCGGGCGTAACCGAAGTAGGGGATCACCGCCGTGATCCGCTCGGCGCTCGCCCGCAGGCAACTGTCGATCATCACCAGCAACTCCATCAGGTTCTCGTTCACCGGCGGGCACGTCGGCTGAACGAGGAACACGTCGCGGCCGCGGACGTCCTCGTCGATCTTGCACGAGATCTCTCCGTCCGGGAAACGCCCCAGCGAGATCTTCCCGAGCGGCACGCCGAGGTAGTCGGCGATCGACTGGCTGAGCCGCGGGTTCGCGTTGCCGCTGAAGAGCTTGAGGTCGTGCATGACGAGAGGCGTTCACGAAGGACGCGATGGAGACGTGTCGAGAAAACTCCGGGCCGACCGGCGGCTACGCGCCGTACCCCTGACGGGTCATCTCGGCTTCGACGACCGCCAGGTCGTCCGGCGTGTTGACGCTGAGCGCCTCGCACGGCTGGAGGGCCGCGAGCGCCCGGACGTTCTCCCCGCGGGCGAGGAGGATCGACGGGCAGTCGGTGATGTAGTACTCGCGCTGCGCGTTGTTGGTCGTCAGCGCGTCGAGCGCTGAGAGGAGCTTGGGCGCGGCGAACACGTAGGTGCTCATGTTCACCTCGGTGATCCCCCGCTGGTCGGGTGTGGCGTCCTTCTCTTCGACGATGCCGGCGAAGTCCCCCGCCGCGTCGCGCACAATCCGGCCCAGGCCGGTCGGGTCCTCGCGGTGTGCGGTTCCCAGCAGGCAAGCGAGGTCGTCGCGCCGAAACTCGTCGAGCAGCGCGCGCACGCTCGAAGGCTGGAGCAGCGGCGAGTCCCCCGTGACGATCACCACCGGGCCCGTGAGCCCCGTTAGTTGGTCGCGGCATTGCATCACGGCGTGCCCGGTGCCGAGCTGCTCGGCCTGCAAGGCGAAGCTGACGCCGGGCTCGCCGCCGAGCGCCTGTTCAACGAGCTCGGCCCGGTAGCCGACGACGATCACGATCCGCTCGATCCCCGCCGACCGCAGGGCGTTCACCACGTGCCGCACCATCGGCCTGCCGACCGCCAGCGACAGCACCTTGGGGAGCTCGCTCTTCATGCGGGTCCCCTTCCCCGCGGCGAGGACGACCGCGGTGGGGGCGTCGGGAGAGGTCGGCGCGGCGGCGGGCATGACGACGTGTGCTGCGGAGTGGACTCAGTGCGAGGGGAGTATCTTCGCAACTGGGCAACCAATTGCCTATTGGCCGCCCCTCCGGTTCGGTGGTTGGGACCGCGCAGCTCGCCTAGACCCGCGCCTTCGCCACGCGTAAACTGCGGGATTCGCCGGCGCCCTGCCACGCGATGCTGTCAGGCCCCCCAAGGGGGCCCCTCGATGCGGCCAACTCACGCGTGCCCGCCACCCTCGCCCCGCCGCGCGTCCCGCCCCAGGCTCTACGAGCGACCCCCGTGCAAGACGCGATCCAGAAGGCCGACGTGCTGATCGAGGCGATGGGGTGGATCCGCCGCTTCCGCGACAACGTCGTCGTGATCAAGCTCGGCGGCAGCCTGATGGACGACGACGAGGCGCTGCGCCACTTGCTGGTTGACGTCGTCTTTATGGAGACCGTCGGCATGCGGCCGGTGATCGTCCACGGCGGCGGCAAGGCGATCAACCGCGCGATGGACGACGCCGGCATCGAGCCCCGCTTCGTCCAAGGGCGGCGCTACACGGACGACGCCACGCTGCGGATCGTCGAGTCGGTGCTCGGCGGACAGGTCAACGAGGAGATCGCCGCCCTCATCGAGGAGTACGGCGGCCGAGCGATGCCGCTCAACACGGTCGGCGAGACGAACAACAACGTCCTCTTCGGCGAGAAGCTCACGCTCCCCGGCCCCGACGGCGCGCCGATCGACCTGGGGAACGTCGGCCACGTGACGCGCGTCGATCGCGACACGATCGACAACCTCTGCTACGCGGGCCAGGTTCCGGTGATCCCCTCCCTGTGCGAAACCGAGGCCGACGCCAGCGGCAAACGGGGCCTGCTGAACGTCAACGCCGACACCGCCGCGATGGCCGTCGCCGAGGCGCTCGGGGCGGAGAAGCTGGTGTTCCTCAGCGACGTCAACGGCGTCCGCCGCGACCGCGACGACCCCCAGTCGCTGATCCACACCCTGGCGGCGACGGAGGCCCGCGACCTGATCGCCCAAGGGGTGATCGATGCCGGCATGATCCCCAAGGTCGAGGCCTGCCTCGGGACCATCGAAAAAGGGGTCGGCAAGGTCCACATCATCGACGGCCGGCTGCGTCATTCGCTGCTGCTCGAGATCTACACCAACAGCGGCGTCGGGACCGAGATCGTCGCGTCGCCGTGAACCTTCGGGCGCGCGGGGACTCGTGAGGGAAGGCCGCCGCGACACGCGACGACTCGCAAACCGCGACGAAAACCATTCATTCGACCGAGGCGCATCCGCCGTGAACGCGACCGACGAAACCACGATGTCCCCGGAGACGGCCGCGACCTACAAGCGGTACGTCGTGCCGAACTACGGCCGCTACCCGGTTTCGCTGGTGCGCGGCGAAGGGTCGTGGGTCTGGGACGACCGCGGGCGGAAGTACCTCGACTTCTTCCCCGGCTGGGGCTGCAACCTACTGGGGCACTGCCCCCCCGCGATCGTGCAGGCCGTCCAGGAACAGGTCGCCACGCTGATCCACGTCCCCAACAGTTGGCACACCGAGCCGCAAGGCCGCTGGGCCCAACTGCTGAGCGAGCGCTCGTTCGGCGGTCAGGCGTTCTTCTGCAACTCGGGGACCGAGGCCAACGAGGCGGCGATCAAGCTCGTCCGCCTGCACACGCCGGCCGAGCGGTACAAGATCATCACCTTCACCGGCGGCTTCCACGGGCGGACGCTCGGCAGCACGACCGCCACGGCGCAGCCCAAGTACCACGAGGGGCTCGGCCCGCTGATGGCGGGGTTCGTCTACGCGCCGTTCGGCGACCTCGACGCGGTCCGCAAGCTCGTCGATGACGAGACGGCCGGCATCATGATCGAGCCGATCCAGGGCGAAGGAGGCATCCGAATCCCCCCCCCGGGGTTCCTCACAGGCCTGCGCGAGATCGCCGACGAGCACGGCCTGGTGCTTGTCTTCGACGAGGTCCAATCCGGCTGCGGCCGGACCGGCGACTGGTTCGCCTACCAGCACTTCGGCGTTACGCCCGACGTCCTAACGCTCGCCAAGAGCCTGTGCGGCGGGGTCGCGGGTGGGGCCATGCTCACCACTTCCGAGATCGCCCCCAGCCTGCGACCCGGGATGCACGCGGCGACCTTCGGGGGCAACCCCCTCGCAGCGCGGGCCGGCATCGCGACCATCGAGACGATCGAGCGCGAGAACCTGCTGCCGAACGCTAAGCGGCTCGACCAGCTCTTCCGCGAGCGCCTTGCGCCACTCGCCGACGAGCTGCCAACCGTCAAGGAGTTCCGCGGTTGCGGCGTGATGATCGGCCTCGAGCTGCTGATCGAAGGCGCCCCCGTGGTCGCCGAGTGCATGCGCCGCGGCCTGCTGATCAACTGCACGCAAGGGACGGTCCTGCGACTGCTCCCCGCGATGAACCTCTCTGACGACGAGCTCAACGAGGGGTGCGACACGCTGACCGAAGTGCTGCGCGGCCTCTAGCCCCTGCGTTTTCCCCGCTGACGCTCTCCTGCTGCCCCGTTACCGCCACGATGCGCCACCTGCTCACGCTCGCCGACGTCACCCCCGCCGAGATCGAGGCGATCTTCGCGCTCACCGCCGACCTCAAGGCGAAGTTCGCCCGCGGGGTCCGCGAGCCGCTGCTACCGGGGCGGGTGATGGCCCTGGTGTTCGAGAAGCAGTCGCTGCGGACGCGCGTCAGCTTCGAGGCCTGCATGACACACCTCGGCGGCGGCAGCGTGATGCTGGGGGACGACGCGGGGTTCGGCAAGCGCGAGAGCGTCGCCGACTTCGCGCGGGTCCTGAGCGAAATGGTCGACGTGGTCGTCCTCCGCAGCAAGCTCCACACGACCGTCGAGGAGTTCGCCCGCCACGCGGGGTGCGCGGTCATCAACGGCCTGACCGACGTGGCCCACCCGTGCCAGGCGCTCGCTGACCTGTACACGATGCGCGAGCGCTTCGGGTCGGTTGCCGGCCGCAAGCTCGCCTGGGTCGGCGACGGGAACAACGTCGCGCGGAGCCTCGCCGAGGGGTGCGCGAAGGCCGGCGTCGAGTTCGTCATGGCCTCGCCCCCCGGCTACGAGATGGACTCCGCGTTCCTCGACGAGGTAAGGGCCGACTCGCCCGGCGCAATATTGTCGGTGACGCACGACCCGGTCGCCGCCGTCACCGGCGCCTCGGCCGTCTACACCGACGTCTGGGCCAGTATGGGCCAGGAAGCCGAGGAGGCCCAGCGGCGCCGCGACTTCGCCGACTTCCAGGTCAACGAAGCGCTGATGGCCCACACGCCCCACGACGCCCTGTTCATGCACTGCCTCCCCGCCAAGCGCGGCGAGGAAGTCACCGACGGCGTGATCGACGGACCCAAGAGCGTCGTCGTCCAGCAGGCGGGCAACCGGATGCACGCCCAGAAGGGGGTCCTCGTGTGGCTCCTCGGCGCCCACGCCGCCGGCTGAGGCCCCGCGACAACCGTCCGCTCCCGCGAGCGGCAACCTACTACTCCAGGCGAGCACCCATGCCTCGACACGACGGACGGGCCGACGACCAGCCGCGACCCCTGCACATCGAGCGTCACTGGGCCACCGCGGCGCCGGGGAGCGTGCTCGTGAGGTCGGGTCGCACCACGGTTCTCTGCACGGCGAGCGTCTCGAACGACGTACCCCCGTGGATGGCCGGCAAGGGGCGCGGCTGGGTCACGGCCGAGTACAACATGCTCCCGGGGAGCACCAGCCCGCGGAAGGCTCGCCCCGGGGCCAAGCCCGACGGTCGATCGACCGAGATCCAGCGGCTGATCGGCCGCTCGCTGCGAGCCGGGATCGACACGGCGCGACTCGGCGAGCGCTCGATCACGATCGACTGCGACGTGCTGCTGGCCGATGGCGGCACGCGCACGGCGAGCATCACCGGGGGCTGGGTCGCGCTCGTGGATGCGCTCGCTGCGCTGTGCGACGCCGAGGGCCAGCCGGCGTTCCCGGCGGGCAGAACGCCGCTGACGACTAGCGTCGCCGCGGTCAGCGTGGGCCTCGTCGAGGGCCGTGCGGTGCTCGACCTCGACTACCGCGAGGACTCGCGGGCCGCGGTCGATCTCAACGCCGTGATGAGCGGTGACGGTCGGTTCGTCGAGGTCCAAGGGGGGGGCGAAGGGTTCGCCTTTGATCGCCCGCAGCTCGACGCGCTGCTGACCCTCGCCGAGGCCGGCGCCCGCCGCGCGACCGCCGCCCAGCGCGAAGCGCTCGGCGGCGATTGGCCGCTTGGCTAGCCGGCGCGGCGTCGCGCTACTGAGCGCCGCCCGCGTCCTGGCCGTCGCCACCACCCGCCGCGACGTTGGTCGTCGTGGCCGTGCTTGTGGTGTTGTTTGTCGTGTTGTTCGTGATGGCTGCGGGCGCCCCCGTGAAGCTGAACGTGGCCACGCTCGACACGCCCGAGAAGAACGGTGTCGGCGTCACACGGACGTAGCGCCGGTCGGCCGAGATCACCGCGGTCGTCGACATGTTCGTGCCGTCGGGGAGCGTGATGATGACCGGCTGGTAGCCGACCGCTCCGCCGCCACCGAGCGCAAGCCGGCGGCGGATCACGTCCGCCGGGCGGAGCGAAACGCCCCGACCGCCGTCGGCGAGCGAAGAGAGTTGCTGGCCCAGGACTGCCTGCGACACGGCTTGCTGCCGGCTGATCGCTTGGGCGAGGCGTTCTTCTTCGAGCGGCTCTGAACGACGCCCGTCGGCGAGCGAGAACTCAACCACCGCGTCCTTACCTTGTTCGATTGCGATCTGCTTGCGGATCGTCTCCTCGCGGTCGGTCCCGGCAGCGAGGGTCACTTCGACCGTTACCGTGTCGGCGGTGACCTCACCCCAGACCTTGCGGATGGCGACGCGGTAGGCGCCACTGAACCCGCGCGGGCAGACGTAGCTCTCGGTGTGCTCCGCGTCGCTCGCGTCGGCGGCCATCGAGTCACCCAGGTTCACCCCCCCGCCCGTGGTGCGAGGCTGGCCCAGCCAGCAGAGCGAGCCGCCGGGCTCCTGCACGGCGACATCGACGTCGGCTTCGCCGGTCCAACTGACGCGCACCACGCAGTCGCGGGCCGCGGCGGCGTTGAGTTCGTCGCGGAGAGCCTGGGCGCGGCCCGTGTCCCCTTGCTCCTCAAGACGCTTGACGAGCGCCTCGCCGGCGAGGCGCGCCGACTCGGCGATCGCCGCTTGTTCGGTCGGCCATGCCTGCGACACGATCGCCGTCGTCGCCCACGCCAGGGCGTCGATGTCGTCACAACGCTTGGCGGCCCGCAACGCGAGGGCGTACCCCTCGTAAAGCAGCGGGTCACGCGACGTCGCCAGTTGGCAGACCTCCACCGCACGGCGGTCGAGGTCCATTCCGCTCAGGTAGTCGGCGATCGCCAGCAACTGTTCGTTCGACTGCGCGAAATCGACCGCCGACATCACGGCGCGTTCGACCTCGGAGTCTTTGCGACCTTCGAGCTTCATCGCGATGCCGAGCGACTCGTACATCCAGGGCTGCGGCGCGCCGTGCCGGAGAGCCGAGTCGATCAAGGCCGCGACGTGATCGTAGCGACGGTCGGCCATCAGCCGCCGCGCCGCGTGCCGCACGGCGACCGGGCTCGGGACGCCGTTGGCGAAAACCCCTTCCCAGTGCGACGGCGAGGCGTCCGCGGCGGGGAGTTCGAGCCGGTCCGCGGCGTCGTCCGCAGCAGCCGGCTGGGCCCTCTTCGGTTGGCCCGCCGCGGGGGACGCCGACGGCGCTGCGGCTGCCGGCTGACGGGTCAGCGAGAGCGGGGCGGACGCGTCGGCGGCGAGGTCGTCCGGCACGCTGAACATGCCGCCACCCATCCCGCCACCACCGCCACCCATCCCGCCGCCACCACCACCCATGCCGCCACCCATACCCCCGCCACCACCACCCATACCCCCACCACCCATACCCCCGCCACCACCACCCATCATGCCCCCCATCCCCCCCATGCCTTGGGAGATGATCGGAAGCACGAGGTCGGCGACCGGGTAGACCTTTACCGACAGGCGGGTGAGGGCCTCGTCCTCGGTCGTGATCAGCAGCACCTCTTCGTCGATGACGTAGGTCAGCTCGAGCGGCTTGAGGATCAGTCGCATGGCCGATCGCAGCGTGATGTTTCGCAGTTGCGAGGTGACCGGCTCGTCGGGGCCGATCCCCAGGTCCTCGAGGGCCTTGGTGTCGAGCAGCACCTCCATCGCGTACTCGTCGCGGAGGAACTGCACGACTTCCTCAAGCGGCGTCTCCTGGAAGTCCATCCCGGTGGCGGTCAGCGGGCTGTTGAGGGCCGTGTTGATCGCCTCTTCCGACTCGCTCTTGCCTGCCAGGTCGACCGACGCGTACTGCTTGCGACGCTCGGTCAGCTCGGCCCAGAACTCGGGGTCCGGGTAGACGATCGGCGGGTCCCCCGGGAAGGGGATCGACGACGTTTCGATCGAAGCCATCGTTTCGAGGAACCCGGCCGCACGCTTCGCCCGGACATCGACGCCGAACTCGTAGTACCGCTTCGCTTGGCCCCACAGGTAGGCTACCCGCGGCGTGACCCCCTCGGGGTCGATCTCGTTGGCGATCTCGGCGACTTCCACCGCCTCGTCGAAGCGGCGTTCATCGACCAGCGCGTTGAAGCGGTCGATGAGCTGCTTCTCGCGCTCGCGCTGCAGCGTCAGCCGGTCGAGCAGGATCCGCTGCTCTCGGGCCGCGGCGAGGGTCTCCTCGCGCTCGCGGTCGAGGTCGTCCTTAATCGACGCCTGCCGGGCCGCCTCACGCAGCGCGGATTGGATCTTATCGACGAGTCCCACCCGGACCGAAGCGATCAGCTCCGGCGAGCGCTCGACGTTTTGCAGCATCAGCTTCAGGCCTTGGATCGCGCGCTCGGGGTTCTTGCCCATCTCGCCCCGCGCGTCGGCGATCGCGTTCTGCGTTTCCTTCTCCATCATCTGAGCGAACACGCGGCTGTTGCGATCGACCGAGTCGAGGAACCGTCCATCGACGACCACCTCGGCCGGCGGGTAGGCCCCGGTGTCCTCAAAGAACGTGTCGCCGGGGACGACGACCGAGTCCCCTTCGACGATCGTCCCTTCGACCACCGGCGCCGGCTCGATGATCGATTGCTCGCCCGCCGCGCCTTCGTCGATCACCTCGAACTGCGCGAAGCGGAACGGCGACTTGCCCCTCGCTTCGCGGTGAGCGATCCCCTTCACGGTCAGCCGACGGACCGTCTCGGCGGACGGGTTGCCCGGGTCGTGACGCAGGACCGCGTCGCTAAGCTGGGCCGCCCCCGCCTTGTCGCCGAGCGAAACGGCCCGCTCGGCCATCTTGGCGAGCTCGTCGATCCGCGCCATCTGGACACGGCCGGTCGCTTCGAGGCCCGCCGTGCCGAGCGTTGTTAGGGTCTGGCCACCGTTGCGAGCGGCTTCGCTGACGAGGGTCGAAAGGTACGGGGCCGATTCGTCCGCCGCGCTAGCGTCCGCGGCCCACTGGACCTCGTCGCCGCCGACCGTCGCCGCGACGCCGATCGACTTCGAGTCGCTCGCCAGGCTGCCGACCAAAATCGTGTCGCGATCGCTGCGGAGCGGCGGGAACGCGGTCGGGTAGACGGCGACCACGCCCGAGGCCGGCTTGGCCCCCTGCGGCCACTCGACGCGGGCGTGGGCCCAGTCGGCGAGCGTGCGGCCGATGCGGCCACCGCGCCCGACGTTGTCGGCGGTGGCGCGCTCGCGGGTGACTCCCTCGGACTCGTCGGCGAGGGTCATCCCCTCGTCGATCGCCACGTTGCCACCCGTCTGGTTCGCGAGCGCCATCAGAAGGACCTGATCACACCGCGGGCCGATCGCGTAGCTCGTGACCGGGACCCGCGCCGCGCGGAGCGAATCGAGGAGCGCCATCCAGCGGTGGCCGGCGCTGAGTCCGGTCGAATCAAACCCGTCGCCGATGTACACCAGCGCCCGCTCGCGCTCCGATTCGCCAAACAGGGCGGTCGCGGCGCGGAGGACGCGGTCGATGTTCGTTGTGCCAAGCGGCGTCTCGGCGCCGAGGCGATCCATGGCGGCGGCCAGCTCGGGGCTGTCAGGGGCCGTGGGGCCGCTGGTCATCGGACGCGCTTCGAGGTCTGCCGCGACGACCTGCACGCGGTCCGCCGGCGCCAGCGCGGCGACGAGTGATTCTACCGCGGCCAGTCCGGTCTCGCGGAACGCGCCGACCTGGCTCGCCGAGGTATCGAAGACCACGACCAAGTCGACGCCTCGATCGACGGCGGCCGGCTCGATCGGCGGCAGGCTCGCCGCGAACGCGCGTCCCCCCTCCGCATTCGCCTGGGTCCAAACGGCGATCGGGGTCGCGGCCGAGGCCACGGTCGTGGCGCCCAGGGCGAGCGCGGCGCAAGCCGCGGCCGAGAAGCGAACCAGTCGGGTCGAAGTCATCTTCGGGGTGCTCCGCGAGGGGCGACCGAGGTTAGGGGGGTCCAGTTGGTCGGGGATGCCAGCGGGGCCGGTTCGGCGCCCTCCGCACAGCGGGCGGAAGCGCGCAAACCGTTGCCCTCTGTGCAGTTACCCGAGAGCCTCCATCTTATCCGGGCCACCGGGGCCCTTCCACCGGTTTCGCTCCAAATCCGGGCGGCCGATTGCGACGGTTCGCACGGTTCGCGGGTCGCGACGGGTGCGCCGGCACGCTGCGGGGGCAACGCCAAGGATACCCCCCGATCCCCCCCGTAGTCGCCATCGAACCGTGATTTAATGAGGTTCGTACGCGGGCGGCCCAACGATTCCAGGTAGGCTCCCCGCCGAACGAACGCCGCGGGATCGGCCGACGTATCCACCGGAGCGTTGCCTCAGGGCCCCGTTCCCGTCCGTTTCTTGTAGGCGCCCCCGAACCATGCCCCCCCGCACCCGAATCCTCGTACCCGCCGTCGCCGTCCTGGCGATCGGCGCTGGGTCGCTCTTCGGCCAGCTCGCCCCCGCCCCGTCGCCGCTTCCCCGATCGATCCCCGCACCGCCGAATCCCGCGTCACCGGGGGCGTCCCTCGACCCTCGATTGACCCCCGAGGAGCTGGCCAATATCCGGGTTTACGAAACGGCCAACCGGGGGGTCGTCAACATCACGACGAGCACCGTGCAAGTCGATCCCCTGTTCCGGCTCCCGGTGGCGGGAGAGGGATCGGGTTCGGGCGCCGTGATCGACCAAGAGGGTCACGTAATCACGAACCACCACGTCATCGAGGGGGCGCGCGAGATTGAGGTGACGTTCTCCGACGGCCGTAGCTACCCGGCCGAGCTCGTTGGCTCGGACAACGAGTACGACCTGGCCGTGCTGAAGGTCGCCGCCCCCCGCGAGGCGTTGCAACCGGTCGCCCTCGGGCGGAGCGAAACGCTGCGTGTCGGCCAGCGGGCGTACGTCCTCGGCAACCCGTTCGGCCTCGAGGGGTCGCTGACCACCGGCATCGTGTCGAGCCTTAACCGCTCGCTCCCCAGTCGGGTGACCGACCGCGTGGTGACGGGGATGATCCAAACCGACGCGGCGATGAACCCCGGCAACTCGGGGGGACCGATGCTCAACTCGTCGGGCGAGATGATCGGGATGTGCGTCGCGATCCGCAGCTCGGTCGGCCAGAACTCGGGGGTCGGCTTCGCGATCCCGGTCGATCGCATCCGTCGCTTCGTCCCTGAGCTCATCGCGACCGGCAAGGTGCTGCGCGCGTACCACGGGATCGTGCTCGTGAACCCCACCGCGCGGGGGCTACGGATCGCGAAGCTGAGCCCCGGCGGTCCGGCCGAGCGCGCGGGGCTGCAAGGCTTCCGCGAGGTGATGACGACCAAGCGACAAGGCCCGTTCGAGTACCGCGTTGCGTCGATCGATCGCGAAGGCGCCGACTACATCGTCGCGATCGACGGGCGACCCATCCGCAGTCACGAAGAGTTCCTCGCGGCGATGGACGCGCACCGTCCCGGCGACCGTGTCGTGCTCACCGTGACGCGCGAAGGGGCGCAGCGCGACGTGCCGCTGGTGCTCGGCGAGGCGTGAGACACGCTCAAGGTCCCGACGCGAAAGTCAAGCAGTGCGCCGACTTTTTTCGGGGACGCTCCTAGCTCGCGCAAGGGGCCTATTTTCACGCCGCGCGCGATTGGTACGGAACTATTTTTTCCGCCGCACACGATCCCTCGCCGAAGCGTCGGCTCGGCTCGACGGTGCGCGCAAGTCGTTGGAGTCACAACGTCTTCCGCTCGCGCAGCGGGCTGCCGAACGCCGGCCCGCGAGGCGGCGCCGTGCATCGGACGAGCGATTTTCCAATCGGCGCTACTTGCATCACGCTCGTCGATCGCTACGGTCGGAAGCTTAGATCGTTGATCGTCTGATGTGATTTTCACCAATGGATTGTTTTCGCTCCCTTTCTCAGGCGTCGGCGGTTCCTGCCGGCACGGCTCGCTCGGCGAGCCACACGTGCTAACCAGTTCGGATCGCGCTGCGTCGCGGTCGTGAGGTCTTCGGGGCGGCGTACGCCCTGCCGATCGTCCGCCCTTTACCGCGCAGCATCCCCCCCGCGTCCACCCCACGCGCCCGCTCGGCCGTCGCTTCGGCGCCGGCAAAGTTCGTGTGTTCGGCCCGAGCTCGTTGTTAGCTTGGGGAGACGCAAAGGAGCACTGCAAGATGCTAAGTCGTTTCGTTGTCGTTTCGTCGCTCGTCGCCTTCTTGGGAGCCGCCCCGTTGGGCGCGCTCGCCGCCAAGAAGGGCTCGCCCGCCATCGCTTGGCAGGCCGACTACGGCCAGGCGCTCGAAGAGACCCGTGAAGAGTCGCGGCCGCTGCTCGTCGTGCTCGACAACCCGTCGAACGAGGACGAGCGCCTCGACCCGGCGCTCGTCAGCGCCACCAGCGGAGCGTTCCCGCTCGATTCCTATGAGCTGTGCCGAGTCGACGTCTCGACCGAGTACGGCAAGAGCGTCGCCGACGTGTTCCACGTCACCGAGTTCCCGCACGTCGCGATCATCGACAAGACCGGCTCGGTAATCCTCCGGCGCGTCGCGGGGAACCTTTCCGCCGACCAGTGGAAAGCGACCCTAGCGCGGCACGAGACGGGCGTCAGCAAGACGGGCAAGACCTACGCGGTCTCGAAGCCCGTTGTGAACGACGCGACGGCCGCAGCGCCTGCGTCGTTCGCGACGCCGGTTGAGTACTCGGCCCAACCCGCGGCGTACGCGGTCCCGGCCGAGGTGTACTCCGCTCCGCAGCCGTACTGCCCGAGCTGCCAGCTCCGCAACCGCGGCTACTAAGCGTTACCGAGGCTTTGCACCACAGAGGCCACAGAGAACACGGAGCAATGACCAAGCACCAATGACCAACGGGCGTTGCCACGCCAAAGCGCTTCGTTGGTCATTGGTGCTTGGTCATTGGGATATCCTCTGTGTCCTCTGTGCCTCTGTGGTGCGTTTGCTTATTGAACGCGCTCGAGCCCCGGGAAGACGTCGAGGTCGAGTGACTCGACGAGGCCCGCGCGGAGTCGCTCGAACGCCACTGCGCCCATCACGGCGTTGTCGGTGCAGAGATCGACCGGCGGGACGAACAGTCGATATCCGTTCTGCGCTGCCGACGCCTCGAATCGCGCGCGGAGTCGCTTGTTCGCGGCGACCCCCCCGGCGACGCACAGCGTCTCGTGCCCAGTGAGGCGGAGCGCAAGCTCGGCTTTTCCCACGAGGCAATCGACGACCGCCTCTTGGAACGCCGCGCACAGGTCGGCTGCGTCTTGATCGGAGAGCGGCGCGGCCCCTCCGTCCGGCGCCTTTCCAGGGCCCATCAAGCGGTAACGGACGGCCGTCTTCAGGCCGCTGAAGCTGAACGCGATCCGCTTGCGATCGTCGAGCAATGGCCTTGGCAGCGGGACGCGTGACGCGTCGCCGCGCTCCGCGAGCCGCGCGATGCTCGGGCCGCCCGGCTGCGGCAAGCCCAGCAGGCTCGCCACCTTGTCGAAGGCCTCCCCCGCGGCGTCGTCGATCGTCCCGCCGAGCGGCGTGAAGTCGGTCGGGCCGTCGCAGCGGTAAAGGTTTGAGTGGCCGCCGCTGGCGATCAGCCCCACGCACGGGAACACGTCGATGCCGCTGGCGATCTTGCAGGCGTACACGTGCGCGTGGAGGTGGTTCACGGCGACGAGCGGCAAGCCCGTCGCGACGCACAGACCCTTCGCGGCGGCGAGCCCCACCAGCAGCGAGCCCGAGAGGCCCGGTCGGTTGGCGACCGCAATCGCAGCCAGGTCGTCGAGCGAGACCCGGGCTACCCGCAACGCTTCATCGATCACCGGCAGCACGCGCTCGACGTGCGCGCGGCTCGCGATCTCCGGCACAACGCCGCCGAACCGAGCGTGCAACTCGTGCTGCGACGCGACAACGGACGACCGCACTTCGAGCGCGTCGGTCACAACGGCCGCGGCCGTTTCGTCGCACGTCGTTTCGAGCGAGAGCAGGAGCAACGGAAGGCAGAGGTCGGAATGCGGAATGCGGAATGCGGAATCGGGACGTCCGCAGCATCGCACGCCGGCGCGCCGCGGGCTATTCCGCACTCCGACATCCGCACTCCGCATTCGTTAGAAGTCGTACCAGAAGCCGAGGCCGACCTGCTCCTCGTTGCGATCGAAGAACTGGTACTGCGTGCTCTTGCCGTTCACGTACTGCACCCCGGCGCGGAACGTCGAACCGGTGACGCCGCGCCACAGCCAGCCGGTCTGGAAGGTCCAGTCGCCGCCGAAGTCGAGCTCCTCTCGGAGGTGCGCGTTGGTGGCGACGAACGGCGTGCCGCGGTTCCCGGTCGGGCCCGGCTGCGCGTACTCGGCGCCGAACTGGAACTCCCACGGCTCGGCGCCCCCGGCGGTGAAGAAGGCGAAGGCGGTCTCGCCGTACACGCGGATCGCCGGCGTCAGCTCGTGCGAGACGCCGAAGATAATCGCGTCGCGCACGTAGTTGAGCCGCGAGTTCACGCCGGTCCGGCCGATCCGCTCGTCTCCCAGGTGCGAGCTCAGGTGGTAGTACCCGAACTTGTACTGCGTGTCCCCTTCGCCGTAGGTGAGCGGCACACCGAAGCGGAAGTCGGACGAATCGACGTCGCGGTTCTCGTCGAGGTTCAGCCGCACGAGCGCGGCGCCCTCGACGTCGAGCTGCCAACCCTCGGGGTCGGCCGGGTTGCCGTTGCCGTAGCGGAACAAGCCGCGCCGGCCACCGACGGTCCCGTCCCACAGCAGTTCGCTGCGCGGCGCACTGGACTCGTTGTGAAACAGGAGTGTCCCGATCCGCGACTCGCGCGGGCCGGCAAGGTACGAACGGTAGATGATCCCGTCGGGGAGCATTTCGAAGTCCCACCCCCCCGCGTCGTAGGCGCCGACATCGACCATCGAGGCGTCCCCTTCGACGACGAACTGCTCGGCGCCGTACGGCGCGGTCCCGGGCTGCGCAGACTCGTACGGCGCAGACTCGTACGGCGCAGACTCGTACGGCTTAGACTCGTACGGCTTAGACTCGTACGGCGCAGACGCGTACTGCGTTGGGGTGACGAGCGGCGACTCGACCAAGGGCTGCGCGAACATCGGCTCGCCGTACAGCGGATCGACGGCGAGCGCGCCCGACGCCGCGCCGTAACCGGTGGTCTGACGGAGCGCTGACGGCGCACCCTGCGCCGCGGGACGAACGAGCGATGCAGACGCCCGTTGATCGGCGACCAAGAACGGATCGACCGCCGGCGACGCGAGAGTCGCCCCCGCGATCGCGAGCGACGCCGCGGCCGCTGCGCACGCTCCGCGCACACTCCACCCGCAAGCGGTCATCCAAATCGCAGCCAACATGGGTCGCCGGTCCGCGGGAGCGGGAGAGTGGTCGCCGAAACGCGAGTTCGGGGGCTCGCGCCGCATGCACGGGTCATGCGGGATCTACGGCGGGGAGGGAACGTAGCGGTAAAATCGGCGATCGGACAGGGCAAACTTGACGAGTCGTAAGCGACTACTGTCAAGAGACTTAGCGAGAGCTAGGACTCCCCGCGGGCGCCCTTCGACGCTACCTTGCAAAGGTCGATTCGAGCACTCCCTGTCACGCCGACGAAAGCCACTCCCTTGCTGAAGACCTCCGCCGATTCGACGACGACTCCAGAGTCGATCCCCCTCGCACTCGGGCGCGTCGCAAGCGGCGTCTACGTCCTGACGATCGGCGCGGGTGATTCGGCGACGGGGATGCTAGCGAGCTGGGTCATGCAGGCTGGGTTCGACCCGCCGATGGTCACGGTCGCCCTCGGCGCCGGCCGGCACGTCGCCGAGCGACTCGGCGCGGGGGAACCCTTCGTGCTGAACGTCATCGGCGCCGAGCAGTCGATCTTCCTGAAGCACTTCGGCAAGGGCTTTGCGCCCGGCGCTGCGGCGTTCGAGGGAGTCGCGGCCGGGCCCGGCGCGAACGGCGCCCCGGTCCTCGCGGACGCGATCGCGGCGCTCGAGTGCCTGCCGACGGGCGAGTCGTTCGCCTCGGAAGACCACCGCGTGTTCCTCGCCCGCGTTACCGCCGGCGCGCTCCGCAGCGACGACGCGCCGATGACGCACGTCCGTAAGCGGGGCGACCGCTACTAGCCTCGGTGGTGAAGCGCGTACCCCCCTTGGCCCCCTCTCCCGACCGGGGGAGGAAGAGGAACAGTCCTCCCGCAGCGTTCCCTTCCGGCGCCCAGCTTATGGCAGACAGCCAACACCCGTCGCTGCTGGTGATCGGCGGCGGCATCGTCGGGCTC
Organism: Lacipirellulaceae bacterium; assembly: GCA_051648405.1. Taxonomy (GTDB): domain Bacteria; phylum Planctomycetota; class Planctomycetia; order Pirellulales; family Lacipirellulaceae; genus JBOFFC01. The sequence goes on from JBOFFC010000179.1 coordinate 68,308, forward strand.
GCCACGGCGTACCGCTTCCAGCAGCGCTTCCCGGGCAAGTCGGCCGTCGTGCTTGAAAAGGAGCCCGGCGTCGCGCGGCACCAGACGGGGCACAACTCGGGGGTCCTCCACTCGGGCATCTACTACAAGCCCGGCTCGCTCAAGGCGGTCAACTGCCGCGACGGGAAGCGGGCGATGGAAGAGTTCTGCACGCAGCAGGGGATCCCCTGGGAGATGTGCGGCAAGGTGATCGTCGCGGTGGGTCCTGAGGACCTGCCGGCGCTCGACAAGATCTACGAGCGCGGCCAGGCGAACGGAATCGAGTGCCACAAGGTCGGGCCCGAGCGGCTGGCGGAACTCGAGCCGCACGCCCGCGGCGTCGCTGCGATCCACGTCCCCGTCTCGGGGATCGTCGATTACGGCGTCGTGTGCGAGCGGCTTGCCGACTGCGTGACGGCCGACGGGGGACGCGTTGTCACTGGCGCCCGCGCGACGGCGATCCGCCAAGGGCCCGGCGACGTGACGGTCGAGACCACGGCCGGCGATTTCACCGCGCCGCTGGTGGTGAACTGCGCGGGGCTGCACAGCGACCGCGTCGCGAAGCTGTCGGGGGCGAGGCCCGACTCGCGGATCGTCCCCTTCCGCGGCGAGTACTTCACGCTGAAGCCGTCGGCCCGACGGCTCTGCCGCAACCTGATCTACCCGACCCCCGACCCGGCCTTCCCCTTCTTGGGCGTTCACTTCACGCGGATGGTTGGTGCAACCCCCGGCGCCGAGTGCGAGGTCGAGTGCGGCCCGAACGCCGTGCTGGCCCTCGCGCGCGAGGGGTACGGCAAGACGACGCTCAACCTGGCCGACCTCGCCGAGTCGCTCACCTACCCGGGGTTCCTGAAGCTCGCCGCGAAGCACTGGCGGATGGGCGCCGGGGAGATGTGGCGATCGGTGAGCAAGCGGGCGTTCGTTCGCGCGCTGCGGCGCCTGGTCCCCGAGATCACGGCCGACGACCTCGAGGCGGCCCCGGCCGGCGTCCGGGCCCAGGCCGTCATGAGCGACGGCACGATGGTGGACGACTTCTTGTTCGACGACACGGGCCGAGTCGTCAACGTGCTCAACGCCCCCAGCCCGGCGGCGACGGCCTCGCTCAACATCGGCGCGCTGGTGGTGGACCGCCTCGCGGGCCGCGTCGCGTAGCCCCAACCGTGCCCGTGGCTGCGGTCGTAGACCGTGCTCCGCGACCCGGATAGGATGATGGCCGTACGGGGCGTGGCGCAGTTTGGCTAGCGCGACTGCTTTGGGAGCAGTAGGTCGCAGGTTCGAATCCTGTCGCCCCGATTTTTTGGAACCACAGATGGACGCAGATAAACGCAGATGACCTTGTTGACGTCCTTTCTGTGTTCATCTGTGTTCATCTGTGGTTGCTTCTTCTCTCGCAGCCGCTTCGGCGGGTCGAAGACCTCGACGTAGCGGACCAGAGTCGGTCGCTGCTTGTCGAGGTCGAAGAGCTTCACTTCGTAAAGGCCCTCCGGAAGGCGGCCGAGCGGCGCCCAGTACCACTTCGTGACAACGTCACAGGAGACGAGCCTGGGGTGGAGCCTACGGTAAGCGACGACGACTTCTCCGTCGCTGATCGTCACCGACTCGACAGCAATCCTGGGCGTGCTCGACCCAGCGCCCAGGTAGGCAACACACCAGTGTTGATCCGCGGTCGGAGTCGGACAGATCGGCTCGTCACCGCGCACCGACGCCTCAATCGCCAAAGCGCTGGCGCGGTGAGCCGCCAGAAAATCGACTCCCTCCACCAGAAAGACCTGCGAGGCTCCGCGCGGCTTCTCGAAACCAGGAGACCGATCCCCTGCCAACAACCGCTCGCGTTCCGTAAGCCCAAGCAACTGCAACTGCTTGTAACGCATCCCGGGCTGGCCGGTGTTGGTCACAATCTCGTCGAGCGGCACCACCCGCGGCTCCGCGGCGAAGCACGGGGCGGCAAAAGCCAAGAACAGCGTCGCGATCGTTCGCATCGTCGAGCCCTCCGACGATCAGTCTACCGCGAACGCCCCCGTTCTGCACGCTCCTGAAAGACGAATGGCCGCAGATGAACGCGGATAAACGCAGATGAGCACATCTGGCTCCTGTCTGCGTTCATCAGCGCGTATCTGCGGCCAATTCTTCGTCAGTACGTTCCCGTGGCGGACGGCGCTTCGGTCGCCATCAGGATCGCCCGCAGGCGTTCGAACTCGTCGGCGCTGGTGAAGTGCAGGGTGATCTTCCCCTTGCCCTTCGCGCTCTGCGTTAGCTGGACCTTCGTGCCGAGCGTCCGCTGCAGCTCTTGCTCGAGGTAGGCGATCTGCTCGCCGCGGGTGGGGGTCGCCTTGCGGCTGACACCGTCGGCGCCGACCACGCGGAACGACTCTTCGGTCGGGCCCGCGAGCAGGTCCTGCACCTCTTGCTCGACCTTGCGGACCGACATCCCCTCGCTCGTCGCACGGCGCGCGAGCGACACCTGGCGCGACTCGTCCCCCAGCGAGAGCAGCGCCCGGGCGTGCCCCTGCGTCAGTTCGCCGTCGATGACCATCTGCTTTACGCTCTCGGGGAGCTCGAGCAAGCGGATCAGGTTCGCCACCGTCGAGCGGTCGATGTTCACGCGCCGCGCGAGCTCTTCCTGCGTGCCGCCGAACTGCTCGAGGTAACGCTCGAAGCCGACCCCCTTCTCGATCGCGTTGAGGTCGCTGCGCTGGACGTTCTCGACGATCGCCACCTCGGCGGTCTGGCGGTCGGTGAAGTCGCGGAGCTGCACCGGCACGCGGCGCCAGCCGGCGGCCTGCGCGGCGCGCAGGCGGCGTTCGCCGGCGACGAGCTCGAACCGCTCGCCGACGCGCCGCACCACCAGCGGCTGCAGCACGCCGTGTTCGCGGATGCTGTCCGCCAGGTCGGCGATCTCGACCTCGTCGAACTTGCGCCGTGGTTGGTAGGGGTTCGGCTCGATCACCCCCAGGTCGAGCCATTTCTGGCCCTGGTCATCGACCCCCATGATCGCGTCGTCGTACGAGCTCGAGATCGTCGAGGTCGGCTCGCCGGTGAGCGACGGCTCGGCGACGAGCGCCGGCTGCTCGGCCGGCGCGGCCGCGTCGTTCCAGTTTTGCTGCGCTGGCTCTTCGAGCGAGCGACCCAACAGGGCTTCAAGCCCGCGACCCAAGCGGCGTTGATTCATCACGTCCGAGCACCTCCTGGCACACCTCGATGTAAGCCCGCGCACCGCGCGAGCGGGGGTCGTAATCCATGATCGATAGGCCGTGGCTGGGGGCCTCGGCCAGCGCAACGTCCCGCGGCACGACGGTCTCGAAGACCACCCCGCCGAAAAAGTCGCGCACCTCGCGCTCGACCTCGTGCGTGAGCTCGAGCGTCGGGTCGTGCTTGGTTAGCAGGATCCCGCCGAACTGCAAACGGGTGTTTCTGCGGGCCATCACGCGCTTGATCAGCTCGATCATCTGCGTGAG
>JBOFFC010000180.1:0-2001 GCA_051648405.1 Lacipirellulaceae bacterium
GGGCCGCGTCGCCGCGGGGTGCGGCGACGCGGCCGGCGCGACGCGTTACAGGGAAGGTGCGCGAGTCGCTCGCCGACTAACGCACGAGACACCCCGAGAAACTGCGTGCTCTCCGCAAGCACGTTGCTCCCCCCAAATCACGCCTCAGGCGGAGGACCCCCCATGAAGCTGTTCGCACACGTGCTGCCGTTCGGCGTCGCCCTCGGGCTACTGAGTAATGCCGCGACCGAAGCCCTCGCCGTGACCAATCTCGCCGTAAATCCCGGGTTCGAAGACGCCAACGGCGACACCGTGGTAGGCGACGGCTGGAGCTCGTTTGGGGCCGCGGGCTTCCACGCGTTCTTTGGCGCCAACGGCCACGCCAGCCTGTTTGCCGACAACGCCGTGAACGTGGGGGGCGTCTACCAAGGGGGGATCGCAGCGATCGCCGGCCAGCAGTACCAATTCGACCTGCTCGACACGCGGATCGAACGGAACTGGGACGCATTACTGCGGTACGGCCTCGAGTTCTACGCGGCCGACGACGCCACGTCGCTCGGCGACTTCACCGTCGTCGCGAACACGGCAGCGCGGCTAGCCCTCGCCCCGAGTGGCGAGCTCAACGGCGCGGTGTTCAGCACCCGCGCCGTCGCGCCGGTCGGAACGGCGTTCGTCCGGCCGATCGTCAAGTTCGACAACGTCAACGAGAACTACGACCCGATCTTCAACCCCGTCATGCAGACGAACGGGTTCGTGTTCGACGCCTTCCTGTCGGCCACACCCGCGCCGGGGGGCAACCTCCTGAAGAACTCGACTTTCGAGGTCGATGTCAACGACGACGGATCGATCAGCGACGTTTGGCGGACCTTTGGCAACGCGGGGGTGAACGCCTTCTTCGGACCCAACGCCCACGGCAGCCTGTTCGCTAACAGCGCGGGGAACAGCGGCGGCATCTTCCAGCAGTCGATCCTCGCCGACCCCGGGAGCACCTATCAGTTCACGCTCCCCGACGTGCGAATCGAATCGGCCTTCGACGCCAACCTCCGGTACGGCATCGAGTTCTACGCCGACAACGACGTGGTCAAAGTCGGCGAGGTGGTGCAAACCGTCCCCGCCGGCACGACCGGCGACGGGCTGTCGTTCACCGTCACCGCAACAGCGCCCGCCGGCGCGGTGTACGCCCGTCCGATCGTCCTGTTCGACAACGTGAACCCCGCGTACGCCGGCCAGCCGCAGGCGAACGCGTTCGTCTTCGACACGTCGCTGGTGGAAGTCGTCGGCGTTCCCGGCGACTACAACCAGGACGGCGCCGTCAACGCCGCCGACTACACCGTGTGGCGCGACGGGCTCGGCGGCGCCGGCCCGCTCCCCAACGAAGGCGCCTCGCCGGGCGCCATTGATAACGCCGACTACACGTTCTGGGCATCGCGGTACGGGGCGACCTCGACCGCAGCGACCGCGATCCCCGAGCCAGCGAGCGTGCTGCTCGTCGGCGCCGCGGCGCTCGTTCGGCACCGTCGCCGCCGGTCGGCGTAACGGTCGGCTCGCGACGTGGCGTCGCGGTCAGCTATAGTGCGGCCAGGCCCGGTCGCGGCGAAAAACCCGCCGCGACCGGGCCGCACGCGCCCGTAGCTTAGCCGGATAGAGCAGCGGACTTCTAATCCGCAGGTCGGTGGTTCGAATCCACCCGGGCGCATCAGGACTTAAGGCGACGCGACCCCGCGTGGGTACAGAATTCGGGTACTGAATCGAACCCCCGCGGACTTTCGCGCGTCTCAAGAGAGGCCCCGAGGAGCGCCAACTCCCCGGGGCCCCACAGCGAACCCTTCGGCTCGCCGGTTGTTTCGTTCTCGAACACCGGAGGGTTCCGCGATGCCCCGTTCCCCCAAGCCGTGGTTCCGCGCCGACCGACAGGTCTGGTGCGTCACGCTCGACGGCGTCCGCCACAACCTCGGGCCCGACAAGGCCGAGGCGACGCGCCGCTACCACGAACTGATGCTCGCGCCGCGTGAGCCGGCGCCG
>JBOFFC010000181.1:0-5299 GCA_051648405.1 Lacipirellulaceae bacterium
GACCCCGGGGGCGATCTCTCGGTAGCCCTGCCGTAGCCACTTCTCGGCCCCGCTCAGCGCCGTAGACGGATCAACAGGACCGTGGCTGCCAATGTCGCCCCAGCCATGCGAAGGAGTGCGGTTCGCGGAACGGACACGATACAACTGGACCAATTCACCTGCGAGGATGGACGATACGGTTCCCCTCGATCGTGAGTTTGGCGCCGGGCACCTCAACGCGTTACGTGCCACCAGGCAGTTCTCGAGCGGCGAGTGGAACCCTGGGGCAGACGTCCCTAACCTCGGCTGGGACTACGGCCAGACAGGGGGTTCGGGGGATGAAGTACGCTACGCCTTGGCAAACGAGCTCGCGGGAGGCGACGTCATCGCTTTGACGCTCTGCTGGAACCGCAAGGTGGACAAGTCAGGGACGGCGAACGACTACAGCCCCGGTGATCTCTTCTTCAATCTTCCAGACAACGGCCTGGACAACCTCAACCTGTACCTCGTGCCGCGGGGCTCGAACGACTTCAACGGCGCCATGTCACTGCGGTCGATCTCGTCAGAGATGAACGTGGAGCACATCTTCGAAGAGGTCCCGACGACCGGGCTCTACGACATCGTCGTGACCCAGGCAGCCGGTGGGTCAGGAGGGTCGGTCAACTACGGGTTGGCGTGGTGGTACGGCGACCCGTTCATGCCCGTCCTAGACGGAGACTACGACCGGAACGGACGCGTCGATGGTGAGGACTACAACCGCTGGGTCTCCATGTACGGAGGCCCCGTTATGCCGCCTGGCGAGGGCGCCGATGGCAACCGCGACGGGACCGTCAACGCCGGTGACTACACCGTGTGGAGAGACGCACTCGGCGGCGCGACGATTTCGACGACCGTCCCCGAGCCGATGACGGCGTGTCTGGCCGTCGCCGCGATGGCGGGCATAGGTTGCCATCGTCCCCGGAGGCAGTAATCAAGGAGCAACCCTGCCTGGCAGGTCATCACGCTTGAAATGCCCTTCGCATCGCCGCTACAGCGGCGCCTGGCAGCACCAGCGGTGCTTGCGCAGATTGTCGCTGAGTGCTCGATACCTCACCGCTTCGGCGGGTTGAACACCGGCCGGATCGTATCGATAGGGGCGCTGTCTACGCAGAACGCCAGTTGTCGAGGCTCAGCGGGTAGCCGAGGGCGGCGATGCGCTCGAAGTGCTGCGTGTTGCCGGTGACGAGCGTCAGCCTACGGGAGATGGCGACTGCGGCAATCATCGGGTCGATGACGCCGACCGGCGTACCCACGCGGGCGAGTGCGCCCGTGATCTCTCCGGCGAGGTCGGCTTCGATGGCGCCAAGAGAGAACACTTCGACCGACCTCAGCATCTGGCGAAACGCCTCGAGCTGCTGCTCGTGACGGGCCTGTGTCAGGCCGCCGACGATCTCGGTCACGCTCGGGGCGGCGATGGAGTACCGCCCAAAGGCCTTGCGGTACGCGATCGACCGTAAACGGACTGCGGCGTCTTTTCCCTTGAGGACCTCGGAGAAGATGTCGGTGTCGAGCAGCGCCTTATTCACCGCACGTTCTCGCCGGTGCGGTGCGGCGACGCAGCATCGCGGCTTCGACGATCGAGTCTATCAACTCGTGGTCGTCACCGAACGACCCGAGCACGGGGTCGTGCTCGTCGCCGGCTGGCGAGGGCAATTCGGAGGCCACGGTCTTCGCCACCGCGTCGATCACGTACTGCTCCAACGAAGTCGCGTGCGACTTCGCGGCCGCTTCGACTTCCGTCGCGAGCGGGTCGGGGATGGTGATACTCACACTCATGGGTTTTCCTTTCGGGAAGTCTACTGCGCCCGAGAAAGGCCGGTCAAATCTTCCCAAGGAGCGTGGAACGCCGGAACGCCATTCCACTCTCGCCCCCCTCACCGCTTCGGCGGGTTGAACACCGGCCGGCCGCGCATCGAGAGGGGGGTGAGCTCGGCCGCGACGCGCTCCCACTCGGGGTAGGGGACGCCGATGATCCCGTTCACGCCGTGCGCTCGCCAAGCGAGCCTGCGGAGGTCGCTCCCCGACTGCAGCGTGACGACCACGCTCCGGTGGCCCGCCGAGCTCGCCTGGCCCCAACGGTGCGGCGCCAGGAGCGGGTGCTGCGACTCGAAGGCGTCGTGCGTCAGGTAGACGGGGGTCCCGCCGAAGACGGGCTCCATCCGCTGGTGCGGCCACGCCTCGACCCCCAACTGGACCCCCGCGTTCCGCGCCTCAGCGACCACGAGCTGGATCGCCGGGTGGTCCGGCCCCCAGACCTGCGACGGGATGGCCCCCTCGAGCTGGGGGTTCCCCGAGGCGTCGATGAAGGCCCCGGTGAAGCCCGCGTCGCGCACCAACTGGAGCGTCCAGCGGACCATCGCCTGGTAGCGAGGGGGGTTCGCCAGCCGGTACGCCTCGACGCTGGGGTGCGTGAGCTGCCCGAGGTAGATCCAGGCCCTCATCCCGTGTCGGCGGGCCAAGTCGCCCCACAGGCGAAGTTCGGTGACGATCCGCGGCGTCGGCGGGGTTTGCCCCCCCAGGTGGGCGGTCCCGGTGATCGCCAGCTCGAAGCCGTTGAAGACGAACCGCCGCTGGCCACCGATCAACGGGCAGACCCCCGGGCAGTGGAAGACGAGGTACTCGGGCTTGCGGAACCCGTTGCGCAGCGCCGCACGCTCCACCAGGTCGATAAGCAGGGCGTGGTCGCCGCGCCAGCCGAGCCCGGTCAGCGTCGGATCGAGGTCCCCGTCGGGCATGCCGGCGGCTAAGGCGTACTCGGTCCGCGGCCAGCCTCGAGGGGTCTGAGCGTGCGCCAAGGTGGCGCCAGCCACGACAGCAAGGGCCAACGTGGTGGCCAACGTGCTTCGAGTTTGCAAAGTCACACTCCCTGTGAAGCCTCAAAGAAGCACTCGGACGGGCGCAAACGCCAACCCACGTCCGCCCCCCGCACGCGGTGGGGAAACGAAGCGACGGAGCGCAAGCCGCGAGTGCGCGGACCGCTAGGTTCCTGACCCGTTTGCTACGGGGGCCGCTCGATTGGGGGGCTGGGCCGGTTCCGGCGGCGCAACCCCGTGCGGTAGGACGCGTTCGATGATGCCTCTTCGCGCCGCGGCGTCCGCGGCGGCAGATTGATCCGAAGAACCTAACACACCCGACCGGGGTGAACCACGACGCGTTCCGGTTTTTCGGCTTTTTCAGGCTTTTCGCGGTCGGGCGCGAGTCGCGTCGAATTCCGCCCTCCGAAGGCGACGCTCACCGCGCAGACCTCGCCACCGCCGCCAACCGGCGGGACGCCGCCTTCGCGGGTCGGGAGTACGACGACGACCTGGACCTGTACCAGAACCGGGCGCGTTGGTACGACCCGGCGCTCGAGCGGTTCGTCAGCGAGGACCCGGCGAGGGCCGACGCCAACCTTTACCGCTACGCGGCGAACGACGCGGTGAACCTTGTCGATCCCAGCGGCCTGTCCCCCACGCTGCCAACCAGCACGATCCCGGGGAACTTCGGCGCCTACTCGCCGCTCCCCCCGAGCAGGAGCACCGGGGTGGTGGGGTCGATCTTGTCAGAGGCCCCCGGCCGCTTTACGTCGAGCTTTACCTCGTCGATTAGCAACGAGTCCTTGACGCGTAACCACTTGATCAACGAGTCAAATCTGGACAGCAGTCGTTCGCTGCTCCAGTTAGAACGGGTGCTCCAGGCCGATTCGACGTTCCGCCCGAATCTGGCGGCGTGGTCGCACCACGGACCATCGATCCAGGCGCGCTCTGAGGCGGACTGGAGGTGGAGTCAGACCCTCCAGACTCCGGTGTCCGAACCGTGGCTTCAGCCGCGGGTGACGGGGCCGCTGCAGTTCGCCGGCGGCGCTGTGTCCGTGGTAGCGGGGGCGTTCGGCGTCGGGGCGACGCCGTTCACGCTGGGGACGTCCGCGATAGCCGGGAGTGCGGGGATCGCCTTCGGTTTAGACCAGATGTACGCCGGCATCCAGACGACCTGGCAGAACCGGCAGGTGGAGAGCTACGGCTCTTACGGCTTGAGGAACTCCGTCGAGTACGTCACCGGCAGCTCAACCGCGGGCAACGTCGCCGGGATCGGGTACGATGTACTCGGGCCTGCTGGGGTGGTCGGGGGCACGCGGGCGCTCGCGAGGCTGCCAGGTGCCGTCACGTCACGCGCTACGGCGAAGGCAGGGACGCTGACTGCCTCGGAAGCGGCTGAGGTTCAAGTGCTCGCGAAGCAGTACAATACGACGATTGACGTTGTTGGAAGCCGAGCAACAGGACAAGGGCGCAACATCAACACGACCCTGCCTGTTGGCAAGGGGCCTGGAACGAAAAGCGATATCGACTTCCGCATAGACACGAAGCATCCACAAGTTGACCAGCTTATCTCGGACCTTCAGCAAGTCGGTGGCGGCGCTGGCCGCGCCAGCTTGAAGCATGGAACAGACCATAGAGCAACGTATCCTCCGTACATGCGATTTACTTCGGGGGATGGCCAGTGAGCGATTTAGGAGAAGCACGCAGACTCTGGAATGAAGGCAACGGATACGATGCCGGCCTGCTGGCATGGAAGCACGTTGACGTTCTATGCCGTCCGTCCTGGGCAGCTTGTATTCTTGAGGTGATGATGTGTCAGGCTGGAATTGAGAATCCACTCCTCGCAGAAGTGCTTGAGTGCGCATTCACGCCAACCAAATGGCCTGATGGTCATACAGTGTTCAACAAGGTGCGATGTAAAGTGATCGAACTTGACGAGCGTTTAACTCGCCAGAACTCGCTGGATCTAAAATTAGAACACTACATTCTGAGTCTTGCCGAGCTTGTTGCCAAGCTTGCGTACAATGCGACGCTCCCCGATGACGAGTTCGACGAAGACTCGGGAGCATGGGTTGTTGCTGTAGCAAGAGGATTTGTGACAGTCGTAGATGACAACGACTTCGATCTTAAAGTGTGGAATGCGGTGTACACCGCTGCTTGAACCCACTTAGTAGAGAGGCGAGCGTTCCGCCGTCCGATCGGCCAACGGCAAGTAGTCGTCGTGAGGGGCGGTGGACGCGGCGTTCGCGGGGTCGACCCCAGCGGCCTGTCCCCCACGCTGCCAACCAGCACGATCCCGGGGAACTTCGGCGCCTACTCGCCGCTCCCCCCGAGCAGGAGCACCGGGGTGGTGGGGTCGATCTTGTCAGAGGCCCCCGGCCGCGTGCCGGGCTTCGCGACGTCGAGCTTCTCGGCCGGCCTGGGCATCGACAATAGCCCGCTTGGCAACCCCTACGCCGCGCGGATCGCAAACGCCTCCCCGGCGA
>JBOFFC010000182.1:0-10121 GCA_051648405.1 Lacipirellulaceae bacterium
GCTTCACTCCGGGCGCTGACGCTTCCGGCTCCCGTCTGCGCTTCGGTTGGGGGCATCAGCTCTTCCCGTCGATGATCCGGCGGCAGGCGCGCGCGGCCGATTCCAGCGCCCCTTCCATGTAGCCGGTGTAGCCGAGGCTGGCGTGCTCGCCGGCGAAGAGAAGTCGGCCGTGCCCCTCGACGAGCATCGGCCCCAGCTCGGTCGCTTTGCCGATCGAAGCCGCCGAGTAGGCGCCCTCGATGCGCGGCTCGCCGGTCCACTCCTGGCGGCAGTGGGCGCGCCACGCGCGGGTGCGTGTCGTCGGGTCGCGGTCGAGCATCGTCTGGAAGCGGGCGAGCCGCTCGGCCTGGGTGAGCTCGGCGAGCGGCGCCGCGGTAGGGCCGGTCGTGAACCAGGTTAGCGTCGCCGGGCCGAGGCTGGTCCACAGCACCCCCGGGGGTTCGCTCGACAGGGCCGAGGGGCCTCCGGCATCGCCCCACGGTTTGGGACCGAAGTCGAGGATCGCCTTCGCCCCCGCGCCGATCGACAGCCGCCGCGCGGCCTCGGGGAGCGGCGGATCGATCGCGATCTTCGGCCACTGGCTCACGGGGGTCGCCAGGATCACCCAGCGACCCGCGAAGCGTCGGCCGTCGTCGGTCGTCACCTCGCCGCCGCGCTGGTCCATGGCGATCGACTTGGCCGCCGCCCCCGTCAGTACCACGCCGGCCGGGAGTCGCTCGGCGAACCCCCGCGCGAGCTGCTGCACACCCCCGGGGACGACGTACGTCTCGGAGTCCTCCCAGTACGCCTCGACGCCGTGGGCCTTGATCATCGTCAGCATCCCGAGCCAGCTGAGCGTGTCCGGCGCGGCGGCTTCGGAGTGCTCGAACGAGAGCTTCATCGCCCGCTTCGCGCGGTCCGTACCGTCGAGCGCGTCGATCGCCTCGGCGAGCGAGGTCTGGTCGAGCCGCTCGGCGTCGGGGGTCTTCCACGGCTCGCGCGCGTTCACGTCGCGAGCGGCCTCGTTGATTTGCTCGGTGAGCTCGTCCTCCTCTTCCCACAGCTCGTGGAGATCGTCGCCGCGGAGCACTGCGCCGTCGAGCTCGACCCAGCCGGCGTCCCCCCCCTCGGGTTCGACGAGCTCGATGCCGAACTCCTCGGCGTAGCCGAGCCAGAAGGGGTGGTTCGAGCCGACGAACTCGGCGCCCAGCTCGGCGACCGACCCGGAGACGAAGCCGTCGAGGCTGCGGGTGCGGCCGCCGACCGCGTCACGCGCCTCGAGGAGGACGACCGACTTCCCCTCGCCCGCAAGCCGCCAAGCGGCCGAGAGCCCGGCGATCCCCGCGCCCACAATCACCGCGTCGTAAGTCGTCACAGTCCCCTCCGATTAGCTTGGCGCCGAGCGTTCACCTCCAGGATAGCAGGATTGGTCGAGCAACTCGGGACCCGCGCTTGTTCGCGCCCGCCGCCGCCCTGTTGATCCTGTCAGGCTTCTCTGACGCCGGGTGGGCCCCTACGCTTGGGTTGGAAGGAAACGCGGCGACAATGGCGGACGACAGCACCCCGATCACGATCGAATCAACCCCCGCCGGGGACGACGGGTCCGCGCCCCCCGAGCTCCCGAAGACGCAGGCCGAGTTCTTCGCCCGCGCGGCGGAGAAGGTCCGCGCCAAGTTCCCGGCGACCCCCGGCGTCTACCTGTTCCAGGACAAGCAGGGGCGGGTCCTGTACATCGGCAAGGCGAAGAACCTCAAGGCCCGGGCCGGCAGCTACTTCCTCAAAGCGGCCGCCGACGACCACCGCACCGCGCAGCTGGTCGCCGAGGCGCACGACATCGACTTCCTGCCGGCCGACAGCGAAGTCGATGCGCTGCTGATGGAGGCCCGGCTGGTCAAGGACATCCAGCCGCAGTTCAACCGCGAGCTGCGCGACGACAAGACGTTTCCCTACTTGCAGATCACGACGCACGAGGACTTCCCGCGGGTCGAGATCACGCGCACGCCCCGTGCGTCGGCCGCGAAGCTCTTCGGGCCGTTCACGAACGTCAGCGCACTGCGCGGCGCACTGCAGGTCCTGCAACGGGTGTTCAAGTTCCGCACCTGCTCGCTCGACATCGATGAGGGGGACGAGCGCTGGCGGTGGTTCCGGCCCTGCTTGTTGGCGTCGATCGACCAGTGCACGGCGCCCTGCAACCTGCGGGTGTCGAAGGAGGACTACCGCAAGCAGATGGGGCGGCTGCGGACGTTCCTCGAAGGGGGCCAGCGGCGGCTGCTCGAGGAGATGACCGCCGAGATGGAGGCCGCCTCGAAGGAGCTGCGGTTCGAGAAGGCGGCCCGGCTGCGCGACGAGATCCGCTTGCTCGAGCGGCTCGACGAACGGGGGGAGCTCGAAGAGAACGCCCAGCCCGAGGTGTTCTACGTCGATCCGAAGAAGGGTCTCGCCGGCCTGCAGAAGGTGCTCGGCCTCGCGAAGCAACCGCGGGTGATCGAGGGGGTCGATATCGCCCACCTCGCCGGCAGCGAGACGGTCGCTTCGCTGGTGCAGTTCCTCGACGGCCTGCCGTTTAAGCCGGGGTACCGGCGTTTCCGCATCCGCGAGGTGGACGGGATCGACGACTTCGCGAGTATCCGCGAGGTGGTCGCGCGGCGTTTCCAGCGGCTCGAGGCGGCCGGCGAAGCGTTCCCCGACATCCTGCTGATCGACGGCGGGAAGGGGCAGCTCGCCAAGGGGATGGAGGCGTTCCGCGTGCTGGGGATCGAGCCGCCGACGGTGATCTCGCTCGCCAAGAAGGAGGAGCTGATCTACGTCCCCGGCCAGAGCGAGCCGCTGCGGCTCAGCCGGCACGCGTTCGCGCTGCGGCTGCTGCAGTACGTCCGGGACGAGTCGCACCGCTTCGCCCAGCACTACCACCACTTGCTGCGTACGAAACGCACGCTCGGCGAGTAACGGCTTCGAGCGTCGCCGCGCGTGCTCCCGATCGAAACGCGTGCTACCGCGCCGCGGTCGCCGCGCCTTGGACTTCGGCCCCATCGACGTCGGCGAAGGGGACGTCCATCAGCGGCGCGCGCGCGCTCGGCGCCGTGGGGCGCGCGGGGCCCGTCAGCTCGTAGGTCGCCAGGGCGACTCGGATCGTGGCGACCCCGCCTGCTGGGAGCGCCCCCGCCTCGCGCCAGACGTCGGCGAACCGCGTGAGGACCTTGCGGCATACCTCCTCGTTGAGCGGTTTGGCGACGAACCGCCGCATCGACTCGACGTACCGCGCGTCTCCCAGCGCGTCGCGGATCGGGTCGTCGTCGAGCACGGTCGCTTCGCCCGCGGCGGTGAGCGCCTCGAACTCGGGCCACACCACGCGGCGCGTCTCGATCTGGTCGAACAGCGGGTAGCACGCGATCGGCCACGCTTTGTGGATCCGCGCTGCGCCCAACAGGCACTGCCCGGCGAGGAGCGTCCCCGCGACGATCGCCAGCGGCTTCCACGACCAGCGTGGCGCGCCGGCGAGGGGTAGGCTTTCTCCCTTCGGGGCCACCGGCACACGGCACGCGCGGCTGTCGGCGACCTTGCGGTAGACCAGCCGCCCGATCGCCGTGACGGGCCACAGCCCGAGGATCGGCACGAGCGGCCAGAGCATCGGCACGCGCCACGCAAGCGCTTGGTAAGCCCCGTACCCGCGCGCGAACTCCCACTCGCGTGCTTCCCCCGGTCGCCAGGCAGCGTGCATGTCGGTCATCAGGTCGTCGTCGCTCAACCAGTCGAGGTCCTCGCGCTCGACGGCTGCACGATCGAGCGCGTTGACGGGGCGCAAGGCGCCAAACCAATCGAGGGCGCCGAGCACCCCCAGCGTCCGCCGGCAGAGGCCGCAGTTGCCGTCGTAGAGGACCCGCATCGGCTCGCCGAACAGGGTCTTGCCAACCCACGCGAACACCCGTCGCCAATCGACGAACGTCACGTACATCACCTGCAGCGTGACGAAGCTGATGTTCATCAGCAGGTTCGTCAGGTTGTGGAACAGAAGACCCATCGCGCCCCAGGCGGCGCGCGTCGGACGCCACAGCAGCGCGAGCGGAAAGAACAGCTCGAAGACCACCGCAAACAGGGCCCCCATCGGCCCCGACAACGGCAGCTCGTGCAGCGGGATCGGGGGCGTGTAGTGCTCGAGCTCGAACCACTTCTGCAGCATGTGGTTCTCGAGGTTGCCGCTGAAGACCCATTGCGGGCCGTTCGAGGCGACTTTCCAGAACCCCGGGAAGAAGTAGGCCGTCACCAAGACCAGCATCGCGACCCGGATCGGCATGCCGTAGCGGACCGCTGGTCGTGGTGGGGCCACCAGTCCGCGGTCGGCGCGGCCGATCGCGCGGAACAGCGAATCGATCGACAGCGCGTCGCCGCATCGCGAAAGGGCGAGCACAAGCCCGATCAGCAGCACGTGGTGCAGGTGGTTCACCTTCCCCGAGAGCTGCGGGATGCCAATCAGGTAGTAACCCAGCAGCACGCTCACGAGCGCGCTGCTGCGGGTCAACAGGCCGACGATCGCCATCACGCTCGTCACCATCGCGACGACGAGGAGCGGCGACGCGACCTCGACCGAGATCGGCAGGAACTTGTAGAACAGCCCCGCGAGCGCCGGCCACTGAAACAACTCGCGCGGCCATGCGGCGTAGGTGAGGATCGGTTCGGTCCGCAGCAGGTACAGCAGCATCCCGAAGGCCGCGATCCGCAGGACCGCGAGGTTCGTCGGCGACGACGAGGCGAAGAGGAACTTCCGCACACGCCACCGCGCGCCCGGAAAGGCGACCAGTACCGCCGCGGCGCCGAAGAACAGGGTCGCCAGGGCCGAGCCCTTCACGGCGTAGCCCTCGCCCCACGCGACGTACCACTGCCGGCTCGCGTCGAGCCCCTTGCCCATCCTGCCGGCGGCATGGTCCTTGATCTTCTCGTTCAGCCAGCCGCTCGACGACTTGCCGTCGTAGGCGGCGCCCAGCAGCGGTGGCAGCACGACACGGCTCCCCACGGCGATCGCCAACCAGGCGAGCAGCAGCAGCAGCGCGAGGATGCCCCGCTTCCCTGCGGCGGAGCGAATGGCCGGCATGGCGAGGTCGAGCTTCGGAGGGCGGGCGAAGGGGGCGCCTTCATCCTAGTCACCCCCCGCGACGCGCTCCAACGGCGTCAAACCGGAGGCCTGCTAGCGGAGCACCGCACCAGCCGTCACGCCGATCGACCGCACTCCGGGAGGCGTGCTTCGTTCGGCGGAGTGGTCGCCCTAGCAGCCTGTTGATTTTTCGACGGGCTGCGTCGTCGCAGGGAGGGGACGTCGAAACCGTGGCGCTTTCGCCGCGGTTTCGCGAGCCGCGAGCGGCTCGGCCGTGAGCTGGGCGAGGTTGAAAAACGCCACGACGGCGTTTTTCAACAGGCAGTTAGTAGGGGCTGGCCGGCTTGTCGGCCGCGGCGGTTCGGGCCGTGTTGACGTCCCCCGTGAAGGCGGTCCACACCATCGCCCCGTCTTTGAGCCGGGAGACGCGCTTCTGGACGGCGTCGTTGAAGCGCTCGTTCTTGATTGTTTCGCCGATCTTCGCCTGCACGGCACGGAACTCCTTGACCCCCGCCTCTTCGCGGGCGACGACACGCACCAGGTGGAACCCGGTCGGACCGGTGACGATCGGGCTCATCTGGCCGATCGGCAGCTCGAACAGCAGGCGATCGACCTCCTCGGCCGCGAGCGCCCCCTTGGTCGTCCAGTCGTAGAGGCCCCCCTGTGGGGCGTTGAACCCTTGCGACGAACGCTTGGCGACTTCGCCGAACGCAGGGGCTTCGGCCGGCAAGGCCGCCGCGACTTGGTGGGCCGCGTTCCCCATCAGGGCGATCGCCCGGTACGCCTCGGCCTGAGACGCGTAGCGGTCGAAGCGGGCGACGAGCTCCTCCCACTTGGCGCGGGCCGGGAACTCGTACTTCGAGTGGTTGGTGTGGTAGTAGGCGAGCATCTCTTCGTGCGTCACCTCTTTGTTGTACTTCACCGTCTCGGTGAGCCAGCTCCGCGCGATCATCTTGTTGTAGAAGTCCTGGCGACGCTCTTCGAGCGTTGTGCCGAGGGCGAAGAGCTTCTCGTTGACTTCCGCCTCGTCCTTCGCGCCGAGCTGCTCGCGGAGCTTCGGCAGCTCGCGCTTGTCGAACTCGACGGAGAGGCTCTCGTGGATCTTCTCGAGGTTCGCCTGCGGCGATTTCGCGCGGAAGTCGGCGTAGAACAGCGCCATGTCGAGGCGGCTGAAGACCAGTTGCTGGACGAGTTGCCGCTTGGCGGCCACGAGGACCTGCGGCGGGGCGGCGGCGCGTTGCTCTTCGGGGATCTTCGCGAGCCGCTGCCGCAGCATCAGCTCGGCCTCCCAAAGGATGTCGCGGGCGACGATCACCTCGCCGTTGACGCGCGCGAGGACCTCGCACTCGTTCATCGGCTGGGGGGTCTTGGCGTCGGGGACGCCGGTCGCCTCGGCGAGCACGCCGCGGGCGAAGCCCGACTGCGCTCCCCGCGGGGGCGCCAGCGGCTGCGCCGATCCGAGGACTCCCAGCAGCGCGACTCCCAGCGCGGCGCAGACCCGGCAGAGGCGGCGTTGGAAGGCGCGAGGCAAGGGGGCTCTTCACGGCTGGAGCGGCACGACGCGCGCGGCAACGCGGCCCCGGCGGCAGCCGAGGGCGGCGGAGTCTAGGCGCCCGCCAGCGCGCCCCGCAAGAGCGTTTCCGCCAAGGCGTACAGCCCCTCGGGGGTCGCCTGGGGGGGGGGGATCGGCAGGTACGCCTCGGCGTCGTCGGCGATGCGGAGCTTGCCCCCCGACCCCTCGACGAGCTGTGCGACCTTGCGCCGGTTCGTGTAGCCCACGACCAGGTATTTGCCTTCGACACGCACCGTGTGCACCCCCCAGGCGTGGGCCGCGACGCGCAGGCGTGCTAGCTCGAGCAACCGCTCTGCGGGCGTCGGAGGGGGCCCGAAGCGGTCCACCAGCTCGACGCGGAAGTCGTCGATCTCGGCGTCGTTCCCGGCCCGCGACAAGCGCCGGTAGAGGTCGATGCGGTCGCGCTGGTGGCCGACGTAGCCCGACGACAGGAACGCTTCGACCGGCAAATCGACGTTCACGTCGACGACCGCGCGGGGGGGCATGTTCTTCATCCGCCGCACCGCGTTCTCGAGCATCGAGCAGTACATCTCGTAACCGACGGTGGCGATGTGGCCCGACTGCTCGGTCCCCAGCAGCGACCCGGCGCCGCGGATCTCGAGGTCGCGCATCGACAGCGCGAACCCCGCCCCGAGCTGGCTGAACTCCTCGATCGCCCGCAGGCGGCGGGCCGACTCCGGCGAGAGGCGCTTGTTCTCGTCCACCAGCAGGTAGCAGTACGAACGCCGGCCCGAGCGCCCGACGCGGCCCCGCAACTGGTGCAGGTCGGCGAGGCCGTAGCGGTCGGCGTCGTCGATGACCATCGTGTTGGCGTTGGGGATGTCGAGGCCCGACTCGATGATCGTGGTCGCCAGCAGGATGTCGTACTCGTGCCGCACGAACCGCGTCATGACCTCTTCGAGCTCGCCGTCGGGCATCTGGCCGTGGCCGATGCCGATCCGCGCCTCGGGGACGATCTGCTGCAGCCGCGCGGCGATCGCCAGGATGTCGTGGACCCGGTTGTGGACGAAGTACGCCTGACCGTCGCGGTCGAGCTCGCGCAGCAGGGCGTGGCGGATCATCTCTTCCTGGAACCGCGTGACGCGCGTCTCGACCGCCAGCCGGTCGGCCGGGGGCGTTTCGAGGTTCGAGATGCTGCGCACCCCCAGCAGCGCCATGTGCAGCGTGCGCGGGATCGGCGTGGCAGTCATCGTCAGCACGTCGACGCTCGCCCGCAGCGCCTTCAGGCGCTCCTTCACCGCGACGCCGAAGCGCTGCTCCTCGTCGATCACCAGCAGCCCGAGGTTCTGCAGCACGACGTCGCTGGACGCCAAGCGGTGCGTGCCGATCAGCACGTCGACGGCGCCCTCGGCCGCCGCCGTGAGCGTCTTCTTCTGCTCGCCGGCCGACTGGAAGCGGCTCATCCCCTCGACGCGGAACGGGAACTCGGCCATCCGCTCGCGGAACGTCCGCAGGTGCTGCTCGGCCAGCACCGTCGTCGGGCAGAGCACGGCCACCTGGTAGCCGGCGTCGATCGCCTTGAACGCGGCCCGCAGCGCGACCTCGGTCTTGCCGAACCCCACGTCGCCGCACAGCAGCCGGTCCATCGGCCGCGCCTGCTGCATGTCGGCCTTGATCGCGGCGATCGCCGTGAGCTGGTCGGGGGTCTCTTCGTAGGGGAAGGCCGCGTCGAACTCCTGCTGCCACGGCGTGTCGTCGGGGAAGCGGATCCCGGGGCGGGCGTCGCGCTTCGCCTGCACCTCGAGCATCTCCGCCGCCAGGTCGGTGACCGCTTTCTCGGCCGCTTGCTTCTGGCGGACCCAGCTCTTGCCGCCGATCTTCGCCAGCGCCGGCTTGAGCTGCTTCCCCCCGACGTACTTCTGCACCAGCTCGATCTTCGAGCACGGCACGTAGATCCGCGTCCCGCCGTCGTACTCGAGTTCGAGGTGCTCCTCGGCGCGTCCCTCCTTCTCGATCAGCTTCATGCCGCGGTAGCGGCCGATGCCGTGCGCCAGGTGGACCACCAGGTCCCCCTCGCGCAGCTCGAGGAACGAGTCGATCGCCCGCCCGGCGAGTTGACGGCTTTTGCCGCGGGCCACGTCGCGGCGGTTGAAGAGCTCGGCCGAGCTGAGGACCAGCGTCTTCTCGGGGACGAAGCGGAACCCGTCCGAAAGCCGCCCGAGCACGAGCGCCAAACGCCCGTCGCGCGCCAGCGACGTCTCGCCGAGCAGCTCCCCCAGCCGCTGCACCTCGGCCTCGGTCGGGCAGACGACCACGGCGCTCTGGCCTCGGCCTACCCCTTCGAGCTCGTCACGCACCTTGTGGACGTCGCCGCTGAAGCGCTCGACCGACTCGAACCCCAGGTGCCCCGTCTCCTCGAGCGACCCGGCCGGCACGCCGGCGAGCGTCACCGAAGGGTAGCGGTACGCCTCGGCGAGCGTCGTGCGGACGCTGTGCAGTTGCTTGGGGTCGCTCGCGCGCTCGTGGTAGAAGCGCCCCTCTTCCTCGACGTCGGCAGGCTCGATCACGGCGAACCACGCCGACGCCGGCAGGTGGGCCGTGAAGTGCGCGCGCTCCGCCGCGCGGGGGTCGAGCATCGTGACGCTCACCGCGTCCGCCGCCCCGAGGCTCCGCTGCGTGGCGGCGTCGAACGTGCGGATCGACTCGACCTCGTCGCCGAACAGCTCGAGCCGCGACGGGTTCTCGGCCTCGGGGGCGAACAAGTCGACGATCCCGCCGCGAACAGCGAACTCGCCCGGCAGCTCGACCGCCGTCGTGCGGTGGCAGCCGTGGTTCACCAGCCACAGGGCGAGCTCCTCGACGTCGAGCCGGTCGCCGACCGCGATGCGGCGCGTCGCCGCGGCGACGTCGTCCGGCGCCGGGACCGGCTGCATGATCGCCTGAATCGACGTGACGACGACCCGCGGGGGGCGCTCGGTGCGCAGCCCCTTGAGCGCGCGGAGCCGCTTTCCGAACGCCTCGTCGTGGACCACACGCTCGGCCGACTCGGCCTGCCAGGCGGGGAAGGGGGCGATGGCGCCCTCGCCGTTCGGGCCCGCCGCTTCGAGGAACAGCGACAAGTCGGCCGCGAACGGCTCGACGTCGCTGACGTGCGGCAGGACGACCACCAGCGGCCCGTTGGCGCGCCGCGCGAGGGCCGCCGCGACGAGCGCGCGCGACGACCCCCACACGCCCCCGAGCGTGCCGCTGTGCCCCGCTTCGAGGCTCGCGGCGACGCGGGCGAATTCATCGTGCTGCGTCAGTCGTTCGGCGAGCCGGCCCAAGGTCCCCGCGGCCGTGGCGGCGGCGAGCGCCCGGCCGGCTGGGGCCACGGTGCTCATCGGGGGACAGGATAAGGGCTGGCGACCAGTAGCGGGAGCCGAGTCGCTGAAAGGCGAGCCGGCCGACGTGAGTCGCCGGAGTTGCATCAGGGTCGATCGTGGCGGACTCCCCGGACTTACGTCGCGGGGCTCGCCTATCGAGCGCAGCTCGTAGGCGAGCCGG
>JBOFFC010000183.1:0-11700 GCA_051648405.1 Lacipirellulaceae bacterium
CCCCCCCCCCCCCCCCCACGAGACCTCGATCGGAGTTTTTCAGATGAAGTCCCTTGCACTGTTCGTCGGCCTGGCGCTGAGCGGCGCCGCGCACGCACAGCACCAAGACGTCCTCGCCTACAACGACTCGGGGAAGGTCGGCGTCGGGCAGTACGACTTCGACAACCTCGAGACCACCACGCGGACGGTCTTCACGGCCCAGTTCCCTTCGACCTACGCCGACAACGACCCCGGCTTCTCGGCCAACCCGGGGCCGCTGGCGCTGCCGGGGCGCAGGGACCTGATGTGGGATTTCCTGCCGATGCGGGTCGGTTCGCACTCGTCGGCGCTGTTCCACTGGAACGGGGCCGGTTCGTCGCCGACGTTTACGCCGACCCCCACCCCGGCATACGGCATCTCGCTCTTTGGGTCGAGCGGCACGGCGGTGGCCTCGGGGGGGGTGGTCACGTCGCCGGTGGCCGGCGGGACAGTCGCCCGCACGGGGACCAACGGCTCGATCCACCAGCACCTGTTCTACTTCCTCGACGACAACGGCGACGGCACGAACAGCACCCTACCGGCAAGTGGCGTCTACCTGATCGCGATGCGGTTGCGGATCGACGGACTGCAAACCTCCGACCCGTTCTACATGCTGTGGGCCACCCCCGGCGTTCCCACGGCGACCCTGGCGGCGGCCGAGCCGTGGGTGAGCGCCCGCGCGGCGCTGCTGACGGACCTCGCCCCGCCGACGCTGGCGGGGGACTTCAACGCCGACGGCGTCGTGAACGCGGCCGACTACACCGCGTGGCGCGACACGGTCGGTTCGCAGGTGGCGTTCGCCGCCGACGCCGACCGCAGCCGCGAGGTCGATGCGGGCGACTACGCCGCGTGGAGCGCGAACTACGGCGCGAGCGCCGTGGCTTTGCGCGCGATCCCCGAGCCGAACACGCTGGCGTTGTGCGCGGCCTTGCTGGCGGGGTGCGTGCCCCGGCGCCTAAATGCACACGGATTGCAAAAGAATATTGATTGCATCTAGGCGCGGGGGCCTCGGGCCGGTAGATTCCGGTTGTCGCGTCGCGATCGACGCGGCGTATGCCGTGGGGCGGGCCCGGTTGCTCGCCTGGTAGCCGGTCCGCTAGCGCGCACGTCGCGTGCGGCAGAGCGCTTTCTTGTTCCCTTGGTGTTCTTCGCGCTCGCGGTACGCGCGGCGAGGGGCGCCGTTGACCTCTTGAGAAAGACAACGACTGATGAGTGCAATCATGAACTGGGTTTCGCGAGCCGCCGGCGCGGCGCTCGTCGCCGTGGCGATGACCGCTTCCGCAACCCCGGAGCCGGGCGTGGTGCTGTACCACGTCGGCGTCCAAAACCTGCCGAACTTCCTGACGGGGACCTACGCCGGGCAGGCGAACCCCAACCACAACCGCCTGACGTTCCTCCTGTCGCACACGTTCGCGGACACTCCGACCAACAACCACTTCCATCGCATCGGCGCCTACGGATTGAGTGGCCCCGCGTCGTCGCCGTCAGTTGGGTTCATCACCAACAACGCAACCCCCGAGCCGTACCAGCTCGACAACGGGTTGTCGCTGCTCGCCGGAAGCGGCGTGTTCGCAGGCAAGTTGATCTCGGGACTCGGCCCCGCGCAGCTCCTGGACGACCACATCGAGGCCGAGTACGGTGACCTCACGATCATGCCGATCGACGAGCTGTTCCCCTCGGACGGCCTCAACCACCCGACGCTCGCGGGCCTGAAGCACCCCGAGCACTACTTGCTGAACGCGAGCGCCGGCGCCTACAAGGGCTCGGTCGCCGCCGTGACGGTCGGGATGACGCTCTCCTCGATCTCGTCCGGCCTGTCGGTCCTCGATCAAGCGGGCGCCCCGCTTTGGGGAGGCGTCGGTCAGACGTTGACGCTCGGCACGGGCGCCGTGTGGTCGTTCGAGCCGGTGTTCGCGGTCGATGCGTCGGTCCCGGCCGGCACGCCGTTCTCGGCGACGTTCACGCTGCGTGACCTCAGCGCGTCGCCGTCGTTTGGCGACTCGGCGCCGTTCACGTTCAACTTCGTGACGGTCCCCGAGCCTACGACGGCCGGCCTGCTGTTGGTGGGCGCTTGCGGCTTCGCCGTGTGTCGGCGGCGGGGCTGAGCCTACGCGTCGCCGCTCTCCTGATCCTCGGTTCTCCGCGGCGGCATCTGCCGCCGTGGGGGGCCGGGGACGACCGATCGCCTCGACTTTCGAACCCCACCCCCACGAGCAACATCCTCATGCGATCCTCCCTGCTTCGTCGCCTGGCCCCCCTTTGTGTCGTCGCGCTTGCCGCCGAGGCGCCGGCGTTTCTCTTCACCGCGATCGACGTCCCCGGGGCGACCGCGGACCAAGCCCTTGGCGTCAATAACGCGGGATTGACCGTTGGCAGCGCCACCGGAGTCGCGGCGCTTGACGTCGCCTACGCGTTCGATGGCGCTACGCACAGCCAATTCTCTTCGGACCTCGGCGCCGGCGCGTTGCGCACGAACTACAACGGCGTCGCCGACGACGGCACGACGGTCGGCTTCTGGGACGAAGGGTCGGGCGCGTCGCTCGTGCGAACCGGGTTCGCACGCACCCCGGGGGGCATGCTGACAACCCTTCCGTTCGCGCCGGGCTCGGTGAACACCACGCCGCTCGACCGCAACGAGAGCGGCGTGACGGTCGGAACGGTCTCGCCCGGCGCAGGGACCAGCTCGGCGAGCGCGTTCCTCTACACGGGGGGCCCGACGTTCGCGGTGCTCTACGACCACCCCGGCTCGTCGCGCACGCAGTTCAACAGCGTGAACAACGCGGGCGACGTCGTCGGGCGATGGGCCGATGGATCGACCACGCGCGGCCTGATCTACCGGTCGGGGGTGGCGGCGTCGTACGACCTGCCGGGGGCGACCAACACCCACCTGTTCGGTGTCAACGACCTGGGCCAAGTAGTGGGCTACTACACGTCGGCGAGCTTCTCGGGGACGCGTGGGTTCCTGCTCGAGAACGCGCTCGACGCGGACCCCTTCAACGACTCGTTCTCGGACATCGTCTTCCCCGGGTCGAGCGCCGCGGGGACCCGCGCCTACGCGATCAACGACTCGGGGACGATCGTCGGCACGTTCAACGGGTTCAGTCGAGGCTTCGTCGCGATGGTCCCCGAGCCGGCCGCGGGGTTGATCGTCCCCCTTGGGGCGTTGGCGTTCCCGCGGCGTCGTTGAGCCGATCCCGGCGTACGAGATCCGCCTCTTTCACGGAGAAGTAGCGTGACCAACCGACTACCCGTTACGGTCCTCTCCGGTTTTCTGGGCGCCGGCAAGACGACCGTCCTGAACCATGTCTTGGCCAACCGCGAGGGGCTGCGCGTGGCGGTGATCGTCAACGACATGAGCGAAGTGAACATCGACGCGGCGCTCGTGCGGGGAGGGGAGGCCGCCCTGAGCCGCACCGAAGAGAAGCTCGTCGAGATGACCAACGGCTGCATCTGCTGCACGCTCCGGGAGGACTTGCTCCGAGAGGTGGCGGAGTTGGCCAAGGAAGGCCGTTTTGACTACTTGCTCGTCGAGTCGACCGGGATTGGCGAGCCGATGCCCGTGGCCGAGACGTTCACGTTCGAGGACGCGAGCGGCCAGTCGCTCTCCGACGTGTCGCGGCTCGACACGATGGTGACCGTCGTCGATGGGCGGAACTTCCTCAACGACTTCGGCTCGCCCGACGGCCTCGTGGATCGGCGGATCGGCCTCGGGCCCGACGACGCACGCAACGTCGTCGATCTGCTCGTCGATCAGGTCGAGTTCGCCAACGTGGTCGTGCTCAACAAGTGCGACCTGATCGACGAGGCGGAAAAGCAGACGCTCCTGGGCATCCTGCGAAACCTGAACCCCAAGGCGCGGATTGTCGAGACGACCCGGGGGCGGATCGACCCCGTGGCGATCGTCGGCACGGGGCTGTTTCAGCTCGAGGAGGCGAGCACCCAGCCCGGATGGCTACAAATCCCGCGCGGGCGCGAGCTGCCCGAGACCGACGAGTACGGCATCACGACCTTTGTTTACAGGGCACGCCGCCCGTTCCACGCCGCGAGGCTTTGGGAGGCGCTCGACATCGACGACGGGTTCCTCACCGGCGTCGTGCGTTCGAAGGGGTTCCTGTGGATCGCCTCGCGGCACGACACGGCCTACGTGTGGTCGCAGGCGGGGGTCTCGGTGCAACTGAACCCCGCCGGGTTGTGGTGGGCTGCGGCGCCCGCGGACCACTGGCCCGAGGACTCCTCCGAGAACGCTGCGCTGCGAGCCGACATCCGCCAGCAGCTCGACGGCCCCCACGGCCCCCACGGCGACCGTCGGCAAGAGATCGTCTTCATCGGCATCGACGTGGACCGGGGGGTAATCGAGTCGATCCTCGAGGCCTGCCTGCTCACCGACGAAGAGATGGCCGCGGGCCCCGCCGCGTGGGCCGCGTATGATGATCCGCTGCCCAGGGTCGAGGACGACGAGGCGGGGGCGGCGACGGCGGAGCCCGGGGCGTCGTGAGCGATCGAACGGGCTCCGTCCCCGACATCGGGCATCGGCTTCCGTTGCGTCCGAGCCGCTTCGCCCTTCAACTGCTCGGTCGGCAGGTCCGGTGCTGGGGGTAGGACTTCCGCGGCCAGCGCGTTAACCCGCGGGTGGCAAGCGGGTTTGAGCGCATCACGCCCCCCGCCAGGGGGGCGACGCGAGTCGATCGGGGCCGGCGTTCGCCCCGCGGTGGGGATTGTTTATGCTGGCGTCGCAGGGCGTTAGCCCGGCGACGCGCTGCATTCCCTGCGAGACGGAATCGTTGACCCCTGAACCGATGCCGCGCGGACGCCGCGTCCTGCTGATGGTGAACGACCGTGCCGGCTCGGCGCGGCGCCGCCGGCTTGCCGACGAGGTCACCGCCGCGCTCGGCGCCGAGGGGTTCGCGGTCGAACGCGTCGCGGGGCCCGAGGGGCTCGCCGCCACGGTCTCGCAGCCGCCGATGGCTGACGGCCTACGCGCCGTGGTGGCGCTCGGGGGGGACGGCACGTTCGCCGCGGCCCTCAACGCCACCCCCCCCGGCACGGCGCTGCTCCTCTGCCCGCGGGGGACCGAGAACCTGCTCGCCAAGCACCTCGGATGGAAGGCGGACGCGGGGCAAGTGGCGCGACTAGTACGGACCGGGGAGCAGGTGCGGCTCGACGCGGGGGTGGCCGGTGATCGACTGTTCTCGCTGATGGCGAGCATCGGCTTCGACGCCGACGTGGTGCGACGCGTCAACGAGCGCCGCCGCGGCAACATCACGCACCTCGCTTACGCCCGGCCGATCGCCGAGGCGCTGTTGCGGTACCCGCACCAGCGGCTAGTGATCGAAGGAGTCGATACCGCCGGCGAGCCGTTCAGCGACGAGGGGGCGTGGCTGTTCGCGGTGAACCTGCCGCGGTACGCGTCGGGGCTGCGGATCGCCCCCTGGGCCGAGGGGAGCGACGGCGCGCTCGACCTCTGCCTGTTCCGCCGCGGGCAGCTCGCGGCGGGGCTTTGGTACCTGTGGCACGTGCTGCGGGGGCGGCACCAGCACCTGCGGAGTGTTTCCGTGCGCCGCGTTACGCGCTGCGTCGTGCGCGAGGCGGGGGGCGCGCCCGCCGCGCCGTGTCAAATTGATGGCGACCCCCACGGCGTGACGCCGCTCGAGCTGAGGGTCGCCTCGGGGCGGATCACGGTGCTCGTGGCGCCGGAAGTGGCGGCGCGGCTTGCGGCGGGCGCGCAACCGCCGGTGTCGATCGTAGCGTAAAGGCGATCCGGCGGCCCCAGCCGTTGGAGTCTGTCGATTGCACGCCAGGTTCAGCCCCTCCGCCCGCGTGCGCCGCCCCCCGTGAGGCGACTCGCGGCGTGCGATACGATAGGGGCTCACCCGATCCCCTCGCAGGCGCCTCCCGTTGCCGAACCTACCCGCCCAAGTCGGTCCGCACCGCTGTGGCCCCGGCGAGCGACTCCTGTTGATCGCCGGCCCGTGCGTGCTCGAGACGCTCGACGGAGCCCTGCTGATCGCCGAGGAGCTCGCTCGGCACGGCGAGCGGCTCGGCGTGCAGGTGGTCTTCAAGGCCTCGTTCGACAAGGCGAACCGCACCAGCGGCGACGCGTTCCGCGGCTTGGGGCTCGACGAGGGGCTGCGGGTCCTGGAGCGCGTCGGCGACGCGACGGGGCTGCCGCTGACGACCGACTTTCACGAGGCGCACCAGGCGGCAGCCGTCGGCCAGGTGTGTGACCTATTGCAAGTGCCGGCCTTCCTGGCCCGCCAGACCGACCTTCTGGTCGCCGCCGCTGAGACGGGCCGCGCGGTCAACGTCAAGAAGGGGCAGTTCATGGCCCCTTGGGACATGAAGCACGTCGTCGCGAAGCTCGAGGCGAGCGGCTGCCGCAACGTGCTGCTGTGCGAGCGCGGGACGTTCTTCGGCTACGGCCGGCTGGTGAACGACATGCGGGCGATCCCGCAGATGCAGGCCCTCGGCGTGCCGGTGGTCTTCGACGCGACGCACAGCGTCCAGGAGCCGGGGGGCCTCGGCGGGGCTACCGGCGGCAACCGCGCGATGGCCGGGCCGCTGGCGACCGCGGCCGTGGCGATGGGCGCCGACGCGGTCTTCCTCGAGACGCACCCCGACCCCGACCGCTCGCCGAGCGACGGGCCGAACATGCTGGCGCTCGACGCGATCGGGCCCCTTCTGGAGCGTTTGCTCCGCGTCCGCAACGCGCTCGAGCCCAAGTCACCTTGAGCGCGAGTGACCTTGATCCAAGGCGACGATGAGAACCAATCGCTTGAACCGACGATCGATCTTCGCCCCGACAGCCGCGTGCGTGCTGGTGTGTTGCGCCGGTTGCACCACGGCGCCGACCCAGCCCTCGAAGGCCGCGGCCGCGAAGCGCGCCGCGCAGCAGCGGCTGTCCGAGTCGAACGCGTTGCTGGATTCGATTGTGTCGCAGCTGCGCAACCTAGCCGAGGCGACGCAACTCGAGCTGGCCCCCCCTTCGGTCGTGCTCGACTCGCAGAAGACGACCGACGGCGAAGACGCTTTGGCGATCATCACCCGTCGGCCCGACGCCCCGAACGAGCCCGCGAACCTGCTGCGCGTCTCCCTGCAGAACGTGCGGTTCCGCACGCTGGGGGTCCGCCCCGGGGACACGCTCAAATACTTCGCCGTCTACGACCGCGACACGATGAATCGCCTCCGTGAGACGCAGGAGGCCGACATCGTGACGATGGCCGCCGTGAACCTGACCGTCGCCCAGGTGCTCGGGGACGACGCGCTGCTCATCGAAGGGGGCTTGGTGCAGGAGTTCACCACGCCGATGAAGATCGAAGTCTGGCGCAACGTCGATGACCGGATGCGGGGGATCAACGAGAGCCTCGCGCGGTACGCCAACCGCCGCGAGCCGCCGCTCGCCTGGCAGCCAACCCCCGACGACGCGGCGATGGGACCGATGACCGAGCGGCTCAACCAATGGCTCCGCCAGGGGGCGAGCGCGAAGCAGGAACCGTGGCGCCGCGTCGCACTGCTCGACACCCTTCCGGAGTCCCTCCGCGGTGCGGACGACCTCGCCCCCTTTCTCTCGAAGGAGGCGCTCGGCGACGGGCCCTTCAGCCCCGACGACAGCCAGTCGCTGCAAACGGCGACGTGGATGCGCGACGTCGGCCATTGGGTTCGCGGCGACGAGCCCGACCCGGTGATCGAAGCGACGCGACTGTTCGACTGGGTTGTGCGGAACGTGCAACTCGTCCCCGACGCGGACGAGCGGCCCCACTCGCCGTGGGACACGCTCCTCTACGGTCAGGGGACGGCGCGGCAGCGTGTCGCCGTGTTCGCCGGCCTCTGCCGGCAGCAAAAGCTCGTCGCGGCGGCAGTGACCGTGCCGACCGAAGGGGGCGAGCGGCTTATAGCCGGCGTCGCCGCGAACGACGCGCTCTACTTGTTCGACCCGACGCTCGGCCTGCCGATCCCGGGGCCCGACGGGCGGACCGTCG
This sequence comes from Lacipirellulaceae bacterium, assembly GCA_051648405.1. Lineage (GTDB taxonomy): Bacteria > Planctomycetota > Planctomycetia > Pirellulales > Lacipirellulaceae > JBOFFC01. Next base: position 7,995 of record JBOFFC010000183.1, read on the forward strand.
CGACCCTGGCCGAAGCGGCCGCCGACGAAGCGCTTTTGCGGTCGCTCGACCTCGACGGGTTGCCCTACGCAGTCCGCGCCGGCGACCTGGCGAAGGCGCGGCTCGCGGTTGTCGCCGAACCGTTCACCCTGTCGCGCCGGGCGAAGCGCCTCGAGCAGCGCTTCGGGGGCGCCGATGCGCTGGTGCTCGCGGTCGATGCCGAAGGCGTCGCCGAGCAACTGGCGAAGCTTCGCCCCGCGCCGGCCGGCGACGCCGAACCCGCGCCCGTGGCGTTGTGGTCGGCGCCGCTCGAGCTGCTCCGCACGCGGCTCGCGGCCGATCGCGGCGCTCGGGCCCGCGAAGTGCAGGCGTTCCTGCCGCTCGCGTGGCGGCCCGGGTTGTGGAAGGGACGCGTGCTGCATTTCCGCGGCCGAACCGAGGCCCCGGGGCAGCGTCCGACCGACGTGCTGGCCGAGCCGGTGAACGACCACCGCGCGGCGCAGCAAATGTTCACGAGCCCGCTCGTCCGCCCGACCGACAGGAAGCTCAACGAGCTGGCTTCCGACGAGAAGCGCGAGATCTACTTCAAGGCGAAGGCGCTCGCGACCGCGTGGCTCGGCGTGCTGCTGGTGGACCGAGGCGAGCACCGCACGGCCCAGCGATGGCTCGAGAACGCCGCGCTCGAGGGTCCCGCCGCCGAAGAGCTCGCCGATGGTGTGCGCCACAACCTCGCGCGGGCTTACGAAGGCGAGGGGAACCTCTCGCGGGCGATCGAGCTGTACGAATCGGCCGGCGACGCCCCGAGTGCGTACGGCGATCGACTCCGTGCGAAGCGGCTCCGCGCAGAGCTCGCCAAGAAGGACGCGAAAAGCGACGACGCGGACGGCAGCAAGTGACGTCACGAAGCCCTACGTTCGCGCGGGGCGCGGTCGCGACGGTTCCGCGGCGCGGAGACGGTCGATGAAGTCGCTCCGCCGGCACTGGTTCCTCGTCGCGCTGGCGCTCGTGCTGCTGGGGGGATCGACGTGGCATGCGTGGGTCGGCCCGCTGGCCGAGCGAATCCCGCAGGACGCGCTGCTGGCGGCGATCGTCCTGGCGATGTCGGCGCCGCTCGACTTGGGCAAGTCGATGCGCGGCGGCTACGCGTTGTCGGCGGTGCTGGTGGGGGTCTTCGTGAACGCCGCGCTCGCCGCGCCGCTGGCGGCGGGCTTGGCGTGGTTGCTCGGGCCCCCGAGCGCTGGGGTTCTCTCCGAGGGGCTCGCGGTGGGGCTGGTGATCGCCGCGTTGCCGCCGACGACGCAGGCTTCGGCCGCGGTCTGGACGCGTCGCGGCGGCGGCAACGAGGCCGCGGCTCTGATGGTGACGGTGGTCACGAACCTCGCATGCTTCGTGGTCCTGCCGTTTTGGGCCTGGGCGCTGCTCGGCGAGGGGGGCGAAGCGGCGGGGGGGGCGATCGACCCTTGGAATCTGTCGTCGCGACTCGCGCTTTGCGTCGTCACGCCCCTCGTGGCGGGGCAGCTCTTGCGGCTTTGGGCGCCGCTGCGACTGCTGGCGGACCGACATCGGCACGGGCTGTCGATCTTCGCGCAGTGCGGGCTGCTGGCGATGGTCGCCGTGGGGGCGGTCCGCTGCGGCGAGGCGGCATACGGGGCGGGGGCCGGGTTTGGGGCCGCCGAGGTGCTGACGCTGGTCGCCGCCGCCGCGGGGCTCCACACGTTGCTGTTCGCGGTCGGCTGGGCGTCGGCCCGTGCGCTCGGTGCCCCGCGTCCCGAGGCCCTCGCCGCCGCCGTGGGGGGGAGCCAAAAGACGCTCGCCGTGGGGCTCGATGTGGCGATCTCGATCGGCGCGACGCTCGGCCTGGGGGGCGCCGTGATCCTGCCGATGGTCGTCTACCACGCCGCCCAACTGCTGATCGACGCGGTGCTCGTCGAGCGGGTGGGGCGCCCAAAGCCGGGGGGCTAGCCCTTGAGCTGCCCCCGAGTATCACCTAACCTACGGGGCTACGGTCGTGGCAGCAGCCGCGGCTAGTTGCCCTCGGGCGTCGCTCGGTCTCGGCCTAGCGCACTCGGCGGCAAACGCGGCCCCCGGCGCCTTGGGGCCTCGCGGTGGTCCCGCTCAGGGATCGGCCAGCGAGGCGGCGGCCGGGACAGGCCTACCACGGGTCCGGCGCGTCCGAGCGAACATCGGTCGCCGACAACAGGAAGCAAGCGCGATGAAAGACGGCGTCCACCCGAAGTACCACGAGACCAAGGTCACCTGCGGCTGCGGGAACTCCTTCGTCACGCGTAGCACGCGGCCCGAGTTGCGGGTCGATATCTGCAACGCTTGCCACCCCTTCTACACGGGCAAGCTGAAGTTCGTCGATACGGCCGGCCGGATCGACAAGTTCAAGAAGAAGTTCGAGGCCGCGGGTTACGCGAGCCTGAAGAAGAAGAAGTAGCGGCGGCGCCGCTTTGGCGACCCCCACGGGCGTCGCCTTCCCCCCGCAGCGGGCGCTCGCCGAGCGCCCGTTCTGCTTGCGCCCTCTGCTGGCTTCCGCTTCCGCCGAACCGCTATCGAGCCCCCCGCATGCGTGACCAGCTCGACAAAACGCTGGAGCGATTCGAGGGGCTCGAGCGCGACATGGTCGATCCGGTGGTGCTGGCCGACCCCAGCCGGCTCGCCGCCATCGCGCGCGAGCACGGCGGCCTGGCGAAGGTGGCCAACCTCTACCGCTCGTTCCTCGGGCTGTGCGCGGCGATCAACGAGGCCCGCGAGATGGCGGCCGCCGACGACCCCGACATGCGCGAGATCGCCGAGGCCGAGCTCCCTGAGCTCGTCGTCAAGCGCGAGGCGGCCTGGGACATCCTGCTCGGCATGAGTCTCGGCGGAGAAGACGCCAACCGCAGCCGCTGCATCATGGAGCTCCGCGCCGGCACCGGCGGCGACGAGGCGGCCCTCTTCGCCCGCGACCTGTACGAGATGTACAAGCGCCACGCCGACATGAAGGGGTGGAAGGTCGAGGTGCTCGATTCCAGCGTGACCGAGCTGGGGGGTTTTAAGGAGCTGTCGATCGCCGTCGAAGGGGAGGGTGTCTTCCGCGAGCTGCGCTACGAGTCCGGCGGGCACCGCGTGCAGCGCGTCCCCAAGACCGAAACGCAGGGCCGCATCCACACCTCGGCCGCCACGGTGGCCGTGATGGCCGAGCCCGAGGACGTCGAGGTCGAGATCGGCCCCGACGACTACCGCCTCGACAAGTTCTGCGCCTCGGGACCCGGCGGGCAGCACGTCAACAAGACCGAGTCGGCCGTGCGCCTCACGCACCTCGAGACGGGCATCGTCGTCCAGTGCCAGGACGAGAAGTCGCAGCACAAGAACCTCGCCAAGGCGCTCCGCGTGCTCAAGTCGCGCGTCTACGACATGCGCCAGCAGGCCGAGCACGCCCGCCGGTCGGCCGAGCGCCGCGACCTCGTCGGCTCGGGGGACCGGAGCGAGCGGATCCGCACCTACAACTACCCCGACAACCGCCTGACCGACCACCGCATCGGCCTGTCGCTGTACAAGCTCGACCAGATCCTCGCGGGGAACGTCCAGATGGTGACCGACGCCCTGATCGACTACGAGCGACAGCATCAACGCGACCAAATGGGGGGGCTCGATTGAGCCCTCTCCAGTGCAAAACGTAGCGCTGGCGAGTGAGATGTCCCCCTCCCCCTTCAGGGGGAGGGGCCCCGGGAGGGGGCGTTGG
>JBOFFC010000184.1:0-29383 GCA_051648405.1 Lacipirellulaceae bacterium
CGCAGTGCTTCCGCGACGATCGCCTCGAGCTCTTCGACCGCCGCCAGCGACCCGCCGTTGGCGCCAACGGCGCCGAGCAGCGCCTGCGCGTAGGTCCGCGCGATCCGCTCCTCGGTGACGTCGAGGACCGTCTCGTGCCGCGACGCGGTGGTCTTGTGCTCGGCCATCGTGCGCCTTGCGCTTCGGGGGGGGACGACTGCTAGTTGCTGCTCGGGCCGGTCGGCGTGAAGCGAGCCAGCGCCTCGCGGACGATCTCACCCTGTCGCTGCGGCGTGAGCTCCTGCTTTACCACGCGGGCCGCCAGGTCGATCGCCAGGCCCGCACTCTGCTCGGCAAGCTGCCGAACGGCCGAGTCGCGGGCCTGCTCGATCTCGCGGACCGAGCGTGCCCGCTCGGCGTCGCTGGCGGACTTCGCCTCGGCCAGGATCGACGCTTTGGTCGTCTCGGCGTCGCGTCGCGCCTCGTCGAGCATGCCGCGGACCTGGTCGGCCGCGCCGGCGAGGGTGGCGCGGTGCTCGTCGAGCAGGCGCTTCGCCTCGAGGTGCTTGTCGTCGGCGGCCTTTAGGTTGGCGGCGATCCCCGCCTCGCGGGCCTTGAGCCCCTCCATGATCGGGCCCCAGGCGACGGCCCGCAGGACGGCGAGCAGCGCCACAAAGATGCCCAGCGTCCACAGAGCGAGGTCGGGGTCCATCGCCAGCGGGTCGGGCGAACCCTTCTCGGCCGCCGACGCGACCGACGCCAGCGACACGGCGATGGCCGTGGCAAACACGCGGAACAACATGCGAGACATCCCTACCGAGTGCGGACGAGCCCACGACACCGACGCCGGGGCGCGGCGCCCGTTGGCGCCACGCCCGCCGAGGGGGGTTAGGCCAGGATGAAGCCGAGGATCAGGATCGCGAACAACCCGGCGCCTTCGATCAGCGCGGCCGCGATGATCATGTTCGTCTGGATGTTGCCAGAGGCCTCGGGCTGGCGAGCGATCGCGCCGACGGCGTTGCCGCCGATCAGGCCGATCCCCACGCCGATGCCGACGACCGCCAGGCCCAGGCCCACGCCGAGGCCCATACGGCCGTAGCCGTAGGTCTCGGCCTGAGTGGCGGCGATGGTCGAAGCGGAATCGTCCTGGGCCATCGCCGGAGTGGCGGTGAGCAACAAGGCCGAGAGCACCAACAGCGAACGGAGCAAGTTAGCCACGGAAGTCATCTCCCAAGATTTCGAGGGACGCAGTTTGAACGGGACGGGTAACTGGGTCGCTCCGATGGCGGAGCGATTGTTGTAGGCGAAACTAGTGCGGGTGGACCGACGCCCCGATGAAGAGCGCGGACAGGAACGTGAACACGTACGCCTGCAGGCAAGCGACGAAGACTTCGAGCAGGCTCAGCGCCACGGCGCCCAGGAAGCTCGCCGGGACAATCGCGTAGCCGGCCCAGCCGGCGGCGACGCCGATGAACCCCAACAGCACCGCCAGCACGACGTGCCCGGCGATCATGTTCGCAAGCAGCCGCACCGAGAGCACAAAGTGCTTCAGAAAGAACCCCATCAGCTCGATGACAAAGATCATCGGCACGAGGATCACGGCGATCGGCTTCGGCAGGTCCATGTGCGGCACCTGGGCCTTGAGGAACCCGCCGAGGCCGTACTTCTCGATCCCCACCTTCACAACGATGCCGAAGGTCAGCAGCGCGAGCACGGCCGTCACGCCAAAGGCGGCCGTCGGCGAACCCATCCAAGGAACCATGCCGATCAGGTTGCAGCCGAGCACAAAGAAGAACACGGTCCACAAGAACGGCACGAAGCGGTCGGCGTCTTCCTCGCCGATGTTCGGCTTGGCGATCCCGTCGCGGATGAACACCAAGATCGACTCGAACAGGTTGGCGATCGCACCCTTCGGGGCGGCGCCGCCGCGGACCCGGGCCGCGAGCCACGCGAAGATCGCGACGCAGACCAGGGCCACGACCAGTTCGAGGGCCATGAACTTCGTGAAGACAAAGTCCAGCGGTTGCAGTGACTTGTCGAGGACGGCGATCCCCGTCTTCGGCTGCCAACCCTCGTACTCGACGTGCCCGTGGGCGTCGTCCGCGTGGGCTTCGCCGTCCGAATGCGCGTGACCGTCCCCCTTGGCGCGGGCCAGCAACTGCGGGAGCTCGAGGCGCCCGTGATCGTCCGAACCGAACCACCCACGCGGGACGTGGAAGTACGTGGCGTCCTGCACGTGGCCGAACAGCTCTTCCGGCGCGAGCGGGTTGTGCTTTGCCATGCGCGGGGTGTCGGGCTTCGAGGGTTCTTCTTGAAAGCGCCGGGCCGTCATGGCCCACGCCGAGCTTGTTCGTTTTGCTTCGCTTCGTCTCGCTTCGCGGCCAGCACCGCCCCGGCCAGCAGCCCGAGGTACAGGACCGAAGCCGCGACGACGATCGTCGTCGGTTCCGCCGAGTTCCTTAGCCACACCAGGGGGACGAGCGTCCCGAGCGTCCGCGTCGCCGTCCCCAAACCCATCCGCGCGACGGGGTTCTCCCCCGCCACACGCCGCTCCACAATCGCCGCGGCGACACCGATCGTCGCCGCCACCAGCACGCCGATCGCAGTGATTGCCAGGGGGTTTGGCGTCCCCAGCAACCACAGCCAAACGGGGAGCACCGCCGCCGCCGGCGCGAGGCCCACCAGGTAGGCGCCGTGCCACGGCAACGCAGCGGGTCCACCCGAGGCCGTCACCCGTCGCTTGACCCCGGGTCTTGCCGGCCACGTCGCTTGCGGACCTTCACGGGGGCGGACCCCCGCTCCTTTGCGATCACTAACAACCGCCAGACCCCTAGGGGGAACCCCAGGGCGAACCCAACAGCGAGGAGCAACGGCGCCGTGCCGAGCCAGCGATCGAGGACGTGACCAAACAAACCCGGGATCGCCATTCCGAGGACGATCGTCACGCACTGCGAGGCCAACCCGTAGGCCTTCGCGAGCGGTGTTTGGGAGTCGTCTGCCACGACAAGCCGCCGCCTCAGCCGTCGCCCCGCTCCGAGCCGCGAGGCCTGAACGGCCTCCGTACGCCCGCCGGAACTCCCCTGAGGCCGGGTATCGTGCTCGCGCAAGTCCAAGCCGTCAACGGGGTAGCGCCGCGTTCACGGCGATTTTGGCGAACCGCCGCGACGAACACCGCGAAAGCCCGCCGATTCAGGGCTCCCGCCCCCAAACTGCGACGAAACGTCGCGGCCTCGATAGGACGCGGCCAGCGTAGCCGGGACGCTAGAACGTCGCGCCGACCAGGCCGCGGCGCGGGGCGGACCGCGTGGCGGATCGCGGGGCGCAACCGACCGCCAGGCCGGCACTTACCGCCGCGGCCGCGGCAGCGGGCAACCGCCAAGATCGATTTGCCCAATCCAGCAGGGATGGTTAATCTAAAGGGGCTAGAAAGACCCTTCCGGCGACCTCCCCCCTCGCGCCGCCCCCCTCACCCGCCACCGTCCTACCCTGTGCGGCGCCGAGCGCCCTCGTGGGGGCCTCTGTCTGTAAACATGAACGCCGCTTCGCTCCGCTCCCACACCGCAAAAGAGCTCGCCCAAATGGCGCGCCGGGCGGGGATTCTGAGCTGGCACTCGCTCCGAAAGGACGAGCTTATTGCGGCGATCCTCTCCGTCGGGCCGCCGCGCGCTCAACCCGCTCCGTCCGCGGATCGCCGGACCGCGCCCCCCAAACCAGCGCCCCCCAAGCCCTCGGCGGCCAAGCGCCGGGCAATGGAGAAGATCGCGGCGATGCACGAGCGCCGCCAAGCGCTCCGTGACATCAGCACGCCGGGGTCCGACAACGGCGCCGAGCCGCGCGACCGGCTGGTGATCCTGGTCCGCGACCCCTACTGGCTGCACGCCGTCTGGGAGCTTTCGTCGCAGTCGATCGACCGCGCCCGGCAGGCCCTCGGCCAGCATTGGCACGCCGCGACCCCCACGCTGCGGGTCCTCCGCCTGGGGGACGACGGCGCGACGGTCGGAACGCGCAGCGTCACGATCCACGGCGGCGTCTCGAACTGGTACGTCGATGTCGATACCCCCCCGTGCCGCTTCCGCGCCGAGGTCGGCTACCTTACGCCGCAAGGGGGCTTCTACTGCCTTGCGCGGAGCAACGAGGTCGTGACGCCGACCCCCGGCGCCGCCGACGCGATCGACCACAACTGGGCCGACGTGGCCCGCAACGCGGACCGGATCTTCGCCCTCTCCGGGGGCTACAGCCACGACGGCGCGAGCCTCGAGCTTCAAGAGATGCTCGAAGAGCGTTTGCAGCGCCGCCTCGGGCGACCGACCGAGACGCGCTTCGGGCTCGGCGCGGCAGGGCGTGACGTGGCCTCGACGCTGCGGTTCACGCTCGACGCCGAGCTGGTGGTCTACGGCACGGCCGACCCCCACGCCCACGTCACCGTCCAGGGCGAGCCGGTCGCGGTGCAGGCCGACGGCGCCTTCGCCGTGAAGGTCCCTTTCCCCGACCGCCGGCAGGTGATCCCGGTCGTCGCGAGCTCCCCCGACGGGCTGCTGCAACGAACGATCATCCTGGGGGTCGAGCGGAACACGAAGGCGCTCGAGCAGCGGCGCCGCGAGACGGGCGAGTAGCAGCGACGCGCCGACGGGCCCCCAAGAGGGGGCCGGCGTTTCCCCCCTGCGCCGATCGGCTACGATGGGGCGTCGGCCCGCCGGTCCGACTCGCGTTTCGCTACTCCCCGCTACCACCGCCGCTCGCACCGTGACGCTCGACATCCGCTCCGCAACCGAAGGTTGGGCGTTCCAGCCCGACGAGGTGACCGTCCGCACGATCACCGGCGACGACGGAGGCGAGAAGATCCAACTGCGGCTCGACCTGGGGCTGATGCAGATGGAGCTCGACGGCCGGCCCGACGGGCGGCGTATCGAGGGGCACGAGTCGTGGCTCGACCTGCACGCCAGCCGCCAGCGAGAGCGTGAGGGGGCGAACCCCGACAGCGCGCCGTACTTGCTCGCCCCCGAGGACTGCGCCGAGCTGATGCGCGAGGGGGTCCAGTACTACCACCGCTACATCTGCTTCTGGGCCCTGCAGCGCTACGAGCTGTGCGCCCGCGACACGAAGCGCAACCTCCGCTTGTTTCACTTCGTGCGCGAGCACGCGCGGCTGGAACGCGACAAGCTGCAGTTCGACCAGTGGCGCCCCTACGTGACGATGATGCACGCCCGCGCCGTGGCGACGCCGCTCGTCGAGACCCGGCAGACCGAGGCGGCCCTCGCGGCGATCGACGCCGGGATCCGCGGAATCGAGCGCTTCCTCGCCGACTACGGCCGAGAAGACCAGGCCGAGCAGGTCCACGAGCTGACGTTCCTCCACCAGTGGCGGCACGAGCTCGTCGGCTCGTCGAAGGCCCACGACCCGGTCGCCGAGCTCCGCGAGCGGCTCGCCGCGGCGATCGCCGGGGAGCGGTACGAAGAGGCCGCCGAGCTCCGCGACCAGCTCGCCCGGTTCACCGACCCGCGGCCGCCGCAGGGCTGACGTGCGCAGCGCCGCGCGTTCCCCAATCGCACAGGGATATCCAATGACTGCCACGGACGACGCCAACGCCCTCGTCGCGAAGCTCCGCGAGCTGGGGTCGTGCGCCGTCGCGTTCTCGGCGGGGGTCGATAGCGCCGTCGTCGCCAAGGGGGCGCACCTGGCGCTCGGCGAGCGGGCGGTGGCCGTCACGGGGGTCGGTCCGGCACTCGCCGCGGGAGAGCTCGAAGAGGCCCGCGCGGTCGCCGCACAGATCGGCGTTCGGCACGTCGAGGCGCCGACCGACGAGATCGCCAACCCGCTGTACGTCGCCAACGCGACTGACCGCTGTTACCACTGCAAGCAGACGCTCTACACGCACGTGCGACGCGTGGCCGACGAGCTGGACCTGGCGTGGATCGCCAACGGCGCAAACGCCGACGACCTGGGGGACCACCGCCCCGGGATGCGCGCCGCGAGCGAGCACCGCGTCGCCAGCCCGCTCGTCGAGCTGGGCCTCGGCAAGGAGCGCGTCCGCGCCCTCGCGCGGCACTGGGGCCTCCCCGTGTGGGACAAGCCGGCCGCCCCTTGCCTCGCGAGCCGCCTGGCCTACGGCGTGGCGGTGACCCCCGAGCGCCTGGCCCGCGTCGATGCGGCCGAGCGGGGGTTGAAGGCCCTGCTCCCCGAGGTCCGCGAGCTCCGCGTCCGGCTGCTCGACGGCGAGGTCGCGCGGATTGAGGTCCCCCCCGAATGGGTGGGGCGGCTCGCCGAAGAAGGGACCCGCCGCGAGGTCCTCGCGGCGCTGCGCGGCCTTGGTTTCAAGGCCGTGACGCTCGACCTGGCCGGCTTCCGCTCGGGGAGTTTGAACGAGCTCGTGCCGACCGAATCGCTCCGCGCGGCGCTCGGTCGCTAGCCAGGCCGCGCGCCCGCAGCGGCGAAACCCCGCTTGTTGCCGGCGGCGCGACGGGACTTGACAGCGGGCGGAACTTGTTTGACCCGTTCTCGGCGGCTGGTACAATCTCGGCCGCTGGAGGACACGCGTCGAGTCGTGCGCGTTCCGTCAAGCCCGAGTCGGCGACTCGTCGCGTGGCGCGATCGCGAGGCTCGGCTCGTCGCTCACTCTAGCGTCTTCGGCCCCGCGGGGGTGTGGCGTCTTCGCCGTGGAAGCGCGTCCCCGCCGGGCTCCGAGTGTTCGAGATTTTTTGAGGGGAGAGTGGGGAGATGCCGCAAGGGACAATCAAGAAGCTGACCGAGAAGGGCTTTGGGTTCATCGAAGGGGAGCGCGGGGATATCTTTTTCCACCACTCGTCGGTCGAGGGGATGCGCTACGACGACCTCCGCGAAGGCCTGCAAGTCGAGTACCAAGAGGGCCAAGGGCCCAAGGGCCCCCGGGCCGAGCACGTGAAGGTGCTGCAGTAGCCAGCATCGCAGCGACGACCGCCCGGCGGTGACGCCGGCGACAAGAACCGAAGCGACGAACAATCAAAGCAGCGCAAGCCGCCCCGGGGTCGAGCCCCCGGGGCGGTTTTCGTTTTCGCTCAGCGCCGGGCGGCGCCCCCCGTGACGACTTCCTCGATCGTCCAGTCGATCGGCGTGTAGCGCGCCACCAAGCCGCGCAGGCGCTCGGCGTCGTCGCACGCCTCGGCGGCGGTCGCGCCGCTCCGCGCCATCTCGGCCGCCATCACCCCGGCCGCCGTGCCGCTCGACCACTCGATCGGGTGCAGCCGCGTCGCCGAGTTCGCCAGGAACGTCTGCGCCATCGTCTTGCCGGCGACCAGCAGGTTCGCGTACCGCTCGTTCGTCAGCGCCCGCAGGGGGACGTAGAACGGCAGCGTCGGGTGGTTCTCGTGGACGTAAGGGGGGTAGGTGCAGCCGACGATCGGGTGGATGTCAGCCGCGTAGGCCCCGAGCGCAACGCGGTCGGGGAAGGCGGTCCCCGTCTTCCGCTCGGCGGGCCCGATCAGGTCCGCGAACTTCAGCAGGAACCCGTCCACGCCGATGCTCCGCCGCGTGTCGCGGATGTAGGGGAGCTTGGCCAGGCCGTGGCCGGTCCCCAGCACGTCGCCGGCGAGGGTGAAGCAATCGGGGTCGATCGACTCGCCCGAGTCGTCCAGCGGGGCGTGGCGGCGGAACCAGTCGTGCCAGGCGAGGGCCCGCTTCTCGGCGGCGGCGAGCACCGCGAGGTCGATCCCCCCCACCCAGTCGGTCGCAGTCGCGGCCGACTTGGCCTTGGACAGGAACAGGTAGCCGAACGGGTAGTCGTTCCCCCCCTCGCCCCCGCCGGGGACCGACGTCTCGCTGTAGCCCCAGTTCTGCAGGCAGAGGTCCCCCGGCTTGGCCGTCGGCCCCTCGCCCCGGATGCGGCGGTAGGTCCAGATCCGCTGCCACGCGTCCGGGTTCTCGCGGTAGGCGCCGTAGCCCATGCGGGGGATCGTTTCGATCTGCGGGTGGTTCGCCTGCGGCGTGGCGTGCAGCTTCTGCACGAAACAGAAGACGGTCGCCTGGCCGCACGTGTCGTCCCCGTCGCGGCCGCCGTCCTCGGTCTCGACCCCTTGCAGGTAAGGGGCGTCCGCCAGGGCGAGCGCCTCTCCCCACTCGGTCGCGTCCATGTAGACGCACGGCTTGTCGCCGCTGTGAAAGTCGAGCACCCGTTTGGTGAACCGCGCCGAGTCGCGCGGCGAGTACCAATCGACCAGGTCCTCGCTTGGCAGCCGGTCGTAGCCCTTCGCGGCGACGCCGGCACGCGGCGTGCGCGCGATCGCCTCGACGCCGACGACTCGGTTGCCACTGGTGGAGACGCGCTTCACCACCGTGTCGTGGTAGACGACGAGCCGATCCTTCAGCGCGCGGACGCGGGGCTCGAAGAACCGCTCGACGAACGGCTTCGGCTCGAAGCAAAAGCGGCTGACCCAGCCGTCCCCCGGGTTGCCGGTCGCCAGGCAGGCGTCGCGGAAGAAGGGGGTCATGTTCCGCGGGTCGCGGGCCACCTTGGCGACGCTGTAGGGCTCGGCGCCGGGGGTCTCGACGGAGTGCCACGCCTCGTCGATCGCCGGCACGCCGGACGAGCTGATCTGCCCGCCGAGGAGGTCGGTCGGCTCGATCAGCGCGACGGTCGCCCCCTCGTCGGCCGCCGAGAACGCGGCGGCGAGCGCGGCGGTCGATCCACCCACGATCACCACGTCGAACGGCTGGCCGTCGGGGGCGAGCTCGTGGGCGGGGGCGGATAAGCCACCGAAGACGGACGCGATCAGCGCAAGCCGCGCGGCGACCGCCGACAGGAGTCCGAGTGAGCGAGCGAGCATGGGGGGCTTCGGACGGGGCGAGAATGCCGCGGGCTGGGCCGCGCGGCCGCGGGGTCGCTTAGCGACGGCCCTTCGGCTTGTCGGTGACGAGGTCGAACTTGGCGGGCTCGTTGTCACCCTGCTTGACCTCGAACGACAACCCGCTCTCCCCCAGCGAGTTGTACCTCATCGGGATCAATGGCGTGCCCAGCGAATCCCCTGCCGGGCCGGCGGCCTTGACGGCCGGGTCTTGCGACGAGAAGCACGACACCTTCACGCGGTGCGTCCCCACACGGGCGCCGTCCTCGGGTGAAAAAGTCGAAAGGACGAACGAGCCGTTCGGCTGGATCTGCGCCTGGGCGGGCTGCCCCCCGGCGGTGTGCTGGAACATCACGGAGCCGAACTTAAGCGGCTTACCGTCGAGCGCGACGGTCCCCGAGACGCGACCCATCGGCGGCCCCGAGTCGCAGCCTGCGACGAACGCAGCGACGGTGATCACAACCCAAGCGAGTGGTCGAAGACGGACGCTTTGCAACGCTCAGCCCTCCTCGCCGAGAGTGGTCGGCGCCGGCTCGGCCGGCGTGTCGGTCGTCGCGGGAGCGGCCGCGTCGGCTTCGGCGGGTGCGTCGGTCGCGGGTGCGCCAGCGGCTGGTTCTGCGGCGGCGGGGTCCACGGAAGCAGGCTCGGTTACCGCAGGATCGACGAGCGCCCGTTCCTCAGGAGCGGGCGCCTCGGGCTCGAGCCGCAGGACGAACGGGGCGTTCCCCTGGGCGAGGATCGAGACTTCAATGCCACTCTGCGAAAAGCTGTTGTACTTGGCCGGGATAAGCAAGTCGCCGAGCGAGTCACCGAAGGACTTGTCCTTCAGACTCGGGTCCTGCGACGTGTAGCACGAGACGCGGACCTGGTGTTTGCCGACCGCTGCGCCGTCGGCTTTGCCGTAGGTCGAGAGGACGAACTTTCCTTCGCCGTCGATCGTTCCCTGAGCGGGCTGGCCCCCCTGGGTCGGCTGGAACATCACCGATCCGAACTTGAGCGGCTCGTCGCCGAGGAACACCCGACCCGTGACGGGGACGATCTTGGGTCTTGGCGGCATCGACTCGGCGCAGCCGACCATCGTCAGCAGCACAATCAGAACGGCGGCCCGAGGTACCGCCTTGAGATTACTGCAGGGCATTGATGACCTCGCCGCCATTGACCGTCCCCAGTCCGTAGTAGGTGCTCAAGTCGATGTCGTCAGCCAGCGGGTGGACGCTGCCGTCGCAGTAGACGAAGTTCGTCACGCCGGGGTGCTGGCTGCTGAACGGCCGCTGAACAAAAGCCGCGCTCGGCCCGTCGAGTTTGGCGTTCGGCGTGTTCTGGAGCACCTTCATGTGGTAGGGAGCCTCCTGGTAGCCACCAAGGTACCACGGGCGATTGTAGTCGGGCAGGGCGCGACAGACGCCGAACGCCTCGCAGCGCGCGTCGAGGAACTCGCCGACCATCAGCGAGTTGCTCGTCCCGTCCACGATCTGGGCCAGCTTGCGTCCCTTGCCGATCACGTGAAACCGGTTCGGCGCTATGATCATCAGTTTGCCGAGCGTGAACGCGCCGTTCGTGTAGATGGTCCCGAACGAAGTCGGAATCGCCAGCAAAGCGGCCTCAGCGGCCGTGTACCTCACCTGCGAATTGGCGACGCTCGACTGCGCTGTCACATCGACCCCTGCGATCCCAGCGTAGGTCGCCAGCGCGCCGAGCTGGTAGGTGTACGCCGCGTCCCCCGGCACTTCCGCGGTGCTGCGAATCGACTCTCCTTCGTAGCTCGGGCAGATGTACGCCGAGATGACGACGTTTCGGGCCGGATCGACGTACGGGTTGTTGCCGTTCTTGTACTGGATGTCCATCTGGGCAAAGGTCGCCGCTTCTTCCATGTACGGCAGGATCAACGAGAAGAGGCTCTCCTTGTTGAAGTTGATCCCCGCCCGCGGGGCATTCGTCGCCGGGTCGATCATCCGGGCGCCGTACCCTGGCGGAAGGATGTCCCCCTTACTCGACGCGTAGTTGATGCAGCCCAGTCCGATCTGCTTGAGGTTGTTGATGCACGAGTTGCGCCGCGCCGCCTCACGAGCCGCCTGCACCGCAGGGAGCAGGAGCGCCACCAAGATGCCGATGATCGCGATCACGACCAGCAGTTCGACGAGCGTGAAACCGGCCGCGTGGCTGGGGGCGCCAACACGACGGCCGAGCGAGTGACGAGTGGGCATCCGGCGCCTCGTGGGGACTCGTGGGGGAGGGACTGAACCCGCGACAGGAAAACCGGGCGGGCCCCGTCAACACGGAGCCCGCCCGGGACTGGTTGCTATCAACCTGCTACCGCTTCAGCGAGACCGCCGACGCAGGCCGCCGAACGCCAAGGCCGCAAGGGCCGTGACGCACGCCGCCGGCTCCGGAATCGCCGTCGCCGGGCCGCCATTACCGTAGTTCGCGACCCACGTGGTGTAGTCGCCGCTGTCCACAGTCCCGGGCGTCGCGTCGTTCGGCAGGGTGATCGCTTGACCGAGGTTGTCACGCCACGTGGTGTAGTCGGCCGCGTCGACCAGCCCGTCGTTGTTGTAGTCGCCGCTGATGCCGCTCACCGGGAGCGCCCCGCGGAGCGACTCGAAGTCGTACGCGAACCGCAACTCGTCGAAGAACAGGTTCTTCCCTTCGTAGCTGCTGAAGGCGATCTGGGTGCGGTTGATGCGGGTGTTGTTGTCCATCGCCAGCGTGTCGAACGAGCCGGTCGCCAGCGCGCTCGTCGTGGCGGTCGCTTCGGACGTCAGGTCCGAGGGGCTGACCCAGTAGGTAACGCGGTCTGTGGCGCCCGACTGGTTGACCTCGAGCTTCAGCATCACTAGGTAGGTGATGTTGTCGAGCGTCGCTTCGGTGGTCCCCTTCACCAAGACCGTGTCGATCATCGTCGGCGCGTTGACGTCGCCGCCGCGGGCGCGGACCACGAGGTCAAGCTGGCCGGCGTCGGCCGGGTTGCTCGTCGCCTGCTCGCCGTGGAACCCGAACATCAGGCCGTACGGGGTCCCCTCGGCGCTCGTGCCGGTGGTCAGGCCCGCTTCGTCCCAACCCGGGCCGACAAAGCCCACGAGGCCGTGCTGACGGCGGCCGCTGTTGGTGTAGGCGCCCCCCGGGTTGACCAGCGCGCTCATGTAGTAGGTGTCCGCCGGGGCGAACGTGTCCATGACGCGGAACCCGCGCCGGAACGTGACCGTGCTGTTCGCGGCGATGCCGAGGAACCGACCCTTGCCGGTCGAAGCGTCGTCGTACGACACGGCCGGGTTGCCCAGCGTCAGGTTGCCCGGCGAGCCGACGTCCCATTGCAGGTTGCCGGTCCCCTGGGTCCACGGCGCCGGGCTGCCGGTGCCGTCGTCGGTCCAGCCGGGGGTGATCACCGGGCGGCCGTTCGCAGCGGAGCCGGTTTGGTCGAGGCGGAACGTGCCCAGGCCGAGCGGGTCGTAAACGTCCGCGTTTAAGCTATCGGCCGCGATCAACTGCGCCGACGCCGGCGACGTTACGCCGAGCGCGACGGCCGCCACCAACACAGCGGCGCCCGCGAGGCGCCAGGAACGTGTGCAAAGCATGGTGTGTTTCGCCAAAGGGGGTGAGTTTCGCCGCCGTTTGATCGACGTTGGGGGAGGCGGGCGTCGGGGGAGACGTCACAGAACGAATCGAACAGGAGCCGGCCGCTCCGCACGGCAACGCCCGCGCGAAGCGCGAGAACGCGTGCGACTCGTCGGGGATGATTTCAGCGCATACCATCAGACTATTCGTGCGGTGGGCGTTCCGCAAGCAAACCGCCGGCGCCGGAGAGCAATCTACTCTCGCTTTTGCGCAGGCCGCGATCACTCGCCACCGGCTTGGGGCCAGCCGCGACCGCGGCGTCCAGGCCGTAGCCGATCACGGCCGGCGACGAAAACCAAACGACAACCCGCCGATCGCGATCAGCACCAGGGCCGCCGGTTCGGGGACCGCCGTCGCCGCTCCCCCCGACACCCCGTAGTTGGCGACCCAAGTGGCGTAGTCGCCCGTATCGACCGTTCCCGGGGTTGGGTCGTTGGGGAGGACGATCGCCTTGCCCAGGTTGTCGCGGTACACGGTGTAGTCGGCGGCGTTGACCGTTCCGTCGTCGTTGTAGTCACCATCGACACCACCTACCGCTGCGGAAGACTCGAAGACGTGCACCTGACTCGTCGAGAAGTCGCTGACGTAGAGCAGGTTGTTGATGGGGTCGTAGCTGAAGTCGTAGATGCCCGAACCGGCCGCCGCCGTGTTGAACGGCGTCACGCCGTCGGCCCCCGTAAAGGTCACCGCGATCGGCGTGTCGGTGGCGGTTCCGTCGGCGCTCGGCGGGGTCGCCGAGAAGACCTTCACCTGATCGAAGAAGGTGTTCGGCGCTCCGCGCAGGTTGATAATCACGGCCCCCCCGGGTCCCGCGAACTGCGCGGGCAGGTGGGCGACGTTGATCGCCGAAACGAAGTTGTCGTCGGCGCTATCGACGATCGTCTGAATCCCCGTGTTCCCTTCGAGAGTTTGGAACTGACCGTCGCCGACGCGCGTCCCACGGGCGACGCCCCCCCAAGCGCGCAGGTAGACGTCCCCGGTGGCCTCGTCGTAATCGACGTCTTTCCAGCCCGTCCCTACCCCCGGGTAGAACAGGATGTTGGCGCCGGGCACTTCGACGGACGCGCCGCTGTTTTGGTCGTAGAAGTTCTGGGTGTCGCAGCCGAAGCAGGTCAGCATCACGCGGCCGGTGACGGGATCGACGGCGCCCCCGTCGATCGTGTTCGCCTGCGTGTTGAGCTGTGCGGGAACGGAGGTCTGCGACCAGTTCAGCGTGTCGGTCCCGAAGGCGTACGACTGGGCCAAGTCGCCGACGCCGCTGTTGGGGAAATCGGCGTTGTCGGTCGCGGCGAGGAGCGTGACTCCGTCGGTGCTGAGGGTCACGTAGCCGTTCCCCGGCAGGCTGCCCCCGCCGAAGGTGTTGACCTTGGTCGGCGTAGTCAGCGGGTTGACGATGCGGTGGAGCTGGCCGCCCCCGAACAGACCTCCGATGTAGACCGTGTTGCCGTGGGCGGCGACCGAGCCGGGAACCCCGGCCTGGAGGGCGGCCGTGTCGAGTTGCGCAACGAGTCGCAGATTGAAGGCGTTCGACGGTGACGCAAGCGCCATCGCCGCCACAACGGCCACGAAGACAACCAGCCGTTGCATGCACATCATCCGGACTTCCTCGGCGGGAGAATTGAAGAACGCCTCGGCTCGACCGGCGTCAGGCGCACCTAAAGGCTAACCAGCGGGCGCCCCTAACCTCAACGCCTTGGCGCCGGCGATTCGCGCAGCTTTATCTGGCCAAGGCGCATTCCACAGCGGTCGTCTCGCCGCTTGACGTGCTTCGCCCCCCCTTCGTCGTGCCAAGCGGTTTCCTCGCCCAGAGGGTTCGACTACGCTCGATTTAGCCGCGAGCCGGCGGGCGCTCGTTCGGCGCCGCGACCGGCACGGCCTCCTCCTGGCTCCTTTCCGGCGACCCGAGGGCGATCCCCTCCGGCGCTCAACACGACTGGCGAGCATTGACGACGTTTTCTTTCTTGCGGATCGCGGCTCCGTTGGGACGCGAGAGCCGGTCGATCGCACTCCTGGGCCTCGGCGCGTTGTTCGTCTGCCTCTTGGCGAGCCCGTGCGCCCACGCCGCACCGCCCGAGGTCCGCGGCGTTTGGCTCACGACGACCGGGCCCAACCACATCGTATCCGGGGCCAACACCGCATCGGTCATGACCGACTTGCGGGCCGTCGGCATGAACACGGTCTACGTCGAGACGTGGAAGAACGGCTACACGAACTTCCCGAGCGCGACGCTGTCATCGTTCCTGGGGACCAGCGTTGACCGTGCGCCGTACCTCGGCACGACGCGCGACCTAGTGCAAGAGACGCTGATCCATGCCCACCGCAACCAGATGAACTACGTCGGCTGGTTCGAGTACGGGCTGATGGCCGAGTTCATCGGGTCGGGGGGGAACACGGCGACGCCGCTGGGGGTCAAGATGCGCAACAACGGCTGGCTGCTGCGCGACCAAGCGGGGCAGCTCGGCAACGCGTCGAACGGCTTTGCGTGGATGAACCCGGCCGTCCCCGAGGTCCGGCAGTTCGTCATCGACCTGACGCTCGAAGCGGTCAATCGGTACGACTTCGACGGGATCCAGTTCGACGACCACATGGCCTGGCCGCAGAGTTTCGGCTGGGACACGACGACCGCCGGCATCTACCTGGCCGAGACCGGTCGGGCGTTGCCGACGAGCATCGACGACGCCCCCTTCCGGACCTGGCGCCAGGGGAAGGTGACGCAGTTCGCGACCGAGCTGGTGACCGCCGTCCGCGCGGCGCGGCCCGACATCCAGATCGGCGTCAGCCCGTCGATCACCAACTTCTCGGACGTGGTCTACAACGCGGTCTGGCCGCAGTGGCAGAACACGGGGCTGTTCGACGAGTACGCCGTGCAGGTCTACCGCGACAACTACGCGTCGTTCAACTCGACGCTCACCGGGCAGACGAACCAGTTCACCCCGGCCGAGCGGGCCAGCGAGTTCGTCGTCGGGCTCCGCGGGAACGGCTCGGGGGCGAACACGCCGATCGCCGACCTGACGCTGATGATCGAGCGGTCGCGGGCCGTCGGCGCCGCGGGGCACGCGATCTTCTACAGCAAGGCGGTCCGCGACGACTACCGCACGCAGCTCACGGCGTTCTACGACGTCGCCGGCCAGGGGCACGCCCCCAGCACGCAGCACCCGATCGACAACCGCCCGGCGCCCCTCGTGGCGGCGGCGAACGGGACGAACAACTGGTCGGTCACCGTCCCCAGCGCCGGGAACTACCGAGTCGTCGCGCAGGTCGGCACGCTGTGGCGCGAGGTGAGCGCCGGGGCGTACGCCGCCGGGCTGACGAACATCTCGGTCACCGGCGCCAGCCGCGTCGAGCTGCTCGTCGATCGCCGCCCCGAGGAGCTCCCCGACTTCAACGGCGACGGGCGCGTCGATGCCGCCGACTTCACGATCTGGGCCGATACCTTCGCTTCGATCACCGACCTCCGCGCCGACGCCAACGGCGACCGGTTCGTCAACGGGCTCGACTACGACATCTGGGTGGCGAACTACGGCCGTGTGGTCGGCGGCCCGTCGGCGGCGATCCCCGAGCCGGCCGCCGTACTCTTGATGCTGCCGGCGCTCGCCTCCCCTTGCCGCCGCCGCGGCTGAGGTCGAAAACAGCGTTCAGCGCCCCGAGGTGTCTTGCTCGTTCCTCCGAGGTTGCGCGTGGGCCGAATCGCCTTGCTGTTGTTGGGTCTGCTCGTGGCAAGCGACCACTGCGCCGCGCGTGTCCCCTCCCCCTGCCGGGGCGTTTGGGTGGCGAGCGTTGGCAGCGGGTCGCTCGGCACCCCCGAGGGGGTCCGTGAAGTCGTCGCGAACGCCAAGCGGTCCGGGATCAACACGCTGTTCGTAGTGACCTGGAACCGCGGGGTCACGCTCTACCCCAGCCCGCTGATGGAACGCGAGTTCGGCGTGCTGATCGACCCGCGGCTCGCGGGGCGCGACCCGCTCAAGGAGCTGATCGACGAGGCCCACGCCCACGGGCTGGCCGTGGTCGCCTGGTTTGAGTTCGGCTTCTCGAGCTCGTACCAAACTCCCGACGGCGGGCCCCTGCTGCGCAAGCGTCCCGGCTGGGCCGCACTCGGGCCCGACGGAAAGCTCGTTTCGAAGAACGGCTTCCAGTGGATGAACGCCTTCGACCCCGAAGTGCAGGACTTCCTGCTGGCGATGATCAAGGAGGTCGTCGAGAACTACGACGTCGATGGGGTGCAGGGGGATGACCGCTTGCCCGCGGTCCCCAGCACGGCCGGGTACTCGCCGCAGACGGTCGCGCTCTACAAGTCGGAGCACAACGGCGAGGCGCCCCCGCTCGACCCGCGCCAGCGCGAGTGGATCGTGTGGCGCGCCGACCGCCTCAGCCAGTTCGTCGAGCGCGCGTACCGCGAGCTGAAGGCGATCGACCCCGAGTTGTGCGTGTCGTGGTCCCCCAGCGTCTACCCCTGGAGCGTGCAGAACTACCTGCAGGACTGGCCCCGCTGGTGCCGCGAAGGCTGGGGGGACCTCTTCTGCCCGCAGGTGTACCGCGAGGACGTCGATCGCTACCGTCACGAACTACGGCAGATCGTCGAGACGCAGGTCCCGCCGGAACGCCTGGCGAGCGTCGCGCCGGGCGTGCTCGTGAGCCTGGCGGACGGGTTCCGCGCGCCCGACGAGCGTGTGCGACAGATGGTCGCCGCGAACCGCGAGTTCGGGTTCCAAGGCGAGGTCTTCTTCTACCACTCGACGCTCGAGAAGCACGCCGAAGTGTTCAAGACCCTCTACACCGACGAAGCGACTCGCTAGTCGCCCGCCACAAGGGACCCCGTATGACGCGACTCCACCAAGCTGCCGCGAATCGCTACGAGCAGATCGACTACCGGCGATGCGGGCGCAGTGGCCTGCGGCTGCCTTCGGTGTCGCTCGGACTGTGGCACAACTTCGGCGGGGTCGATCGGCACGAGACGGGGCGTGAGATCGTGCTGCGGGCGTTCGACTTGGGGGTGACGCACTTCGACTTGGCGAACAACTACGGCCCCCCTCCCGGGAGCGCCGAGGAGACGTTCGGCCGCATCCTGCGCGACGACCTCGGCGCGTACCGCGACGAGTTGATCGTATCGACCAAGGCCGGGTATCTGATGTGGCCCGGTCCCTACGGCGAGTGGGGTTCGCGCAAGTACCTGCTGGCGAGCCTCGACCAAAGCCTGCGCCGGACGGGGCTCGAGTACGTCGACCTCTTCTACTCCCACCGCCCCGACCCCGACACGCCGCTCGAAGAGACGATGGACGCCCTCGCCCAGGCGATCCGACAGGGGAAGGCGCTCTACGCGGGGGTCTCGAACTACGGCCCCGACGAGACGCGCCGGGCGGCGGAGCTGCTGCGCGAGCGCGGCGTGCCGCTGATGATCCACCAGCCGAAGTACTCGATGTTCGAGCGGTGGGTCGAGGACGGCTTGCTCGACGTGCTCGACGACGTGGGGGCGGGGTGCATCCCGTTCTCGCCGCTGGCCCAGGGGCTGCTGACCGACCGCTACCTGGGGGGCGTGCCGACCGACTCGCGGGCCGCGAAGCCGCACGGCTTCTTGCAGGAGTCGCAGGTCACCCGCGCGGCGATCGACAAGGCCCGCCGTCTGAACGAGGTCGCCGCCTCGCGCGGCCAAAGCCTCGCCCAAATGGCGCTCGCCTGGCTGCTAAAGGACCCGCGCGTGACGACGGTGCTGATCGGCGCGAGCTCGGTCGCGCAGCTTGAGCAAAACTTAGCGTGCCGCGCGCAGCCGCACTTCAGCGATGACGAGCTTCGGCGGATCGACGAAGCGCTGGCGTGACGTCGGCCGATGGCCGCCCTCAGTTGCATCGACAGCGCCGCCGCCTCCACGGCGACGCCAAGGCGAGACCAACCAAGAGCGCCGCGGTGGTCGGCTCCGGCACAAGGGTCACCGACACGTTGTCGAGGCCGCTCAAGAAATTGTTGGGAGTGCCGCCGTTGAAGAACGTCAGCATGGTTGACGGGCCCGCCGCAACGAACGGCGCCTCGAAGCGAAGCCAGTCCAGCGAGGTCGTCGGAGTGGCCGGATTGACGTAGCTTACGCGCGGGCCGCCGTCGATGCTCAGGTCAATCGTCGTCGGGAAGTAAGACCGGTTGTCCGTGGCGGAGCCTACGTAGAATTCAACCGTGTACAAAGCCCCGAGCGTGGTGGGAATCGACTGCCTGACTCCGCTCGACGACGAGTTCGAGACGATCCCAGCGAGATCGGCCCACTGGGCCCCCTCCTGCGCTTGAAATGTGATCCCACTATCGACGGCCGTGGTGTTCACAAGCGCGGTGTCGACCCCGACCACAGTCCAGCCGGCGATGACGCTCGACCCGCCGGGGTAGTTCGTAAACCCTCCGACGGGGACGATCGGGTTCTCGAACGACCCGTTCGTAACCAGGTTGCCCGCTGCGGTGTGACAGAGGAATGCGACAAGCAACGAGGCTGTCGTCGCGAAGGTGCGGGTCATCAGCGTCTCCGGTGAGGGTTCTAGACAAGCGACGAGCGTGGCTCGCTGCGGCAGGGTTCTGCGGTCGTAGCGTAGCGCTTTCAAACAGCCTTCGTCAAGAAAATCCCGACGAAGTAGCGGAGAAACCCAAGACATCTTCGGCTCGCTTGGGGCATGTCGCCCTGGGCGCGGAACGCTTCGCGAGTCGTCTGATCGACTAGCCCTATGGTTGCGCGAGCGTGATCGACGGCGTGAGGCGCATCACGCCTTCGACTTCTTCTTGCCTTTGCCGTTCTGCGCGCCACCGCCCGGCTTGAACTCAAGGTCCGTCACGAGCAACAGGTCGATGACGTTCATCGTCTCGTCGGGCTGGAAGACTACGATCGTCCTGCCGCTTGGCGCGGTCATGATGAACTCACGTGAGATCACGGGGATCGCACGCCCGTCGGCTAAGTGCAGCACGAAGGGGAGAAACGGTTCGGCGCGGTACGCGCTCCGAAGTTGTTCGACGGTCATTCGTCTAGCCGCTCGGAGTAAGGGATCCGATCCCCATTCTACCCCGCAGCATCGTCCCCTCCAACTTCGACGTCCGCCCCGAGTCTGTGCAGGTGCCAGTTGTACGTCTTGAGGAATGCGAACCCGCAGACCGCGGCGGCGCCGGCCAGGAGCAGGCACTCGCCCCAGCGCCCGACGCACGCGACACTCAACGCGACGACCGCCAGGACCACCGCCGCGGCGCCAAGCGTCGCGATTAGCACTCCTCCCGCCAACAAGCCGGTTGGGGGGCGCACGAACGACGGGTCGTTCGCCGCGCACGCATCGCGGACGGGGCCCCAAAGTCCCATGGGGCGAGCGCGGCGGTAGAACTCGCAGAGTCGGTCCATCGGCTCGGGCTGCGTGACGAGGGTCACTACTACCCAGAGCACCAGGGTGAGGGCCATCGCCAGCACCGCTTGGAGCGCGCTCATGCTGTCGGCCGTGGCGCCTCCGAGCGCGACTTGCTCTTGCCACCAAGCGAAGTACGACAGCACGCCAGGGACGTCGATCGACTCGCCGAGCTTCAGCCCCCCGAGCGCGACGTAGACCAGCGGTCCACCGACCATCGCCGTGAGCCAGCTCCAGAAGTTCACGCGCCACCACCACCACTGGCCCCAGTAGACCGTGGCCGTCGCGCCGTACATGCCGAGCAGCACCAGGGCGATCCCGAACAGCGAGTCCGCCACGTAGGTGACGCCGACGCCGAGGCCAAGGATCACCAGCATGCAGACCCGGCCGACGTTTACCGCCGCCGGGCTGCCGGGAGCGAGCCAGTCGCTGCGAGACGAGAGTTGGCGTAGCACGTCGTTCACCAGCGTCTGCGACCCGTAGCTGAGGTAGCTCGAAATGGTCGACATCACCGCGGCGAGCAGGCCCGCGATCGCCACGCCGTACAAGCCCCTGGGTAGGTACTCGGCCAGCAGCATGCTGTAGGCGAGCTCGCGCTGCGCCGTGTCGGCGTGGTACAGCTCGGGGTGCTTGACCAGCAAGCCGAGCGTCGGCAAGGTCAGCAGCAGCAGCATCAGGCAGAGTCCCGCGAGCGCCCAGACGTTCATGTTGGCCGCGTCGCGGTCGCTGCGGCAAGAGAACAGGCGCTGGCCGTCGAGATCGACCGAGCCTCCGCGGCCGATCGTCGAGGGGATCAGCCACGCCAGCACCACCAGGGGCCCCAGCACGCGGTGGTCCCACACGGGCCACGTGCTGAGCGCCTCGGCCGCGTCGGCCGGCGGCAACGACTGGGCAAGGCCCGCCGCCAGGCCCGCTGGACCGCCGTGTTCCCACAGCACGGCGACGAGCAGCACGACGCTTGCCGCGACGATCACGCACGACTGCATCACGTCGGTGACGACCACCCCCGCAAAGCCGCTGGACCAGACGTAGACCAGCAAGATCGGCAGCACGATCGATAGGGTGATCGCTTTGTCCTTGATATCGAACGCGGGCCCGAGGATGTTGTGCAACCCCAGCATCCCGGCGCCGATCCAGGGGACCATGTTCACCATCACGGCGAACAGCGACGAGTAGATCCGCACGAAGCGGGTCCGGTCGCCGCCGAAGCGCAGCGAGTAGAACTCGGGACCCGTGCGGACGTTCAGTTGCCGCCAGCGGACCGCGAACAGCGTCGCCGCGAGCATCCACGCCAGCGCGAAGCGTGGCAGGTAGAAGAACGCGACCGGCAGGCCGACCACAACCGCGACGCCGCAATAGGCGGAGCCGACGTCGGCGTTGAGGGCCGTCGCGGCCGACGAGATCCCGTTCACCCAACCCGGCACGCGGCGCCCGGCGAGGAAGTAGTCCTCTTCCCTGTCCGCCGAGCGGGCCCCGTCGCCGCCGGTCGCACCGCCCCCGCGGAGCCAACCGCTCGCCCCCAGCCCCAAGACCAGGCTCACCACGAGGTAAACGGCGACGACCACCAGGTCGGCGGTTCCAGCGAGGCTCTCGGGCACACACGCCTCACGCGAAAGACGAAGCGAACGGAACCGCCCCCCGGCGGTTCAGGAGTCGCTACGGTACTCGGGCGGCGTCCCCCGTCCAACTGCGCCAAAGCGCGGCGATCTCGTCGATCTGGGCCGCGGCGTGTCGTCCAGCCTACAGAGCGACCGGCGCGTTGCGGTCCGACGAGGCGTAAATCGCGTCCACAAGGGCCTGGACCTTGCGGCCGTCGGCGCCGGTGGCGCCCGTCCCGTTGCGGCGCTCGCCCACGGCCTGGGCAAAGCCGGCCATCTGCGCGGCCATCTGATCGACCTCGGGGAGCAGGATCTTCGAGTCGGCGTTGCGCCCACCGATCTCGCTGGCGAGCCGCAGGTGGTCGCCGAACAGCTCGAACGTCAGGCCCCCGCGGTCGCCGAACAGCCCCACAACGCTCGACGGCAGGGCCGCGTCGGGGACGTTGATCGCCCAGCAGACCTGCAGGTCGAGCGTCGTCCCGTTGTCGAACAGGATCGCGGCGTGGGCCGAGTCCTCGACGTCGCACACGCCGTCCAGCCGCGGCGGGCCGGCCCACATCGACTCGTAGACGTAGCCCCCCATCTTCTTGCCGAACTTCGAGTACGTCTTGCCGAGCACTGACACCGGCTTGGGCTGGCCAAGCAGGTGGAGCGACAGGTCGAGCAGGTGGACCCCCAGGTCGATCAGCGCGCCCCCGCCGCTCATCGCCTTGGTCGTGAACCAGCCCCCCAGGCCGGGGACCGCCCGGCGCAGGTAGAGGTGCGCCTTGGCGTGGTAGACCTCGCCCAGGGCCCCCTGATCGACGACGCGCTTGGCCCCCTGCCCCACCGCCGTGTAGCGGTGCGCGAAGCCGATCTGCAGCACACGCCCCGTCTCGGCCTGGCAGTCGAGCAGCTCGTCGCACTCGGCGGCCGAGAGGGCCATCGGCTTCTCGAGCAGCACGTCCTTGCCGGCCCGCATCGCCTCGAGCGCGATCTGCTTGTGGAAGCAGTTCGGAACGCCGACCACGACGGCATCGACCTCGCTGTCGGCCAGCAGTTGCCCGTGCTCGGCGACCGCCGTGGCGCCGCACGTGGCGGCGAGCTCGTCGGCCCGCGTCGCGTCGCGGTCGGCGACACGCGTGACCGTCACGCCGACCGCACTGGCGGCCGCCGCGTGCTTCGCGCCGATGGCGCCGGCGCCGATGATCCCAAGACGTAGCGACATGCTCTACTCGCAGAGTTCCAGAAGTGCGGAAGGCGGACTGACGCCTCTACAAACTGACCCAACCGTCGCGGCAGGCGGGGGTCTTCAGCGCGTCGAGGACACGCATGATGGCCAGTGTCTCGTCGCGGGGCACGAGGGCCTCGCCGGCGTCGAGGAAGTCGAGGATCGCCGCGGCGGCATCGACGAACAGCTTCGTGTCATCGACGACGACCCACTTCGCCGCGGCGTCGGTCGTCAGCACGGCGACGAACGGGACGTGCTCCCCGGCGTTGAAGTCGATCGTCGCCACGCGGTCGTCGTGGAACCCGAGGACGACCGTCGGGTGGTTCTCGGGGCCGGTCATCGTCACGCGCTCGACCTGATGCCCGAGCACGCTCACCAGCAGCTCGACGGGGTGAATCCCGTACTCGCCGATCGAGGCCCCGCCGGCCCAGACCGCCATGTTCCGCAGCGGGCGTTCGAGCGCCGCGGCTTCGGCCTGGACGTTCGTCGTACGGAGGGCCGACGTGGTCTGCGTCGCAACGCCGTGCTGGTCGGCCAGCTGAAACAGTCGCTGAGCCGTGGCCAAGTCGGGGGCGAACGTCTTATCGACGAACGTCGGCACGCCCAGCGGGAAGACGCGTTCGCAAAGGGCCTCGTGCGTCTCGGGGTTGGACGGGGCGAGGATCGCCACGCCATCGACCTCCCCGGCGAGGTCCTCGATCCGCTCGACGAACGGCACCCCGTTGTCGGCACACCACTTGCGGCTGGCGTCCGCTTGCAGGCCGGTGGCGGCCGTCACCTGCCAGCCACGCCCCTCCAGTGGGCCGCGGAGGGCCTTCAGGTAGGTGTTGGCGTGGAAGTTGTTGAGGTCGTAATCGACGTAGGCGAGGCGCTTCACGGCGGGGGGTCGGTCAGGGGGCGTTGCGGGCGAGTTCGACGCCCCAAGCTAAACCCCACCCGCCCGATCCGCCTAGGGCGCCGTTCGCGCAGCCCCGCCGCGCAACCCAATCGCGCGATCGACGCCCCGAGACGCCCCCGCCGCACGTTCGTCAGGCGAGCCGACGGCTGGCGCCGACGGCTCGCCCCGAAAGCAACCGACTCGGCGTTAGACGGCGAGCGGCATCGCGAAGTCCGCCGTCGCACCGAGGCTCGTGAGCACCGGCAGGGGGGCGTCTTCGATCATCGGCGTACGGACGCTGCCGGGGGCGTCGCGGTACGCGGCCAGCTTATTGAGGCCGTCGAGCGCCGCCACCTTGTAGCACTCGGCCATCGTCGGGTAGTTGAAGACCGCGTCGCGGAAGTACTCGAGCGTCCCGCCGAGCGTCATCACCGCCTGGCCGATGTGGATGATCTCGGTCGCCGCCTCGCCGATCGCGTGGACGCCGAGGACCTCGAGCGTCTCGCGGTGGAACAGCAGCTTCATCAGCCCGGTGTGGTCGCCGGCGATCTGCCCGCGGGCGATCTCCGAGAAGCGGGCCATCCCCACCTCGTACGGGACGTGCTCGGCGGTAAGCTGCTGCTCGTTCTTGCCGATCAGCGAGATCTCCGGCACCGTGAACAGGCCGTACGGGAGCTCTCCCATCCGCGTGAAGGGCGCCCCGAAGGCGTGGCAGACCGCCTGGCGGCCTTGCTCCATCGAGGCGCTGGCGAGCGCCGGGAAGCCGACGACGTCGCCCACCGCGTAGATGTGCGGCACGTCGGTGCGGAAATTGGCGTCGCACGTGATCCGCCCGCGGCTGTCGGGGGCGAGCCCCGCCGCCGGCAGGTTCAGGCCCGCCGTGTCGCCGTGGCGCCCGACGCTGAACAGCACCGTCTCGCCGAGCACGCGCTTGCCGCTTTCGAGCTCGACGGCGACGGTCGAGGCGCCGATCTTACGGACTTCCGCCACGGCCTCGCCGAGCCGGAAAGTGACCCCCATCGAGCGCGCGTTGTAGACGAGCGAATCGACGATCTCGCGGTCGCAGAACTCGAGCAGCCGCTCGCGGCCGTCGATCACTGTCACACGCACGCCGAGGGTCGCGAACATCAGCCCGTACTCGACGCCGATCACGCCGCCACCGACGACGATCATCGACCGCGGCACGTGGTCAAGGTTCAGGAACTCGTCGGAGTCGAACACCGTGTGGCCGTCGAACGGCACGTGCGCGGGGCGGGTCGGCACGGTCCCCGGGGCAAGCAGCACCTTGTCCGCTTCGAGCGAATGGTCCCCGTCGGGCCCTTGCACGCCGATCGTGTGAGGCCCCAGGAAATGCGCTTCGCCGACGTGCGTGTCGATCCCGTTACGGTCGAACTGGTCTTGGATGACGGCCCACTCGCGCTGGCTGACGTGGGCCAGCTTCTGCCGCAGGTCGTCCATCGTGATCGACGACCGGCATCGGAAGCGGTCGGCGTAGACCTCGCGCTGGCGGAAGCCGGTTAGGTGCAGGATCGCCTCGCGCATGGTCTTCGACGGGATCGTCCCCGTGTGCAGGCAGACCCCGCCGACCAGCTCGCGACGCCGCTCCACCAGCGCCACCTTCTTGCCGAGTTTCGCCCCGGAGATGGCCGCCTTTTGGCCGCCGGGTCCACTACCGATCACCACCAGGTCGTAACGCATGAGAAAGCCTTCGCCGTGAACCTGGGTTTCGCTGCACGCCCTGCGCCCTGCGCGGGGACCGCAGAAAGGTACGGCGAACAGCGAGCGCGCGGCGCTGCGGCCCTGCCGATCGCGGTGAGCCGCGGGGAGGGTTGTAGTGATGGCGCCACCAAGGGGGGCTACGCAGCGAGCCAGGCGAGGATCGCGTCGTGCTCTTCGAGCGTCGGCGTCAGCAGGTCGGGGGCTGACGCTTCGAGTACCGACGCCGGTGTGTGCCCCGTCGGCACGGCCACGGCCCAGGCGCCGATCGCGCGGGCGCAGCGCACGTCGTTCGGCGTGTCGCCGATCACCACGATCCGCTCCCCCTCGCCGTTCGCCGCAACTCCCCTAGGTAGGGGCGAACGCGCGTGGCGCGCCCGCGCCTGCGAGGCGGCCATCGCCGCGATGTCGTTGCGGTCGGGGTGCTCGTCGCCGAAGCCCCCGAACACGTCGCCGCCGTCACGCCGAAAACGCTCCCACAGCCCGTAGTGCGACAGCTTGCACTCGGCCGCTTCGCGGACGTTACCGGTTAGCAGCCCGAGGTGGACGTCCCCCTGCGATTCGAGACGCTCGACCAGCGCCTCGACCCCCGGCAGCACGCGCCCCGTGCAGCCGGCGAGCAGCCCGGGGAGGCGCTCGACGTAGCCCGCCTTGAACCGCCGCCAGTTGGCGGCCGTCTCGTCGATCCCGTGGGCCCGGAAGAAGTCGCGGGCGATCCCCCGGTCGCTGCGCCCGGCGAACGACACCCCACGGGCGAGCCGATCGACGCCGAACTCGGCCGCGAACGTCTCGGCGAAGGCGTGCATCCCCGCCCCGCCCGTCTCGACCAGGGTACCGTCGATGTCGAAGAGGACAACTTTCATGCCCCGATCGTAGGGGAGACCCGCCGCAACGGGAACCGCCGAGCGCCTCCCGAGGCCGCCACGGAACCCCGGGATTCGCCGTGGATCGCCACCCTCAACGGAGCGGTCCGAGCCCTTTTTCGGCCCGGTGATGGTTCAGCAGCACCAGGGCGGCGGGTTCCTGCGCGAGGAGCTTCACCAGCTGCGTCCGTGAGAGGCCGAGCCCCTGCGCCGCCACCGATTCGTCCCAGCCGACCGCGGCGACGTGGTCGAGCGCTTCGGCGAGCAGGGCCGGAAAGTCGCCGTGCTCGACCGAGACGGCGATTCGCCCCCCCCGCAAGCGAGAACGCCACAGGGGGGTCGGCTCGTCGGGGGGCTGCGTCCGGACCGCGAGCGCCAGCCGCACCCGCAAACGCTGCACGGCGACGGCGTGGTTCTCGTGCTGGCTGCGACGTTCGCTCGCCTCGGCCGCGACCCCCGTGGGGGCGTGCGTGACCTCGATCGCCGACTCGACCTTGTTGCGGTGTTGCCCCCCGGGGCCGCCGCGTCGCGTGCGGCGCACCGCGCACTGGCCGAGCAACTCGTCGAGCGGCAGTTGAGCGGGGTGCATGCGGTCGAGAGTGATCGTTGGTGGTGCTGTCGGCGATGGGGGTTTCGTATCCGGACCGCGTCTGCGGTACCATCCGGTGATCGTAATGATGACCAACAATCCGATCGCCGGCGTCCACCCCCCTGAGGTCCGCGAGGCGACCGTGGCGACCGCTTGGCCGTCGATTGCCGCCGGGAGGCGCGGCCGGTGGCTGGGGCGGCTCGCGGGGAATCGGCTGGGGGTCCGCCTCGGCGGCGTGCCGTTGACGCTCGGCTGGGGGATCGCGATCGCCACGGCGCCCCTCGCTGCCGCGCTGTACCTCGGCTGGAAGGCCCCGCGCTGGCCGCTGATCGTGGTCGGGCCCCGGAACCCGCGTTGCCGCCGCTACCGCGTCACCAACCGCCGCTTGCTCGTCGAGCGGCCTCTGGAGAAGGACGCACGGATCGAGGCCGAGCTCCCCCTCGACGCTTTCGACGAGGTCCGCGTCGAAGTCCTCCCCGGCCAAGAATGGTACAAGGCTGGGGACCTGGTGTTCGTCCGCTGTGGCGCCGAGGCGTTCCGCCTTGCCGGCGTGTCGCGCCCCGAGGCGTTCCGGCAGATCGTCCTCAAGACGCAGCGGGCGTGCGTCCGGCAGCAGCCCGCCGCGTGACGCGACGCCAGCGCCCCGGGGTCAGGCGTGCTGCGTCAGGTGCTTGTGGCGTTCGAGGTCGGCTTCTTCGAGCGAGGCCAAGTACGGAAGGTTACGGTACAGGTCGTCGTAGTCGAGGCCGTAGCCGACGACGAACTCGTCGGGGATGTCGAACCCCACGAAATCGGGTTGGGCGTCCACCTCTTGGCGTCCGAGCTTGCGCAGCAGCACCGCCGAGCGGACCGACTTCGGGCCGAACTCGTGCATCTTCTCGATCACCCGCACCAGCGTGTGGCCGGTGTCGAAGATGTCATCGACGAGCAGCACGTCTCGGCCGCGGATGTCGAGCATCAGCTCGGCGTTGATCGTCAGCTCGCCGCGCGTGGTCGTAGCGCCGCCGTAGCTCGAGGCCTCGATCACCCCCACGCGTAGCGGCATGTCGAGCATGCGGATCAGGTCGGCCACCAGCACTAGGCTGCCGGTGAGCACCGTGACGATCGTCAGCGGCCCGTCGCCGTAGGCGTCGTGGATCTCGCGCGCCATCCGCTCGACGCCGCGGTGCAGCTCTTGCTTGCTGAGCAGGGTTTTCATGGAAGAGTGGGCAGGGGGCAGACGGCAGGGGGCAGACGGCAGTGGGCAGGAAGCGGGTGAGGGTTGGCTGTTGGCTGTCGGCTATCGGCCTTTGGTAGATGGCGGCTCGTTCTTTTCCCCCCCTCCTCCTTCAGGGGAGGGGGTGACCTTGGCGCCAGCGTCACCGCGCTCCTAACGCTTGGTCCTTCTCCTTTGCCGACAGCCGACAGCCGACAGCCGAAAGCCAATAGCCCCCCTACAGCAGCATCCCCGCCACGCAGGCGGTCATGAACGACGCCAGCGTGCCGCCGATCATCGCCCGCAGGCCGAGCCTCGCCAAGTCGCCCCGGCGCGTGGGGGCGATCGCGCCGATGCCGCCGATCTGGATGCCGATCGACGAGAAGTTCGCGAACCCGCACAGCGCGTAGGTGAGGATCGTGATCGACCGCTCGCCGATTTCCTTGGTCTTCACGATCTCGCTGAGGTTCAGGTAGGCGATGAACTCGTTCAGCACGGTCCGCTCCCCCAACAGTTGCCCGCAGCGGTAGCAGTCGTCCCAGGTGATCCCCATCAGCCACGCCACGGGGGCGAGCGCGTAGCCGAACCCCTTCTGGAGCGTCCAGGCGGCCTCCTTCTCGAAGCCGCACAAGCCGCCGAGCATTCCCACCAGGGCGTTGCACATCGCCACCAGCGCGGTGAACGCGATCAGCATCGCCGCCACGTTCAGGGCGAGCATCATGCCGGCCGAGGCGCCCTCGGCGGCCGCCTCGAACAGGTTGCTGGTCGTCCGCTCCATACGAGTGGCGTCCTTGCCGCCGGTCTCGGGCTCGCCGCTCTCGGGCTCCATGACCTTGGCGATCAGCAGCGCGGCGGGCGCCGAGATCACCGACGCCGTGAGCAGGTGAGCGGCGTCGATCCCCAACTGCACGTAGATCGCCATCACCCCCCCGGCGATCGTCGCGAAGCCCCCGACCATCACCACCATCAGCTCGCTGCTCGTCATCCGGGCGACGTACGGCCGGATCACCAGCGGGGCCTCGGTTTGACCGACGAAGATGTTCGCGGCCGCGGATAGCGTCTCGGCGCCCGACGTGCCGAGCGTACGGCGCATGACCCACGCCAGGCCGCCGACGACCAGTTGCATCAAGCCGACGTGGTAGAGCACCGACATCAGCGCCGAGAAGAAGATGATCGTCGGCAGCACGCCGAAGGCGAAGGTTCGCAGGAGCGTGAACCCGGGGGGCAAGCCGGCGTCCCCTTCCTCGGGGTTGATCGTGAACAGCAGCGCAGAGCCATTCGTCACGAACCCCAGCAAGGTCTCGAAGAACTCGCCCGCTTGTTCGAACAGTTTGAACCCGACGGTCGTCCTCAGCGTGAACACGGCGAACGCGAACTGCGACACGATCCCCACGGTGACGACCCGCCACGGGAACCGCGCGCGATTCGAGCTCAGCAGCCACGCGGCGAGGACCATCACCACAAGGCCCAACAGGCCAACGAAGCGTTCCATAGTCGGCTGTCAGCGGTCGGCTGTCAGCTCTCGGCGAGTGGCGGAAGGGTGAGCGGAGCGAGCCGTCGGCGCCAGCCGTCGGAGTGC
>JBOFFC010000185.1:0-31732 GCA_051648405.1 Lacipirellulaceae bacterium
GACCCCGGGGGCGATCTCTCGGTAGCCCTGCCGTAGCCACTTCTCGGCCCCGCTCAGCGCCGTAGACGGATCAACAGGACCGTGGCTGCCAATGTCGCCCCAGCCATGCGAAGGAGTGCGGTTCGCGGAACGGACACGAGCAAAACGGCCTGCTGGGCCACGGGTGATCCACCCTGACGACGCAAAGCCGATGGCCGAAGGCGATCGACCCCCGGACCAAGTTGTGAGGCGCCTCTATGCGCGGCAGCGGCTCACTCCGGGTACCCTTCCCCCGTGTACTCCAGCCGCACCAGCAGCCAGTACTCGTGCTGGTCGGGGCCGAAGTGGGCGAGCACCGGGGCCTCGTCCTGCGTGAGGTTGTAGAGGCCCGTCTCGAGGACAAACCGATCGCTCTCGCCGACGCGCAGGGCCACACGCTGCGTCTCGGGATCAACCCGCCCCTGGACCGTGCGGGCCTCGTCGGTCTCGCTGTTGTAGAACGTGCCGGCGACGATCCCGTCGCGGTTCACGGCGAGCTGCACCGAGCGCGTCGGCTGCACCTCGTTCTTGTCGGCGACCACCGCGAACGTGCCGAGCGGCTTCCACTCGGAGGCTTCGGCCTCTTGTTGCGAAGCGGGGGGAGCGACCGTCGCGAGCATCGCGGCGCTCGCGGCGAGGTCCTCGGCCGAGCCGACCACCTGGTTGTTCACGTAGAACCGGTTCCCGCGGTAGTACGCGTTCCCCCCCGGACCGTAGTCGTAGTAGATCGGCTGCTGCCAGACGGGCATGTTGGTCGGGAACGTGAACCAGGAGCGGAAGTCGGCGTAGACCGGTGCGACCCACCAGTAGTTCCAGCCGTGGTTGTGGTTGCAGTGGTGGTAGTGCCAACCGCCGACGTTGTGACCGTGGCTCTGCCACCAGTTGTTGCCGTACCAGTTGTGGGCGTACGACCCGGCGTGCCAGTTGTGGCGGACTTGGCTCCCCCAGTAGCCCCAGCGCGCGACGCGGGTCGGGTGGTTGTCGAGCCAATTGCCCAGACCGTTGCCGGGGCGCACGACGATGTTGGTCCAGTTGTTGTTGACGTTGTTCCAGGTGTTGTTGCCGCCGATCCAAGTGGGGGGGCGGTAGATGCCGTTGTTACCCCAGTTGCCGTTCCCCCAGTTGCCGCCTCCCCAGTTCCCATTCCCCCAACTGCCGTTCCCCCAATCGGGACGCGACGGCCGCGAGGGTCCAACCGGACGCCCGGGGAGTGTCACCACTCCACCCCCCGGGAACCCGGGGCGGTTCGGCCGGCCGGGCAGGTTCGGGTTCAGGGGCCGAGTCGGTCGGCCCGGGCGGTTTGGGATCTCCGCCGGTAGCGTCACCGCACCGCCGGGGCCCATCGGGCGCGTCGGCCGGCTCGGGCGATTCGGCCGGTTCATGCCGAGGTAGTCGCCATCCCCGGGACGACCGGGCAAAGGACGGGGCTTCACCCCGGGGCGGTTCAGGTCGCCCGGGAGCGTGCCGGGTCGGTTGGGGCGGTTCACGTTGCCGGGGAGCGTCGAGGGCCGACCGGGCCGATAGCCCGCACCGGGGAGCGCTACGCCGGGGAAGCTCCCTCCGCCGGGTAGGTTCCCCGCCCCCGCGCCACCTGGGTAGCCAGGTCGCTGGCCGGGGCGCGACACGGGCCGATTCCCCATGCCGGGGAAGTTCGGCGCCAGGCCACCCGACGGCGGGTTTCCTTGCGGCCGATTGGGCAACTGGCCCGGGGGTCTCTGAAGGTTTGGACGCTGAAGGTTTGGACGCTGAAGGTTCGGTTGCTGAAAGTTGGGTCGCTGAAAGTTCGGTTGCTGAAAGTTGGGTCGCTGCATCTGCGGGCGCTGCACGTTTGGCCTCGGCATCTGGGGTCGCGCCATCCCGCCACCACCGCTACCGCCGCCGCCCATCGCGGGGCGTGCCCCCCCCATTGGACGACCGGCGCCGCCACCCCCGCCACGGATCCCAACCGCATCGACCGACTCAGCGGCGAGCGCGAGCAGGACGCACGCGGTCCAGCGGACACTGATTGTGCGAATCATCGCCCCGTTCCTTGATCGAACTGCGTTGGTGGCCGGGGCATCGCGAACGCGGCCTGCCCCATCGTTGGGGTTGACCGATCAGTCCTCGTCCGCGGCGGCCACACGCTTCATCCGCACCGGGGGGCTCGCCGGCAGCGGCTCACCCGCCACCTCGCGGCCGACGTTCTCGACCAGCAAGGTGTCGTCGTCGATCCGTGTGACGACCTGCGTCCCCGAGGCGGCGTCACCGGTCGCGAGGGTCTGCGACAGTCGGCCAATCCATTGCTCGCCGACGCGCGACCAATGCCCCTCGCCAAACGAGCCGTCGGCGTCGAACGTCCACGACCGGACCTGCCGCGAGCGCGGGTCCCAGCCGATGACCTGCGTCCCCTTGGTCGGCTCGCCCTCGACCGGCGTAACGGTGTACGAACGGATCAGGAAGTTGTCTCCCTCGCCCCAGCGGACGCTGGTCTCGACCTGCACCGCGGGGTCGGTGGACCCAGCGGGTTGCTCGTCGATCCACTCGCCGACGAGGAACGCGAGGTCCTCCAGGGCGTCGGTCGGCGACGCGACCGCCAGGGCGTGCTCGTTGACGCTCGCCAGCAGCCACTTGCCGTCGCGCTGGACGACGACCGCTGTGAAGGCCGAGAAGCCGGGGTCGGCGTCGCGACGCGTGACGCGCGTCTCGCCGTCGATGCACACGACCCCCGGCGCGACCACGCGCAGGCTGGTCAGGTCGCCCGCCAAGCTCAGGCCCGGCGACGCGGCGAACACCTCGGCGAAACCCGCCTCGATCGCCTCGCGACCGGAGGTCGTTTCCGCCGACTCGTCGCTCGTCCACACGCCGTCCTCGGCCCACAGCGCGGCGACCTTGGCGGCGTCCCCCGAGTTGAACGCCGCTTCATAGGATCGCAGGAAGGCGATGACCTGCTGCTGAGCATCGGCCGTTGGTGGAGTCGGCGCCGCCGCTTCTTCGGCGAGGGCGCC
Organism: Lacipirellulaceae bacterium; assembly: GCA_051648405.1. Lineage (GTDB taxonomy): Bacteria > Planctomycetota > Planctomycetia > Pirellulales > Lacipirellulaceae > JBOFFC01. The sequence continues at coordinate 3,003 of JBOFFC010000185.1, forward strand.
GCTCGGCGCGAGCAACCCGGCACACAGCAGCGGAATGAATCGCAGTCGGCTCATCGGACAACGCCTCGCACAGAGCAAGCGAAGGAAAAACGTCTCCACGCACGTCGCGTGACGCGAGGACCAACGGCGCCCCGTTCCGAGAGAAGGGGGCGACGACGCAAGCCGCGACGGGCGCGATTGTACCGCCGGCCGATCACGCCTTGTACAGCCGGCGTGGCGGATTTCGATGAAATCGTCCGTCGCCTGCCGCCGGTCGCGGCGCTGCGATACGCTGGACGAGTCCCGGCCCTCCCTGCGCGAGTCGCAATGCGCCCCCGTTTATCGCAGCCGATACGACACTTCGCTCGGGTGCTGGCGTGCGCCGCGGCTTCGCTCGTTGCGACCCCCTCGTGCGCCGGCGCCGACGAGACGCCCGAGGGGATGGTCTGGATCGCCGGGGGCGAGTTCACGATGGGATCGACCGGGGCGTTCGCCCGCCCCGACGAGGCGCCAACGCACCGCGTGCGCGTGAGCGGCTTTTGGATCGACGGCACCGAGGTCACGAACCGCCAGTTCGCCCGCTTCGTCGCCGCCACCAAGCACGTGACGACGGCTGAGAAAGCGCCGACGCTCGACGAGATCATGGCCCAAGTCCCGGCCGGCACGGCGCCCCCCGACCCTTCGCTATTGGTCGCCGCGTCGCTCGTGTTCACGCCGACCGACCGCCCCGTGCCGCTGGGAGACGTGTCGCAGTGGTGGGCGTGGACCCCCGGTGCGAGCTGGCGCCACCCGGAAGGGCCGGAGAGCAACCTCGAAGGGCGCGACGAGCACCCCGTGGTCCAGGTCTCGTGGGACGACGCGGTCGCCTACGCGACGTGGGCGGGCAAGCGCCTGCCCACCGAGGCCGAGTGGGAGCTCGCCGCCCGCGGCGGCCGCGAAGGGGACGACTACGCGTGGGGCGCCAAGGGGGTTTCCGACACCAAGCCGCAGTGCAACTACTGGCAAGGCCGCTTCCCGCACCTGAACACCCGCGCCGACGGCTTCGCGCGCACCGCGCCGGTCGGCAAGTTCCCCACAAACGGTTACGGCCTCGCGGACATGGCTGGCAACGTTTGGGAATGGACGGCCGACTGGTACCGCCCCGACGAGTACGGCCGGCGCACGGCGCAGCCGGGGGTCGTCAAAGACCCCAAAGGGCCCGACGAGCCGTTCGACCCTCGCCGCCCGGTGACTCCGCAGCGCGTGCAGCGCGGCGGGTCGTTCCTGTGCAACGACGCCTACTGCGCCAGCTACCGCCCGGCGGCCCGCATGCCGTGCGCCCCCGACACGGGGATGAGCCACGTGGGCTTCCGCTGCGTCCGCGACGGCGCGGAAGAAGCGGACTAGCGTCGCCCGTGCCGAACGGGCGAAAGCCATTGGGTCGCGCCCCCGAAACGCGAACGCCCGGCGTCCGGGGAGGCCGGACGCCGGGCGAGTTTCGCGGGGACTTCTCAGGCGACTACCGCGAGCGACGTGCAACGGCCACCAGCGCCGACAACCCGGCGAGCACCGCGGTCGAGGGCTCGGGGATCGCCTCGAACGTGATGCGGTAGATCGGCGTCGAGGCCACGAGCTGCGAATCGAACACGTAGCCCGCGCGGGTCAATTGACCGTTGAAGTCGGTCGCCAAGTCGAAGTCGAACTCGACGACGCCGTTCTCGTTCTCGCGCTGATCGTTCACACCGTTCACCAGGAACGCCCCGTTCGCGGGGTTCTCGGTCTCCGAGCCAGCGTTCCAGATGTCACGCGCCCGCTGCTCGATGCTGGTGATCGCCAGCGTGCCGTCGGCGTTGAACAGCCGGTACTGCGTCGGCGAGTCGTTGCCGATGAAGTAGTCGGTGCTGGGAACGACCATCGACCCGAACGTGAAGAACGGGTTCTGGGTGTGGTTCACGTTGAACACGGCCGTCCCCGTCGCGCCGGGGAGCAGCGGGCCGGCCGGGTTCGGGACCACGGTCCCGAGCACCGCCGTGGGGTCGGCCGCCGCGAAGGCGGGGAACCACGTCGAACCCGAGCCCCCCTCGGCCACCGTGACGATCGGCGCGGTGGCGATGTCGGGGTTCCCCAACAGGAACGCCGCAGCCCCCTCGTTGAAGGTGTCGAAGGTGCCGTTGTTGAAGCCCAGACGCAGCGGGGCGAACGACACGCTGTTCGTCGGCGCAAGGTTCTGGACGGTCACGCGCACTTCTACGCCGTGCGCGTCGAGCGCGCCAAGTACCCCAGCTAGCAGGCACGTTGAGCGGATAGCGATCTTCATGTTGTTCTCTCCTCGGATAACGACCGGCCGCTTGAAGGCGCCACGTTCGGCGTTCTTCTGTTCCGAGCGTTAGTCGTTCGTCGAAGGGAACGATTACAACGAATCGCGTCGGGTCGCGAATCCGGTAGCACGGCAAGCGGGCGGAGCTCACAGCCGCGGCTGGCGGAGCTCGCGGCGGATCGCTTCGCGGCGTTCTTCGGAGAGCGTCGGCGGCGCGACTCCGGCGTTCGGGTCGGCCGCCATTTCGGCAAAGAAGCGTTGCATCCGCGCTAGCTGCTCGACGAACCGCCGGCACTTGCCGCACAGAAACAGGTGCACGTTGAGCGACCAGCGCTCGGCGCGCGACAGGCTGCGCTCGTGGCTCCCCGAGGCGAGCTTCGTTGCTTCTTCGCAGGTCATCAGCAAACGCGCCTTCATGAGCGCCCTCGGGGCGAGGGCGTGGCGGGGGTCGAGGGTCCGAAGTACCTGTTCTCGAGGCACTGCCGCAGGAACACCCGCGCGCGGTGCAACCGCACGGCGAGGTTCTCGCGCGAGATGCCGAGGATCGCGCTCGCCTCGTTCGGAGAGGCGTCCCCCAAATCACGCAGAACGAACGCCTGCTGCAACAGCGGGGGGAGCTCCCCAACGCACCCTTGGGCGACGGCGTGCAGCTCGGCCGATTCGGCCGCGTCGCACGGGTCCCCACGCCAGCGGCGTGGCGCGGCGCTCCACGCGCCGCTCGCGCTGAACGGGGTCGGCGGCTCGGCCTCGATCGACGACGTGGCGACGGTCCGCCCCCGCTTGCGGTAGTGGTCGGCGACCTTCTTCCGCAGGATGCCCGTGAGCCAAGTCGCGAACTGCGAACGGCCATCGAACCGGTCGCGATACTTCCACGCCGTCAGCAGCGTCTCCTGCACCAGGTCCTCGGCGACCTCCCGGTCCCGGACGCGCCCCAGCGCGAACGCCAGCAGCGCGTCGCCGTAACGATCGACCCACGCGGCCGGATCGCCAACCGAAGGGACCTCGGCGGGGGGAGACAACGACGTTCGACCGGCTTCGGGAGGGAGCGTAACCCGGCGCACAACCCGGGACTTTCAGTTTAGTCGCTCTCCCGGGCCGGCGATTACACGGAATTCGGCGAAAACTTGCTGGAGCGTGACGCGAGCGGGGGCCCGGCCTACTCGGCGTGCTCCCACACGCTGCCGTAGGCGTTCTCGGCGGCGAAGTAGTCGAGCAAGTCCTTGTAAAAGGGGTTGCCGCCGAGCGTCGCACTGTCGCCGACGACGATCAGCTTCCGCCGCGCGCGGGTCATCGCGACGTTCATCCGCCGCGTGTCGGCCAGGAAGCCGATTTCTCCCTCGCGGTTCGAGCGGACCATCGAGATCACAACCGCCTCTTTCTCACGCCCCTGGAAGCCGTCCACCGTATCGACCTCGACGGCCGAGTCGGCCCGGTTGTCACGCAGCCAGCGGACCTGTGCCGCGTAGGGGGCGATGACGGCGACGTCGCGGGCCGGCACTCCGGCGGAGAGCAGCTCGTCCACCAGCCGCAGCACAAGGCGCCCCTCCTGCGGGTTGCGGCGGCTCGCCCCGTCGGGATCGGGCTCCTCGTCGAAGTCGGCGCCGGCAGTATCCACGTACTCCAGCGGCGTGCCGGTCATCGGCGTCTCGGCGACGCCGGCGAGGTCCGACAGCAAGTGACTGGCGACCGACGAGTCGGCCTCCAGCGCGCCGTCGTAGAACTCGCGCGACGAGAAGCGCATGATCGCCTCGTGCATGCGGTACTGCAGGCCGAGGCGCCGGGTGATCGTCTCGCCGTGGGCTTCGACCAGCCGCTGCATCATGCTGCGGCCGTAACCCTCGCGCTGGGCCTCGGCCGAGAGGACCGTCGGCGGGAGCTGGCAATGGTCGCCGGCGAGCAGCACGCGGTCGCAGCGCAGCAGCGGCGCCCAGCAGGCGGGCTCGGTCGCCTGGCAAGCCTCGTCGATCACGGCCCAGTCGAAGCGGCGGCCTCCCAGCAGGCCGTCGTCGAGCGACGTCGTCGCGCACACCACGTCCGACTGATCGAGCACGTCGTCCATCGCCTGCCGCTCGAGACGCCGCGCCTCCCCCTTCAGCCGCTGGGCTTCCTTGCGGAGCTCGGCCTTCTCGCTGTAGTTCGGCTTGCCGCGCTGCGGGTCGCGGTCGGCGCGGGCGTGGAGCGCGTCGGCGTCGCGAAAGAGCTCCTTGATCCACCGCGCGTTGGGGTGGTTATCGACCATCGCGTCGAGCGTGTGCGACTCGAGCGCGCTGCGGACCCGCGCCGGGTGCCCGAGTCGCACGACGCGCAGCTTGTGATTGGCGAGTCGCTCCAGAAGGTTATCGACCGCCGTGTTGCTCGGCGCGCACGCCAGCACGCGGTCGCCGCGTAGCACCGCCTGGCGGATGAACTCGACGACGGTCGTCGTCTTCCCCGTCCCGGGGGGGCCGTGGACCACGGCAATGTCGAGCGCCGTCAACGCGAACCGCACGGCCTGCTGCTGCGTGGGGTCGAGCCCCTCGATCCGCTCGTCGGGGAGGGCCCGCGGCTCGCGGAATTGCGGCAGGCAGAGTTTGTCGTTCGACTGCCGCAGCTCCCCCAGCAGCACGCGTCGCAGCTCGGCGACGCGGCCGGTCGAGTCGCGAGCGGCGACGAGCGCCGCGCGCTCGCGGTTGCGCGTGATCTCGTCGGCCGCCAAGTCGACGTCGATCGACGAAGACGAGACCCACCGCTCGACCGCGACCTCGATCGAGCCGGGCCCCGTCCCCGAGACGACGCCGCTCTGCGGCAGGCCTTCCCCCTCGAGCTCCGAGGAGAGCACGACCGGCGAGCCGGCGCGGAGCCTCGTCCAGGGCATCGGCTGGTTGCGACTCCGCTTGACGAGCGTGAAGAGGTGCCGCCCGCCGATCCCCACACGGTGGTCCGACACGGCCATGTCGAGCAGCGTGTCCCCCCGCTCCTCTGCCGTCGCGCGGGTGCGCAGCAGGCGGCGCTGGGCGATCCGCTCGGTCTCGGCGGCCGACTCCCAGGCGAGCCAGCGAAAGAATCGTTCGAAGTAGTCGTCGGCGTCGATGGGGCGGGCTGGGCGAATCCGGATGCTGCGTTAAGTCGTTGTGCCCGAAGACTCTACCACCTCCCGCGCCGCGGGTTCAGTCCCGTCGCCGGTGGCGCTCGCCGTGTCACGGGGCGCTTCCCGGTGGAGATCACCGTGCGGCCGGCGCCACGACCCAAACTCCCCATCCTCCCCCCGCAGGTTCGACGGTCCGCACGAAGTGACGTGTGCGATCGATGACGTTTCCGCGAAACTGCTTGCCCGTTGGCGCGTCGGTGGTAGCCTGCGGGCTGATCGATGGTTGAGGTTCGCCCGCTTCACCCCCTCTCTTGGAGGAGCGTTCTTATGAGATCGTTCATCGCGACAGGCGTGCTCGTTGTCTCTCTCGCTGGGCTCTCGGTGGTTCGCGCCGCCGACGTCGTCTACACGAACGACTTTGATTCGCCCGCGGTGACTTCGTTCGGGGCGACGGCGACCCTCACCGGCGGAGCGCTCCAGGGGACTCTAGCGCCGTACGTCGCGACCTACGGCAACGTGCTTCGAAGCGACAGCAACGTCACGCCGATCGAGCTGACGCTCACCGGCTTGCCGGCCCACACGGGGGTCAACCTGGACTTCGTGATGGCGCTGCTCGACTCGTGGGACAGCCGCGACGGCAGTCCGTCGCCCGACAACCTCGACCTGTACATCGACGGGGCGTTGTTCGCGAGCTACACGTACAACAACGCCAGCGGGACGATCGCCGACATCGGCGGGGGGGCGTTGATCGGGCAGTACGTGCAGTTCGACGCGACCCAGTTCTTCACCGACAGCGTGGCCGATATGGCGAACGACCCGGCGCTCACGTTCCCGCACACCGCGGGCACGCTGACGGTCGCCTGGATCGCGAGCGGCAGCGGCTGGCAGGGGCCCGGCGACGAGGCGTACGGCGTCGACAACGTCCGCGTCGAGCTGCTCGGCATCCCCGAGCCGGCGACGTTCTTGATCGCGCTTACGTGCGTCGCGGGGGCGAATCGGCGGCGGCGCTAACGGCACTCGGCCGCCGCGGAACGGTTGCGCGCCGCGCGGGCTTGGGTCCAGACCAGGCGCCGTCCGCGGTTGTTTGACCGAGTGCGAGCCCCGGAGTACCGTCAGGGGAACGTCCGACCCCGGTTGAATCTCCGAATCAAGGCAGGTGCTAGTGTTCCCGTTAAGTCGCGCCCTCTTGGCAGCATTGGCGGCGTTGGTTGTCGCGCCGACCACGTCTACCGCCGCTCTCGACCGCTATCTCTACACCATCGACGCAACCGACGGCGTCTCCGGAGACGGATTTGGCCGTTCGCTCGACACCGACGGAGTCCGGTTGGTTGTGGGTGCGTATCGCCCCTCGGAACAGGGCGCCGGTTATGTTTTTGAACTTCCTTCGCGCCGGCAGGTGGTGAAATTCGCGACCGACAGATTGTCTCGACCTGCGGTGGCGATTGACGGGGACACCGCGCTGATCAGCACTGTCGCGGTCCGCAGCTCGGTGTTGATACACTCGTCGGCGGGTAGCGTGCAGGCCAGGCTGTTCCCTTCGGTGTCTGTGACTCAGGAGAGTTTCGGCTGGTCAGCAGACCTTGCGAGTGGGCAGGCGCTCGTCGGGTCGCCTCACGACAACAATGCGACCGTCTTCGACTCGCGATCGGCAGCTGCATTGCGTGTGTTGAGGGCGGCCGATTCACACGTCAACTACGGGTTCGGCTACGCGGTCGCGCTGGACCACGGGCTGGCGGTGATCGGCGCTCCGTACTCGAGTGCGGTGGGTTTTCGGTCGGGGGCAGCCTATGTATTCGACCTGAACACCGGGGCGCTACTGTCTACGATCACCGCCCCGAATCCCAGCCGCAACGCGAACTTCGGCGCCGCAGTCGCAATCGAGAACGGAGTCGTGCTGATCGGCGCTCCGACCGGAGTCTCGCCGAGGGGGGGAGAATCCGGAGCCGCCTATCTGTTCGACGCCGTGACTGGGACGTTGCGGGGGCAACTTGCGGAGTCGAGTCGGTTCTTCACACATGGATTTGGCGGCGCGGTTTCGCTCGACGGGGGGCTGGCGCTCGTTGGTGGGAACGACCCCAGCAATCCGACCGTGGCTGGCCAAGCGTTCCTCTTCGACGTTGCCACGCGGTCCCAGGTCTCCCAGCTGACCGCGCCGCTTACTGCCAGCGCAGGGGGCTATGCGGCCTCGGTCACGCTCGGTGGAGGATATGCGATGGTCGGTTCGCCCTCCAACTGGGGATCGCGCGGCAGGAACACCGGGTCGGTGTTCGTGTTCGACGTGTCCGACTTGGTCATTCCGGAGCCGGCGTCGTCAATGTCGGCACTGTCCTCACTGATGGTCGCGTTCGCGTCGCGCAGGCGAAGAGGTTGACTCCCCGACCCTGTCGCCACCGGGGCTGATCCCTTGACAACCGGCCGGGTAAGCCGAGTAGAGCAGATACCTCGACCGTCTACGACGCTGGTCGCTTCTCCGACGCCTTGGTCGCGGTCCGCGCGTCGCGCCCCTCGGCGACCTTCGCGTCCCGCTCGCGCGACGGCGTGAGGATCTCGGACAGCCGGTCGGGCGCGTTCCCCTCGGGGACGAGCACCGCGTGGCGCGGGCCGTCGTGGTAGCGGAGCGCGTGGACGCCGAACCAATCCCCCTCGCGGACGATCAGTTCGATCTTCGAATTGGGGTCGCCGTCGCGCGCCGCGACCTCCAGCTCTTGGTCGAGCACCGCGGGGGAGAACGCCCGCTTGTTGACCGCCACGATCTTCGCCAGCGCCTTGACCCGCGCCTTGTCGGCAGCGCTGCCGGGGGCCACGCGTTGCACCTCCCCCTCGGTGCTGACCGCCATGCCGAGCGAGTCGATCGCCTCGATGCTGCCGATCACCCCCTCGCGCACGCGGACGAAGTCGGGCTTCACGTCGGTCCACTCCAGGCGGTATCCGGCGCTGCGAACGCCGTCGAGCGTCAGCGTGGGGCGCGGTGCGTAGATGTTGCGGTTGACCATCCCCCGCCAGTCAACGTCGGGGGCGAGCCCCTCGAGCGTCACGAGGACGTCGTCGAGCCCGTAGGGACGGGGCTCGGCCGTGGGGGACGGAGCGGCGAAGAACGCCCGGCAGAAGTCGTCGATGGTCGCCTTGCCCCCGGTCTTCTCCCGGAGCAGGCAATCGACTTCGAGCCAGAACAGCGCGCCCTCGTCGTAGTAGTCTTGGCCGCGGCGCAGGTCGTTCCAGTTGACCGAGCCCCCCCGCAGCGTCGGCGCCGAGACGGCCGTGTCGGACAGGGGACGCCAACCGCGACCCGAGCGCTGCAACTGGTCGGAGAGTTGGAACGCCAGGTACTCGAGGTGCGCCGCGACCTCCACCTGGCCCGAGCGGACCGCGACGAGCTGCATCAGGTACTGCGTGAGCCCCTCGTAGACCCACAGCAGCTCGGTGTCGAGCGGCGTGTGGTAGTCACCGCTCTGCATGCCGGCGGGGAGCCGGTGCTTGCCGCACCAGGCGTGGATCAGCTCGTGCGGCAGAAGGTACGCGGCGCGGAAGCCGTACAGCTCGTCTTCGACGAGGTGCAACGGCCGGACAAAGTTCAGCGAGCTCCGCTGGTGCTCGATCCCGGTCCGGGGGACGCGGTCCGAGCAGACCACCAGGAACGTGTACTCGGGGAACGGCGCGTCCCCCAGCAGCTCGATCGCCTCGGGGGCGAGACGCCGCAGTTGCTCGACGCGGTGCGCGGGCAACGCGAGCGACGCGGGGGAGTCGGCGACGATGTGGAACGTCGTCGGCGGCGCGCCGACGCTGTCGAACCGCAGCCGCTTGTGGTGCGCTCCCGCCACCAGCGGCGAGTCGATCACCGTCGCGAGCGACTCGTCTCCGAAGTCGATCCAGCCCTCCTTGTCGGTCGCGCCGGCGTGCATGGCCGTGCCGAACTCCCACGCCTTGGGGAGCTTCACGCGCAGCCGGACACGGATCGAGTCGGCCTCCTCCCCCTCGGGGTACAGGACGCACGTGTTGAAGTTCAGCACCATCGCCTCGCGCGAGCCGTAGGTATCGACTCCCATCGAGAGGGGGGTCGGCTGGTTCGCGAGGTACGTGAGCTTGATCCGCAGTCGGGCGACCCCCTCGGGGACCGTGACGACGAAGCGGTTCAGCCGTGTCGAGTCGCGCCGCCAGCGCAGCGCGACCCCCTGTTCGTCCTCGAACAGCACCCCGGCGACGTTGGCGATCTGCCCCGTCGGACCCGCGACGCCGGGGACCCACTCGGGGTACCAGAAAACGCGTTCGCCCGGCTCGACGGCCAGCTCGAGCTCGCTCGTGAGCAGGTGGCGGTAGACGCCCGTGGCGTTCACGCGCACGTCGATCTGCGTCCCCGCGCCCGCGCCGCGCGGCGCTAGCAGCAGGGCCGCTAGCAGCAGCCCCACGGGGAGCAGCGGTGTCCGAAGGCCGAGGTACGCGACGCGACCCTGAGCGTTGAAAACGGCGATCCTGTTTCGAGATCGTCGCATGGCGAGACTCCTTTCGCTTAACTGGGCGCCCTCAATCCATTGAGGGACGTCACGCGAACGCCTGTCGCGCGGAGCAATGAGGAAGACGCACGGCAGCAGCAATCGCTGCCTGGCCGACCCACTCGCAGCCCGGAGAGTATGACCGACCCGGCCCGACGCCAAAACCCCGATCACGCCCCCAACGCTGGCGCCCGGCGGGGCCGCGTCAACCGATCTGCGCCGAGCGGCAACGGCCTACGCCGCCGCACGCCAGCAGCGCCAGCGTGGTCGGCAGCGTACTGGGCTCGGGGACCGTCGTCGTCGATGCGGGAGCAACCTCGCCGTAGTGAACGACCCACAGGTCGTAGTCCGCGGCATCGACGACGCCGCTCGCGTCGCCGTCGGCGTCGAGCTGGGTCGTCGAGCCGAGCGTGTCGGCCCACACGGAGTAGTCGGCCGCATCGACGCGGCCGTCCGCGTTGTAGTCGCCGGCGAGCGACGCCGCGGCGACTGCGCCGCTGAGCGTCAGGCTCAGTTGCTGCGTCGTGTCTCCCGCCAGGTTCTCGCCCGACAGCGTCAACAGGTACGTCGCCGAAAACGCGCCGCTGACCGACGTGTTGATCGACGCGAAGAAGCTCTGCCCCGACCCCTGAGCGAGCCCCGTGAACGGCGCAAGCGCCAGGCCGAACGCCGCGGAGTCGCCCGCCGCGGCGACGGCGTCGAGTTCGAGCGCCGAAGCGAACGACGGCCCACCGGCGCCCGCGTAATTGCTGATCGACAACGGGACCTGCATCGGGGAAGCCCCGCGCGGAACCGTCCCGAAGTCGTAGACGAGCGTCGCCAGCGCCGCGGTGGGGCTGAACGACGCCACCGGCAGGTCGAGCACCGTGTAGGTCGCCGTCACAATGTCGTCGCCGTCGTTGGCGCCCGCCCCCGAGCCGCCCCCGGTGGTGACGTCGAGGTTGTCGATCGTCACGGTCCCGGAGGTCACACCACTGGTTGCGCTGTTGGCGGTCAGGCCGATGGTGATCCCCTTCGAGCCGGTCGCGCCGACCGTGAACGCGTTGAGCGCGCCGCTCGCGGTGCTCGTCGCGCCGCCGGCGGCCGCCACAGAGTAGTACGCCCCATCGACGCCGGCCTTGTTCAGCGTCACCGCGGCCGTCGCCGGACCGCTACCGCCGACGTACACGCGGCCGAGGTTTACGCTCAGCGTCGAAGCGCCCGCCGCGGACGTGTTCCCCCCGGCGAGCGTCAGCCGGCTGTCGTTCGCCTGATCGACGAACACGCTCCAGGCGAGCTCGGGGCGATCGACGAACGGGTTGCGGTTGCTCTGGTAGCTGTCGTGAATGAGGTCGTTGCGGCGCAGCTCGAAGTCCAGCGGCGGGGCCGCGTAGTGCCACTCGACGAGCCGGTTGAGGTTCCCCATTCCGGTCGTGTCGGCCGGGTTCCCCGCGAACAGCTCGAGGTTGGTCGTGCTCGCGTCCGTGCCGTCGTAACGAACGGCCATGTAGAACGACTGCCGCGCGATCATCCCCGCGTCGGCGTCCCCCGGGTACCAGAACGTCCCCCCGTCGGAGATCGAACCGAACGCGTTGCCACCCGGGCGCGAGCCGAACGCGCCGCCGAAGTTCAGGTTGCCCCGCGCGCTGTTCACCCCGGGGTCGCTCGGCCGCAGCATGTGGAGGTCGCTCGAGTCGGGGCCCGTGCTATCGACGTTGCGGCTCTGCGGCCAGGTGTGCTCGCGATTCCACGTAACGCCCAGGTCCCACCCGGGGATGCTCCCGCCGGGGTTGATCGCCGCGACGTTGATCGACACGCGGTCGTAGACCGTGAGCATCCGCGTTGGGCTGGCCGGGTCGCGGTCGGTGACCTGCAGCAACGAGCGGGCGGCGTCGTACGAGCGGACCGTGTGACCGTCGATGATGTCGTTGAGCTGCTGCTTCAGCGTCGCCCCCGTTCCCGTGGCGGTGGCGTAGTAGTTCGCCGGGGGGTCGTGGGGGCCGGCCACCGACAGCGGGGCGGCGAGTAGCGCCACGCCTAGGGCGAGCGTACGCAGAACGGGGGCGCAAGAAAGGTCCATCGCGGGGCGCCTGGGGGGGAGCGGCTTGGTCGCCGGGTGGGGAGCCGATTATTGTCGCCCCCCCGAGCGATAGCGCCAAGCGTTTTGCGATCGCGTTCGTCAGTCGGCCCCCCGAAGCGACGGCCCCTCGGTGAGCGGGCCGACCGAAGGCCGTCGCGTGAACAGCGCGCCGAGCGCGAAGCCGATCACGGCGAGCTGGCTCAGCACGAACATCAGCAGCCAGAAGCTCACGCCGTCGGTAAACCCGTAGCTGTGGAGCCCGACCCCCAGCTCGTTGACGCCGAACCAGCTCCACGACGTGACGACGTTCCCGCCGACGGCCAGCATCGCCAGGCCCGCCGGTCCGACCATCTTCCCCCACCGGGCGTGGAGCACGAGCGCGTTCCACAGGACGATGATCAGGGCGCCGTTCTCCTTGGGGTCCCAGCCCCAGAAACGCCCCCACGAGTCGTCGGCCCACAGCCCCCCCAGCACCGTGCCGATGAAGCTGAAGAAGAGCGCGAAGCAGAGCGTGCCGTAGGTCATCCGCGTGACCTGCTGCTCGCCCCGCGCGCCGAGCCGGCCGAGGAGCGGCCCCGCGACCAGGTACGCGATCGCCAGGAAGCCGGCGAGGAACGTGGTCGAGTACCCGAGCGTCACACACACGACGTGCGTCGCTAGCCAGAACTGCGTGTCGAGCACCGCTTGCAAGACGGTGAACGTGTCGCCGTCGAGCGACAGGAAGTAGGCCACGACAAGCGTCGAGAACCCGAGGACCGACGCGACCGCGTTCCCCACGCCGAGCTTGTAGATCGCCTCGAACGCCAGCCCAAAGGCGACCGCCGCCCAGCCGATGAAGACGGCCGATGAGTAGAGGTTCGTCACCGGGGGCCGGCCCGAGATGTAGATCCGCGCGACGAGCGCCAGCGTGTGCACGACGAGCGTCACGGCGATCACCGCCGTCGCCGTGCGCCCCAGCGTCTTCGGCCAAGCGAGCCACGACGCGGCCGTCAGCACGAACGCGATCAGGTAGGTCGCCGCGCAGTAGTAGAACGGGCTCGCGCGGTTGAAGAGCGTCTCGAAGCCGAGCTTCGACACGCTCAGCCGCTCCGCCGGAGCGAGCGCGATCGAATCGGCGCTGGCGAGCGACGCCTCGTACGCCGCCGTCGCCTGGCCCAGTTTCGACAGCCGTGTGTTGAACATCGCCGCGTCGTTCTTCGCGTAGGCGTCGATGACGCCGCTGAGGGCCGCGGTGGCGTCGTTTGTCGGCGCGCCGCGGACCCGCCGCAGCAGGTCGTCGAGCTCCGCCTCGAACAGCGTCTGCCACTCGCCGGCGGCGTCCATGGGGGGAGTCGCGCGGGGGGCGCCCGACTCACGCAGCACGAGCGCCTGCCGCTGCGCCGCGGCGAGCTCGGCTTCGATCGTGTTGCGGTCGGCGCCGATCCGGGGCGAACCGAACGAGTTGGCGAGCTTCGTGAACGCGCTGAGCTTCGCCGCCAGCTCCAGCACCTTGTTCTGCACGAGCGACCGCTGGTCGGCGGGCGTCTCGCTGGCGAGCTTCACCTGCCGGGCGAGCTCGGCCGCGTTCTTCTGGACTTCGTCGTAGCTGTAGCGGTACGAGCCGACGCGCGGCGGCAAGTCGAGCAGGTCGAGGACCTCCAGATTCTCGATGCGGAACACGCGGTGCGACCTTGCGGCCGGCTTGGCCGCGGCCGCGTCGAGCAACCATTGCACCGCCGAGATGCGCTTGTCCTTCTCGTCGATCGGGAGGACCTCTTGACGACCGGAGACGTACTGCACGGTGTTCCGCGCGAGGGTGTCGAGCGGCTTCACGCGGCCCCCTTCGGCGACCCCCTGCGCGCCGAACCGGTCGAGGTCGAAACCCGCCGGTCGGTCGCCTGCGGGCCGCGCTTTGCTCGCCAAGTAACCGCCCGTCAGCAGCGCCGCAACCACCGGCACGAGCAGCGTGGGGTGCGTCCACACGCCGCGGCCGGCAGTCGCCGCTCGCGGCTTAGCGGCCTGCGCAGCCAGCTCACGCACCCCCTCCTCCGCCCGCCGTCGCACGAACCGCCCCAGCGTCAGCCCGAACTGCGTCAGCATCCCCAGCCCCACGAGCATGCAGCTCACGTAGGGGATCATCCACCCGGTGTTCGACACGACTTGCAGGAAGGTCGTTTGCTCGGTCGTGTTGTCGAAGCTCGACTGGTAGAGCGTGTCGCCGCCGTAGCGCAGCGGGTTGTTCATCCAGATCCGGACCTCGCGGTCGACGCCGCGGGCCGGGTCCTTGAGGACGATGTCCGACGAGTAGTTCTTCGGAGTGGTCGTGCCGACGTAGCGGTCGAAGCGAAAGTCCTTCAGCGTGACCGTGTACGGCTTGTAGGCGCGCTTGAAGCGCAGCTCGACGCGGTGCGTCTTGCCGCCGATCTCCACGGGCTGCGGAACGAGCGACAGCATCCCCCCGCCGGGCGCCGCGAAGAACGAGTTCGACACGAGCCACACGCCGAGCGATTCGCCCGACTCCTTGTCGAGCGCCTCGACGTACGCCGACGCGAGGTTCAAGCCCGCGTCGGTCCCGACCCCCGAGACCGACGGGGCCGCGATCGCGACGCGTTCGAGCCCCGCGCCGCGCGTCGCGACATTCGTTCCGACCGAGCCCGCCGGGCGCAGCACCGAGTTCGTGTCGAAGCGGCGGACCAGCAGGTCGACCGGCAAGTCGGGGTGCGAGATCGGCTCGTTCGACCGGGCGGCCGTCTCGAGCAGGTGCTGCGGCACAACGGTCACGCGGTCGTTCGCGCCGTCGGCGGTCACGAAGGCGAGCTCCGTCGAGCGGACGTCGTAGGCGTAGTTCGCCGTTTGCCCCTCGTCGATGCGCATCTGCGCCTCGTCGGCGGCGAGGTCAGTGACGAGCTCGCCGACCATCATCAGGCCGATCCCCGCGTGCAGCAGGACGATCCCCGCACGCTTGCGGAACACGAGCACGCAGCCCGCGAGCAGCACGGCCGCCGCGCCTCCACCCTTGGCCAGTTGCCACAGGATCCGCAGCCCGGCGTCGTCGATCCGGGCGTCCGGGTACGCGAAGAGCCAAGCGGCGACGCCGAGCACGACCCCCACGAGCGCCGCGCCGAGGCGCCATTCGGCGGGGCGGACGCGGTCCCGCGACTTCGTGAGCCAGTACATCCCCGCTAAGCCACCAGCGGCGAGCGACGCGCGGAGCGCTTGCCACAGGCCGCTACAGAACGCGGGGCTCAGCTCGCCTTCGAGCGCGTCGTCCAAGCCGCTGACGACCACCCACGCGGTGGCCGCCACCCCCAACGCGATCGCCCCGGCCCCCCACAACAGTCGTTGCCCCCGCGCGGCGACCTTGAACCGCAGCGAGTGGGCCGCGATCAGGTTGAGCATCATCAGCGTGCCGATCAGCTTCCCCCCGGGGAACGGGAACCAACCGGCGACCGGCTGCGGCTCGGTGCGCGTGAAGAGCTCGACCAGCCGGGCGAGCGCCTGCCACTCGACCTGCGCCACCCAGACGCGGAAGTAGGTGTTGTTAACGACTTGCCAGACGTCGTGATCGACCTGGGCCAGCGTCCCCACGAACACGAGGAAGATCGCCAGCGCGAACAGCACCACCGTCAGGCGCAGCGACGCGAGCGCGTCGATCACTCCTAACAGGGGGCCACGCGGGGCCGGCTTTCGAGGCGTGCGCCGCTCGACCGCCGCGGCGGGAGGTGTGGTCGGTTCGTCAAGCGTTGCAGTGGTCACGTCGTTCGCCTTGAGTGATCGGCCGTTCGCGTCAATCCACTACGCGGATCGAGGCGAGCCACGCCCGAAACGCGTCGCGCTGGGTGGCGACCTCGGCCTTCGGCCCGCGGACCTTGTAAAACCAAACTGCGTCCCCGCGGACGCTCATCGCGGCGAGCGTCGTCTCGGTCGCCCCTTCGAGGACAACGTAGTCCGCCGGCCGGCCGCTGATCTCGATCTTCTCCGACTCGGCGGCGAGCGCTGAAGCGGTCGTCGGCCCGAGGCCCACCTCGCCGCGCCAGCGGTTGACGTTCTCGAGCGGATCGGCCATCGCCGGCGCCGTGGCGGGGAACGCGAACGCCGTCACTTCGGCCCCCCCCGGCGTCGCGAGCGACGCCAGCCGCATCGCGCTCCCCGGTTTGTCGGTCCAACCCTTGGGGGTATCGAACTCCAGCGGCCCCTCGGCGGCGCCCCCCTGCCCTGCCGGCGGCGCCGGAGTCGCGGGCCCCGGCCTTGGGCCGCCCGCCGCGAACGGCGCGCCGCCGAGCGCCGCGCCCCCTCCCGGGGCCATCCCGCCGCTGAACCAACCGTCGGCGTCGAGCACCACCCCCCCCTCGATCGCGCTAAGCTTTGTTGTCTTGTCGGCGAGCGTCGCGGCGGTCATCGCTTCGCGACCGAGCTGCCCGAGCCAACGATTGGCGTTGTCGAGCACCTGCGCGGCCCATTCCCCCACCAGCGGCAGGCCGATGACGGTGACTTCGATTCCTGGCATAGCCTCCGGTGAGTCGAGCGTCGCTAGCCGCATCCCTTCGGCGGGGCGCTCGCCCCAGCCCTCGGGGGTCTTCCACGTCGGGCGGTCTGCTTCGATCCGGAGCGACTCGAACAGCGACTTCAGCTCGACCGCGGCCTTCGTTACCGAGTCGATCGGGCCGACGGCCTTCACGAACCAAGCCTGGCCGCCGCCGGGGACGATCGCCGCCAGCATCCGGTGCGTCGGCGCGCCGCGTTCCGCTGGCTCGGACGCGGCCTGCGTGCTCGCGGCTGCGGGGCTCTCCGCCGGGACCGAGTAGCTGCGGACCTCGTCTGCGGGACGGCACCCCCCGAGCGCAACCATCATCAGGCCAACGAACCAGCAGCGGCCACACAAAACGTCCGTGTGGAGGGGGCGCATCGAAGCTCCTGAGGCGAGAGGTGCGACGGCGGGCGAACGACGTCGCCGCAATGTGCCGCCACGCGACGATCCGCGCACTACGCGCACGCGTCACGCTCGCCCCGCGTCGGACTCACGACTATACGGCGGCTCGAAACGGTCCGACTAGCCGACGCGCTGCGGCGAACGGTCGCGGCCGCGAAACCCGGGCGCTCAGCCGAAGATGCTGAGCACGGCGTCCATCAGCGCGCTGTTGACCGCGTAGGGCTCGTCCCAAGACCACATACTGTGCAAGAGGTCGAGGGCCATCATGCCGCAAAGGGCCATCGAGGTCATCGTGCAGCCGAGCAGCACCATGATCCAGGTCGGGAAAGTCGTGACGCCGGACGCGGCGACTACCGGAGCTCCCGCGGCGGCGCCGGCGAACCCGCTGGCGAAGTCCCCTTCGAGGTCCTCGTCGGCGCCGAAGCCCACGGGGGTGTCGTCTTCTTCAAACGCCACGGGGGCGCCGTCCTCCGACAGGTCGTCGAGCGCGACGACCTGCGAGCTGTCCTCGTCGCTATCGATGGCGTCGGCGGGGGTCAGCAAGAACGCGTCCTCACCGATCACCGAGCCCCCTTGCGACTTGGCCGAGAGGGCCGCGAGGTCCAGCGCCGACCCCATCGCCGAGCCCGCGAGGTCGAGCTGCATGTCCCCCAGCGAGATCCCGCTGTCGCTGGGACGGAGGTTGATTCCGCTGTCCCCCGAAGCCAGCATCCCGCTGCCGCTGCCGCTGGCGAGCGCCAGGTCGCCCGAGTCGCCAAGGACCAGGTCGTCATCGTCGTCGTCCGCGCCGAGCTCGACGGCGTCGAACCCCGTGGCCCGGCCGGCCGCCGGCTTCATGGGGGGGAGCGCCCCGGTGGCGCCCGGGTCGGTCAGGTTCGCGGGATCGGAATCGCTGCCGAGGACCCCCATAGCGTCGCTGTCGGGGGAGCGGCTGCCGCCGGTGACCGAGCTCCCCACGATGTCCAGCTCCAATTCATTCCCCAGGCCGAGCGAGCCCGAGTCGGCGGCCGCGGCCGCCATCCCCTTCGCGGCGCGCTGCGCCGCTTCGACGTCGCCGGCGTCGAGGATCCGGCTCGACTCGGCTTCAAGGTCCAGTTCGAGTTCCTCAAGGTCGTCGAACGCCGCGGGGGACACCTCGATCGGCGCGCTGGCGGCGCTCGGCACGCTCTCCGGCTTGGCCATCGGCAAGTCGCTGTCGTCGAGCCCCAGTTCGCTGCGGCCGATGATCGTGCTCGGCGGACGTGGCAGGCCCCCGGGGAGGTCGGCCTCGCTCATCAGGATCGACTCGGCGTCGTCCCCGTCGCCGAGCGGCTCAATCCCGAGCTGAACCGTGTCGTCCCCGATCGGCAGTCCGGCCATCCCCCCGAGGTCGAGGTCCAGGTCGTCGCTAGCCGTCTCGGGCTGCGGCAGGCCCTCTTCCACGAGGCGCTCGACGACTTCCGTGCGGAATTTCCAGCTCGGTCCGTCGCGGTACCCGTTCAGGACGCCCTCCTCGCGGAGCTCGCCGAGCCGCTCCTTGGTGATCCCGAGCTTTTCGGCCGCTTCGTCGAGGCTGAGGAACTTCTGGCTCATCGCGGCGAGACGTCGGTCGGGCCGACGCGTTCGTGGCTGGGTCCCGCGCGAGGCGGGGCCCTTAGGGGCGGTTGGTGTCGCGGACCTCGGCCGGCTGGGGCTCCTTGGTGTTGAAGCCTTCGAGCTGCAGGTCCCAGGTAAGGTTGCGGACGCTTTTTAGACTAATCTGCCCGGACGCCGAGTCGATGTGATAAACGGCGAGGACTCGGCGAACTGGGTCAAGGATAACGACCGAAGCCGCCGGCGTGTTCGGGTTTTGCAGGATTTGCCACTCCAACCCGCCCGCGACCATCGCGGCCGGCGGAGGGATCATCGCCGGCGCCGGGATGACGCCGCCGGTGGGGGGGACGACTCGGTCCCATCCCGAGCCATCGCCCCAAGCCGCCCCGTCTTTCGGGTCGCCATCGCGCGGTTGCCCCTCCACGCGCCCACCCACCAGCGTCAAGACCGCTAGCATTCCGAGAAAAACGCGGCTCTTCCACATCGTCGGATCGCCTCCATGCCGCGGGAAACTCGGTCCACCGTCGAGGCAGATTCTACACCGGGCGCCCGGGCTGCCCAACGCGCCCGAGTCGGCAACAAGGCATTGGCGGCCCGCCCGGCGGTGCGTTAGCCTGCCGAGCTTGCCGCTCGCCGTTTCGGCTCCGCACTGCTAGGCACTGACCAACTCAGCGATCGAAGGACTCTCCATGGGAAGCACCCCCCTCCCCGTCGCCACCCCCTCGACCAACATCCCCGGGACCGCGGGGATCGACCAGGCGATCGCCGAGCGGCTCGCGTTCGCCCGCGACATCACCCTTGAAGCGGGCGAACTGACCCTGAAGTTCTTCCGATCGAAGTCCCTGGGGGTCGAGCGCAAGGGGGACGGCTCCCCCGTGACGGCCGCCGATCGCGGCGCCGAAGAGCTGCTCCGGGCGCGCCTCGCCGAGCGGTTCCCCGACGACGCCGTGTTGGGCGAGGAGTTCGGCACGAAGGACGGCTCTTCGGGCTTCCGCTGGGTCCTCGACCCGATCGACGGGACCAAGGCCTTCGTCCACGGCGTACCCCTCTACACGAACCTGGTGGCTTTGCTCGACGAGGCGACCGGCGAGCCGGTCCTCGGGGTGATCAACGCCCCTGCCTCGGGGGAGATGATCTACGCCGCGGTGGGCGGGGGCGCGTGGTACCAAAACGGCGGCGGGCCGATCGTCCAGGCCCACGTCTCGTCGGCCGAGACGCTCGGCGAGGGGCTGTTCCTCACCGGCGACGTCGAGGGCTTCAAGACCAACCGGCCGACCGACGCCACCGACGTCTACCTCGCCCTGCAGGAATCGGCCCGCCTGGCGCGCACCTGGGGGGACGGCTACGGCTACATGATGGTCGCCGTCGGGCGGGCCGAGGTGATGATCGACGCCGCGATGTGCCTCTGGGACTCGGCCCCGATGAAGCCGATCCTGGAAGAGGCCGGGGGGACCTTCACCAGCTGGGCGGGGGACCCGACGGTCCACGCCCCCGAGGGGATCGCCACCAACGGCCACGTGGCGGCCGAGGTGCTGCACCTGACCCGCGGCCGGTGACCCGAGCCGTCGCGGATCGAGTGGTCCACCGGGCGGGGGGCTGGCAGGCCAACTTTCTCGCCCCGGGGCTCGTTGTCCGCTGGGGGAAGATCGGCTATCTTTCCCGATTCGGCGGACACGGATTCTGCCGCACACTGGCGCCCCGCCCGCGCGGAGCCGCCCCGAACAACCTCTCCAGCGAACGAGTCGAGACGATGGCCCGGCAATGCGAGATTTGCGCCAAGGGACCGCAGATGGGCAACCAGGTGACGATCCGCGGTAAGCGGAAGTACCTCGGTGGCGTCGGTACGAAGGTGACCGGCATCTCGCGTCGGCAGTTCAAGCCGAACCTGCAACGGGTCCGCGTCGCGGGCGAGGGGGACGCCAGCCGCCACCTGCTGGTGTGCGTGCAGTGCATCCGCAGCGGCGCGATCGTCAAGAAGGTCCGGACCGCGCCCTTCCAGTTGCCGACGGCCTAGCGGAATCGCGGCGGCGGGCCGGGCTGATCTTGAGGACGGGTGTGTTCTGACGGACGGGTTGTGGCGATGGCGATCACGCGCGACGACGTCGCCAAGGCCGCCCTGCTCGCCCGCCTCGAGCCGACCCCCGAGCAGCTCGACGCCCTGACACCGCAGCTCGCCGAGGTCGTCGCCTACGTCGATCAGCTCGCCGCGGTCAACACCGAAGGGGTCGAGCCGATGGCCCACGGCGTCGAACTCCGCAACGTGCTCCGCGACGACGTGGTCCAGCCAAGCCTGTCGCGTGACGAGGCCCTCGGCGGCGCTCCACGCCACGACGGCGTCGGGTTCCGCGTCCCCGCCGTGCTGGGTGACTGAAGCGCAAACCGCAACGCTCCCCTCTCCCGCGCGAGCAGCCGATGAGTTCGCCGCTGGACCTCTCTGCCACCGAGCAACTGCGGTTGCTCCAGTCGCGCGGCGTCTCGTCGGTCGAGCTCACACGGGCGTCGCTCGACCGCATTGCGGAGGTTGATGGGCGCGTCGGGGCGTTCCTCCGGACGACCCCCGAGCGGGCGCTCGCCCAGGCCGCGGAGGTTGATCGGCGCCGCGCCGCCGGCGAGATCGTCGGCGTCTTGGCGGGCCTCCCGGTCGCCGTCAAGGACGTGCTCTGCGACCGCGGCGAGCTCACCACGTGCGCGTCGCGGATGCTCGAGCACTACCGCCCCCCCTACGACGCCACGGTCGTCGCGATGCTCAAGGGCGCCGGGGCCGTGCTCGTCGGTCGCACGAACATGGACGAGTTCGCCATGGGGGGCTCGACCGAGAACTCGGCGTTCCAAACCACCCGCAACCCGTGGGACCTCGGGCGCTCGCCCGGCGGCTCGTCCGGCGGCGCCGCGGCGGCGGTTGCGGCGCGCGAGGCGCCCCTGTCGATCGGGACCGACACCGGGGGCTCGATCCGCCAGCCGGCCGCGCTGTGCGGCGTGACGGGGCTCAAGCCGACCTACGGCCGCGTGAGCCGCTACGGCCTGGTGGCGTTCGCCAGCAGCCTCGACCAGGTGGGGCCGATCGCCGCCAGCGCCGAGGACGCCGCCCTATTGATGGAAGCGATCGCCGGCCACGACCCGCGCGACACCACGTCGGCCCCCGCGCCGGTCCCGCCCTACAGCACGTCGGTCGGCAAGCCGCTCGACAAGCTGCGGATCGGCGTGGTGGCCGAGCATTTTGCCAAAGGACTCGACCCGCAGGTCCAAGAGGGGGTCGAGCGCGGGATCGACGAGTACCGCAAGCAGGGGGCAACGATCGTCGATGTCGAGCTGCCGCACGCGCGGTACGGCGTGGCGACCTACTACGTGATCGCCCCCTGCGAGGCGTCGAGCAACCTGGCGCGGTTCGACGGCGTGCACTACGGGCGGCGGACCGACGAGGGGGCGATGCACGCGGCCCTCGCCACCGAGCGCAAGGCCGCGCAGGAGAGCGGCGACCCCAAGGCGGTCGATCGCGTCGATTCGGCCCTGCTGCGGCTCTACCGGCGCAGCCGCAGCGAGGGGCTCGGCCCCGAGGTTCAGCGCCGCGTGATCCTCGGCGCC
The DNA here is from genome assembly GCA_051648405.1 of Lacipirellulaceae bacterium. Lineage (GTDB taxonomy): Bacteria > Planctomycetota > Planctomycetia > Pirellulales > Lacipirellulaceae > JBOFFC01. The sequence goes on from JBOFFC010000185.1 coordinate 24,954, forward strand.
TACGCCCTCAGCGCGGGCTACTACGACGCCTACTACCTGAAGGCGCTCAAGGTCCGCCGCCTGATCCGCCAGGACTACGACCGGGCGTTCGAGAAGGTCGACGTGATCGCGGGCCCCGTCACCGCCGCGCCGGCGTTCAAGCTCGGTGAGCTGATGAGCGACCCGCTGGCGATGTACCTGGTGGACCTCTACACGGTGAGCGCGAACCTCGCCGGCCTCCCGGCGATCAGCCTGCCGTGCGGGTTCAGCAGCGAAGGCCTACCGATCGGGATGCAACTAACGGGTCCGGCGCTCGCAGAAGACCGCCTGCTCCGCGCCGCGCACCAGTACCAACAAGCAACCAACTGGCACACGCGCCGGCCGACGCTTTGACGTATTCACCACAGAGGACACGGAGGGCACGGAGACGAAGGAAAGGAACCACAGATGAACACGGATGAACGCTGATCGGAGAATGACCAATGACCAAGCACCAATGACCAAAGGTAACTGCCGTCTGCCTGCTGCCCGCTGGTTCTCTTCATCTGCGTTTATCTGCGTTCATCTGTGGTTCCTTTGCAATGCCTGACTTTACGACCGTTGTCGGACTCGAAGTCCACGTCCAGCTAGCGACCCTGTCGAAGCTGTTCTGCGGGTGCGCGACGACGTTTGGCGCCGAGCCGAACACGCAGGTCTGCCCCGTCTGTTTGGGGCTCCCCGGGTCGCTGCCGGTGCTGAACCGCCGCGCCGTCGAGCTGGCGGTCGAGGCGGGAGTCGCGCTCCACTGCACGATCCCCCCTTCGACCAAGTGGGACCGCAAGCAGTACTTCTACCCCGACTTGCCCAAGGGCTATCAGACAAGCCAATACGACCTGCCGATCACCGAGCACGGCTGGCTCGACATCGCCGACCCCAAGCGGGCGTTCGAGCCGAAGCGGGTGCGGATCACCCGCGCGCACCTGGAGGAGGACGCCGGCAAGAGCCTGCACGACGAATCTTCCGGGGGAGGGTCTTCCGGGGGAGGGTCTGCGGGCGCCGGCTCGAAGGGGGACACCGTCATCGACCTCAACCGCGCGGGGACGCCGCTGCTCGAGATCGTCAGCGAGCCCGACCTGCGCGGCTCGGCCGAGGCGAAGGCGTACCTGGCCGAGCTGAAGCTGCTGCTCACCTACCTGGGGGTCTCCGATTGCAACATGCAGGAGGGGAGCCTGCGCGTCGATGCGAATGTGAACCTGCACGTCGAAGGCCCTGGTGGCGAGCGCGTCGCGACGCCGATCGTCGAGGTCAAGAACCTCAACAGCTTCCGCGCCGTCGAGCGGGCGATCGAGTACGAGGCGCAGCGTCAGTGGCGTGACTACCAAGAGACGGGGCGCCGGATCGGCGAGGCCCCGAAGCAAACGCGCGGCTGGGACGACGTCGCCGGCGTCACGCGCCCGCAGCGCGAAAAAGAGGAGTCGGCCGACTACCGCTACTTCCCCTGCCCCGACCTGGCGCCGGTCGTGATCCCCTCGACCGAGGTCGAGCGTGTCCGCGCCGCGATGCCCGAGCTCCCCGCAGCATTGCGGCTGCGCTTGCAAACCGACGACGGCCTGTCGGCCTACGACGCCGACGTGATCGTCAACCAAGGACGCGTGGTGGCGGACTACTACCGCGAGGTCGCGACCACGAGCGGCGACCCCAAGGGCGCCGCCAACTGGGTCACGCAGCACGTGCTGCGGGTGATGAAGGGGCAGGGCCTGTCGCTCGCCGAGCTGCGACTCCCCGCGGCGCGGCTCGCCGGGCTGGTGGCTAAGATCGCGTCGGGGGACTTGCCGAGCCCGCGCGCCCGCGAGGCGTTCGAGGCGATGCTCGACAAGGGGATCGACGCCGACGCGGCGATGGCCGACCTCGGCATCACGGCGGTCGATGAGTCGGAGCTCGTCGCGCTCTGCAAGGAGTTGCTGGTGGCCAACCCGCGGATCGTCGCCGACGTCCAAGGGGGCAAGCAGCAAGCGCTGGGGGCCCTCGTGGGGCAAGCCAAGAAGAAGAACCCCAACGCCGATCCCACGCGCGTGCGTGAGATCTGCCTGGAGTTGATCGCCGCGGGGTGAGGCGGTGTGGACGAACAGCGCTTCCTCCAAAGGCAAGCCCGGGTACCTGATTCACCACCTCCCCCCGTTCTCCTCGGAAACGCGGCCTCCTCCTGAAGGAAGCGGGGGATCGCCCAACTCGCGCCAACTCGGCTCCGCCCTCCATCGGCGACCCCTTGCACCAACTCCACGACTGGGACCGCGAACACTACTGGCACTCGTTCACGCCGATGGCGGGGTACGAGCCGCTGGTGATCGCCCACGCCCGGGGGAGCACGCTGGTTGACGTCGAGGGGCGCGAGCTGCTCGACGCGGCCAGCAGCATGTGGTGCGCGGCCCTGGGGCACCGGCACCCGCGGGTAACGGCGGCGATCGCCGCGCAGCTCGACCGTGTCGCGCACTGCACGTCGCTGGGGATGGGCGCCGACGTCGCGGTGCGGCTCGCGAAGCGCCTCGCGGACCTAGCGCCGGGGGACCTGCGGCACGTCTTCTACGCGAGCGACGGCGCGAGCGCGATCGAGATCGCAATGAAGCAGGCGTTCCAGTTCTGGCGCCAATGCGACACGCCGCGCACAACCAAGGTCCCCTTGTCGCACAGGACAAAGTTCCTCGCGCTCGAAGGCGCCTACCACGGCGACACGATCGGCGCGCTGGCGGTGGGGGGCATCGGCCGCTACCAGAGCGTGTTCGGCCCGCTGCTGTGCGAAGTCGAGCGCGTCCCTCCCCCGGACACTCGCAGCCTAGTAGACGGGGGCCGCGACCTCGTCGCCGAAGCGCTCGAGAACGTCGAAGCCAAGTTCCGCGGCCGAGCCCACGAGTTCGCCGCGGTGGTCGTCGAGCCCCTCGTGCAGTGCTCGGCGGGGATGCTGATGCACGCGCCGGGATTCCTCGCCGGGCTGCGCAGCCTGTGCGACGAATACGACGTGCTGCTGATCGCCGACGAAGTGGCGGTCGGCGTCGGCCGCACCGGCCGGATGTTCGCTTGCGACCAAGAGGGGGTCGCCCCCGACTTCCTCTGCCTCGGCAAGCAACTCACGGCCGGATACCTGCCGATGGCCGCGACGCTCACGACGCCGCGCGTCTACCAGGCGTTCCTCAACCGCTCGCCGGACGAGGACCGCACTTTCTGGCACGGCCACACGTTCGGGGGGAACGCGCTGGCGGCCGCCGCCGCGCTCGCCACGCTCGACGAGCTCGAAGAGCACGTGCTCCCCCAGCTACCGGCCACGATCGCCCACATGGCCGAGCGCCTCGCGCGGCTTGCCGAACTCCCCGGCGTCCTCCACCCGCGTCAGCGCGGGATGATCGCCGCGATCGACCTCGTCGATAGCGGATCGTTCCTCGACGAGTCGTCGCGCGGCCGGCGCGTGGCCCGCTACGCCCTCGAGCACGGCGTGTGGCTCCGCGCGCGGGCGGGCTTGGTCTACCTGATGCCGCCGCTGAACGTGTCGGTGGAGGACCTTGATCGGATGTTCGACGTGGTGGAGGGGGGCCTGCTTGCGCAAGTGGGCAGAGGGCAGCAGGCAGCGGGCAGAAACGACTGACCTGAAGGCTGGCGTGCCGCTCGGGTTCGCGGTCCGACACTGCCTGCCGCCCTCTGCCTGCTGCCCGCTTACTCTTCCACCGCCATCCCCAACTGCTTCATCTTGCGGTACAGGTTCGAGCGGTGCAGGCCGAGCCGTTCGGCGGCGGCGGCGACGTTGCCGCGGCTGCGGGCGATCTCGCGCTCGATCAGTTGCTGCTGGAACTGGCGCGTTGCCTCGGGGAGAGTCCCCACTTCGATCGCCTCGTCGCCCGCCGTCGCCGACCGCGGGGCGAGGCCGAGTGCGGCCGCGTCGATCGCCGGCTCGTCGGTCAGGTAGGCGACGCGTTCCATCTGGTTGCGTAGCTCGCGGACGTTGCCCGGCCAAGAGTGCGACAGCAGCCGCTTGCGGGCGTCGGCCGCAAACTTCGGCGGCTTGCGGCCCCGCTTCTGGCAGAACTGCTTCAGGAAGTGCTCGGCGAGCAGCAGCACGTCTTCGCCGCGCTCGCGCAGCGGCGGCAGTTCGAGCGTCACGACGCACAGCCGGTAGTACAGGTCCTCGCGGAACTTCCCCTCGCGCACGCGTTGCAACAGGTCGCGGTTGGTGGCGGCGACGACCCGCACGTCGACCTGCCGCCCCTTCGACGCGCCGACGCGGACCACCGACTTGTCCTCGAGCACGCGCAGCAGCTTGGCCTGCCCGGCGGGGCTCATGTCGCCGATCTCGTCGAGCAGCAGCGTGCCGCCGTCGGCGAGTTCGAACTTGCCGGCCCGCGCTTCGCGGGCGTCGGTGAAGGCGCCCGCCTCGTGGCCGAACAGCTCGCTCTCGAGCAGCGTCTCGGCGATCGCCGCGCAGTTCACCGCCAGCAGCGGCTCGGCGCGGCGTCGGCTGCGGTAGTGCAGCGCCTGCGCGACGACCTCCTTCCCCGTGCCGTTCTCCCCCAGCACGAGCACCGCCAGGTCGGCGTCGGCGACGCGATCGACTGTCTTGCGCAGCGCGACGATCGCGGCAGACTCGCCCAAGAGACGCACGCCGCTCGCCACTTGATCGACGAGCGAGTCGCGCCGCTCGGCGAGGAGGTCGTAGTCCCGCGCCGAAGCGACCGCGGCGCCGGCGAGCCGCGCCAGCTCGGCGAGCCCGGCGGCGTCGTCGTCGGTGAACTCGGCCACGCGGCCGGGGGCGCCCCCGCGCTTGTTCAGCAGCTCGAACGCGCCGAGCCGTTCGCCGGTCGGGGCGTCGAGCGGCACGCAGACCAGCGAATCAGTGCGGTAGCCGGTCTTGCGGTCGATCGTGCGATCGACGGGGCCCGCGTCCGAGGACGTCGGCGCGGCGCGGAGCACCTCGCCCGTCTGCACTACACGGCCGACGACCCCCGCGTCGTCGGGGACGACGAGCTGGCCGTCGGGCATCCCCAGCGCCGGCCGCCCGACCAGCCGCTTTCCGGGCCGGTCCCACAGGAAGAGCGTCGCGCGGTCGGCGTCGAAGAGCCGCGTCGCCGCCTCGGCAACCGCCGCGAGCAAAGCGGGGGTGTCGTCGGTTTGGCTCCAAGCGACGGCGATTGCGAGCAGCTCGTCGAGACGGCGGCTGCGCAGCTCGGCCGAGAGTCGCCCGGCGACGACGCGCCGAGCTTCACCCCAGAGCTCCGCGCAACGGCCGAGCGCGCTCGGATCGACCGGCAGGGCGACCGCCACGACGTCGGGGGCGTCTTGCCGGTCCCCCGGCGTCGTCGCCGATCGACGAACACAGGCGGCGGTCCAGGGACCGATGCGCCGCGCGGTCCCCGCGTCGAGGGCCTCGACGGCTGCCTCGGGGACTTCGTTCCGGACGGCGCTCGGCTCGACGACGGCCCAGCCGCTGGCCCCCGGCCGCCACAACTGAACCGAGCCCGCGAGCGCCCCGTTGGGGGCGAGCGCGTCGCGCAACGCGCCAACCACCCCCCGGTCGAACTCGACCAGCTCCGACGCACCCGCCGCCAGGCCAACGAGCCGCACCGCGAGCGCGCCAACGACCGGCGGAGTTGGGTCGGTCGGTGTCCCCGGGCGTGGTGTCATCGTGACCGCAGATCGTACGGCGCCGCCGGGGACGCACAACAGCGACCGGCCTCCGACCGTTGTGCTCCCCCTACGGACCGTCGGACGACGCCGGTATCTTAGGGATCCCGGGGGACCTCCCCCGATTACCCCCAAGCGAAACGCATCTGTGGAGGCGGCATGGCCGGACTGTTCGAGGGGAAGCGCGGCCTGATCACGGGCGTCTTCAACAAGCAGTCGATCGCCTGGGCGATCGCCGAGCGGGTCATGGAGGAAGGGGGCGACTGCGCCTTCACCTACATGCCCGACAAGGCCGACGACGAGCGCCAGAAGAACCTGGGACGCGTCAGCAAGCTGACCGAGGGGAACCCGCGCGCGAGGTTCCTGCACCCGATGGACGCCACGAACGACGACCACATCGCCGCCGTGATGGCCAAGTGCTCCGCCGAGTTCGGCCGGCTCGACTTCTTGCTGCACTCGATCGCGTTCGCCCCGCCGGAGGACCTCAAGAAGGACACCGTCGACACCAGTCGCGAGGGCTTCAAGCTGGCGATGGCGATCAGCGTCCACAGCCTGATGGCGATCACCAGCGCCGCGAAGGAGCTGCTAGTCCCCGGCGCCACGGTGCTCACGCTGACTTACTTCGGCGGCGAGAAAGCGGTCCCCGGCTACAACGTGATGGGGGTCTGCAAAGCGGCGCTCGACGCCACGGTGCGTTACCTCGCCTACGACATGGGCCCGCGTGGCGTGCGGGTCAACGCCCTCTCGGCCGGGCCCCTGCAAACGATCTCCGGCCGCGGCGCCGGCGTCGACGAGATGCTCGGCCTCTACGAGGCGATGGCCCCCCTGGGGCGAAACATCACCCACGAAGAAGTTGGCAAGACCGGCTGCTACCTGCTGAGCGAGATGTCCTCGGGCATGACCGCCGAGATCCTGCACCTCGACGGGGGCTACAACGCGATGGGATCCCCGGGGAGGTTGCTGGAGCGGATGAAATCCGGAGCGTGAGCAGGATGCGCTGAGTGATTATACCCACAGTGCGATAGCTGGCAGTTTGAATAAATAAATACGTACCATCGAGTCCCTTATCTTCACAGTGCCTTCACACACGGCGTTCGACGCTTTGCATCTGTATCGAATAGTTGACAGTGCGCTCGATGCGTGCGTAGTATCGTTCC
>JBOFFC010000186.1:0-5936 GCA_051648405.1 Lacipirellulaceae bacterium
CGCCGCCGTAGCTCGGTCGGGGAGAGCGAAGCGAGGAGCGCGTCGAAGTCGTCCGGTACGTCGCCGCCAGAGGTCGCCGCATGAACTTGGCGTAGTGCCATCCCCGTGATCGCAATCCCGACGAGGCGACCGACGAGGAACGGTTCTCCCTCGGCGAGCTTCGCCAGCCGCAGCGTAGACCGTGCGACGTGCTGCGCTTCATCTCCTCCTCCGTCGGCGATCGCTACCGCCAACCGCAAGTCGAGAGTGCGGGCGGCGGTGCGTGGACGACTGAGGGAATCGAGCTGCTCGTCTTGGAACGGCCAGGGCGCACACACGTCGGCGGTCGCGATGGTGGGCGACAGCGCGGCTTCCGAGCTCGGCTTGAACGCGTAATGAGGGCAGTTAATGGCTCGTTCGACCAGATCGACCCATGCCCGGTTGCGCTCGAGCAACTCCCGTATCGCCGTCGCCGCTTCCGCGGTCAGACGTTTGTCGAGCAAACCGTCGTACTGCTTGGCGTGGGGGCCTTTCCACAGCGCTTCAAGGTCACGTTCGAACGCATTGAGCGCCGCCGGGTCGCTCGCCAGCACCACCCAGGCGTTCTGGTCGTCGGGGACCGTCTCGCGGAACACGTCCTCGAGCGTCACGGGATCCCCCGCGGCGCGGACCTTCGCCAGCAGGCTGCGCTCGGCGAGCAGCCGCCAACCGACGCCCAGCGCCCCGACCAGCAGGAGCGCGAGCGGGGCCCAGAGCCACCAGCGGCGGCGGCGCGGTTTGGCGGGGGTCTCGGTCACGGCGGTCCTCGGTGTGGGGTGGGGAATCGTCGCCCCTCTATTCGCAAGACGTGGGGCGATCTTGGCCAGCCGCTCGCGGCTTAGCGCCCGAGCGCCTGCCCGATCACCCGCCGGTAGCACGCCACGGGCTCGAGGTACTCTTCCCACAACCGGCGGTTGGAGCGCTGCAGCGCCTCGTACGAGTCGGGCGTGAGCGCGTCGTGGAAGTCACGCAGGATGGCGCCGATCCGCGGCAGCTCGCGCCGCTCGACCCACACCACGTGCTTCCGCCAATCGACGTCCCCCTCGTTCGGCGCCGCGAACGGCATTCCGCAGTCGGTGTTCACGAACAGCGGGATGCGCCCCAGCGACAGCGTCTCGTAAAGCCGATACGAAAAATTCCCGCCGCCGCGGAGGCAGAGCGTGTAGTCGCTCCCCAGCAGGTTCTCGACGTACTCCTCGCGTACGCGGCGGCGGCTGTCGGCGTTGGCGCCAGAGAATCGGCTGAACGAGCCTCCCCAGAAGTTGTCACGCCGCACGAAGTTCGTCTGGACCCCCGACGCCCGTTCGAGCTTCCGCAGCGCGCTGGCGCGGAGCATCAGCCCGAGCACCTTCGCGCCGCGACGCTGGAGGCGGTACCAAGCGCGCCGCCAGGGGCTGCCGACGAAGCCGCAGAATCCGACCGACGGCGTGGCGCCCAAGGGTCGCGGTCGGAAGCCGCCGACGTCCCGCGCCAGGTCGTCGGAGAACGCCGGCAAGCAGCGCTCCACGGGAGTTTGCTGCGAGGCGAGGATCGATTCGCGCCACACAACGCCGTAAGGGGGCGAGCACGGCGTCGCGTCGTCCGCGTCCTGAAAGAAGACGCACGGCTTCCCCGCGCGGCGGGCGCGCTCGGCGTGCTCGTGCTCGTGCGGCGTGCGCAGGTAGTTGTGGGGGTAGACCCACACGTCGGCGGCGGCTTCGTTGGCGACGCGGTACGCGCTCGACGCCTCGGCGAACAGCCGGTCGAAGCGGTGCTCGTCGGCCCCCTCGAACCGCAGGTCCGCTCCGACCCCCAGCGCGGCGGCGAGGGGGATCGTCGGCTCGTCGGGCCGGACGCCGAAGAAGTGGATCGCGGTCGTCACGCGCGGCTTTCGCTAAAGAAGGGAGCTAGGGGGATGACGGGGAGATCGGGGGATGGACGTCCGGCACTACTGACACCAACGGCTTGCCACGCTCGCGGACGGAGCGGGACGACTCGGGTCTCGATGGTCGAAGCAAACTTCGTGGATCTCTTTCACTCGTTTCCAACTGCCGCTGTGGACTCGCCCTTACGCTGCAGCATCCCCTCGTCTCCCTTCCTCGCCCGTTCCCCCGAGAGGCGACACGGACCTAGTGAGCGATCCGGCGGCTGGCAGCGGTGACGGCCTGCGAGGCGATGTCGAGCCCCACGAGGTCGCTCCACGCCCCGAGCATCCGAGTATAAACGGGCCCCGGGCGCCCCGCGCCGACCGGGCGGCCGTCGCAGCGGACGATCGGCAGCAGGCAGACCGACGTGCTGGCGAGCCACGCCTCGTCGGCCTCGCGGAACTCGTCCCAAGTGAGGTCGCGTTCGGCGTAGGGGACGCCGTGCGCCTCGGCCAGCTCCTTGAGCACCGCGACGCTGACGCCGGGGAGGACCTTCTCGCGTCGCGGGGCGACGATCCCCTCTCCGTCGATCCAGACCGCCACGTTGGCCGTCGAGGCCTCGCCGACGTAGCCCTCTTGGTCGAGCAGGATCGCCCGCGCGCCCGGCTCACGACGGCCCGCCTGCTGGTCGGCCAGGTAGTAGTGCATGCGGCTGCGGCACTTGAGCTCGGCCGGCCAGCAGTTGTCGGGGGTTTGCCGCGCGTCGGCGAGCCAGACGCTCACTCCCTCGGCGAACTGGTGGGCCCAACCCGCGAACGGGAGGGGGAAGCCATGCACGCAGCGCGTCGGCACGCCCCCGACCCCCGGCGTGGCGAAGGCGACGATCGCCCAATCGTCGTCGGCCTCACACAGCGGTTCGTGCCGGGTGACCCATTCCGTGACCGCCGCGTCGAGCTCGTCGGCGACCGCGGGGTCGATGCCGACGATCTCGGCCGAGCGCCGCAGCCGTCGAAAATGCTCCGCCTGTCGCCAGACACGTCCTCCGAAGGTCCGCAGCCGTTCGGTGATCGTCACGCCGAGCGCGAAGCCGGGGTCTTCGACCGGCACGGCGAGCCCCGCGTCAGCACGCCACTCGCCGTTGAAATACGCCAGGCGAGTCATGCGTTGGAGCAGCGGCGGTCGGGGTGAGATAGCCCTCGCAGGAGGACGGGGGCTTCGATAAGCGTCGCCCCCCGCCCCCCCGGGCTCAACCCCCTTGGAGTGGGGCGGTGTCCGCGAACGTGAGGCGCCGCCAGGAGGCCGACGCCACGCCGGGCGCCGCCAGGTAGTCGAACAGGTCGTGGCTGCGCCCCACGGACGAGGTCACGTCCTTGGTCGCGACCCGCGGCCGAGCTTCGGCCGACAAGCCGATCGGCCCCACCCCCCCGAGCGCCGGGGGGTCGGGCTTGCGGGGGACGAATTTGTAGTACTTCATCGCCGGGTCGCGGGGGTTCTTGGTCACCAGCAGCGTCTCGAGCGACTGCATCGCGTGCCCGTGGTAGCGGCCCGGCGCCAGCCAACAAGCGTCTTCGGCCGCTGCAAGGAACACCCCCCGCATCGGTCGCTGCGCGAGGGCCCGTTCGACTTCGTTGAGGCAGACCCCGCTGAGCGTGCCCCCGGCGACGAGGTGCGCCGCGCCGCTCGCGACCCGCGCACCGTAGCTGTAACCGAGCAGCCCAACCGGGGCCCCCGGCGGCAACTTGCCGAGCAACCAAGCAAGCTGGTAGGCCACGGGCTGCGTGCGAGCGGCCTTCTCGCGGAAGTCGCGCAGCAGGCCCGGCACCTTGCCCGACGCCCAACTGAAGACGACGACTTGCAGCGGCCGCTCGTCCCCCGCGCACGACACGAGGCGGTTCACGACCCGCAGGCCGACGGCCGGCGCGTCGCAAGCCTCGATCTGATTGCCGTGGACGAAGACGATGATCGGCGCCGAGGGGTCGAGCGTCGCCAGCGCCTCGCCGAGTGGGGCGTCACGCCAGCGAGCGCCGCACGACGGAGCGCCTTGCTCGTGCGCCCCTTGTTCGTACACGGCGGCCGTGACGCCCGACGCGAGCCGGGAGGCGCTCGTCGAGCAGCCGACCGGGCGCGTACTCACGAGGACCACGCGGTCGGCCGGGCGCGGGCCGCTCGCGGCGAGGGCCGCGCCGTGGACCACGACGACAAACGTGAACGCGGCGACGGCGCGGGCGACGTCAACGACGGGGAAGGGCATGGCGAGCAACCGCGTGCCGACGGGGTCAAGTTGAGCGCGCACTACGTGCGTGCGCACTCCGAGGCACGGAAACGTAGCACGCGGCGAAGCGCACGGCGGGCCATGTTGCGAAAAATCAGCGCGTCGCGGTTGCACGACGCCCGGCGTGGGGTAGGGTTGCTCGCCCTCGGGCGCCGGCGGCTCGCGCCCCGCGTCACGAGGGTCCCACCGCCGTGGCCCGCACAGCCCTCCCCCAAGTCGCAACTCGCTTCACTACCACGCCACGGCCCCCCCAGAGCGACGAGTCGCTCGCCCCTCCCCCCACAGGGCGCCCCGCAACGCGAGCCGCGGGGCGCGAAAAGAGAAGGATCGATCCATGAAGAACTTGCTGGTCGTGTTGACCTTTGCGGTCGTGACGACGAGCGTCACGGGCTGCGGTTGTTTCCGTCGGGCGCGTGACTTCGTTTGTCGCGGCGCGTACTGCGGCGGGTCGTCCGTAGCGGCCGCCCCGCCAGTGATGATGGCCTCTCCGGCTCCCGTGATGGCCTACGACCCGTCGTGCGCTTACGGCGACGTTCAGACGATGGGCTACCCGATGGAAGCCGACTGCGCTGCGGCCGGCTACTCGATGCCGACCACTTACGACGGCGGCACGATGATCGACGGCGGATCGACGGTAGTCCCCGGTCCGGCGCCCCTGTAACCATCGCGAGACCTCTTTCCTCTATCCCACGGGGTCGGATCGCGGCGGCCCCCCCAAGGCCCTGGCTCGTCACGAGTCGTCGCCTCGCCGCCCGACCCCGCGCCGCTCGGCCCGCTTCCCACGGGCTCGTCGCGGCCTTGAAACCCCGCCCGGTTCGCTGGTCCTGAGCGAACCGTGGCGGGGTTTTGTCGTTGGCGCCGATTCTGCCACGGGAACGCTGCGCTCTCGCCGACTCCGCGGCGTAAGCTTGGAGGATGATCGCAACCCTCCTGACCGCTGCTCTGGGCTTCGCGTGCGTCGGGCAGTTGCTCGACGCCCCGACCGACGCTCCCGCCGCGCAAGCGGTGGAGCGCTTCCAGGACTCCCCCCCGGTCCGCTTTCAGGTGGGTGCGGTGGTCACGGCGAAGCGTGGCGGGTGCCGCGACATCTTCGCGATGGTGGCGCTGCCGCTCGAGTGCGACTTGCAGGGTGTGCGTCAAGTCGAGCAGGACTTGTCCCCCGAGATCGGCGAGGTCGTCTACCGCGACCTCCCCGGGGGGGGCGCTCGCCAGATGCTGATCTCGATCCCGCAGCTCGCCGCCGGGGCGCAGGCCCGGGCGGTCGTGACGTTCGAAGTCGTCACGAAGCTCGTCCTTCCACCGAGTGAGGAGGAGGCCGCGTCGCTGAAGGCCCCCAAGCGGCTCCCGGCGAACCTGCGTCAATTCGTCGGGCCGAGCCCGTACATCGAGGCCCGTACGCCGCGGATCAAGAAGCTCGCCCGACAGGTTGCGGAAGACTACGCGAAGTCCGCCGGCGCCGACGCGAACGACTGGGGTCGCGTCGAAGCGCTGTACGACCACGTGCTCGACGAGATCGACTACGTCGAGGGGCCCGACACGAGCGCCATCACGACGCTCAACGCGCGGAGCGCCGACTGCCACGGCCGCTCGGCGCTGTTCGTCGCCCTCTGCCGAGCGACCGGCGTCCCCGCGCGGCTGCTGTGGGTGCAGGACCACTGCTACCCCGAGTTCTATCTCGAGGACGCCGAAGGCAACGGAAAGTGGTACCCGGCCGAGAGCGCCGGCACGCGGGCCTTTGGCGAGATGCCGCTGGCGCGGGTGATCTTGCAGCGCGGCGACGATTTCCGCGTCCCCGAGCGGCC
>JBOFFC010000187.1:0-3695 GCA_051648405.1 Lacipirellulaceae bacterium
TCATCGCTCCCGTCTTGGCCGTCGGGGCCGGTGGACCAGACGCGGTACTTGTCGCCGTCGAGCTTGTAGCGGTACTCCTTGTCCCAAGGGTCGAGCGGGATCTTCGACCCCTTGATGTAGGGGCCCTCCCAGCGGTCGGCGAGCGCCTTGTCGCCGGGCTCCTCGATTAACTCCTCGAGCCCCTTGGGAAACTGCCGGCAGTGGAACTTGTAGAGGTCGATCGAGCGGTCGAAGATCCCGAGCTGACCCTTCGCCGCGTCACGCAAGGCCTTGTCCTGCGTGCCGGCGAAGAACGACGCCGCCATCGAACCCAGGATCACTAGGATCACGAGCACCAGCAGCACTTCGATCAGCGTGAAGCCACGCCGCGCGCGGCGACGGAGGCGGGTCGTCGTCTTCATGTCTTGACTGCCTGTCGGTTCCGTGAAGAAGTTGTGTGGGTTCGCCTCGGGCCGCGTCACATCGCGGTGCTGAGCTTGATGACCGGCAGCAGCAGCGCGATCACCACCGCCAACACCAGCCCGGCCAGCACCAGCAGCATCAGCGGCTCAAGCAACCTGACCAGGAGTTCGATCTTACGCCAAGTCGATCGCTCAAGCGAATCGGCCACCTGGTTGAGGACGATCTCGAGGCTGTTGGACTGCTCGGCGACGGCGATCATCTCGACCACGTCGCGCGGGAAGACGCCGCTCGAACCGAGCGGCTCGGCGAGCGAGTCCCCCGCCTTGATGTTCTCGGCCGCGGCGGTCACGACCCCCGACAACACGCGATTCCCCGTCGAGTCGGCCGAGATCGTCAGCGCGCGGACGATCGGCACCCCCCCCTTGAGGAGCGTCCCCAGCACGCGGCAGAGTCGCGCCACGGCCAGGCTGCGGTCGATCGGCCCGAGGATCGGCAGCCGCAGCCGCAGCCGGTCGAGCGCCTCGCGCCCCGCGGGGGTCGCCAGCCACTGCCGCAGGGCGTACACCCCAATCGCGAGGGCCCCCGCGACGAGCAGCCCCCAGCGCTTGAGGAACGCGCTCAACCCCAGCAGCGCCTGCGTCAGCCAGGGGAGCTCGCCCCGTTCCTTGAGCCGCGCGAACAGGTCCTCGACCATCGGCACGGCGAAGACCACGAGCCCCGTCACCACCAGCGTGCCGATGATCGAGAGGATCGCCGGGTAGGCGAGCGCACCGATGACCTTGCTGCGGAGCTCGGCCTGCTGGTCGGTGAACGCGGCGACGCGGTCGAGCGACTCCTCAAGGAACCCCCCCTCGCCCCCTGCGCGGACCATGCTCACGGCGAGCTCGCCGAACGCCCCCGGGTGCCGCGACATCGCCTCGGCGAGGCTGGCGCCGTCTTCGACGCGCGCACGGACGTCCTCAAGGACCGCCGCGAGCGCCGCGTGCGAAGCCTGCTCGCGGATCACGGTCAGCGATCGCAGCAAAGGGACGCCGCTGCGGAGCAGCGCGGCGAGCTGGTTGTAGACCGGCGTCACCTTGCTCGACGGGACCCGGACCCCCGAGGCGACGGGCTTCGCCCCCGGGGCGACCTCGACCTCGACCGGGAACAGCTCGCGCCCCGAGAGCGCCGCCACCGCCTCGCGCTGCGAGGCCGCGGTGATCGTCCCCGTGAGCCGCTGGCCGGCGGGGCTCCGCGCGATGTAGGCGAACTCAGGCAAGGGATCGAAAGGATGAAGTAGGAAGGAGAAGCGATGAAGACGCAGGAACGCGACAACCATCAGGAGCTACGAGGTCCCTAGCAACACGGTCACCAGCATCCATACCTCATCGTTCATCCCTCCTCCTTCCTCCTTCGCTTCTGCTCAGCGGTCCATCTTCGTGACGCGGACCACCTCGTCGATGGTCGTCACGCCGTCGATCACCTGTCGCCAGCCGTCTTGGCGGAGGGTCCGCATGCCGTCGGCGATTGCGCTGGTGCGGATGTCCCACGAGCTCGCGCGGTCGTGGGCGAGCTGGCGCACGCGGTCGGTCGAGAGGCACAACTCGAAGATCCCCTGCCGGCCCGAGAAGCCCAGCTCGCGGCATTCGCGGCAGCCGCGCGCCTGATAAAGCACGCCTCCGGCGGATTCGAGGTCTTCCCACGGGAAGTCGTCGGGGAGTTCCTCGCGCCGCGGGTTGTGGGGTTGGCGACAGAGGCGGCACAAGCGCCGCACCAGGCGCTGGGCCATCACCCCCTCGATCGTGCTGGCGACCAGGAACGGCTCGATCCCCATGTCGATCAGCCGCGTGTAGGCGCTGGGGGCGTCGTTCGTGTGCAGCGTGCTGAACACCAGGTGACCGGTCAGCGACGCCTGGATCGCGTTCTCGGCCGTCTCGTGGTCGCGGATCTCGCCGACAAGGACCACGTCGGGGTCGTGCCGCAGGATCGACCGCAGCGAGTGGGCGAACGTCAGCCCGATCTTGTGGTAGACCTGGATCTGGTTGATCCCTTCGAGCTGGTACTCGACCGGGTCCTCGGTCGTGATGATCTTCGTCGCCTCGCTGCGGATCTCGGAGAGCGCGCTGTAGAGCGTCGTCGTCTTGCCCGATCCGGTCGGCCCCGTCACGAGGACGATCCCGTGCGGCAGGCGGATCAGCTCGCCGAAGGCCGCGTCGAGGCTCGGGCCCATGCCGAGCGCGCGGAGCGAGAAGTCCATCCGGCCGCGGTCGAGGATCCGCATGACGATCCCCTCGCCATGGACCATCGGGATGATCGAGACGCGGACGTCGACCTCGCGGCCGCGGACGCGGAGCTTGATGCGCCCGTCCTGCGGCAGGCGTTTCTCGGCGATGTTCAGGTGCGCCATGATCTTCAGGCGGCTGATGATCGCGGCGCGGAAGTGGTTGATCTCCGGCGGGGTCGGCTGCGAGACGAGCATGCCGTCGATCCGGTAGCGGATCCGCATGCCGGCCGCCTGGGCCTCGACGTGGACGTCGCTCGCGCGGAGCTCGATTGCTTCGAGGAGGATCTCGTTCACGAGGCGCACGACCGACGCCTCCTGCGCCTCGCCGGCGAGCTCGGCCGCCTCGGCGTCGATCTCCTCCAGCAGCTCGACCCCCTCCTCGGCCTGCCGCTGCGCGACGAGCCCTTCGAGCGTCTCGCTGCCGACGCCAAGGTGGTTCTTGATCCGCTCGGCGATCTGGCGGCGCGGGGCGGCGACCGCCTCGATCACCAGGCCCGTGAGCGCGCCGAGCTCGTCGAGCGTTTCGAGGTCCAAGGGGTCGCTCGTCGCGACCCGCAGTGAGCCGTTCTGCCGCGCGACGGGGAACACCCCGCGGCGGTGGATCATCCGCTGTGGGAACGTGTCGAGCAGCGAGAGGTCCACCTCGGCCCGGTCGAGGTCGATGCACTCAATTCCCGTCTCGGCGGCGAGCGCCTGGAGGACGTCCTCCTCGCGGGCCATCCCGCGTTCGACGGCGACCCGCTCGATGCGTTGCGGGCCCCCCTCGGCGAGCAACTGCCGCAGCTCGACGAGTTGCTCGTCGCTCACGAGGCCGTGCTTGCGGAGGATGCGGGCCGTTTCCACGTGGTGTGCGCCTTCGACAGTTCGGGGGTACGGAGATCCCCAGTATCAACGACGCCACGCCGCGCGGCAAACTTGCACCGCGCGGCGTGGGGAAGAATCCCGGAAGAGGCTCCGAGTCAGACGGTCACTCGATCGCTTTGTCCCCCGCCCCCGCTTTTCGGGGGAGGGGTAAGGGGAGGGGGTTTTG
>JBOFFC010000188.1:0-12222 GCA_051648405.1 Lacipirellulaceae bacterium
GCTCTTCGCCTCGGCGGTGCTCGCCGTACGCCTCGCCCGGCTTACGCCCCGGCTTCTTCTTCTCCCGACGCGGCGCCTTGCCGAGGGCCGCCGTCGGCTCCTCCTTGCGGAACGGCGCCGCCTGTCGCTTCCCCGCCCGAAGAAGCTCTTCGACCCGCTTCTCCAGCTCGACGATCCGACGAGCCTGCTCCGCTACGACCCGCTCGAGCTCTTCGTAGCTCCGACGATCAGACTTCGGCTCTCGGGTGTCCATCACCCAACGCTAGACGATCGCGATCAACAGCGCAATAGCGCAGGGCGGTAAACAAGTACTCAATCACCGCACTTTCTGCGGAGATTATAGCACCTAATCGCAGTACAGCGAACCGCAACGACGCGGCGAGCAACAAAGCAAGAACCGAGCACGGACCACCGTCGATGAACGAAGCGCGACGCCGTTCGCGTTTCCCCCCTATCCGCGTTCCTCCGCCTCTATCGGCGGTTCCGATAACTCACGAATCGGCGGATCACGACGCCGCGCCCGTCGGCTGCACTGTCTCGCGGGTGACGCGGACGACGACGCACTTGAACGCCGGGGTCTTGCTCTGCGGGTCGACCGCGCGGCCGACCAGGACGTTGGCCTCGGGGTAGTACATCGCCGCGTTGCCGGGGCGCAGCTCGGGGTGGGCGAGCGCCTTCACGCAGCGCATCTCGCCGGCGGGGCCTTCGATGCGCACCGCGTCGCCCGGGGCGAGTCCCAGCCGCGTGAGGTCGTCGGGGTGGGCGAGCAGCACGTGGCGCCCCTCGACGCCGCGGTACAGGTCGTGGTCCTCGTAGACGACCGTGTTGAACTGCCCCTCGCTGCGTAGGGTCATCACACGCAGCTCGTCGGGTCCCGTCGCGGCGAGCGGCGGCAGCGAGTGGGTGTGCAGCACGGCGCGGCCGCTGGGGGTCGCGAACCGCGGCTCGTGGAAGACGCGGCCGCCGACGTGGAACTCCTTCTTGGTTTGCTCGATCTGGGCGATCTCCTCGTAGCCGGGGACGACCTGGGCGATCGCCTCGCGGATCTTGCCGGTCGCGCGCATCGCTCGCCAGTCGATCGCTGCGAGGTTCGCCTCGGTCCCGCCGCGCCGCGCAGCGACCGCCTCGGCGATCGCCGCGATCACTTCGACCTCGCTACGCGGCCCCTCGTGCCGCGCGGGGCCACCGTCGCTGAGGCGGACGAAGTTGAACATCGACTCCTGCGTGGTAGGGGTCGGTTCTTCGTCGCGCGCCAGGACGGGGAGGAGGATCGTCTCGGCGGCCACGCCGTGCGCGTGCCCCGTGTTGAGGGTCGTGCTCAGGTAGGTGAGTTGGTCGAGCTTGCCGAGCGCCGCGCCGGCGAACGACGAGTCGGGGTTCGAACCGTAGAGGTTCCCCCCCAGGCAGAGGCCCAATTTCAGACGCTCGGCGTGCGCCGCCTCGATGCAGGCCATCGTGTCGAGCCCCGCGCTGGTCGGCAGCTTCACGGCGAAGTGCCGCTCGAGCCGGTCGAACACCGCCTGCTTGAGCGCCGGCGTGACGCCGACCGAGCCGATCCCCTGCACGTTCGAGTGCCCGCGGATCGGCATCAGGCCACAACCCGCGCGCCCGACCATCCCGCGCACGAGCGCCAGGTTGCAGATCGCTTGGACACTGTCCACGCCGTGCGTGTGGTGCGTGATCCCCATCGTCCACGAGAAGACGACGCGCTTCGCGCTGGCGTAGACGCGCGCGATGCGGTCGATCTCGTCCTGCGCGACCCCCGACTTCTCGACGACCTCTTGCCAAGGCAGGGCGTCGAGGCGCTCGCGGAGCTCGGGCCACCCTTCGCAGTGCTTCTCGACGAACGCCGCGTCGTGCGCGCCGAGCTCGACGACGCGCTTGGCGAGGCCCGTGAGCAGCGCGAGGTCGCCGCCGATGTGCGGCTGAACGTAGTGGCTGGCGATCTTCGTGCCGAACAGCAGGCTCCACGGGTCGCTGGGGACGCTGAAGTTCACCATCCCCGTCTCGACGAGCGGGTTGACGACCACCACGCCCCCGCCGCGACGGCGCACCTGCATCAGCGTGCGCATCAGGCGCGGGTGGTTCGACGCGGGGTTCCCGCCGATCACGAACACCAGGTCGGCCGAGTCGAGGTCCTCGAGCGCGACGGTCGCCGTGCCGCTGCCGGTGACGCTCGACAGGCCGACGCCGCTCGCTTGGTGGCAGTAGTAGCTGCAGTTGTTGACGTTGTTGGTGCCGTACAGCCGGGCGAAGAGCTGCAACAGGAAGCCGGCCTCGTTGCTGCTGCGCCCGCTGAAGTACCAGAAGGATTGGTCGGGCGTCGTGGCGGCGAGCTTGTCGGCGACGCGGCCGATCGCCTCCTCCCAGGAGATCGGCTCGTAGGCGCCCGACTCGCGGGTCGCGCGCATCGGCTGGACGAGGCGCCCGGCGTGCTCGAGCTGTCGCGGCGACATAGCCCGCAGCTCGGGGAGGCGGTATCGGCGCCAGAACTCGGCGGGGATCGCGGGCTGCATGTCGGCGGCCATCGCCTGCATCGATTTCTTGCAGACCTCGGGAAAGTGGCCCGCCTCGTTGACCATGCCGCCGGCTTGGCCCCCCATGCCGAGCGCGCAGGTCTTGCAACTGTTGCGCGAGCGCATCGCCTTCCAGAACGGTAGCAGCCCCCCCGCCTCGCGGGCTTTGCGGAGCGTGTAGAGGACCGCGGGCCAACCCCCGCCGGTGCGGACTCGTCTCATGGGGTGATTCCTGTCGCGAAGCGCGCGGATCGCTAGCCTTGCGGGCATCGTACCCGGCGGGCAGCGCTTCGGTCGAGCGAAGTGGCCCCCCGCAGACAACGCCTCGGGCGTCGCTGCACAGACGGACGAACCGCGGGGGGACGCTTCTCGGCTGGGTCGTACTGTGCTCCGCTGGACTAGCTGTCTCTCACCTTTGGAACAGGGGAGTGTGTGCCATGCGGATTCTGTCTCAACGTGCGCTCGTAGCGCTAGTCGCTTCGCTGATGGCTTTGGTTGCAGGTCGGGCGCCTGCCGGCGTCACGTTCAACGTGACGCTCGACGACCCGGGTGGGTTGTTCGCGGGGTACGAGAGCCGGATCACGAGCCACACGCTCGCCGCCGGCGCGCGGTGGGCCGAGTTCTTGGTCGGGGACGCGTCGATCGAGGTCGTCGTCGAAGCGGATCCAACGATCGACCGCGCCACGGGGGCGAGCGTGACGACCTCGTTCGTCGCCAACGAAGGGGGCTTCAACCTGTTCGAGCAGGCGATGGCCGCCGAGGTCCGCTCGGGGGTCGATCCCAACGACGCCGCGCCCGACGTGCGGATCGAGCTCAACCCGGGCAGTTACATGCGGCAGGAGCTGTGGTTCGACCCCGACCCGACCGCGCGCAGTGCCTTCGTGCCGGTCGAGAACACCGACGCCATGAGCGTCTTCCTGCACGAGATCGGGCACGCGCTGGCGTACAACGGCTGGCTCGATTCGACGACCGGCCAGGTCCCCAGCGATTTCCGCTCGCCCTGGGACGCGGGGGTCTCGGCCTCGGGCGGGCAGTTGTACTTTGGCGGGCCCGCGGTGGTCGCGCACTACGGCGGACCGGCGCCGGTGACGCTCGGCAATGCGACGCATTGGGGCAACTTCGCGCCGCTCGCCGGCGAGGACCTCGTGCCCGAGCTCATGAACGGCGTGGTCTTCTACCGCGGCTCGCGCTACGACGTCAGCGAGCTCGACCTCGCGCTGCTGAGCGACACGCGCGTGTCGGTCGTCGATCGCACGTCGGCGGACTACAACGCCGACGGCGCGGTGACCGCTGGCGACTACACCGCCTGGTCGCGCGACTACAACCGCGCCGTTCTGAGCCCCGCCGACGGCAACGCCGACGGCGTAGTCAATGCGGCCGACTACACCGCGTGGCGCGACGCGCTCGGGGGGGGCCCCTCGACGAGCGTGCCGGAGCCGTGCGGCGTGCTGCTGGCGATCGCGGCCGCCGGGGCGGGCTGGGCGAGGCGTCGATTGGCGCACCGCGGCGGCTGAGCCGGCCAACGCGCGTCCGATCGTAAGCTGGCTCACGCAGTGGGGGACGGGCTCCGGATAGGGTGGAGGGGGGCTGCAAGCGCTTTCGGAACGCCGTGGTAAGTCGCTTCCGCCACCCCCTTCTCACCCCCCGAGGTACGAATGCCGTCAGTCTCTTTGCAGATCGCCGACCGCGAGTCGCTCCCGCAGAACGCGAAGCAGCCACGGTGGGGGCGCCGGGCAACGGTCGGAGCAACGCTGCGGGGGTTTGCGGTCGCGTTGCTGGGCTCGGCGGGGGGAGTCGCGATGGCTCAGGCGACCGTGACGTTCACCGGCAACAACGGCGTCTTGCTCGCCGCCGGTGACGAGAAGGTGCTGATCGACACGTTGTGGGACCACGGCGATACGTTCTGGACGCGCCTGCCGGGCGCCGAGCGGGCGAAGCTGTTCGCGGCCCAAGCCCCGTTCGACAGTGTCGATTGGGCGCTGACCACGCACGCTCAC
This sequence comes from Lacipirellulaceae bacterium, assembly GCA_051648405.1. Classification (GTDB taxonomy): domain Bacteria; phylum Planctomycetota; class Planctomycetia; order Pirellulales; family Lacipirellulaceae; genus JBOFFC01. The sequence continues at coordinate 4,514 of JBOFFC010000188.1, forward strand.
TCCGATCATTTCAACGTCCAAGCGGTCAACCTGTTCCTGACGAATAGCCCCACGACGCGCTTCATCGGACCACCCCAGGTGACCAGCAGCGGCGGCCTGCGCACCAACCCGCAAACGACCGTTGTGGCGCCCCTCTTCCAGAGCTCGTCGGTGATCGTCGGCTCGCCGGGGATCGAGGTCGAGGTCTTCTTGCTCGAGCACTTCGACCAGTTCGGCAACGACTTCTCGCGGATCCAGGACTACGCCTACTTGGTCACGCTCGGCGGCGTAAGGGTGCTTCACCTCGGCGACGTCGACTACATCCCCCAAAACTTTGCCGCATTCGGCTTCGCTAGTCGCGGGATCGACGCGGTGGTGATCCCGACCTTCAACACACTGCTGACCGAGGCGAACGCCAACCTGATCCGCAGCGCCATAGCGCCGCGGACGATCATCGCGACGCACCTCCGTGCGGGGTCGCTCGCGACCGAGGTCCCGAACGTTCGTCGCCGGTACCCCGAGGCGACGATCTTCACGACGGCCCTCGACTCGATCACGCTCCATCCCGTGCCGGAGCCGACCGCCGGCTTGCTGGCGTCGGTGGCACTTGCGGCGCTCAGCGGGCCAGTTGCCAGGCGACGACGGCGGCCCCCAGCGGGACCAAGTAGTACGCGAACACCCCCAGTTGCCCGCGCTTGACGAAGCGGATCAGCGCCGCGAGCGCCACGAGGCCGACGACGAACGACACCGCGAACCCCAGCGCGAGGACCGCGGGCGCCGTCCCCGTAGCGCCCGCCTCGAGCACCTCGAGCCCTTCCAGCAGCCCGGCGCCGGCGATCACCGGGATCGCCATCAGGAACGAGAACGTCGCCGCGCTCTCGCGGTCGAGCCCGGCGCCGAGCGCCGCGGCGATCGTCGAGCCGCTCCGCGAGGCGCCGGGGAGGATCGCAAACGACTGCGCGCAGCCGATCGCCAAGGCCTGGCGCCAGTTGACGTCTTGGTACCGGGTGGTCCCCACCGTCTTGCGCGACGCCGCGACGAGCAGCGCCGCCGAAACCGGGAACATCAGCCCCGCGAGCAGCACGCTTTCGAGGACGCTGTCGGCCATCGAGTCGGGGAGCCCCTTCTTAATGCCGATGCCGACGATCGCCGCGGGGACCGAGGCCAGCAGCAGCATCGGGATCACGCGGCGGTCGCTCGTCAGCAGGCGGAGGATCTCGCGCCGGTAGTAGACCAGTACCGCCAGCAGCGTCCCCTGGTGGAGCACGATGCTCACTTCGAGGAAGTCCTTGGTGGGCGCCTTCCCCATCGCCTCGAGCAGCGCGTTGGCGACCACCAAATGCCCGTCGGAGCTGATCGGCAGGAACTCGGTGATCCCCTGCACGATGGCGAGGATCAAGATCTCGAAGAAAGACATGAAGAAAGGGGGAAGGCGGAATGCGGAAGGGGGATTTCTTGGCGGGCCGAGTATTATGCGCCGCAGTCCGCGATTCCGCATTCCGAACTCCGCATTCCGATTTCACCGTGTTTACCTACCAAGACGGCCTGCTGCTGACCGGCGCCCAGCTTTGGGTCGACGTCCGTCGGCGCCAGGCGCGGTCGTTCGTGTCCCACGCCCACGCCGACCACATCGCCCGGCACGAGCTCGCCCTCTGCACCCCCGAGACCGCCGCGCTTTACCAGATGCGCCTCGGCGCCGGCCACCGCACCTGGCCGATGGCGCTGGGGCGTACGATCGAGTTCGGCGGCCTGCGGCTCACGGCGCTCGGGGCGGGGCACTGCCTCGGCTCGGCGATGCTGCTGGCCGAAGGGCAGGGCGAGTCGCTCCTCTACACGGGGGACTTCAAGCTCGGCGAGTCGCTGACCGCCGCCCCGTGCGAACCGCGCCACGCCGACCACCTGGTGATGGAGTCGACCTTCGGGCGTCCCGAGTACCGCTTGCCGCCGCGCGCGGTGGTCGTCGAGCAACTGCTCGAGATCGTTCACGCCGCGCTGGCCGAGGGGCGGACGCCGGTCGTCCACGCCTATGCGCTCGGCAAGAGCCAAGAGGTCACCAAGCTGCTGACGACGCACGGCGTGCCCGTGCTTCAGCACCCCGAGGTGTGGCGCACGAGCCTCGTGTACGAGCGTTGCGGCGTCCCCCTGGTGACCGGCCGGGCCGACGTCGCGCGCTACGAGGGGCGCCCCCTCGCGGGGCACGCCGTGGTGACGCTCCCCAAGTCGATGAAGCAGCACCGCCTGGCTGGCCTCGGCGCGGTGACGTCGATCGCTGTCACCGGCTGGGCCCAGTCGCCGACGGCCCGCTATCGGCTGGCGGTCGATCACGCCCTGCCGCTGTCGGACCACGCCGACTTCGACGAGCTGCTCGAGCTGGTCCGCCGGGTCGAACCGAAGCGTGTCTACTGCACGCACGGCCCGCGGTCGTTCGTCGAAGAGGTCCGCCGCATCGGCTTCGACGCCGAGCCCCTGGAGCGCGAAGCGCAGCGGCGGCTATTCTGAGGGCTAGCAGCCCGATCGCTAGCTGCATCTCGCCGCGTGCCGGCGAATGGCTGGTGAAGCTGTAACGCCTGTAGGGGTAAGCGCGCGGCGACTCGCGGCGCGGCCGCCGCGTTTGCCTGAGCCGGTCGCGGCGTCGTTGCCGAACGTAGCAGCGGGACGACACGCCATCGCCGCGCTCGGCGTGCTTCGTGTTCTCCCGATGAGCATCGCCCCAGGGACGGGGCGTGCGCCGCGAAAGGTGCGAGCTGCGCATGGAAGCCGCGGAAACAAAGCGCGCGGCGCTCCGCTTGATCGGGGCGCTGGGGGGCATTCTGGTCACGGTCACGCTGGTGATCGTGGCGATCGTCGTGTCGCGCCGCCCCTCCCTGCCGGGGGACGTCGTCGCGCTCGTCGAGGGGGATGACGACGCTTCGTACGGCGACTCCTACGCGCTGCCGCACGACGACTTCCCGTCGCGGCCCTCGGTTCGCAACGTCGTGCAGCTCATCCCTTCGGGCGCCGACCGGGCGTCGATGGCGTACGTTGAGCCCGCCGATCGCCCCCTCGCCGCGAGCGGCGGCGTCGATGCCAGCGGCGTCTGGAGCGGCCCCGTCATCATCGAGAACCCCGCGGCCCGCGTGGCGATGATCCCGCGCAACGCGTCGGCCTCGCGGCCGTCGTCGGGCTTCAGCGGCCCCGCGCTGCGTGAGCCGATCGCCGGCCCCTCGATCGCTCCCCCGTCGAACACCAGCAACGCTCCCGAGCCGACGGTCGCCTACCCGATGCCGTCGCAGTCGTCGGACCCGTACGCCGGCAGCTCGTCGCAGGCGATCGGCGTCGCCCCGCTCTCCGACGACGACTTTTTCAGCTACACGGCGAGCGTCAACGAGCTGAGCAAGCGCTTGATCCCCGAGGTCCGGGCCGGCTTCCAGCTCGGCAAGGGGGGCGCGGTCTACGCGGCGCGCGAGCGGTTCCTCGGCGTGTTGCGCAAGATCGCCACCGCCAAGGACGCCGAGGAGGGGGGCGCCCGGCACGCGCTGGCGCTCGCCGACGGCCTCCGCGCGCTCGAGGAGGCCGACGACTTCGTCCCGCGCGGCGACGTGCTCGAGGCGGAGCTCGACACGGCCTCGCTCGCGCAGTCGCACGCCACGCCGCTGCTGCACGACCTGGACCACTCGCTCGCCGCCCCCTCGCCCCACGAAGCCGTAGCGCTCTACTCGCGCCACGCCGCCCAGAAGCTGGCCGAGGCGACCGCCGGCGAGCAAGCGGGCTCGATGGCCCTGCACGGCCTCGGCAAAACCTACGCCCGGCTGAGTGTCCAAGGGGGCGACGCCACCGCCGGTCGCAAGAGCGCCGTGACGTTCCGCGCTGCGGTCCTGGCCCACGCCGGGAACTACCTCGCCGCCAACGAGCTCGGCGTCTACCTCGCTCAGAGTGGGCGCTACGACCAGGCGGCCGACGTGCTGCGTTCGGCGGCCGCCCAGCCCGGCGCCGCGGCGATGGTCTACACGAACCTCGCCGAGGTCGAGCAGAAGCGCGGCCAGCAAGCGGTTGCGCTCGCGGCGGGCGCCGCGGGTCAGCGCGTCGCCCAGGCCGAGTACTCGACCGGGGCCGTTTCGCGGCGGATGGGGGTCGAGTGGATGGACCCCAACGCGTTCCGCACGACCTCGGTCGCGGCCGGCCCGTCCCAGCGCTTGCCCTACGCGTCGGCCAGCGCGGCGCAGGGGACGTACCCCCAGCAACCGTCGCCAACGATGATCGTTCGGCAGTCGGGCGAAGCGGGCGAGCAGAACGCGACGTTAGCGACCTCCCCGACCGAGTCGGCTAACCCGTTCCGCCGCGCTATGGCGTCGGTGCGGCGCGCGACCGGCTGGGACCGCGGCGCCCCGGGCGCCGGCTCGCAGGAAGCGTGGCGAGAGACCCCCACCGGCCCGGTGCGAACCGCGTCGGGGGCGTACCCCCGCGTCGTGCGTTAATCGCCCCTCGTTGAACACCGCCAGCACTTGACTCCCATGAACCACCGCAGCCCGAAGTCGATTGGTCCCGCACACAGCGTCGCGCGCCGTAGCGCGATTGCGCTGGCGCTCGCGCTGCTCGCTGGGACCGCATCGACGCTCGCGGCGCCCCCCGCGGCGATCTACTCGACGCCGATGATCGTCGAGGAAGAAGAGTGCGTGCCGGGCCCCAACGTGGGGGCGTGCGCCCCCGGCTGCAACCCGGCGGCGATGCACCCCATCTGGGGCGTCGATAGCATGGCGGGCTGCGGCCAAGGGGAGGTCGGCTGGGATTCGCGCGGGGCGATCGACTGGCAGCGCTACGCGCAGGGGGAGTACGTCGGCCACGCCCGCACGGCGCACGTCCCCGAGTACCGCCTCCGCCCCGACGACCAACTGCGGATCTTCTTCGTCCGCACCCGCGAGGTGCTGTCGCGCCCCTACGAGCTGCAAGTCGGCGACCGCCTGCGCGTCGAATCGCTGACCGCCGGCAGCAGCGCCGGGCAGAGCGCCGACACCAGTTCAACTGGTGGCGGTGACGACGACCTCAACCGCGAGGTCGTGGTCCAGCCCGACGGGATGGTCACGCTCCCGCTCGTGGGGCTCGTCCCCGCCGCGCGGCGCCAGATCACGGTCCTCCAACAGGACCTCGAGAAGCGCTACAAAAAGTACTACAACGTCCCCTCGATCACGGTGACGCCGATCCAGATCAACACCCGCCTCGAGGACATCCTTGAGACAGTCGACAGCCGCGCCGGTTTCCTCGGCGGCCGCCAGATCGGCGTCGTGATCACCCCCGCGGGGGCGATCCAGCTCCCCGGCGTGGGGACCGTCTACCTCCAGGGCCTCACCCCTAACGAGGCGAAGCAAGAGCTCGAGGCCCGCTTCGCCGAGTACGTGCCGGGGATCGGCATCACGGTCGATATCCAGCAGCGCGCGCCGCGCTTCGTCTACGTGCTCGGCCAAGTCGGCCAGCCCGGCCGCTTCGAGCTCGAAGGCCCGACGACCGTCACGCAGGCGATCGCCCTGGCAGGAAGTTGGAGCGTCGGCGCGAACCTGCGGCAGGTGGTCGTCTTCCGCCGCGGCGACGACTGGCGGCTGATGGCGACGATGATCGACGTGCGTGGGGCCCTGTACGGCCGCCGCCCGGTGCCGGCCGACGAGATCTGGCTCAACGACTCGGACATCGTGCTCGTCCCCAAGAACGCGATCCAGGCGGCCGACGAGCTGATCGAGCAGGTCTTCACCCGCGGCGTCTACGCCGCCGTGCCGCTCGAGGTGATCTGGGGCCAAGGCTTCAGCTCAGTGAGCTCGGTCACCTCGCGCTTCTAGAAGCGCTCGCGTCGTGTCTCGCCCCGCTTTACACTCCACCGCCCGCCCCCCGAGCCCCGTGCGACGGCGCCGATGGAGTTCCCGCAGTTCCTCCTGATCGTCGTAGCGATCACGGTTGTGATCGTCTGCGCCGCCTGGCACGCCCAGGCCGAGGCGAAGCGGACCAAGGGGCTGCGCGAGTACGCGCTACGGCGTCGCTACCGGTTCGTCGCCGACGAGGACGCGGACCTGCCGAGCGACCTCCCCCGGATGGCGGACACCACCAAGGGGCACGACCGCTACGCCTACAACACGATGACGCGCGAGCTCGACGACGAGCGCGCCGCCGAGGTCCGCGCGGGGGACTTCCACTACGCGACGACTTCTCACAGCGGCAAGCGATCGCAAACGCACCACCACAACCTCAGCTACGCGGCGGTGCGGCTGCGGCACGCGGCCGCGCCGCTGGTTGCGATCCGCCGCGAGCACTTCTTCGACACGATCGGCGCCGCGCTGGGGTTCGACGACATCGACTTCGAGTCGGCCGAGTTCAGCGACGCGTTCCACGTCTCGTCGGACGACAAGCGGTTCGCCTACGACCTGCTCCACCCGCGGACGATGGAGCTGATGCTCCACGCTAGCCCCCAGCGCCTGGAGCTGCGGGGCGAGTGGCTCTGCGCGACCGACGGCATGAAGCGCTGGAGCCCCGAGGAGTTCGACAACTCGATCGACTGGCTGAACGCGTTCCTCGAGCTGTGGCCCGACCACTTGAAGCCGCTGACGACCGACATCGCCCGCCAGACGACCTAGTCCCACGAGGTGAGCGCGATGACCCCTTCGCCGCTGCTGCTCGTCACCGTGCCGGCTCTGGTTCTGGCGATCTGGTGGGTGGCGGTCTTCAACCGCATCGTCGCCACGCGGCAGCACCTGCGCGAGAGCTGGGCCGACATCGAGGTCGAGCTGCGCCGGCGGCTCGACCTGATCCCCAGCCTCGTCGAGGTCGTCCGCGGCTACGCACGCCACGAGTCGGGGACGCTCGAATCGGTGACCCGCCTGCGGAACGAGTCTACGCGCCCCGAGACTGCCCGTCGCCGCGGCGAAGACGAGCGGCAGGTCGAACAGGCTGCCCACCGGCTGCTGGCCGTCGCCGAGGCATACCCGGACCTGAAGGCCGACCAGCACTTCCTCGGCTTGCAGCAGGAGCTGACGGAGACCGAGGACCGGATCGGCGCGGCGCGGCGGTTCTACAACGCGAACGTCCGCGACCTGAACCTGCTGCGCGAGCGGTTCCCGACGAACCTCGTGGCGTCGGTCCACAACGTCCAGCGCGCCGAGTACTTCCAGTCCGACGCCGACGCCCGCGGCGAAGCGCCGCGGGTGGACCTGGGCGGTATTTGACGGCAGCGACCGTCAGCCGACATTCGTCAACGACAGCGTGTTGCCGTAGTACATCGACCAGATGTCGTCATCGACTTGGTCAACGTCGCCATCGTCGTCACCGTCTCCGGCGACCTGCCCTGGAACGCCGGTGAGGCCGAGATTGTCTCGCCAGACGGTGTAGTCCGCCAGGTTGACCCCGCCTCCCCCCCTCAGCCAGTCCATCTTCGTTGTAGTCGCCGAGCAACTCGAAGACCTTGTCGATGACCCCCACCCTCCAGGCGACGCTCGTGTTCCCCGCGATGCCGCGGATTGCGATAGCCCACGACTTCCGGACAGCGGCGGGGCGATGCTCTACGCCGCGAGGACCGGGGCGTATTGGGTTTCGAACTGATCGGGACTCTTGTAGCCCAGCGCCTGGTGAAGCCGCTCGCGATTGTAGAACGTCTCGATGTACTTGAACACGCTCAAGCGGGCCGCCTCGAGGTGCTCGTAGCGCTCGTGGTTGGCCCACTCGTGCTTGAGCGACCAGAAGAACCGCTCGGCGACCGCGTTGTCGTAGCACTCGCC
>JBOFFC010000189.1:0-6586 GCA_051648405.1 Lacipirellulaceae bacterium
CGTTGGGGCTCGCGCCCCCGCTCGTGGCGGCCAGAACCGCGTTCGAGGCCAGCGCCGCACCGGCGCCCGAGGCGGCGAGGAATCCCCGACGCGAGAAGTTGCCGTAGTTCACGTGAGAATTCTCCATGCGTGTTCGCAACGGTTCGCCCCCAAGCTCTGCCGGAAGGACCACCACAGGGTGAACCAACTCGCCAGGGGGCACGACCCGCGTTCGACGGGAATGCCGTCGATCGCGGATGAGTGAAGGACTACTAAAGCCGAGGGACGACGAAAAGCGGCGGCGCGTTCCCGCGCGGCGGACGAACGTCCCCAACGCGCGGATTGATCACCGCGAAGCCCTCGTAGCGTACCAGCCCGGGGCACGCAACACAAACTGTCCCGGCGGCTGCAAATCGCTTTGATTCGGGTGTTTTTGCGTAACCGGCGCCTCCGTCGCGGTATCGCAGTCGGATTGCGACAGGCACGGCGTGGGCCCGCCCCCTCGGATCGACTAAACTGCAAGCCCCACGGCCGAGTGGCGGAACTGGCAGACGCTCCGGACTTAAAATCCGGTGGGGGGGAACCCCCGTGCGGGTTCAAGTCCCGCCTCGGCTACTCGCTGCGCAAGGATTTACGCTGATTGCCTCGCACGCCCCCAAAATCGCCCAGTGCGGTAGCCCACGACCTTCGGGCAGCGGCGGGGGCGTGATAATCGACCTCCAGACGGGCCGAGAGGAAGGCCACGACGAGGGGAAGGGGGCGAGATTACTCAAATCCCCGGATGGCGCTACGGGGTTCGGACGCACGCTCTAGTTCGCCGGCGCCGCAGCCGGAAGTCGCGCGTCGGGCTTGCCATTCGGCAGGGGCTTTTCGGTAGACGCTCCTGTCGATCGCACGGCCTCGGACGAGGCGACGAGGCAGCTTGCAAGGCTCGGTGCGCCCGAGTCACTTCCGGCGCGTGTCGCGGCACTCGGGCGCTTCGCTCAGCGTGAAGAGGATCAGCTCTTCGCCCGTCACGACGCTGATGTCGTGGTGCAGGCTCACAACGGGGTTCCCCGTGATCTTGAGCACGAGCGCTTCGAGGATCGGCCGCGCGGTTTCGATGAGCTGCGTCCGCACTTGCTTCAGCAAATCGCGACCCTTCTCGGCGGGGAGCGACTGGACGAGGTGCTGCTCGGCGGCGGTCAGCACGCCGCGCAGGCGGACCACCAAGAGGTCCCCCAGCAAGTGCGCGGAGATGTGCTTCGGCCCACGCCCCATGTAATCCTGCTCGAAGTGCGTGACCCCTTCGTAGATGGCGGCTTCGATTTGTCCAATGGTCTTCATGGTCGTTGCTCAAGACGATCGCGTGATCGTGCTTCGCCCGGGAAGGCGAACTGCCGGCGGAGCGTGAAACGCGTTCCCGCTCGCCAAAGCGTCTCTTCAATCTACTCCAATCCCGCCCACTTCGATACGCGACGTCCAGTGTGTCGGCAAGCGTCGTCGCTCTGATTCTTGCTATTCCGAGTGCCGACCATTGACTTGTCGGGAGATGAGCGTAGGGTTCATGCAGTTGCGGAGAGTCGCCCAGCGACCATCGCAGCGAAGGTGTCGGACAACTCGACGAAGCGCATCTCGGCCCACGGCCGGGCGGCGAGTCTTGCAGTGAGCCGACGCGACAGAGCCCTTTCGAGGACTCTGCCGCGTCGGCTTTTTTCGTTTCTGCGGCGTGCGTAGCCCTGCTTGGGTCACCGCGAAGCTCCTGCTGCGAAGGGATGGCGAGCCCACCCGATGGAACAGCACCCGCTCACCATTGCCGAACAGCTCGCCGCGGCGGCCAAGGCGCTGCAGCTCGAGCGGACGGGGCACGCACCCCGCGCCGTGACCGTCGTGCTCAGTGGCGACACGCTCGTCATGACGCTGCACGACGCCCTCACACCGGCCGAGCGGTCGCTGGCGCAGACCCCCGAGGGGGCCGCTCAGGTCCAGGACTTCCACCGCCGGCTGTTCGACGGGTCGTCAAACGCGATGCGGGAGATCATCCAGCGGCTCACGGGGCGAGCGGTCCGCGGCGCGGCCGCCGAGGTCGAGCCGGCAACCGGCGCGGTGGTCCACGCCTTCACCAGCGGCGCGATGGTCCACGTGTTCCTGCTGTCGTCGGGCCCCGACGTGGCGATCGACGGCCTGAGCACTACGGCCGAGAGCATCCAACGCGCGGCCGACGACGGCCTCCCCGACCCGGCTGTGAAGCCGCCCAACGGCTGAAGCAATACGCGGGCGAGCACACCCGCGTGGAGGGAGTTACTGGAGCGCGGCGGCGAGGCCGTCGGTGGTTCGAAACAAGGAGGTTGCGATCGTGTTGGTCCTTTCCCGAAAGATCCGCGAGGTCGTGGTTGTTGGGGGAGACGGTCCGCTGGATCGCATCCTGAGAGTCACGGTGCTCGACATCCAGGGGCGGCGTGTGAAGCTCGGCTTCGAGGTAGCGCTCGACGTGGCCGTGCATCGACTCGAATTGTGGGAGCAGATCCGCAGTGGCGAGCGCCCTGCGTGCGCCCCGGCTGCCGGGACCGTGCCGACGGTTAACGCTTGACAGCTCACCTTACGGAATGCCGTCGGCTCGCGCCGGCGTGGCGTGTTCCCTCGACCGGACGTCTGTCCGGAGAGCGGCCGGTTCTCAATGCGGAGGTTGCGATGGGGATCCTTTCGTGGATCGTGCTCGGCCTGCTGGTCGGCGTGGTGGCCCGGACACTAATGCCGGGAGACGACTCCCTGGGGCTGATCTTCACGACGCTGCTGGGGATCGGTGGAGCGATCGTCGGCGGGTACGTGGGGACCCAGTTCGGGTACGGGTCGGTATCGGGGTTCGACCTGCGGAGCGTGGCGATCGCGACGTGCGGCGCCGTGGCGCTGCTCTTGGCCCGACGGGCGTTCACAACCCGTGGGCTCGCGTGACGACGCCCACTGCGGGCGCCGCCGCTTTCTCCAACGGAGCGATTCGATGATCGGCACTGTCCTTACCGTCCTGTTGATCTTGTTGCTCGTCGGCGCGCTCCCCAACTGGGGGTACAGCCGCAACTGGGGCATGCGACCGAGCGGGGGCGTCGGCCTCTTGCTGCTGATCGTCGTCGTGCTGTTGCTGATGGGCCGGATCTGAACGCCTCATTCACTCGCATCCCCAACATGGGGGCTAGAAGGGAACCGCCATGGCGAACTGCCACCCCGAGTACGACTTCACCAGTCGCGACGACCTCGTCGGCTTGCTCAACGAGGACCTCGCCCGCGAGTACCAAGCCGTCATCTCGTACGTCGTTTACGCGGCGGCGATCAAGGGGCCGCAGTACATGGCGGTCGCCGTAGAGCTCGAACGACACGCCGCCGACGAGCTGTCGCACGCCCTGATCATCGCGCAGCAGATCGACTACCTGGGAGGGATGCCGCAGACGTGCCCCAAGCACGTGCGGACGTCGTTCGACCCCGAGGCGATGCTGCGATTCGACCTCGAAGCCGAGGTCGAGACGATCTGCCACTACCGGCAGCGTGTCCGGCAGTGCGAGTCGATCGGCGAGTACGCGGTGGCTCAGCAGATCCGGGCGATCCTGGTCGATGAGCAACACCACTTGGTGTCGCTGGCGTCGGCGCTCGGGATCGACGCGCCGAACGCCGCGAAGCCATGGCCACCAATTGAAGAGCCGGGCGGCGTGGCGACCGACATGCTTGAGCAAGAGCAGCACGACTACAGCGCCCCGGCCGCGGTGAGGCCGTGGGTGTGACCACGGCGTGTAGCGGCCACAGACGGCCGACCCCGAGAAGCAACAGACCGCTTGGCGAAGAGCGACATCCATCGCCGCGGCGATCGCTGAGACTCGTACGACCTCATCCGAAACCCTTAACCAGAGGCGCCAAGGCCATGTCAACCACCCAATCCAGCACCCCCGCGAAGCGCGAAGAGTGGTCGAAGGCGGCCGATGACGCGAAGGGAGCGGCGAGCTCTGTCGCGCACATGGCCGGCCACGCGGCCTCGGCCGTCGGTGACATGGCGAGTGAAGCCTGTTGCGGCGTGACGAAAGAGGCCGATAAGCTCGCGGCGAACGCCGGGGCGGGTATCCATAGCATAGGAGACCGCCTGGGTAGCAACCTGCCGCACGACGGGATGCTCGGGGCCGCTTCGCAGTCGGTCGCCCGGACCGTCACCCAAGGGGGCGAGTACCTTGAGTCCGCCAAGCTCAGCGGGATGTCGAAGGACGTCACCGAGCTCGTGCGGAAGAACCCACTGCCTGCGGTGCTGATCGCAGCCGGACTGGGTTGGTTCTTGGCCCGTCGCGTGAAGGGCTGAGCGATGCCGGTTGATACGCACCAGCCGCCGGACACGACGCCCGGGTCGCTCGTCAGGGCGATCGTATCCGACGTGCGACTGCTCGCTTTGCAGCAAGTCGCCCTGTCGAAGCACGAGGCCCGAGCGGCGATCCGTCGGGCGCGCGTTCCGGCGGGCATGGCGGCTCTCGGGCTGGTGGCGTTGCTGGTGAGTGCGGGAGAGCTCGCGCAGGCGCTCACCCACTTGTTGCACTGGCTGGCATCGCCGCCGGCGACCGACCCTGCGTGGGCGCCCCTTTGGCAATGCCACGCCGCGGCGGCCTTGGTGCTCGTCGCGGTGGGGGCGCCCCTGGTCTACGCGGCGACGCGTCGATCGGGCGGCGCGTCGCGGCAACGAGTCCCCGCGAAGAATCGGGGCGCCGATGAATAACTCGCCCGAACAGCTCCGCCGTGAAATGGCCGAAACGGCGGCCAGACTCTCACGAGCCGCCGCTGCGCTCGAAGCGCGTGTTTCGGAAACGATCGGATCGACATCGGAGAGCGTCTCCGCGGCGGCCGAAGCGATCGGATCGGTAGCAACCTCGATCCACGGTGTCGTCAAGTCGATCAGCCAGACTTGCGACGCCCGACGCGTGTTCGAGCGGCGCCCGTGGACCGCCGTCGCGGCATCCGCGCTGGCGGGGTTTGTCGCCGGCGAGCTGGCGAGCGCGGCGCTCCGCGCAGCGACGCACGAAGCCGGCCCCAACGGGAGCCCAAACGGAAAGCCGTCGCCCTCGACCGCCGAGACGACGGCCTCGCACAACGCCGCGGGAAGCGACCGCTGGGGGGGCTTCGGCTTGGCGGCGCTCGCGAACGTCGCGCAGGTCGTCGCCGCCCGCGCGGCGCCCCAAATTATCGACCGCTTGTTCTCTAACGACAACCAACCCACTTCCACGCTCTCTGAAGGAGAAACACTATGAGGCTCTCAATCCTAGGACTCATCGCCGTGATCGCGCTCGGTTGCGAGGACTTCGGTTCAAAGACGCCGGACACGTCGTCCCCTCCCGCCGCTTCGACCACGGCGGCGCCCGGCGAGCAACTCGACGCCCCCATGGCGCCGGACAACACCGGCCTCAACGCCCGTGACGCCGACGGGGATGCGATGACCCCGTTCGACCAGGGGAACACGACTGCCGACATCGCCGTGACGGCCGACATCCGCAAGCAGATCGTCGCCACGAGCATGTCGATCTCGGCGCAGAACGTGAAGGTCATGACCCAGGAGGGGAAGGTAACCCTGCGTGGGCCCGTGGCGAACGAGCAAGAGAAGGCCGAAGTCGAGCGGATCGCCGACGCGGTGGCGGGCGCCGGCAACGTGGTAAGCGAGCTTCAAGTTGCGAACAAGTAAGTGGAAGGTACTTGTTTACCGCGCGTCACCCGGTGAGTGGTAGGAGCAGCGGGCTCTTTCGAGCGTTTGCGAGCCAGAGGAGGGGGTCGAGTCGTTGCTGGGCGAGGGTGACGAGCAGGGTGGAGAGGGTTGCCTGAGCGAGCGCGCCGCGGTCGGTGCGGTTTCCGCCCCAGACCTTGCGGTTGACGACGGCCGGCCGGATCGCCTGCTCGGCGCGCCAGTTGGTGGCCTCGACGAGCCCCTGCCGCGGGAACTCGGGCGGCAAGAATTCGGGGCGTAGGAAGGTGAAGAGCTGGTCGGCGTGCGATTCGAGGAACTTGGCGAACCGTTCGTTCTTCGCGTGCGACTTGGGGCGTGCGACGAGCCTCGCCATCTGGGCCTGCAAGCGTCCACGCAGCACGCTCACGCCGCGGAGCGTCAGCCGGCCGGCGAGGAACCGGTCGCGTACGTCGAGCGACTGCTTGAGGAGCGACTTCACGGCGCGGGGGAAGCGCACGGCGCCACGCGTCGCCACGGCCAGCAGCTCGGCGCAGCGTCGCAGCAGGTGCGCCAGGCACTGCTGGTGGGAGCAGAGCGTGAAGGAGTCGTAGACCCCCCAGCCGTCGTGGACGAGCGTCCCCGACCACTCCCAGCCCAAGAGCTCGGCGAGCGGGCCCGAGTCGCGTTTCCGGTCGATCGCGTAGACCGTGGCCTTCTCCGTCGCGAAGGCGTGCAGCCAGGCGTTCTCGCCTCCTACTCGCCAGCCGGTCTCGTCCGCCGTCACCGCGGGCGAGCCGCGGACCAACTGCCTCGCGTCTTCTTCGGCCCGCTGGCACTTCTGGGCCGACCGCAGCGTCGAGCGGCAACTCGTCGAGCGGCTGACCTTCATGCCGAAGAGTCTCGCCAGCAGCTCGCTCACCTTGCCGTGCGACAGGCCCAGCCGCTTGTTCA